>NZ_JBTMWM010000001.1:0-1006566 GCF_054489705.1 Sphingomonas sp. RS6
ATCTTTGTGCGTCCGGGCGAACTGCGCGCTGCTGAGTGGGCAGAGTTCGACACTTCAGCGAAGGTCTGGACCATCCCCGGCGAGAAGATGAAGATGGGCCGCCCACATCGCGTTCCCCTCTCCAAGCAGGTGCTTGCGCTCCTGGCGGAGCTTCGAGACTTGAAAACGAGTGGGAACGCCAGAAGGCCGAAACCCGCCTAGCCTTTTCTCGTCGAGGTAAAACGGCCGTATCACTCCGAAAGCAGAGGCCACAGGTTCGAATCCCGTCGAGTGCGCCATATCGGCAAGCTGGCTGATTTGCGTTCTTTCAGCGCGAGACAGCTGAATCGCCGTGGGCACCGAAATCATATCTAGGCATACCGCCGCCAGCACTGCATCACCAAACTGGTCACCAGCCTGGCGATCAGCGCCCGACGCCTGAGCTGGCAGGGCCGTAGCCGCAGCATGGCTCCCGTACTCGCCCCTTCACCGTGCGAATAGCGTAGGACCTCCACGCGGAGATGTGCTCGGTCTCCGCCTTGCTGGCGAACCATCTATCGCTGAAACGTTCGCTCCATCACCGTGCAGCGCTGGACCGTGGCGCCCAGCCGCAGCACGATCGCGTCGAGCCCGGCCTGAAGATCATGGGTCGCCGCGCACAGGAAGATGTCCACGCAGGCGGTGCCATATTCCGGCCAAGTGTGGATCGAGATGTGCGATTCGGCCAGCAGCGCCACGCCGGTGACGCCCTGCCCCGCCCCAAAGCTGTGCAGCCGGACTTCGAGCAGCGTCGCGCCCGCAGCCGCTGCCGCTGCAACCAGGCAGGCTTCGACATGCGCCGCATCGGTGAGCCGGGTGGCTTCCGCGAGATCGGCGATGAGATGCTGGCCGATCACAACAGGCTCTCATATGGATGCCCGAACAGCCCCAACGCAGCCTCGGCTGCGGCCACGCCCTGGTAGTGCGCTTCCTCGAACAGCGAGAGGCCGCTCAGGTCCGAATGGGCGAGGAACAGCGGTGGTTTCGGCATGGCGGCAGCGCCACGCGCCAGAAAGCCCGGGGTTGGCCGGGCCATCGCGTGCCCCCAGCGCCAAAGATCGATGCTGCGGATCGCATCGTCGAGCTCCGGGTGCATGGCGAGCAGGTCGTCGCGCACCATCTGCTTCCATTCGTCCGCCGGGCGCTCCAGCAGCAGGCGCCGCGCCAAAGGCGGCGGCATGTCCGACAGTGGCAGGTACCAGGTGAGCACCGTCGCGGTCGGATGCGCGTCGGGGGTCTGGTGGGTGGCAACCACATAGCCGAGGGAATCGCTCGTGCTCGACACATTGTCCCAGGCGAGCGGTACCCCGCGCCCGCCGGGCAGACGATCGACGGTGACGTTCGCGATCAGCCACGGCGCGTAGGTCAACGCCTTGTCACTTGCTACCGCAGGGCAGATCCGCGCAGCGACAAAGTGCGGCATGGCGAGAATGGCAGCGCGGGCACGGGTCCGCACCGTCGCGCCGGCGGCGACGTCAAAACTGTCCACCAGCACCGTTTCCCCCGCCTGCGCGACATGATGAACAATGTGGCCGCGGGCAATGCGATCCGGGAAAAAACCCGCCAGCCCGCGCGCCAGCCGGGCATTGCCTTCGGGCCAGGTCAATTCGTTGTCACCGGCGCCGTCCACGGTCCAGCCGCGTCTTCCGGCGAAATAATGCACGCCTGCCCAGGCGGAGACCTCGTGCGGCTCGGTGCCGTAATCGTCGCGCATCGCATAGCGGACATGGGCGCGCAGCACCGGCGAGCGCCATCCCTGCCGGTCCAGCCAGCTGGCGAAATCGATGGCGTCCAGCGCGATCAAGTCGGGGTCGCGCGAGCTATAGGCGCGCGGCACCGCGAAGGCCGGCTTGCCGTCGCTGCCGATCCGCGCCGAATAGGCGGCCATCGTCTTCTCGAACGCGGCGAGGTCGGCGCGGTCCTTGGGGCTCAGGCCGGTGCGCGGCACCAGCCCCTCCTGCCAGCGCCCCTGCCAGAACAGCCGTTCCTGCAGATCGGCGCAGAGCTGCTCGGGATCATAGACCGGCACGCCGTCGCGTTCGCCGACCAGGATGCCCAGCTGGCGGAGCAGATGCTGTACCGCCTTGGCTTCGCGATTTGGCACCGGCAGGTAGTGCGCGCCCAGCGGATAGGCGGACACGGCGTTGCTGCCGCCACGCGCATTGCCGCCCACCTGATCCTCCAGCTCGAGCAGGCGAAACCGGGTAAAACCGGCATCGTGCAACCGCCAGCCGGCGGACAGGCCCGCGATGCCGCCGCCGGCGATCACCAGGTCGGCCTCCTCGAAGCGGCTGGGTGCCGGGAAGCCGCCGTCGCGCAGGCGATGCCCACGCGCGAGATCGGCGCCGCCCAGCCCGCCCGGCGGCAGCGGCGTGCCATGGTCCAGCGCCACTGCCAGGCCGCCGCCGGCGAGCGCAACCGCCCCTGCCCCCAGCCCCAGCACCATCCGCCGGTCAGCCTTCATAGCGGCTCCAGGCATCGGCGAACTCGCGGACCAGCACCTGGTTGTCGAGCCGGTTCACCGGCGTCGGGCGGCGCGCCATGTCCGGCGGAAAGTCGAACAGCGCGGCGTCGCCCGCGGGCGTCAGGAATCGCCCGCCAGCCGGAATCCGCGCCGCCATCGGGATCGGGCGCGCGGCGGCAAGCACGAAGCCCCACTCGCCGAAGCTGGGGACATAGACATGGTAGCCGCGCGTCTTCAGCCCGGCGGCCTCCAGCGTGGTTGCCACCGTCCAATAGGCCATCGGGGCGACGAGCGGCGAGGTGCTCTGCACCACCATCGCGCCGGTTGGCGCCAGCAGCCGCCGCGCGGCGCGGTAGAAGGTCTCGGTGTAGAGCTTGCCCACCGAGTAATCGACCGGATCGGGGAAATCGACGATGATCGCGTCGAACGATCCGGCCCGCGTCGCGGCCGCTTCCCGCGCCCAGCGAAAGCCGTCGGCATTGATCACGGTGATGCGGGAATCTGTCAGCGCGCCCTTGTTGAGTGCGGTGAGCATCGCCGTCTTGGAGAACAGGCCGGTCATCTCGTCATCGAGATCGACCAGCGTAAGGTGCCGCACCTCGGGGTGTCGCAGCACCTCGCGCGCGGCGAGCCCGTCGCCGCCGCCGAAGATCAGCACGTTGCGCGGGTTCGCCACCCGCCCCAGCACCGGCTGCACCAGCGCCTCGTGATAGCGATACTCGTCGCGCGAGGAAAATTGCAGGTTGCCGTTGAGGTACAGCCGCAGATCGTCCTCGCGACGGGTCAGTACGATGCGCTGGTACTTGGTGCTGACCGCGTAGATCACCGGCTCGCCATAGCTCGCCACTTCCGCCCAGCGCTGGAGACGGTCCGACGCGGCGAAACCCGCCGCGAGCGCCAGCAGCACGAGCACGGCCGAGACGGTCTCGCTACGATACCGGTTCGCCCGCGGCAACGCGAGCAGCACCGCCAGCGCCACGCCGGCGTTGAGGATACCGAACAGGAAGCCGGTGCGGATCATCCCCAGGTGCGGCATTAGCAGCAACGGGAACAACAGGCTGGCGACCAGCGCGCCGACATAATCGAAGGTCAGCACGTTCGACACGGTTTCGCGGAAGTCGAAGCCGCGCAGGATGCGGATCAGCAGCGGGATCTCGAGCCCGACGAGGAAGCCGATGCCAAGCACCAGTCCGTACAGCGCCACCCGGAAATGCTCTACCAGCGGGAACAGCACGAACAGCGCCGCGGCGGAGGCACCGCCCAGCACCGCGATCAGCAGCTCGACGCGGATGAACAGTCGCAGCTCGTCGCGGGTCACATAGCGCGAGCACCAGCTGCCCAGCCCCATCGCGAACAGATAGGTGCCGATCACGGTGGAGAACTGGGTAACGCTGTCGCCGAGCAGATAGCTGGCCAGCGTGCTGGCGAGAAGCTCGTAGATCAGCCCGCAGGTGGAGACGACGAAGGCAGAGGCAAGCAGCGCAGCGGCGGGTGCCGACACGCGGGATTTCGGATGCGCGGGATCGCCTTCAGCCATGGATGGCGGCGGCAACGATGATCGCGAGCCCGATCGCAATCGCGCCGGAAAAGATCGCGACGGCGACATTCTGCTTGTCGCGGATCTCCTCCCACAGCTTCCCCGGGGTCAGCAAGTCGAGCACGACGAAGCCGACCACGAAGACGAGGATGCCGACCACGGCATAGAGCAGCGTCGCGAGCAGCGCCGGAAGAGTAGTGACCATGTGCGTCCTCCTATTTGTGATGCGGTCCGTAGAACACGGCATGGCCCCCGCCATGGCCGCTGCTGCTGTAGGCCCGCTCGTCCTTGCTGCGCCCGCCTTCGGCGAGCGGCGACCAGCCATAGACTGCCGCCGCCAGGAACAGGCCGAGGACTCCCATCGACCAGAGCGCGTAGAGAAAGCTGCGTCGATCCATCAAACGGCCCCCCTCCCCACGAAATCGCTTTCTTCGCGGCGCGCCTTGTCGAAGCGAAGGTGCAGCAACAGCCCGACCACCCACGGCAGCGCGATCAGCAGGGCCGCAATCCACACATTTGAGGCGTAAAGGGCCGCGGTGCCCAGCTCGACTACGATCTGCGGATTGTTGGTCGGCTCCATCCATCCGCCATCTGGATAGGCGGTGCCGCTCTGGCTCCAACGATTGCCTTTATAATCGACCACGAGATCATAGTCGCCAGCAGGGACGCCGGCTATCGACACATCCGAATCTCGCGTGCCTTCGCTCCACGAACCATCGGAATCGACGCCTTCGTAGCGTTCGGCCACACCGGACGCAGCATATACCCGCTGATTTCGGCGATCGACCAGACTGTAATCGAGGTCGACCCAGCCATTCTCAAGCCGCGGCACCGTGGCGCGGACACGCACTCGCTGGTAGCGCCCGGTAAGGTGGACCGGGCCGACCGTCCCGGTCTGCTCGCGGCCGTCTACCGCCACCGGCAGCACCGCAGAGGTGACCCAGCGAGTTGCACCGAGCAGGATCGACACGAACAGCAGGAATGCAAGCGCGATACCGCCGATTGCCGCACCGCTCCGCAGCCATGCGCCCCAAGGGGAAGGCTGGTGCGGCAGCGGCGGCCACAGCTTGCCGGCGGGCGCGACGCCGAACGCGGCGGTCATGGTCCTTGTCGGCACCCACTGGTTGAGCGTCCAGCTCTCCTCATGGTCATTGGCCTCGCGGGAGAGCATGAAGCCCGGGCGCACCCAATCGCCGGTCTTCGCCCGTTCGCCGACCGCGACGCGCCAGTAGAACTCTCCTGCGACACGATCCACCTGCGCCTCGCTCGCGAAGAAGCGGGTATAGGGCGCACCGCCCAACGAATAGGTGTCGTAGGTCAACCGCATCGGCACGCGCGTGAGCATCGTGCCGAAGCTCCAGCCGCCGCGTGCATGCACCAGCCAGCGATAGCCGTGATAGGGATTGAACAGTAGATATTCGTCCCAACCATAGGCGCCGTTCTGCGATCGCTGGAGATAGCCGATCGCCTCCCATTCCACCCCGAACAACGTGCCGCGCGTGCCGAGCGGGATATCCGGCGTCACCTGCGCGGCATGCGCCTGGGTAACCAGCTTCACCAGCCCATTGGTGGTGTCGAGAATCGAGCCGCAATATTGGCAGCCGACGTGCACGGTATAGCCGGCCGCACGCAGTTCCACCGCCCCCTCGCAATTCGGGCAGGACAGCGCGCGCACCGCCGGTGCGGGCGGCGGGGAAAGAGGCGCTTCAGGCTGCATAATCGGGCAGCGCCCATCCTTCGATCGCACGCAGACCGCGCGGCGCGAGTTCGGCGAGCATCACATATCGGCCCTGATAGAAGCTCGTCGTCTTGCCGTCGCGCTGGAGGCTGACGCATTCGCCGTCGGCCCCGCGCAGATCGACATTGTAGACCTGCCAGCCGCTCGGCGCGACGAAGGGCAGTTCGCCCTCGGCGGTGATGCAGAGCGCCTGGCGCGCGTCGGTAATGACGAGCTTGCGGCCGAACAATTCCACCTTCTGGCCGATCTGCGCGCGCTCGCCACTGGCGATGGCGCGCAGCGCCTTCGAGCGGACCTCGCCGAAGGGACTTTCGCGCAGCAGCATGAATTGGCCCATCGCCTCGCCCAGCCACGCCGTGCTGTTGTCTGCGAACAGCAGCAGCCATTCGTTCCAGGCACCGTCCGTCCAGCTCCAGCGCACCCGGCCGATCACTTCGAACGCTTGCCCCGCGTCGGTGCCGCGCATGCCGATCTGCACCGGGCTAACGTCGAACGGCAGCGCGGCGGCGATACCGAACTCGGCAAGGCCCGCATCGCTGCGCACCAGCATGGTGTGGCAGGTGTCGCACACCCGGCTGGGCAGCGCCGGCGAGCGGAACACCACGTCCGCACCGCAATTGGGGCAAGGCAGATGCAGGCTCATCGACGGGTCAGCGGATGCGGCCGAGCAGTTCGGCCTTCTTGGCATCGAACTCCGCCTGCGTGATCGCGCCGATCGTCAGGAGCCGGTGGAGCTTCTCGATCTGCGCGCTGGCGTCGGCCGGCGCGCTGGCCTGGTCGACCGCCGCCTGCACCGCTTCGGGCAGCGACAGGCTCTCGATGTAGAAGCTGGTGCAGGCCAGCCCCCATTGCGCAAAGGCGGGGTCCACCGCCGCCTTGAGCCGCTCGGACAAGGCCGCCTGATTGCCCGCGAGATCGACGAAGGCAAGTTCCCCCGAACCGATCGCGGACGCCATCGCGGTGGCGATCGCCGCGCGCAGCTGCGGCTCGATATCGGCGACGGTCACGCGCTGGAGCGATCCCATCAGCTTCACGGCGAAGGCGGGCACCTGCTCGATGCGGAAGCTGTAGCTGCCGAAGGCCCGCACCCGCACCGGGCCGAACTCCGGATCGCGCACCGTGATCGGCTGCGCCGTGCCCCATTTCAGCCCCGTCTGCTCCTTCTGGCTGAAGAACACCACGTCCGCCTTGAACGGCGACGCGAAGCCCTTGTCCCAGTTGAGCAGCGCGCTGAGCACCGGCAAATTGCCGGTCTCCAGCCTGTGCAGGCCAGGATGGAAGGCGTCGGCGAGCTGGCCCTCGCGGTAGAAGAGCGCGACCTGCCCGTCGCGCACCGTCAGCTGCGCGCCGGTCTGGATCTCGCGCCCCTGCATGGGATGGCGCGCGGCAAGCGTCCCGGGTTCGTCGACCCAGTCGATCACGTCGACGAACTGCTTCGACAGAAACCCGAACAGGCCCATGCACTGCCTCCCCCGTAGCAACGCTATAGGCGAAGCGCTCGCAGCGACACAAGAAAGTCGCCGACCCCTCAGCCCAAGGCCGCCAGATGGCAGCCATCTGCCTGTTGCTCGAACGTCCACCGCCGTCCGGTAAATCGCGCGATGATGTCGCACGCGGTCAGGGCGTGCTGGCTCGGCTTGACCGTCGTGAAGCTGCCGCCACCCGCAAGCGCAAACGGCAGCAGCAGTTGGTCCGCGAGATAGGGCCCGGCGAACGCCTCCGACGCGAGGAAGCCCGCCATCCGATGCGCCGCCGTCTTGGCGAGTGATTCCGCCGAGACTCCCAGCCGCCCGAAGCCGCTGACGATCTCGGTCCCATGCTGGAACTCGGCCTCCAGCAGCAGCACGTTGCCCGGCCCCTGCTCGTCGGGAAGCTCGCGGACGGCGAACGCCTCCTCGGGCCATTCCGGCAGAAACCGCCGCGCCGTCGCGAGTTCGCGTTCGGCGATATTGAACGGCAGCGCCGCGAACAGCGCGGTCGCGGAAACCGAGCGGAGCGCGCCGCGATCGAGGCAATCGATCGGCGTCAGCGCACTCGGCTGGATGTCGACCTCGATCCGGCCGCCGCCGCGCGGGTAGAAGCCGTGTCGCACCAGCCGCAATTCGATCTGCGCGCCCATCCGCTGCAGCACCGGCACGAACGCCTTGGCGACGAACTCGAACGGCGGCGCCAGCATGTTGTGCGTGCCGCCTTCCAGCACGAGCCGCGACGGCCCGTTCGCCAGCAGCAGCGGCATCAGCAAAGTCTGGAGCACCAGCCCGGTGCTGCCGGCGGTGCCGACCGCAAAACGATACTCGCCCGGCACGACCTTGCCCGGCGTGAAACTGAACTCGGACGCACCCACCGCCACGCCCTCGCAGGTCGCGCCGCCAATCGTGCACGCCGCCTCGATCGCGGTGACGTGCTGGCGCATCAGCCCCGGCTTCTCGCGCTTGCCGCGTGCATGGGTGATGCGGAAGGGCTGGCCGGTGACGAGCGACAGCGCGCACGCATTGCGCACCACCTGCCCGCCGCCCTCGCCTTCCGAACCGTCGATAAGGATCATGTGTTTGCCATTTCCAGAAAAAGTGCGTTCGCGCGGCCGACGAAATCGTCGCGCCGGGCGCGAACCGGCAATTCGCCTGCTCGGTCGAGTTCGCTGCGGATCAGCGTGTCGAGCTCGGGCAGCCGCGTGCCGTTCGCCCGTTCGTTGGTGCGCGCCTTGGCCTCGACCAGCATGGCGATCTGATCTGCCAGCGACGCCGGCAGATCGCTCACTGCCACCAGCGCCTGCAGGTTCATGGGCGGTCGCGCGTTCGGACTCACGCGGAGCGCGCGGATGGTGAGCGCCGGGCGCAGCGCGTAGAAATATTTCTTCACCGGCACCGCCTCGTCGCCGTCCAGCCAGCGCTCCGCCGCCTGCCGACCGGCGCTCGCATAATGATGGGCGAGCGCGCGCGGGTTGAGCAGATCGTCCGCCACCCCCGCAAGCTGCGCCACGAAAGGATCGTCGGGCCGATAGCGGATCGGCGATTCGATCCACTCGCTCACCGTAGCGTTCGACTTGAGCAGCAGCCCCAGCGCCTTGCGGATGTCCCAGCCGTTGAGGTCGATCTCGTCGACGATCGGCGTCTCGATCACGTCGCGGCCCGGCGCCAGCGAGAGATACCAGTCGCGCGGCCGCAGATAGAGGAACCGCACGTCGTAATCGCTGTCCGGCGAGGGGAATCCCCACGCACGCGATCCGGATTCGATCGCAAGCAGCAGGCGCACGCCCTCGCGTGCCTCGATGGCGGCAAGGCGCGTTTCGATCTCGTGCCGCACCTCTGCAGCAATTTGCCCGTCAACCTGCATCTTTGCTTCTTTCACCAGAACATCCAGGGGTCGCCACGGCGCTCATCGGTCGGCGCTATCCCGAAATCCCACTGCCCGAGCATCCGATCGATGAACGCGCCCCGCAATACCGGGGCACGCTTCGCGCCCAGCGTCAGAACCAGCCTGTCCTCGGCCGGCTCGATTTCCAGCGTTTCCTGGTCGGGCCGATATTCGATCCTCAGCCGCGCGAATCGATCCGCGTTGGGAGAGCCGAAGTTGGGTATCCCCCAAATCTCCGGCGTCACCCTTTCCAGAAGCATCGTGCGGTGCCGGGGCTCGCCTTGCCCGATCATGCAGTCGATCAGTCCCACAAGAGACTGGCAAGCGGCAGAATCCGCATGAAAGTGCCAGCCGCGCCGCCTGCGATGAAGGGGGGCATAGCGCCAGATATAGAGGCGGCCAGCCTGCCGCCAGGCGACGGTGTCCAACGTCATACTGCCTCCCGGGAGAATGGGCGGTGCGCGCAAAGGGTCACCCCTTCACGCACACCACCTGCTTCAACGTGTGCACGATCTCCACCAGATCGGCCTGGGCGGCCATCACGGCTTCGATCGGCTTATAGGCCTTGGGCGTCTCGTCGATTACGCCTTCGTCCTTGCGGCAGGCGACGCCCGCCGTGTCGGCGATATGCTCGTCGAGCGTCACCAGCTTCTTGGCTGCGGTGCGCGACATCACGCGCCCTGCGCCGTGGCTGCAGCTGTCGAACGAGTCCGGGTTGCCCAGCCCGCGCACGATGAACGATTTCGCGCCCATCGAACCCGGGATGATCCCCAGCACGCCCTTGGCCGCACGCACCGCCCCCTTGCGGGTGACCAGCACATTCTCGCCGAAATGGTTCTCGCGCGTCACATAATTGTGGTGGCAGTTCACCGCCTCCACCTCGCCGTCGAACGGCTTGGCGATCTGCCCGCGCAGGGCGGCGATGACGTTGGCCATCATCATCCGCCGGTTGAGCGCGGCATAGTCCTGCGCCCAGCCGACCGCCTCGACATAATCGTCGAAATGATCGGTCCCTTCCGGGAAATAGGCAAGGTCCTGATCGGGCAGGTTGATGTGCCATTTGCGCATGTCCTGCTTCGCCAGCTCGATGAAGAAGGTGCCGATCGCGTTGCCCACGCCGCGCGAGCCCGAATGCAGCATCACCCACACCCGCTGTTCCTCGTCCAGGCACAGCTCGATGAAGTGATTGCCCGTGCCGAGCGTCCCAAGATGGTTGACATTGTTGGTGTTCTTCAGCCGTGGATATTTGTCGGTAATGCGCTGGAAGCGGGCCGCGAGCGTCGCCCAGGCCTCGACGATCGCCGGCGGCGGCGCCCCCCACGAGCCATGATCGCGCTGCCCCCGCCCGACCGAACGGCCGTGCGGCACCGCCTGCTCGATCGCCGAACGGATGCCCTCCAGATTGTCGGGCAGGTCGCTGGCCATCAGCGAGGTGCGCGCGGCCATCATGCCGCAGCCGATATCGACGCCCACCGCCGCCGGGATCACCGCGCCCTTGGTCGGGATCACCGAGCCGACGGTCGCGCCGATGCCGACATGCACGTCGGGCATCGCCGCCACATGTTTGAACACGAACGGCATCTGCGCCGCGCGGGTGAGCTGGGCGCGGGCGCCGTCTTCCACCGGCACGCCGCGCGTCCACATCTTGATCGGCACGCCGCCTTCGACATGCTGATAGTCATAGGTCGTGGTCATGCTGACCTCCTTGGTTCTTTCGGTGCTGGCAACGAGGGATGGCGAGACATCCGGATTGCTCCGGGGAGGATTCGAACCTCCTGTACCCAATGTAGTCCCGCCGGCATTTGCCAGCTTGGTTGTCGTCCACGGCGACGAGGATTGGAAAAGACTGCCCCGAAGGGCCGGTGCTCTATCCACTGAGCTACTGCACCTTTCGGCACAGGCGGGAATTGAACCCGCGACCTCCGCATGGAGAATGTAGTCCTTCCCGGCATTCGCCGTGCTGTTCGTAGGGGTCGTGGCGACGAGAGCGGCGAGACGCGGCCCTTAAGCTACGTGTCGGCGGCGGGGTTCGAACCCGCATCTCCCGCTTGCGCGGGCGCTTTCCTCGTCGGGCCTCCTTGGGTGACATGTAGTCCCGCCAGCATTCGCCACGACCCTGTTCCTTACACCTCCACTGCCTCGACGATGCTCACCCAGTCGCGCGTCTCGCCGGTGGCGAAGCGTGCGATCCCGTCGAACACCGCATCGGAGAAGCCCCCGATGTTGAGGATATCCGCCCGGCTCTGCGCCTGCGTCGTGCCGTACGGCGCGATGTCGACGCAGACGAGCTTGGCCGTCGTGCAGCGCTGCTTCAGCCGATCCCATTCGCGCAGCGTCGCCGTGGCACCACTCCGCGTCGCATCGACCCAGGACTCGTTGTCCGAGACGATCACGACCAGATCGACCTTCTCGCCCAGCATGTTCAGCAAGGCGAGCGGTGCCGAGACGTTGGTGCCGCCCCCGCCCACCGCGGCGAGCTTCGCGGCATTTACCGCGACCCGCGCCTTGGGATCGAGCTTGAGCTTCACCACGCCCTGTTCGAACGGCAACACCCGGGCATCGCGGTTGGTCCGCAGCATCGCCGCCGCGACCAGCGCCGCGATATCGATGCACCGCACCTTCGACGAAGCGCCCTTGCGGACCCCGGTCGCCGGCGACGACATCGACCCCGACACGTCGGGGCAGACGACCACCCGGCCCGCCACCGCCGGCACGCGGGCCAGCGATTGCTCGAGCGCATCCTCCAGCGCGGCCTGCACGGTGAGCGGCACGGTCTCGTCCGCCGCCGCCAGCGCCATCTGGAGCTGGTACGGCATCGGCTTCACCCGGGCGATCGCGGCGGGATCGCGCAGCCGTTCGGCCACGCGCCCCGTCACCCCTTCCACGTCGAACGCGCCGTTGCGCGCCAGCGTGTTGAGGTTCATCCGCAGCGCCTGCCAGCCCATCGCGCCGGCAAGCTCCGCCCACTGCGCCGCGGTCAGTTCGAAGGCGGTCAGCCATTCGAACGGCACCGGCGGCAGCGGCCGGGAACGATCCGCCTTCCACGCCTCGAACGCGGCGATCTCGGCCGGCAGGGCGCTTACGTCGTACGGCTTGCCGATCAGCCAGCCATAAAAGGCGCGCCGCTCGGCATCGGCCGGCTTGGGGTGCACCATCTTGACGATGTCCGCCAGGCTGGGGTCCCTGCCCGTCGCCGCAGCCATCAGGTCGCGGATCGAGGCACGTTCCAGCCAGCCCTGCACCAGCCGCTTGGGCCGCGAGCCGAGCGAGGTCCGTCCGACCTGGCCGGAGCGCAGGATCTGCACATAGCTGCGCAGCATCCGGCCATTGTCGATCACGCGCCCGAAAACCCGCACCGCCAGGTCCGGCTCGGCGACCGTCAGATAAGCCGCGAGCAGCGCCGGCATGTCCTTCATCGCGCCGCTGGTGCGGGCATAGGCCGCAGCCTTGGCGACGAACGCCGGATCGCAGGCCTGGGCAGCGGCGATCACGTCCGATAGCTGCGCCTCGGCAGAGGCGTAGAACGTCTCGTTCAAGGTGCCGGTAGCGGCCAACTGCGCCAGCTTCGCCTGCGGCCCGTAGGCATAGGCCGGGGCGGCTTCGTGATTGCGCGTATCGGCCGCCGGAAGCAGCTTCGCGATCGCCGAAGCGAAAAGACCCTTGTTTGCCATTGCCCTCAATCCTTTCTGCGGATCCGGGGGCGACCGGCCCATTCCGGCCGCCCCGTTCTTCCGCGCCATCGGATCCAGGAAGCGCCCGATCCGATGCCAGCTACTCTGCAGAAGGCGTGCCAAGTTTGGGGGCGAAAAAGCGAAAACCTTTTAAGATATTGTTTTTAGCAATTATTTTCCGATCCGCCTGCTGCACCATGCGTTTGCGGATGGCGCGACCTCCCGAAAATATGATCGCTATGGATCGTTTTTTATCCTACAGGATAAGCATGAAACCCCTCACCGTCATTGGCTTTCTCGGCTCCACGCTGGATGCGAGCAAGTTCGGCCCCTCCCGCTGGAGCAAGTGGCGACCCACTGTCGCGCTGGCCATGCACGAGGACCTGCGGATCGACCGGCTGATCCTGATCCACGGCTCGCAGCACCGCCGGCTCGCGGAATATGTCGCGGAGGATGTGGTTTCGGTGTCGCCCGAAACGAAGATCGATTTGCGCGTGCTCGACTTCCGGGATCCGTGGGATTTCGAGGAGGTGTACGGGAAGCTGCTCGACTTCGCGCGCGCCGAGCCGTTCGACCCCGAGGCAGAGGATTATCTGGTCCACATCACCACCGGCACGCACGTCGCCCAGATCTGCCTCTTTCTGCTAACCGAGGCACGCTATCTGCCGGGCCGCCTGCTCCAGACCCAGCCCGCCAAGCGCGCCGAGGATGGCGGCGCGCCGGGTCGCTGGACGGTGATCGATCTCGACCTGTCGCGCTATGACAGCATCGCCACGCGCTTTGCCGTCGCGGCGCAGGAGAGCACGTCGTTCCTCAAATCGGGCATCGAGACGCGCAATCCCGCCTTCAACCGGATGATCGACGAGATCGAGCAGGTGGCGCTGCGCTCCAGGGCGCCGATCCTGCTCACCGGTCCCACCGGCGCGGGCAAGAGCCAGCTGGCGCGGCGCATCTACGAACTGAAACGGCTGAAGCACCAGATTGCCGGGCCGTTCGTCGAGGTGAATTGCGCGACGCTAAAGGGCGACGGGGCAATGTCGACGCTGTTCGGGCATCGAAAGGGCGCCTTCACCGGCGCGGTCGCCGATCGGCCGGGGCTGCTGCGCGCCGCCGACAAGGGCATGCTTTTTCTGGACGAGATCGGCGAACTCGGCGCGGACGAGCAGGCGATGATCCTGCGCGCGATCGAGGACAAGCGCTTCCTGCCCGTCGGCTCGGACAAGGAAGCGGCGTCCGATTTCCAGCTGATCGCCGGCACCAACCGCGATCTCGGCCGCGCCGTGGCCGCAGGCGCCTTCCGCGACGATCTCTATGCGCGGCTCAACCTGTGGACCTTCCAGCTGCCCGGCCTCGCCGAACGCCGCGAGGATATCGAACCCAATCTCGATTATGAACTCGATCGCCACGCCGAGCGCGGGGGCACTAGGGTGAACTTCAACAAGGAAGCCCGCCACCGCTACCTAACCTTCGCCACCAGCCCCGACGCCCGCTGGCCGGGCAATTTCCGCGACCTTACCGCAAGCGTAAGCCGAATGGCAACGCTCAGTTCCAAAGGGCGGATCGATGCCGATTGCGTCGACGCGGAGGTCTGCCGGCTGGAACGGCTGTGGTCCGGGCAGCGGCAGCATGAAAGCGACGTTCTGACAGACGTGCTGGCGCCCGAGGCACTGGCAGAGATTGATCCTTTCGACCGGGTGCAACTCGCCGCAGTCGTGGATACCTGCCGCAGCAGCCGCTCGCTCTCCGAGGCCGGGCGCACGCTGTTCGCTGTATCTCGCACGCGCAGGACCTCCGCCAACGATGCCGATCGGCTACGGAAATATCTGGCCCGCTTCGCACTGGATTGGTCATCCCTTACCGAAGGCTGACACCAGCTTGAGATTGGAACAATAGGCAAGTTCTTCGCGGGCGCAGGTCAGTGCGAAGCCGAATCTCCCAATGATCTGAGTACTCAGCGCTTTCACCTCGGGCGCGCCATTTCCGAAAAACCATGGATTACCGTCCGTTTGACCAAACTCCATCTAACAGCGATGGGCACCGGATGCCGTACCGAGGCTGCGAACACCTCATTGAACGCTGACGCGCACGTGGCAGCTCACTTCGGCGCGTCGTCTATTCATACCGTAGCGCAACGATAGGCGCCCGACGGGCGGCTGCCCCTGCCAGCACACCAATGCTCGCGACCGCCACGACGAACGCTGCGCCGCCCGCTGCAGGATACGACCATAGCGGCATGTCGATGCGATATGCATAGCCGTTGAGCCAGCGCTGCATCGCCCACCATGTCACCGGCCAAGCGATGAGGTTGGCCAGCAGGGTGGGCCGTGTAAGCTGGCGGAGGAGCAGCCAGAGCACTTGCCCCGTGCTCGCGCCCATCGCCTTGCGAATGCCGATTTCCTTCGTGCGACGATCGGTCGTCGCGATGGCGATGCCGACCATGCCGGCAGCCGCAAGCAGCACCGCCACCACGGCGAAGATCGCGAACAACTGCATGCCGCGTTCGAGATCGCGATAGAGTTCCTCCATGCGGTCGGACAAGAAGCGGCGGCGGATCGGCCCCTGCCCCCCAGTCTCCCGCCACACGCGATCGATCGCAGCGAGCGTCTCCGGCACCTGCTTGCCGGACAGGCGGATCGACACCATGCCAGCATTCGGCCCCACCCGTCGCGGGGCATCGATATAGATCGTAGGCTTCGCCGCCAGTTCGGCCGAGGTGAACTGGAAGTTCGGCACGACGGAAACGACTACGCCGAGCTGCTCGCCCTCGGTGAAGGGGGAGAAGTTGGTCACCGGCACACGCTTGCCCACCGCATCACGCGGCGACCCCAGCTCCAGCGCCTTCACCGCCGCTTCGTTGAGCACAATGCGGCGCACCTGGGGCTCCCCTTGCGGCGGCAGTCCCGCGAGCGAACCGGCAATCGGCGGAACGCCAAAGAGTGAATAGGTCGCCGGCAGGGCCGCCGCGACGAGGATCTGGATCGGTCGGCCCCGCAACTCGATGAACGATCGGCCCCTGCCGGTCACGAACTCCGATCCGTGGCACGCGGCGCCCTGCACGCCAGGCAGGCGGGCCACCTCCGCAACGAAGCCCGCCGGGCACTCCGCATCGACCGTGAGCATCTGCGCGATGTCCGCCCCCGTGCCCTGCGCCATCGCAAAGCGGCGCTGCTGGTAGACGATGCCGGTGGCGATCAGCAGGCCGATCAGCACCGCGAACTGCAGCGTCACCAGCACCGCGCGTACCTTGGCACCACCGTCGCCGGTTCGGCCGTCCGGCCGCAAGATCGTCGCGGGCGACAGTCGCGAGACGACCAGCGCCGGATAAGCGCCGGCGAGCAGCCCGACGATGATCGCGCCTGCGATAACTCCGAGCGTCAGCAAGGGCGCCTGCGCATAGTCAATCGTGGCGTTCGTATCGAGAAAGGCGTTGAGCGGCGGCAGCAGCCATTCACTGGCGACCATTGCCAGCAGCGCCGCGACCAGCGTGGCCGCCACCGTCTCGCCGAGGAACTGCAACGCGATATCCCTGCGTCCAGCGCCGGCCGCCTTGCGGACGCCGATTTCCTTGCGTCGCCGCCCGGCGCGCGCCAGCGCCAGGTTGACCGTGTTGGCTACTGCAACGAACAATACCAGCCCCGCGATCAGCGAGCCGGTAACCATCCGATCGCGCGCACCCGGATGCAGATCGGCATCGAGCGCCAGCCGGTCGACCCGCACCAGCCCCATGCGATAGATTGCCTGAATCTCCGGCGGCATCAGCGTCGCCACCAGCGGGCGCATCTGGCGCGCCGCCTCGGCGCCGGACGTGCCGGGGCGAAGGCGGAAATAAGTCCGCGATTCGGTTCTGAACCCACCATCCGCCGGCCGCGTGAGCCCGCGCAGAACCGATGCGGAACTGCGGGACGAAGCCAGAATGTCGTGGGTCCAATCGGTGGCGCCCGGTGGGAGATCGGCAAGGACCGCGCCCACCCGCATTGCGCGCCCGGCGATGGTGAGCGGCGCGCCCAGCACGTCCGCACGTCCGAACCAGCGCCGCGCCGCTGCGGCGGTCATCGCCACCCCGTCGGGCCGCGCCAGCGTCGCCGCCAGATCGCCGCGCAGCACCGGGCGCGGCACGACGTCAGCGATCGAAGGGTCGGCCCAGTAGATCGTCTCCTTGCGCTCGACGGCGCCGCGGCGGATGGCGACCTCGTCCTCAGCAAGCCGCGCCCAGGCCTCGATCGACGCCAGTTGGCCCGCGACGAGGGGCGCTGCCAATCCGCTCGTCCGCTCTTCGGTCGCAGGCGCGCCGCCGGGCATCAGGTCGGTGGAGGTGGCCAGATAGGTCCGGTCGCGCGCAGGAACGAAGTCGTTCTGCTGCAGGGCGCCGCGCACCACGATCAGCATCAGGATCGCTGCGGCCAGCCCCACGACGAGCCCAAGCAGCGCTATCAGCGACAGCGTCCGCGCGCCCAGCGCCGCCCGCCACCCGGCGATGAGGAAATGCCGGACCTTCACAGCAGCGTCTCGCTGACCACGCGACCGTCGAGCATCCGGATCGTCCGCTGCGCCTCGGCGGCATGGAGCGGCGAGTGGGTGACCATCACCACGGTGGTGCCCGCTGCCACCGCTTCCTTGAGCAGGCCCATCACCTGCTCGCCATTGGCGCTGTCGAGATTGCCGGTCGGCTCGTCCGCCAGGATCAGCTTGGGCTCGGCCACCAGTGCGCGTGCGATCGCCACGCGCTGCTGCTGCCCGCCGGACAATTGCTGCGGCCGGTGCCGGGCGCGGTGGGCGATCCCCACCTGCTCCAGCGCTTCGCCGATCTTTCGTTTCGCGGCAGTGGCGCCGCTGCGATAGAGTAGGCCGATCGCGACATTTTCCTCCACGGTCAGTTCGTCGACCAGATTGAAGCTCTGGAACACGAAGCCGATGTGCGCGCGGCGCAGCTTTGTCCGTTCGCGCTCGGAACGCCCCGCCACTTCCTCGCCAAGCAGCCGGTAAGAACCGCCGCTCGGCGCATCGAGAAAGCCGAGGATGTTGAGCAGCGTCGACTTGCCGCAGCCGGAGGGGCCCATGATCGCGACGAATTCGCCCGCCCCCACCTCCAGCGAGACGGCATCGAGCGCGCGCGTCTCCACCTCGGTGGTGCGGAAGCTCTTGCGCAAATCGGTAAGCGTCAGCATGGGTCTGCCTCAGTCGGTAAGAAGGACGCGGTCGATCCGCGACCAGCTGGAAGTATCGGAAACGATGGCCCGCTGCCCCGCCTGCAAGCCGGCGAGGATCTCGACCTGGCGGGGGTTACGACGGCCGAAGCGCACCGGGGCGCGCCGGGCACTGCGGCCATCGGGCGCGAGCACGAACAGGTCCCCGCTTCCCTGCGCGGCGGCGCCGGCGGGCAGCACCAGCGCGCGGCGATCCAGCCCGAGCGTCAACTCGCCGTCGATCGCTGCGCCGGGGGTGGCGCCGCTGGGCTGCGCGCCGAGGAAGTCGATCTCGACGGTGAACGCGCCATTCTTCACCTCCGGGCGCACGCGGGTGACCCGCCCTGCAAGGCTCCGCCCGCCAAAGGCCAGCGCAGCGTCCAGCCCCACGCGGACCCGCGGCAGATAGTATTCGTCGATCTCGGCAACCACGCGAAAACCGGCATCGCTGGTGATCTCGGCCAGCCGATCCCCCCGATTGCGGTTCTGCCCCGGCTTCAGGTCGATCTGGGTGAGCGTGCCGGTCACCGGCGCCCGCACGATCAGATCGTCGAGCTGGGCATGCGTCGCATCCAGGCTGCGGCTGAGGCTTTCCTGCTCGCTGCGCAAGCGGGGGAGCTGGGCTTCGCGCAGTCGTTCCTGGCGCTGGTTGGTCGCGTGCTGCACGGCAAGAAGGCGGCGATAGCGCGCGAGATCGATGTGCAGCGCCTCGGCGTCGCCCCTGGGATAAAAGCCGCGCGCCGTGAGCGCGTCGATGCGCGCGGCCTTCGCCTCCAGCGTCGCGACGCTGGCCGCGAGTTCGGTCAGCGTCTTGTCGTTGGTCGCGCGGTTGGTCTCGAGCTGGGTTTCGAAGCTTTGCACCTGGGTGATGGACTCGACGAGGCGCCCGGCATTGTCGAGCACGTCCCGTACGAGCTGTGCGTTGCGAAACGCGACCAGCGGCTGTCCGGCCGTCACGCGATCGCCGGGCTGCGCGAAGATCTGCGCGACCTGCCCGCCGGAAACTGCGTCCAAATAGAGGATCTCGCGCGGCTGCAGCGTGCCATGGACCGCGACGACATCGCGAAACAGCTCGACCCGCGCCGTGGCGAGCGTCACCGTGCCGGCGGCGACAGAGAGTGTCCGGGCGCCCGCCCCATGCACCAGCGCGGCGATACCCACCAGCAGGGCCAACAGCGCGAGGGCGGCCATCCAGCTGCTCCGGCGCGGGCGCTGCCACCAAGGCGTGGCGATCGGATGGTCCATGGGCGGCACCGCCTCATCATATCCGCTGAGGCCCGTAAGCAAAAACACGCATTGGCAGGTACTTAAACCAAGGCAAACCCCGTTTGCGCGCCGATAGCGTCCGGATTCGTACAGTTGCGCGCAGCTAGCGCCTGCACCTACCATCGGCGCCGATGAACGACGCCCGCATCCTCATCGTCGACGACGATCCTGACGTTCGCGAAGCCGCGGTGCTGGCGCTGGCGCCCCAGGTGGGTAGCTGCGACGAAGCCGCCGCGCCCGCCGACGCCGCGCGACTGGTGCGGGAGCGCTGCTATGGCGCGGTGCTGCTCGACATGAACTTTCTCGCAGGCGATCGGAACGGCGAAGCAGGGCTCGCTACCCTTGCCGACCTGCGCGGCGCCGATCCCGCTCTCGGCGTGGTGTTCCTCACCGCCTATGGCGGGGTGAGCCTTGCGGTGCAGGCGATGAAGCAGGGCGGCGACGATTTCCTGCTCAAACCCTGGCGCAACGCCCAGTTGATCGCCGCCGTGCGCGACGCCGTCACCCGCACCGAGACGCGGCGCCGCGCCCCGACGCTCGCCGCCGTGGAGCAATCGACCATCGCCGAAGCGCTCCAGCGCCACGACGGCAATATCAGCCGTGCGGCGGCATCGCTGGGGCTCACCCGGCAGGCGCTGTACCGGCGGCTCGCCCGCGATGGATAGCTGGTACGCAGCCCCGCGCGTCTCTGCTCTTGGCTGGCGCTTGGTCATCGCCGACGCGGCAGTGTGGGGCGCGCTCCAATTGCAGTCCACGCATCACGCAGCGACGATCGCCCTGCTGGTGATCGTCGCAGCCCTCGCCCTTGCCGATATCTATCGCAGCCTGACGCGGCGCACCGCCCTTCCGGCACGGACGGAGATTGCGGACGACGCGCGCGAGGCTGACCAGCTGCTGGCCTTGCTCGACGCAGTGGCCACCGCGCTGTTCGTGCTCGATGCACAGGGCCGGATCGTGCGCTGCAATCGCGCAGCCCGCCAGATGGCAGGCGCCATGGTCGGGCGACTGGAAGATATCGCCGCGCTCGATTCCGTGGCAGCCGCCACCGTCCTGGCCCTCTCGGCCGGTGCGCGTCGCCTGGTTCGTGCGAAGGACGGCCGCAACCTTCTCGCTTGGTGCGGCAGCTTTGCCGCGCCTGGAGCAGCGCCGCAGCGACTCCTGTCGCTGCAATGGGTGGCAGGCGAGCTGGACGCGGTCGAAATCGAGGCGTGGCACGCAATGACGCGCGTGCTGACCCACGAGATGATGAACGCGCTCGCGCCGATCGTCTCGCTTACTGAAAGTCTCGTCGCCCTGCCCGATCACCCTCCCCAAACGGCGCGTGCGCTCGCCACGATCGAACGCCGTGCCACGCATCTGCTCGGCTTCGTCGAACGCTATCGACAGCTCGGCGACCTGCCGAGGCCGGTGCCGGTATCCTTCGACCTTTCGGTCCTGGTGACGGGCGTAGCGCAATCGACGATGTCCTTGCTGGGGGACATCGGCATCCGCCTGGACCTCTCCCTGCCGGCCGAGCCCGCGCGCATAATCGCGGACCCGGAATTGCTGGAGCGGGCGCTCGCCAATCTCCTCCAGAACGCCGCCGACGCCGTGCGGGGCCGACCATCGGCGCGGATCACCATCGAGCTGACAACAGAAAGGACGGAGACGATTCTCCGCGTGCGCGACAACGGACCCGGCATTCCGGTGGACCGGATCGACGAGGTCTTCGTGCCCTTCTTCACGACCAAGGAGGGCGGCTCCGGAATCGGCCTGTCGCTTTCCCGCCAGATCGCCGCCGCGCATCATGCGACTCTAACGGCTGTACCATCGGACGAAGGGGCGTGTCTTGAACTTCGCATCCCTGCAGCGGATGCCGAGCCGTTGGAGCACTGAACGTGCCGCGATGAGTCGATGGGCTAGCGACCGCGCAAGCTGTCGATGAGCAGATCGCAGGCGGCGAGCGCGGCATTGGCCCGGGCGAGCAATGCCTCCAGCGCGGCAATCCGCGCGGTGGCATCAGCAGGGGAAACGGGCGCTTCCGGCACCCGGATTTCCTAGGCGGCGTGGACAAATTCGCTCGCGGAATTTGGCGCGCGCCTCATTGTTGCCGATTAGCCGCGATGCGTTTGCGATAGAGAGCGTCAGGCCCTTTCGCGGCCTCGATGCGAATACGTCTGTGCAGCAATCCAAGAGCTAATGGGCCAACGACGAGTATCACCCCCACCACGGTCTCAATAATGGTCGGCAGCCACCCGGCCAGCATGGCGCTACCATAGACCAGCGCGAAGAAGGTGAACCACACAAACAGGGCTACTTCGGCCAGAAGCAGTGGCTTTTCGTCTGATAATGGCTGTGCGCAAAGCGCCAGAACGCTGCTTTCACGATGCCCTCATTTCATTCAGCATTCGATTAACCCGGCCGTTCTGGCAGAACAAGCTGCATCGACTTAGAATGCGGTTGACGCCGTTGGAGGAGATTGATTCAAGGCTGCTTTTTGGAGGCAGGCTTGAGCAGGGGCGATCTCACCGAAGCAGAATGGCGCATCCTGAAGAACTTGCTGCCGATCGAGCCTGAAAACCGTGGGCAAGGCAGGCGACCGGAGCAGAACCGATCAATCATCAACGGCATACTCTGGCGCCGGCGTTGCGGTGCGCCGTGGCGCGACGTGCCGCCCAAATACGGGAGCTGAAACACCATCTATCGCCGGTTCCGGCGATGGAGCGAAGCCGGGGTCTGGGAGACCGTTGCCGTGACTTTGGCCGAGATCATGGCGGACAGCGGCCACTACAGCATCGACAGTAAGACAGTCCGCGCCCATGTCTCGGCAGCGGGCGGAAAAGGAGGACTCGTCGACGCGCTCTTGGCCGCTCGCGGGGCGGGTTCACCAGTAAGCTTCACTGCTTGGCTGATGCCCTTGGACGACCGCTCGCCTTCATTCTGACCGGCGGCGAGGCGGCAGATTGCAAGGCGTATGATGCCTTGATCGGTCTGCCCGAACGGGCACCGGAGGCGCTGCTTGCAGACAGGGCCTATGACGCAGACGTGATCCGCGCCGACCTTGCCGCACGGAAAATCGAAGCGGTCATCCCCGGCCGGTCAAATCGCCGCGTGAAGATCGAGCACAACCGGGCGCTCTACAAGCAACGCGACCGCATCGAGCGCATGTTCGGCCGCCTCAAGATCAACCGGGCCATCGCCACGCGCTATGACCAACTGGCCAGCAGCTTCCTTGGCATGGTTCATCTCGCCACCGCCAGATACTGGCTCAAATTTGTCCACGCCGCCTAGCAGATCGCGGGGGCTCAGGCGAGCAAAAGCGACGCAAAATCGCCGGTTTCAGCCCGCCAGCGTCGGCGTGCAGGTCCGCTCCGGGCGGCGCCAGTCGATGCCCTCCAGCAGCATCGACAATTGCGCCGGCGTCAGCACCACCGTTCCGCTTGCCGTCACCGGCCAGACGAAGCAGCCCCGGTCAAGGCGCTTCGAAAACAGGCAAAGGCCTTGCCCGTCGAACCACAGCAGTTTGACCAGATGCCCGCGCTTGCCCCGAAACGCGAACAGCGCGCCCGAATGCGGGTCTTTCGCCAGCACCTGCTGCACCAGCATCGCCAGACCGTCGAACTCCTTCCGCATATCGGTCACGCCGCACGCCGGATACACCCGCGTCGGCAACGGCGCCGGGCTCGCCGCAGCACCGACAACACCCGTGCCAGCGCATCCGCATCCACCCCGCCGTCGACACTCAGCCGAATGCCGCCGGGCAACTCGATATCGATGCGTCCCGGCGAACACGGCACCGGCGAAGACGCCGGCACGACCGGCTCGGTGAGCTGAACCTCAGCAAACACCGGCAGGGACGCCGCAGCCCCGGCCAGCCTGCCTTCGCGCAGTTGCTTGCGCCACGTGTAGATCAGGCTGCTCGAAACCTCGCGCCGGGCGATCACATCGCAGACCCTCGCCCCAGGCCGGAACGCCTCGGCCAGAATCTCCAGCTTCTCCGCGTCGGACCATCGCCGCCGGCCCGACACCCGGCCGACTATTTCCATGCGACCAGTCATACGCGTGCTCGTATGACTGGTCGTAGAACCCAAAACTTCCTGCACCGCCAGCCCCTCGTCAAAGGCGGCAAGCATCCCGGCTATCGACGATGCCGCAAGGCGGCCTGCTGAACACGCTTACTGTTTCATGATAAGCTGACACACACATAAACGACGCTGAATGTCTTGAGCTGGTCGAGAGCAGCCGGGGCCGAATTTCACATTTTAGGTTGAGAGCAGGCGGAGGCTTTCGGACCAGCAAAGCAGATAGCTTTCGCCCTAAGAGCCACGGTCTTACGCAAGCGACGCAGTTAAGCGCGAGCGATGCTCTGATCCGTTTCCTCGCTGTTGCCCCGCACGGTCACGGTGCGATCGGATAGCGTTACGTCAGCAGCTGTGGTGACAGCGCGACCTAGGCGGAAATCCGGTTTCATTTCTCATCGCTCTGGCGCCCGCGCTCGATCGGCTTTCGGAGGCTGTCTGCAGGCACTAGCGTCATCGCCCCGATCTTGACGATTTCGACCTCGCCGACGGCGATCAGCTCGTAGAATTTTGATCGACCTATGCCGGTCAGTCGGCATGCGTCCTCGATGCGAACGCTGATGACATCAGGGGCGGGATTGTTACTCATCGTGAGGCTCCTCTAACGGGCTGTGTTTGCCCATCGACTATCGGTCTGCTGGGGGCAGGAGCCCAGCCACCTGACGGGCCTTGATCGCCCCGTCCGTTCCCGTCCGCCCGGCCTTTCTGCCTCGCCCCGGTAAGTTTGCCCCGCGGCGGCCGCAGACCGAGGCTCTTACGAGGTCGGAAAGCTGTCTACTTTCCTTCTGCGCGAGAGCACTCTCGATGCAATGAGATTCGCCGGGCCAAATGATGTCCGGGGCGGCAGCAGACAAAGAGCGAGACGGGCAGACACGCAGCATGTTGCAAACATGAGCGTTGAACGGACAGGCGCATCAGAATTGCGAGGGGTGCCGAACTGCCTCACCCACCGGTCCAGCGACGATCACATCACGATCGCCGATGGCGCCGTCAAACACCGCAGTTTTCTGCTGACTTGAGCAAGGCATGGCGCCATGCCCGCCTACATGGCGCCATCGCAGCAGAAGAAGAAAATGATGTGTAGACAACAGGTTATGGCGCATCGACCGCAGGGTGTGGCGCCATTTCTTTAATCTTGCCCTCTTAATCGGGCCATCCACCGCCGTCTTCCTACCCATAGTATTGTCCTCCTCGAAGATTGTCAGCAGCTTGCCAGTGACAGGGTCTTTTCGCCATTCCGCGAACGGATGAGCCCTGGTGCGCCGTGCACTCTTCCGTGCTCACCGCGGCGCGTTTGGACGCTGCATCGTGGCAGCCGCGAACCATCCGGGGCACATGTCGCAATCGGTCTGACGGGGCATCATCACAGGCATTATCGCGTGGTCCAGCAAGGCCGGCCACAGGCAAGATAACGTGCTTCCCGTCGTCCATCGTCTGCACCAGTTCTCTTCCGCAGCGGGCTGCCGAACCCTCTTCAGCGCATGCTCAGCTGTTCGCCCGCAGCACGCGCTGGTCCTTGATCTGTTGCGCTTTCAACGCCTAGTCCGACGTCAATGTCGGAGCTGCTGCCGTCGCGCCACATGGCATGCATGATGACTGCAAGCTTGCGCGCGACCGCTACAGTCGCCTTGTTGTGCGACTTGGATTTGGCGAGCTTCAGCCCCCAGTCTTTGACTTGGTCGCGGCCCTTGAAGCGGGTCAGCATCGCCGACGCCGCTTCGTACAGCGCGCGGCGAACGTCGGGATCCCTCGCCTTGCTGATGCGCCCGCGGACGTCGATCGAAGTGCCCGACTGCCATCGCTTCGAGGTGAGGCCGAAGGAGGCGGCCACGTCCCGCGAACGCCGAAATCGCGCGGGATCGTCGATCGCGGTGGCATAACTGAGCGCCGTGATCGATCCGACGCCGGGGATCGCCAGAAAACGCCCGCAGAGCTTGTGCCCCATCACAATCTGAACCACCAGCTTGTGCAGCCGCAGATACTCTTCCCAGAGCGCCGCGCGCGCCCGCAGCATGCAGTCCATGAGGCCTGCAATCATCGGATCGTCCGCGGTTGCGTCGCGGACCGCCTTGTCGAAGCGGCCTCGGCTGACCTTGCCGAGATGGATGCCGAACACCTTGATCAAGTGCCGGATCGCATTCTCGAGGTCGACAAATTTGCGCTTCAGGTTGCGCCGATGAACCAGCAACAGGCGCAGCCGATAGCTCGCATCGGTCTTCACATGGGCCGTCCGATACCAGCCGGTGCGCATGATATGGGCTATGCCAAGCGCATTCGTGGCGTCCGTCTTGTTGCACTGCGCGGCCATCGCGGCACGCACATGGCGGGTCTCCAGGCAGATGGCCGGGATGCCAAGCGCCTTCAGGCCACCTTGCAGCCAGGGTGACAGCGCGCCGGCTTCATGGCCGACACGTCGAAGCCGTCCGGCGTAGGGTTTCAGCACGTCCGCGATGTGCTCCGGCGAGGTTGCGACAGAGGCCGTCGAAACCACCGTCCCCTCCTCGTCCACCACGCAGATCGAAGTCTCTTCGACCGACACGTCCAGCCCGGCAAAGCAGTTCATCTTAGCACTCCTTCGCTTTCTCAGGATGGCGGCAGTTTGCTCCTCGACCGCGTCAGCTGCACGGCCGCTCGCCGCACGCGCCCCGATTACCGCGGCACTAGCCTCTACCCCCGCCGATCCTCGCCAGCCTTTCATGCGCTCCTTCTATGTTCTGGTATCGCAACCTTGCCGATTCGCCAGGATAAGCCCGATATATCGATCAGAATCGAACCACTGGAGAACGGCCGACTGAAGCTTTCCGGCGACGTGGAGGACGAACTTTGCCTGTCCGCATGGGCGCTCGACGAGGGCTTTGCGATCGCGATGTCGGACGACGCGCTGGTGCAGGGACGCTTCGATAACTGGGTCGAGGCATACCGGTTTTCGGTGGCCGTCGAGGACGTCGGTATCGCTACAATCAGCCGCGCGAAGCGCGGCAACGTGCTCGATCTGGCGTGGAAAATCGAGTGGATCAGCGTCGCGATTGCCCGCGATATGCGCTGCGCCGAACTTAGCGAGGCGCCGCAGATGCAGCGCGAATTGTCGTTCGCAAACGCCGGGAAAGTCGCCGCCTAGGTCAGGCTGCGGCGCTGCGTTCGAGTGCTGCGATCCGCCTTTCGCAGATTACCTGCACCGCCTGGCCGAAAAGGGCTTCGACACGCTTGCCCCCGCCACGCCAGCTTCTCTTCGCTTATTCGGCAGTGCTTCGGATAGCGCGCCTCACATAGGCCTCTTGCAGCTTCTCAAAGCGGGCGCGGTCGATGCGCGTATCGCGTGGCGAGGCGTGAATCAGACGCTGTGCCGACGGCGCGGGCGGCATGCATTCACAGACAGCAATGCAGAACTATGATGGCGGCGAACAGAGATCGGCCCAGGTCGCGCCAACCAGTTCCGCAAGCCGTTCGGGCGTGATCCGCACCGATGCGGTGCGCGATCCTGCGGCAGGATAAACGGTGTCGAACTGGCGGAGCGAAATGTCGCAATAGATCGGCAGCGGGGTGGGCAATCCGAACGGACAAACCCCGCCGACGGGATGGCCGGTCAGCTGCTCGACCTCCTCGGCTGGCAGCATCCGCGGACGACTGCCTATCGCGTCCTTCACCTTGCGATTGTCGAGCCGGTAATCGCCGGCTGCCACGACCAGGACCATGGCATCACCGACGCGCAGCGAGAGCGTCTTGGCGATCTGCCCCGGCAGCACGCCAAGCGTGGCGGCAGCTTCGAGCACCGTGGCGGTGCTCGAAGCCTGTTCGATAATCGGAAGATCGGGTGCCCGGGCCTTCAGAAAGGCGCGCACCGCCTCGATGCCCATCAGCCGTTGAGCTTGTCCTTCACGGCCTTGGCTGGCGTGAAGGCGAGCTTCTTCGACGCTGCGATCTGGATCGCTTCGCCGGTCGCGGGATTGCGGCCCTCGCGTGCGGCGCTTTCCTTGACCTTGAACTTGCCGAAGCCGTTCAGCGCCACTTCCTCGCCGGCCGCTGCCGCCTCGGTGATGGCGGCGAAGATGCCGTCGACCAGCTTGCGTGCATCGGCCTTGGTGAGGCCATGCGCCTCGGAAACGCGCTCGGCGAGATCGGCATTGTTCATGTACGTTTTCTCCGTGTGAAAAGGCACGTGTGCTCTAGGTGGGGGTCATCAACCTGTCCAGCGACCGGCGCAATCATGCGACAGCGGCACCCTCCAGCGCGGCGCCACCTGCACCGCCTGCCCGAGCACTTCGACGCGCTCGCCCAGCCATGCCAGTTCCTCGGCGCTGATCCGGTAGTGTTTCGAATAGCGTGCCTTCACATAGGTCGCCTTGAGCTTCTCGAGCCGCGAGCGTTACTTCGGTATAGAGGCTCGCCCGGTTCTCGTGTCCGACACCCATGGTCCTGCTCCTTCCAAAACACCGCAACCGGCGCCGCAAGGGCGGCGGGAGCGGCAGGAGCGAACCGGCAGTCCTGCCACCAGGGGCAGGCCGCACCCGTGAGGGCCGAAACAACGTGGAGGAGCCGGGCACTGCCCGGCTTGCGGCATGCCGCGGCAGGACTACAGGGAAGCGACGCTCCCCCCTGCCCTTTCCCGCGTGCCGGCGCACCAACGCCGCCGCGCATCGGCGCGGCGACCATCCTGTCAGCGCAACCGCGCTGCCGGGCGCCACCGGCGCCCGGACCAAGAACCGCATCCTTGCAACCGGGCGGGCCTCGCGCGGGGCGGCGTGCGCGCGCCAGCACGTGCGCCAGCCGCCGCCCGTGCCTCCCGACCGGGCAAGTGTGCCCACGCGGGCAACAATAACCTGCGCGCTCTGGTGTCGCCGAAGGCGTGCGCCAGCGCGCGCACCGCACCCGCGTTCCGCTGCCGGCACCTGCCGGCCGCCGATCCGCAGGATCGGCTCAGCGTCTGAAGTGGTGAATCAACACAGTACCGTGACGAACAACGATTTCGGCCAGCAGCCTGGCTGAGGCGTCTGTGGCCGTCACGCGGAGGGCAGGGATAGCCTGCGAAGGGGTCACCACGCCCATCGGCGGGCGGCCTTTCATCATTGCGTCAGGTCGAGCACGACGCGCCCGTTGATCTGTCCCTTGCGCATCCGGTCGAACACCGAATTGATGTCGTCCAGTTTGGCGGTGGCGATGGTCGCCTTGACCTTGCCGTCACCGGCAAAATCGAGCGATTCCTGAAGGTCCAGTCGCGTGCCGACGATGGAACCGCGTACGGTGATACCGTTTAGCACCATGCCGAAAATGTTGAGCGGGAAGTCGCCCGGCGGAAGTCCGTTGAGCGCGACGGTACCCCCACGCCCGACCATGCCGACGGCCTGTTCAAAGGCCTTCTCGCTAACTGCCGTGACGAGTGCGCCGCGCGCGCCGCCGCCGGTTATTCGCTTTACCGCGGCGGCGGGGTCGTTTTCGGTCCGAGCGTTGACCGTTTCCCTGGCGCCGAGTTCGCGTGCAAGGGAAAGCTTGGCGTCGTCCACGTCCACGGCGACCACGTTCAGCCCCATCGCCACCGCATATTGCACGGCCATGTGGCCCAGACCGCCGATGCCGGAGATGACCACCGCATCGCCGGGCTTGGTGTCGGTCATCTTCAGCCCTTTATAGACCGTGACGCCCGCGCACAGTACCGGCGCAATCTCGTTGAACCCGATATTGTCGGGCAGGTGACCGACATAATTGGGGTCGGCCAGGACATAGTCGGCGAACCCGCCATTGACCGAGTAGCCCGTGTTAAGCTGACTCTCGCAAAGCGTCTCCCATCCGCCCAGGCAGTGGGTGCAATGGCCACAGGCGGTGTAGAGCCAGGGCACACCGACCCGATCGCCTTCCTTCACATGGGTTACCCCCTGCCCCACCGCAGACACGAAGCCCACGCCTTCATGCCCGGGGATGAAGGGCGGGTTGGGCTTGACCGGCCAATCCCCCTCCGCCGCATGCAGATCGGTGTGGCACACGCCCGATGCCTGGATCGCCACCTGGATCATGCCTGGCCCGACTTCGGGCACCGGCACCTCCTCGATCCGCAGGGGTTCGCCGAAGGCGCGCACCACGGCGGCTTTCATGGTCTTCGTCATGATGTCTCTCCTGGATTCTCTTTTGGGCACGGCGCGGCGAGGATTCACCGCACCGCGCCGCTCCGGGCACCCGCCTCAGAAAAAGCCTAGTTTCTTTGGGCTGTAGCTGACCAGCATGTTCTTGGTCTGCTGATAGTGATCGAGCATCATGCGATGGTTTTCGCGCCCTATGCCGGACTGTTTGTAGCCACCGAATGCGGCATGGGCGGGATAGGCGTGGTAGCAATTGGTCCACACGCGCCCTGCCCGGATCGCGCGGCCGAAGCGGTAGCACGTGTTCGCATCACGGCTCCACACCCCCGCCCCCAGGCCGTAGAGCGTGTCGTTGGCGATCTGCAGCGCCTCGTCATGATCCTTGAAGGTGGTCACGGCGAGTACGGGGCCGAAGATCTCCTCCTGGAAGATGCGCATCCGGTTGTTGCCCCGGAACACGGTCGGCTGGACGTAGTAGCCGCCCGCGATTTCGCCGTCGAACCGCGCGGCCTCGCCGCCGGTCAACAATTCGGCGCCTTCCTGCTTGCCGATGTCGATATAGGACAGGATCTTCTGCTGCTGCTCCGACGAGGCCTGTGCGCCGATCATGGTTTCCATGTCGAGCGGGTTGCCGGCCTTGATTGCTTGTACGCGGGCGATCGCGCGCTCCATGAAGCGATCGTAGATGCGTTCATGCACCAGCGCGCGGCTGGGGCACGTGCAGACCTCGCCCTGGTTGAGCGCGAACATCACGAAGCCTTCGATCGCCTTGTCGAGATAGTCATCGTCGTCGCGGCACACATCCTCGAAGAAGATATTGGGGCTCTTGCCGCCCAGCTCGAGCGTGACCGGGATGAGGTTCTCGCTAGCATATTGCATGATGAGACGGCCCGTGGTCGTCTCCCCGGTGAACGCGATCTTTGCGATGCGGCTGCTGCTGGCGAGCGGCTTGCCCGCTTCCAGGCCGAAGCCGTTGACCACGTTCAGCACGCCGGCGGGCAGCAGGTCGCCGATCATTTCCAACAGCACCATGATCGATGCCGGGGTCTGCTCAGCAGGCTTCAACACCACGCAGTTGCCCGCGGCCAGTGCCGGCGCAAGCTTCCACACCGCCATGAGGATTGGGAAGTTCCACGGGATGATCTGGCCGACCACGCCTAGCGGTTCGTGGAAATGATAGGCGACCGTATCCTGGTCGATTTCCGAAATGCCGCCTTCCTGCGCACGGATGCAGCCAGCGAAATAGCGGAAATGATCGATTGCCAGCGGGATGTCGGCGGCCACCGTCTCGCGCAGCGGCTTACCATTGTCCCAGGTTTCCGCGACCGCAAGCTTGAAGAGATTTTCTTCCATCCGGTCGGCAATGCGATTGAGGATCAGCGCGCGCTCGCCGGCACTGGTGCGGCCCCAGGCGTCCTTGGCGGCATAGGCTGCATCGAGTGCGGCTTCGATGTCGGCCGCCTGACTGCGCGCAACCTTGCCAACGGGCTTGCCGGTGACGGGCGAGATATTGTCGAAATACCGCCCGTCCTTGGGCGCCATCCACTTGCCGTCGATGAAGTTGTCGTACTTCTCTGCGAAGGGCGCGCTCATGGAAGCCGCCGGATTGGTTCGCATGTCCATCATTCATCCTCTCACGTTGCCGGATGCTCCCGGTCTTGAAGAGGATGATTTCGTGAAACAGCGGCGCTGAAAAGAGGGCGCAGCGTGAAGGCAGGCGACACTGTCTCGTTGTCGAGACAGGTGGACCGCACCTCGTGTCAATCGCGCGTCAAGCCGACCTTCTCCATCCGTCGATACAGTGTGGCCCGCCCGATCCCGAGGGCCCTGGCGGCACGCGTTGCGTTTCCGCCGGCTTGTGCCAGCGCTCGTCGCAACACCGCGCGTTCCGAGTCGCGAAAGGATGCGGCCTCGCCGCCACCGAGGATTTCGGCAGCGCTTCGGCACCCGGTCAGGCATGCATCGGTAAGATGAAAGCGATGGCGCGCGGCATGCGTGGCGCCGATCACCAGATCGTCGCGATCGACGGCCAGCAAGGCCGCATCGCCCCCGGGAAGATTTGCATCAATGATGCGATGGCCTTCGAAATATCGCCGAAAGATGCCGCTTTCGATCCGCCGCGCGGCGTCCTGAACGATCTTCTGGATCAGAGAGCCCATTGCCATCGTGTGATCGTCGCGGCAATTCGAGATATCCAGCGCGCCCACCAACTGTCCCGCCGCGTCTCGAACCGGAGCATCCATGCAGCTGATGCCGATATTCCGGCTGGCGAAATGCTCATCGCGGTGGATCGTGACCGGCCGGCCTTCCACAAGGCAGGTCCCAATCCCGTTGGTGCCTTCGCGGCTCTCGCTCCAGACGCCACCCGGCGTCAGCCCGACCTTATCGAACATCTCGCGATCACCCGCGCTGCTCCGCGCTTCGAGGATGACGCCCTCATTGTCCGACAGCATGACTGCGCAACCGGTGACGGCGACGATCTGAAACAGCTGGTCGAGCAGAGGGCGCGCGACCTCGAGCATCAGGCCATGACGCTGCCGCCGCTGCGTGAGATCGCAGCCCGATACCAGATCGGATGCTCGCGCGGCGCCCGCATCCAGACCATGCTTGAGGCCCGATCGACACCAGCTTGCCGCGACGAAAGATCGCGCGGCACTCGAAGACGAGTGCAACACCTCCGCCACCGAGTCTTCGTGCTGAGCTGCCATGAAGCCCTCATAGCCAGTTTCGTGCGGGTTGACGACGGAGGAATCGGCAATAAGCAATAAGCTTGCTGCCGCTGCCAATCCTCAATCATCCGGCATAATGTTGTGCGCAGCTCGAAACGAGCTTCGCTCCCAGTCTGCAACGCGGACATGTTCGAGCGTGCAACCTTCTGCTGCGGGTAAGCCTTCGGCTGACAGCCGGCGGAAGCTGCCCGCCTTGCGCTCCGACTAGGTGTTTGGTCCCAGCATGTGATGGCTGGGTTTGACGATAAAGGCATGGGGCTTTGATTTCCATAGCGCGTCGATGGCGTCATAGGGCGTCCTGAACTTGAAAGCCTTGAGCTGCTTGGCGAAGTGGTAGGCAATCAGCCAGTCGGCGACGTGTCGTCGCAGTTCCTGGATCGATGCGTAATGGAAGGACTTGGTGGTCGCTTCCTTGATTGTTCTGACCATCCGTTCGGCCTGGCCGTTGGTCCATGGGTGATACGGCTTGGTAAGGCGATGCTCGATGCCGTTGTCTTGGCAGGTGCGACCGAAAATGTGGCCAATCCACGTGTGCGACACGCCTTGGTACCGATCGACGAACTGCACACCGTTGTCGGTCAGGATGGTGTGGATCGGATAGGGCACTGCCTTGATGAGCACCTTGAGGAACGCGGCAGCCGCCAGTTTGGCCGCTCGGCGATAGATACGGGCGAAGACCAGCTTCGAGGTTCGGTCGACCGCCCGCCCTCATATCGCAGCTCGGCGATGTCCGTGCTGCGGCGTTCCTTCGGCCCCATCGGCATATCTTCCACAGACCGTCGATGCCGCCAATTCAGGACTGTTTTCTCGTTGATCCCGTACCGCTTCGCGAGGCTCGCGACCGAAGCTTGCGATCGCTGTAGCTCGCCTCGAATGGCGCGCGTGGTCTTGGCGTGCCGTGAAGAATCTGGCCCATAGCTTCTTCCGCTGCAATGCCGATAAATCTACACCATCACATGCTGGGACCAAACACCTAGCGCTTTGCTTCCCCACCAGCGGCAGATCGCGCGCGGGCTGCGAGCAGTCATGGGCACGATCCGAGGTAGCTACATCGATTAGCGATCGTCGCGGGCGAAACCGCTCGGTGCGGCGTATCCGCCCATCCAACCGCCCCGATCTGCGCATCGAAACCGCGCGCCCATTCGGCCCAGCTTACCACGCGCCAAGCCGCCTCGGTTTCGCGCTCGAATCGAGCACCAGTCAAGACAGGGTGGCGCTTGGCAACACGACCGTCGCTGCGAGGCCGCCCTGATCCGCTTCGTCCAGTGTGAGTGTGCCCCCATAGAGGGCGGCCAACTCCCGCGCGATGGCGAGCCCGAAACCATGGCCATCGCCGCGCTCGTCCAGCCTGACGCCGGGCGCTGTCGCGCGCTCGCGCGCTTCGGGCGGAATGCCCGGCCCGTCATCGGCAACGTTGATGCCGATCGTCCTGCCCTCGCGCCATACCGCGATCGCAACCCGCACGCGCGCATGCCGCACGGCATTGTCGATCAGGTTGCCGACAAGCTCGTCGAAATCGGGAGCGTCGATCGCAACCGCATGTCCGGATGCCCCCTCCGCTTCGATCACGATCCCCCGGTCCGCGTGCAGCTGCGATATCGTCTGGACCAGCGCATTCAGGGCCGGCTCGACGGCGGTGGCAGCGCGGATCGCCGACGATTCCAGGCGGGCGCGGGACAGGTGGTGGCGGATCGTTGCGTCGATGCGCTCGACCTGCGCTGCCCGCGGATCGCCGCGCAGTTCAAGAGCGAGCGTGGCGACCGGGGTCTTGAGGGCGTGGGCGAGATTTGCGGCCGATGCGCGAGCGGTTGCAAGCGCCGCCTCATTGTCGCGGACCAGCGCATTCAGTTCCTCGGCAAGGGGGCGAAGCTCCTCGGGCTGCGCTTCATCGATTGCCCCGGTGCCTCCGCTGCGGATTTCCGCCACCGCATCACGCAGGCGGCGGACCGGACGCAGCCCCAGCCTGACTTGCGACACGGCAGCCAGGCCGAGCAGCGCACCGATCGCTGCCAACATGCCCAGCAACGGAAGCAGGGCGTCGCGAGCCGGACGGTCGATCACGTCGCGCGGCGCGGTTGCGGCAATGGTGACGCCACCGCCGGACGTGTCGAGCCGGACCAGCCGTCCATGCACGCCGCCGCCCTCGCGATCATGGCCTTCGATCGGCCGTGCAGAGGCCCGGCCTGCATCATGCGGCAGCCGCGCGTGCGGTTCGGCCTCGATCTGCGGAAAATCTTCCGATCCGATCTGCTGACCGGGCGCCACGATCCGCCAGCGCCAGCCGGGTCCCGCGTCGAGCGCGCCCTGCACCTGGTCAAGGCGGGCGCGGTCGAGCGTGCCGTCCTTGCCGACTGCGGTTGCGATCAACGCAAGTTGGGCGTCAAGGCGGCGATCAATGCCCTGCGTCACCACACGCCCGAGGATTCCGGCGACGATCAAGCCGGCCAGCGCCAACGCGGCCAGCGTCGCAAGCGCGGACAACGCGAGCATGCGTCCCTGAATCGACCGCGGCACGCGCGTCACGCCTGTGCCGCATCGTGCAGCCGATAGCCGCGCCCGCGAACCGTCTCGATCAACTCGGCACCGATCTTCTTGCGCAGCCGGCCGATGATGACCTCCATGCTGTTCGAATCGGTATCGGCATCGCCTTCATAGACGCGCTCGAGCAGGTCGAGCCGCTCGATCACGATGCCCTTCGACAGCATCAATGCGGAAAGCACGCGCCACTCGAGCGCCGTCAACCTCAGCGGCAGCCCGTCCAGTTCGAATTGCCCGGTTTGCGCATCGAAGGCGAGTGGTCCGCAAAGGATGCGCGTTGCGGCATGCCCGGCGGCGCGCCGAACCAGCGCGCGCAGCCGCATCGTCAGTTCCTCGACCCGGAACGGCTTGGTCAGGTAATCGTCCGCGCCGGCCTTGAATCCGGCTACCTTGTCGGACCAGCCGTCGCGCGCCGTGAGGACGAGCACGGGCAAGGTGCGTCCCGCCGCCCGCCAGTCGCGTAGCACCGTGAAGCCGTCCTTGCCCGGCAGGCCGAGATCGAGCACCGCCGCGTCATACCGTTCGGTGTCGCCAAGATGCCCGGCATCGATCCCGTCACCGACCAGGTCGACGGCGCAATTCTCCTGCCGCAGCGCCCGCGCGATGGCGGGCCCCAGATCCGGATCGTCTTCGACTAGCAGGATACGCATGCGGGTTGGCTACCTCCCGGGCTTAAACCCAAACTGAACGGCCGGGTTCAGCGCGGCGTGGGGACCCGAGTCGTACAGCTTCGTCATCGACACCATGGAGACTGACGATGACGACTCTCAAGGACAAACTCTCGCGCCTCGGCCGCGGTCCCGCGCTCGGCGCCGGAGCCGCGATCTTGCTCGCCCTTGGCGCGGCTGGCGGCGCGAGCGCCGTTTCGCTGACGCGCCCCGCGATCGAGATGGCGCCGCTCAACGCCACCCCGATCGGCACGCTCACCGACAGCGGCGATGTGGTAACGATCAAGGGCAAGGTGGCCGAGATCTTCGGCGACCGGATCGTGGTCCAGGACCAGACCGGCAAGGCGATGGTCGATGTCGGACGTGCATCCGACCTTGGCCTGGCGGTGGGGCAGGATCTGACGGTGCAGGGCCGCTATGACGATGGCCAGTTCAGAGCGTCCTATCTGGTCGACGCCAATGGCCGCGTGACCGCGACGGGGCCTGCTGGCGGACACCCGCATGGACCGGCTGGTCCAGAAGGACCGGGCCGCCCGCCGCACGGTGCGCCGTCGCGTCCCGGCGGCCCGGATCAGCCCGCACCGCCGCCCCCCGCAGGCTGCGACAATCGTCAGGTCGCACAGCCTGCACCGCCGCCGCCGGCGGCAGATGCAGCCACGACGTCGGCAGCCCGCCCGGCAGTGCCGGCAAACAGCAGCGCTTCGAACTAGATCGGGCAAAAGGCCGCGGGCGCCCTGCCCGCGGTCGCCTTGGCAGAAGCGCACCGGGGAAGCGCCCGGCCTGGCATATCGATCGGACCGCGGGGCGCCTGCCCTCTGCTAAGCCAACGGCGCCGCGCAGTGGCGTGCGATGAAGTCCTCGTGGCGCGGCATCAGCCCGACATTGGCGGCGATCACCTTCTCCACATGCCCGACGAGGTGCAGCATGTCCTCGTCGCGGACCCAGTCGACCGCCGGATGATGGCCGCGCGGCACGATCCCCTGCCCCAGCATCACCTGCACCCAGCTTGTCAGCCCGAACATCTCGGTGCCGTTGCGAAAGAACTGCCCGTTGGCACGGAACAGCGCGAGATTGGCCGCAAGCGTGTCCGGGATCGGCATGGTCCGGACATGGTTCCAGAACGCGGAATCGTCGCGGGTGGTGGCGCAGTAGTGCAGGATGATGAAGTCGCGGATGCGCTCATATTCGAACTCCGCCTGCGCGTTGTAGGTATCGCGCAGCGCCTGATCGCACGACCGGTCGGGAAACAACGCCATCAGCCGGTTGATGCCGGCCTGGATCAGATAAATCGCGGTCGATTCCAGCGGCTCGATAAAGCCCCCGGCGAGCCCGATGGCGATGACGTTCTTGTCCCACAGCCGGTGCCGCTTGCCGGTGGTGAAGCGGATCAGCCGCGGATCGCCGATCGCTTCGCCGTCCAGATTGGCGAGCAGGAACGCCGTCGCCTCGTCATCGCTGATGGCGTTGCTGGCATAGACATAGCCGTTGCCGGTGCGATGCTGAAGCGGGATGCGCCATTGCCAGCCTGCCGGCCGCGCGGTGGATCGGGTATAGGGCGTGGGCGGCCCTGCCTTGGCCGATGGCACCGCCAGCGCGCGATCGCAGGGCAGCCACCGGGTCCAGTCCTCGAAGCCGACGCCCAGCGTCTCGCCGATCAGCAGCGCGCGAAAGCCGGTGCAGTCGATGAACAGATCGGCCTCGACCGACTGGCCGCTTTCCAGCACCACGCGATCGACAAAGCCGTTTTCGCCGTTCCGCTCCACGCGGATGACCTTGCCTTCGATCCGCGTGACGCCCTGCGCCTCCGCCCGGCGGCGGAGGAAGGCGGCATAGCGCACCGCGTCGAAATGATAGGCATAGGCGATTTCGGCGAGCGGCGTGTTGGCCGGCGCATCGCTGGGCGGTACCATGAACTTGCCGAGCGGCGCCGCCAGCGTGTTGAGCGAGTAATGGGCGATGTCCTTCGCCTTGCCTGCCGCGCGCGCCTTCAGCCAATATTGGTGGAACGGCATCAGCCCCAGATCGCGGCCGATCGTGCCGAACCCGTGAACATAGCTGTCGCCGATCCTGCCCCAGTCGTTGAACTGGATGCCCAGCTTGAAACTGCCCTGGGTCTCGCGGATGAACTCGGCCTCGTTGATTTCCAGCAGACGGTTGAACGCCGAAAGGTGCGGCACCGTCGCCTCGCCGACGCCGATCAGTCCGATCGCCTCCGATTCGACGAGCGTGACATCGATCTTGCGGCCGAACGATTTGGCGATCGCCGCCGCCGTCATCCAGCCAGCCGATCCGCCCCCGATCACCGCGATGCGGCGGATCGGCGCGCCTGGTATATGGTGGAGCATCCTACCCCCGAAAAAATCTAGGCGGGATCCTTGGCCGGCCGGGCGCCGCGCGTCCACCGGCCTTGATCTCGTAATCGAAACGAAGCAGGCGCCCCGAACCGGGGGCGGGGCGCCCGCAGGTCAGGTCAGGATCAGAACCGAACCCCGGCGGAGAACCGCACCATGAACGGCGTCCCGACGATCGCGCCATTGCTGTCGTACGCCGCCGATACCGGCAGCCCGTCGACGCTGGTCGTCACGATCGCGGCCGGATCGTAATTCTTCCAGTTGAACAGGTTCAGGATATCGACGCGGCCATAGGCGGTGGTGCCTTTGACCAGCGTGAAGTTCTTGGTGAACTGCACGTCGATATTCTTGTAGCCGAGGAAATCGTCGGGCTTGAGCGTCTTGATGCCGGCAGTGCCGCCGCCGATCGAATTGTACGGCGTGCAACCGGCGATCCCGTCGCTGCAGCCATAGATCTGGCTGACCGACTGCGCCGTGGCGAGCGAAACCTTGCCGCCGAACTGGATGCCCCAGGGCAGATCATAGGTGCCCGTCATCACCAGCCGGTGCCGCGGCACGGCCGTCGAACGCAGCATCGGATAGCCGTCGATCGTCGGATAGTCGAACATGTACATGTTGCCAGCCGAGCCATAGGCATAGGAGTTGTTCTGCGACGCCGCCGAATAGGTGTACGAAACCGTCGCGCTCCATCCCGATGCCTTGGTGTAGGGCTTCTGCGCCGCGAGCGAGACCTGGAAGTTGCGGTCCTTGAAGCCGTTGTCCCACAGGATCAGCGATCCGACGCCCGGCACGCCCTGCGCACCCCATTGGCTGCCATTCTGGTAGAAAGAGCCATCGGCATAACGGCCGCCCCAATGGCCATAGATGCCGTCATAGCTGGCGATATAGGCCAGGGTGGCCTGGGTGTTCCATTCGCCGATGCGGTTGCGGATGCCCAGGCTGAACTGGTCGGCATAGGGCGTCTTGATATTGTTGTTGATCAGATCGACCTCGTGCGAGGTCGGGCTGGTCTGCAGCGTCGCCAGCCCTTCCGGCGTCAGATAGGCCGGATCCCAGGCATAGCAGTGGTTGGTCGGGTTCACGTCGGCCTGCGTCTTGCACTGGCCGCCGCCAAAGGTGTTGAGCGTCTGCGCCGAGGGGAAGAACACCTGCGGATTGTTGTTCAGCGCGATCTTGGTGGTTTCCAGCGCCAGCGTGCTGAACAGGTTGCGGTTATAGGTGCGCGCATAGCCGCCGAACAGCACGAACGAGCCGTCCTCGTGGAAGTCGTACGAGAAGCCGAGCCGCGGCGAGAAATTGTGCGGCGCCTTACGGTTGCTGCCGGTGCTGATATAATCGTTGATGTCGATGCCCGGCGAACCTTCCACGCTCGTCGCGAGCACCTGGGCATAGGTCTTGGTCGTCGCGCAGCTGGTCGCGTCGGCGCCGCAGAACGATCCGTTGATCGCCGACACCACCGCCGACGGCGTCTGGTAGTTCAGATAGGCCGGGACTTCCTCATGATCCCAGCGCAGGCCGATATCGAGGGTCAGCTTGTCGTTCACCTGCCAGTTGTCCTGAATATACAGGCCGAACTGCTTGTCGGTGGTCGTCACGTTCGGCGAATAGCCGGGGACGATGTTGGCGAACTGGACCTGCCACGGCGTGTCGGCAACACCGTCCGCCGTCACGGCATAGTAATAGGTGGCATTGGCCAGATCGGTGCTGGCGTTCTGCGTCTTCAGCTTGATCGCGCTATAGGTGCCGCCGACCTTGATCGTGTGGTTGCCCGCGAAGTCGAGGTTCGAGAAGGTCAGGTTGTCGGCGAAGGTCCAGCCCCATTGCCGGTTGATCGCGCCGACGCCCGAACCGGGACCGCCGACATTGATGATCGAGGCGCTGTTCTCCGCGCTGTTATAGGCCGAGGGGTCGTTGGGGAACCAGGAATATTGGTACTGGGGCGACGCCTCAGTCGCCACTGCGGCGGAGCGGGCGTCCTGATAGGAGACCCGGAATTCGTTGACCCAGTGATCGGTGCTGTGCTGCCAGCGCATGTCACCGCGCTTGACGTCGTTCTTGTACGGCACCGCCGTCGATGCGGCGTTCTGGCCGCTGGCGCCGGTGATGTTGGTTTCCAGGCGCAGGTTGCCGGTGAATTCGATCCGGTCGAATGCGGTCGGCTCGATGTCGATCTTGCCGAAGTACAGGTTTTCCTTGAACGGATTGGTCACCGCGCCGAGCTGGCTGGAGACGCTCTCTGGCAGCAACGCGATCGCCGACGCCGGCACCGCGCCGTTCGGATAGACCGTGTTCGAAATCGCCAGGCTCTTGTGTTCCCAGGTGAAGAAGAAGTGTGCGACGTCCTTGATGATCGGGCCGCCCAGCGCCGCGCCGTACTCCTTGCTCGACTGGCGCGCCTTCTCCGTCTCGCTCGGCAGCGACGCCCGCAGATTCTGGTCGGTATAGTTGGCGAAGATTTCGCCGTGGAACTCGTTGGTGCCGGACTTGGTCTGGGCGATGATGATCGCGCTCGACGCATCGCCATATTCGGCGCTGTAGTTCGACGTGACGACCTTGTACTCGCCGATCGCGAGCTGCGGGAACGGGTTGCCCGGATCGCCCTGGCCGTTGGCGCCGCCGCTGCCGGTGAAGCCGGAGCCGCTGCCGCTGGTGCCGCCGCCGCTGCCGACAAAATCCTTCCAGCTGACGCCGTCGATATAGATGTTCGCCGCCGAGCTCAGCTGCGCGCCGCCGCGGATCGAGGTGTTGCCCTTCTGGTCGCGGGTGAACTGCATGCCGGGCACGGTGTCGGCGAATTCGAGGAAGTTGCGCGTCGACTGCGGCAGCGACGCAATGTCGTGCAGCGTAACGATCTGGTTCACCTGCGACGAATGGACTTCCACCGTCGGCTGCCGGCCGACAACGAGGATCGTGTTGCCATTGTCCGCCTCAACCGCAGCGGGCTCGAGGTCGACCACCGACACCGACGCGACCGACACCGCCACATCGGCGCTCAGATCGTCGCCGGCGGTGACGTGATAGTTGCCCGAGGGCAGGCCGACGATCACATAGGTTCCGTCAGCGTTGACAGTGGTTCGACGCACGGCGCCGGTGTTCACCTCGGTCGCGATCACCGTCGCGCCAGCCGGCGCGCGGCCGCGCAACGTCGAATTGGACGTCTGCGCCTGTGCCGGACTGGCCATCGCCAGCGCGACGCCCACCGCCAATGTCGAAATGCCCGCCAAGCACGCACGGGTTGCGTTCTTCGCCATCCTCACCCTTCCTTATTGCCGCACCGAAACCATCAGCCCCATGCCCTGGCCGGTTGCGACTCCTGAGCAACATTTTGTAACCGGTTACGGCTGTACGTAACCGGTTACAATAGCGATGCGCGGCCGAAACGACATTTATTGACCAGTGTTGCCAAAGCGCCGCACCTGCCCGCGGCGGCCGCGGCTCAAGCCACTGCTCGCCCGCGCAGGTTGGGCGTTCTTCAGGGCAGCGGCACTTTCTCGCCGGGCGTTAGTCGGCGCTTAGCATGTCTGTGGCATCTGCTATGACATGGAGATGAAGCCGATATGCACTGGCTGTCGCAATGGCGCCGCTTTTCCGGTGCCGTTCACCATGGCGTTTCAGCCCATTGTGAACGCGGCCAGCGGCGATGTCTTCGCCTATGAGGCTCTGGTACGGGGTGTCGACGGTTCCGGCGCGGAATCGGTCCTTTCCCGGGTGACGCCCGAGAACCGCTACGCCTTTGATCAGGCATGTCGGGTGAAGGCGATCGAACTGGCGATGGCGGCCGGGCTCCTTCGATCGACGGCGCTGCTTTCGATCAATTTCCTGCCGAACGCCGTTTATTCGCCGCTCGCATGCATCCAGCTGACATTGGCGGCGGCCGCAACCGCCGGGCTTCCGGTCGAGCGGCTGGTGTTCGAGTTCACCGAGAATGAAGAGATGGGATCGCCGGATCATGTGAACGCGATCATCGAAACGTACAAGCAGATCGGCTTCAAGGTAGCGATCGACGATTTCGGCGCCGGTCACGCCGGCCTCGATATGTTCGCAGAGTTCGTGCCTGACGAGGTGAAGCTCGACATGGCGCTCGTCCGCGGCATCGCCACGGACCGGCGGCGCCGCGCGATCGTCCGCGCGATGGCCGCACTTTGCGCCGACCTCGATACCATTCTGGTCGCGGAAGGGATCGAGACGCGCGACGAGGCGGACGCGCTGATCGATCTTGGCGTCCATTATCATCAGGGCTTTTTCTATGCGCGGCCGTCAGTGGAAACGCTGCCGCTGCTGGGGCAGTCTGGCCTGCTCGCCTGATCGGGCACGCGACACCCGCCGCGCCGCTCAGCGCCGCCCGGCCCTCGCCCGTTCGAGTTCGACGATCGCCTTGCCGAACGAGCCGATCCACATGCCGCAAGATCCGAACACGAACAGCCAGATCGCCAGGTGATGCCAAGCCGAGAAGCGTTCGAAGAACAGGATAGACCCGACGACGAACAGCGTGTTGCCGATCAGGCCAAGTCCAAGATGAATATACTGATATTTGCGGATGAATTGCCTGAACATGCGATCCTTCATTCGCGTGGTGGGCCTACCGGCCGAAGCGCTCGCGGCCGACATCTGTTCAAGTGAGTGACGCTGCCAAACGTTCCCGGCTCTGCCGTTGCGTCCCGCCAGGCCGGTAAACGGAGGCCCGACGGTTGCCTCGTCGGCCGCGAGCGCGCTAGACGAACGGTGATGGCAGCGCGAGATCCACGCCGGGCAACCGAGGAAATGCCCATCCTGCGCCGCCGCAGCCGCACACCGACCTGGGTGGCGCTGGGCTTCCGCGTCGTGCTCGCGCTCGCGCTGATCGGCGTCGCGCTCGCCGGCCACTGGTTCGATCGCGACGGCCTGCGGGACAATGTCGACGGCGATGTGAGTTTCGTCGACGTCGTCTACTTCACGATGATCACGGTCACCACCGTGGGCTATGGCGATATCGTGCCGGTCACCGATCGCGCCCGGATGTTCGACACGTTCGTCGTCACGCCGGTGCGGCTGTTCGTATGGCTGATCTTTCTGGGCACGGCGTATGATTTCCTGTTGCGGCGGGTATGGGAGAAATGGCGGATGCGGGCATTGCAGCGCGATCTGAGCGGCCATGTGATCGTCGCCGGACATGGCACCAGCGGCACCGAGGCGGTGGTCGAACTGATCCGACGCGGAAAACCGGCCGAGGCGATCGTGGTGATCGATCCGCGGCCCGGAGCCGTCGCCCGCGCGGAGAGCGAAGGCGTGATGGTGATGGAGGGCGACGCGACGCGCAATGCGACGCTGGAGGCCGTCCAGCTGGAGCGGGCGAGCGCGCTGATCGTCGCGGCCGGGCGCGACGACACCTCGATCCTGATCGTGCTCACCGCCCGCCGCATCGCCCCGCAACTGCCGATCAGCGTCGTCATCCGATCGGAGGACAATGAGGCACTGGCGGTTCAGGCCGGCGCCAACACGGTCATCAATCCCGCCAGTTTCGCCGGCCTGTTGCTCGCCGGATCGACGACGGGATCGCATCTCGCCGAATATATGATGGACTTGGCCGGGCTCCACGGCGCCGTGTCGCTGCACGAACGCTGCGTTCGCGCGGACGAGATCGGCCAACCCCTCTCGGCGATCACCACCGGGCTTGGCCTGCGCATCTATCGCGACGACCAGCGATACGGTTTCTGGCAGCCGGAGGCGCAATCGCTGCAGCCCGGCGACCAGATCATCGAGGTGGTCCCGACCGAGCACGCCACGGCCTGATTGCTCGCGTTCGGCTGTTCGCCAACGACCCGGCGGGACCGATCGGTCCCGTAGCGCGTTGGCGGCGGTATGAAGGGAGGCGCTTCATGTCGCTGACGATCAACGGACAGACCCATGAATTCGCGGGCGACCCGCGCACGACCCTGCTCGATTTCCTCCGCGACGGCTGCGGCCTGACCGGCACCAAGAAAGGGTGCGATCACGGCCAGTGCGGCGCCTGCACCGTGCTGGTGAACGGCCAGCGCATCAACAGTTGCCTGACGCTGGCGGTAATGCAGGACGGCCATGTGGTGACCACGATCGAGGGCATCGGCACGCCCGACGCCCTGGACCCGTTGCAGGCCGCGTTCGTCCGGCACGACGGCTATCAATGCGGCTATTGCACCCCCGGCCAGATCTGTTCGGCCAAGGCGATGCTGGCGGAGGCGCAGAATGGCTGGGCCAGCTTCGTCACCGAAGACCTGGAGAAATCGCCGGCGCTGACGGACGACGAGATTCGCGAGCGCATGAGCGGCAATCTCTGCCGCTGCGGTGCCTATTCCAACATCATCGACGCCATCCGCGAGGTCATGGCCGACCAGCAGGGAGCCCGCTGATGCGCCCGTTCCAGTATCAGCGCCCCGAAGGGCTGGACCATGCCGGGCAGTTGCTGGCGGGTGGTGCACGGCCGATCGCCGGTGGCACGAACCTGCTCGACCTGATGAAGCTGGAGGTGGAGACGCCGAGCCAGCTCGTCGACCTCAACCCCCTGTCGCTCGGCGGGATTGAGGAAACCGGCGACGGTGGGCTGCGCATCGGTGCGCTCGTCAGCAACAGCGCATGTGCCGCCGATCCACGTATCCGGCGCGACTATCCCGTGCTTGCCCGCGCGATCCTCGCCGGTGCGACCTTCCAGCTGCGCAACATGGCAACCACGGGCGGCAATCTGTGCCAGCGCACTCGCTGCTATTATTTCTACAATATCGATCAGCCCTGCAACAAACGGCAGCCGGGCAGCGGCTGCGGCGCGATCGGCGGGCATAATCGCCTGCACGCCATCCTGGGCGCCAGCGACCATTGCATCGCCACCTATCCCGGCGACATGGCGGTCGCGCTCGCGGCGCTCGACGCCGCTGTCGAGATCGAGACTGCGAAGCGCGGGCGGCACACCGTGCCGGTGCGGGACTTCCACCGCCTTCCCGGCGACACGCCCGAACGCGACAATGTTCTGGAAGCCGGCGACGTCATCACCGCCGTCATCCTGCCGCCACCCATCGGCGGTCGGCACCGCTATCGCAAGGTCCGCGAGCGCGCGTCCTATGCCTTCGCGCTGGTCTCGATCGCGGCGGTGGTGCGGATGGACGGCGCCCGGATCGGCGAGGCCACGCTCGCCTTTGGCGGCCTTGCGCACAAGCCCTGGCACGATCCTCGGGTCGATCAGTTGCTGACGGGCGAAATGCCGTCCGACGCGCTGTTCGATGCCGCCGCCGACCTGCTGCTCGAAGATGCGCAAGGGCAAGGCGACAATGACTTCAAGATACCGCTGACCCGCCGCACGCTGCTGGCCGTCATGCGCGAAGCGACTGGAGATGCCGCATGACCCGTTCCCTGATCATGGACCGCCCCGACGATCGCAACCGGCTGGACGCGATGGTGCAGGGCGTGATCGGCAAGCCGCTCGACCGGCCGGACGGCCCCGCCAAGGTGACGGGCGTCGCTCCCTATGCCGCCGAATACCGGATCGATGGCATGATCGAGGGCGTGATCGTCACCGCCACGATCAGCAAGGGCGAGGTGGTGGCGATCGACGAGGGCTCGGTGCTGTCGATGCCTGGGGTGATTGCGGTGATCTCCGACGAGCGGATGACGGCGCGAGCCGCGCAGGGCGGCGCCGGCAAGGCACCTGTGCAACAGGTTCGCCGGGTCGATTATTACGGCCAGCCGGTGGCGCTGGTGGTGGCCGAAACGTTCGAACAGGCGCGGGACGCCGCCAAGCATCTCAAGCTCAGCTACCGCACCGACGACGACGCGGTGACCGACCAGCATGATGCCGACGCACCGTTCGAAATGCATGGCGATCCCGTCGACCAGGGCGATCTGGCGCAGGCAATGGCGCAGGCGGCCCATTCGGTCGACGTCACCTACACGACCGAATGCCACAACAGCGCGCCGATGGAGCCGCACGCCAGCATCGCCGAATGGGATGGCGACACGCTGACGCTGCATTCGAGCCTGCAGATGCTGGCCTATAACCGCAAGGAACTGGCGGACTCGCTCGATCTCGAAGTGGAGAATGTCCGCCTCATCTCGCCCTATGTCGGCGGCGGCTTCGGGTCGAAGCTGGGGATCAGCCCGGAGGGTGTGGCGGCGCCGGTCGCGGCAATGCAGCTGAAGCGGCCGGTCCGCGTCGTCATGCTGCGCCAGCAGGTGTTCCAGTGCGTGATGCGGCGCTCGGAAACCACGCAGCGTATCCGCCTCGCCGCCGATAACGATGGTCGTCTGATCGGCTTCGGTCACGAAGCGCGCGTCTCGAACCTGCCGCAGGAGAAGTTTGCCGAACCGGTGACGCAGGCGAGCGAGTTCCTCTATCCCGGCGAGAACCGGCGGCTGGCGATCGAGCTGGCGCGGGTCAATCTGGTCACCGCCGGTTCGGTGCGCGCGCCCGGCGAAGCGGTGGGGATGCAGGCGCTGGAATCGGCCATGGACGAACTGGCCAACGCGATCGGCATCGATCCGCTCGAGCTGCGCCTGCGCAACATTCCCGATCGGCATCCGAGCAAGGACATCCCGTACAGCTCGCGCAAACTCGCCGAGTGCCTGAAGCTGGGGGCCGAACGTTTCGGCTGGGACGGTGCGGACCGGCGCCCCTGCCAGCGCCGCGAAGGCGAATGGTGGATCGGCACCGGCATGGCCAATGCCTGTCGCGTGCACAACATCAACGCCGCCGAGGCAAGGGTACGGCTGTTGCCGGACGGCACGGCGGTGGTCGAAAGCGACATGACCGATATCGGCACCGGCACCTATGCCATTCTGGGCCAGATCGCCGGCGAGATGCTGGGCCTCGATCCGGGCGACATACTCGTGCAGCTGGGCGATACGACGCTCCCGCCCGGCTCGGGCTCCGGCGGCAGCTGGGGCGCGGCGTCGACGGGATCCGCTGTGTTCGAGGCATGCGAGGGCCTGCGCGAGCAACTGGCCGGAAAGCTGGGCACGACCGAAACCGAGCTGACGCTGCGCGACGGCTTTGCCATCGCCGGCAATCGCCGCGTCGCGCTGCCCGACCTGCTGGCGGGCGGTTCGCTCGAATGTCAGGGGCGGTTCGAGCCGGGCGACATCACCGACGCCTATTCGGCTGCGATGTACGGCGCCTTTTTTGCCGAGGTGGCGGTGAATGCCTATACCGGCGAGACGCGCGTGCGCCGCTTTTCGGGCGCGTTCGGGCTGGGCCGGGTGCTCAATCGAAAGACCGCCACATCACAGTGCATGGGCGGCATGGTCTGGGGCATCGGCAGCGCGCTAACCGAAGCGCTGACCTTCGACACGCGCGACGGCCACATCGTCAATCCGGACCTGGCCGAATATCATGTCCCGGTGAATCTGGACGTCCCGCATCTCGACGTCGTGCTGGTGGAGGAGCGTGATCCCGCGGCCAGCCCGTTGCAGGCAAAGGGTGTCGGCGAACTGGGCATCTGCGGCGCCGCCGGGGCGATCTGCAACGCGATCTATCATGCCTGTGGCGTGCGGGTGCGGAGCTTCCCGATGACGCCGGACAAGCTGCTGGCCGAACTGCCGATGCCCTGAACGCACGGTGCCGATCGCCGGCGCCGGCGTCACTTCAGCGCGAGCAGCGCCGTCGCGGCGGAGCGGGGATCGAGCCGTTCGACCAGCGATTGCTGGATCGCCCGCGCGGTGCGGACGACCTTGCCATCGTGAACGCGCTTGCCGTTCACGATGACGCTGACCGGACGGTCGAGATCGATCAGCCGGTCCGAAAGGCGGAGCGTCGTCCCGGCGGGCACGTCACCGCTCAGCCGGATCGTCTGGCCGGTCACCTCGGCCGTGATCGTGTCTCCCTCGCCGACCGCCGCGGCCTCGGGAATTTCGAGCCAGTAGAAGCGCGTATGGATCACATCGTCCTGGCGCCACACCACCCGCTTCGGCCAGGGATCGCGCGTGAAACCGGCCATCCAGGGCAGCGCCTCGGCATCCTTGCGGTTCATCCAGTGCGGCAGGCCCGGATAGATGCGGGCCATATGGACGTAGCCGCCGGAATCTTGCGCATGGAGCTGGTCGAGCGCCGCCGCCTTCTCTGCCGCAATCCGGTTCCGGTCATAAGCGGCGTCCGCGCCGCCCATGAAGATCGCGAACGGCAGGTTGCGCAGCCCGAGCAGCGAGGCATCATTGGGGTGGCCCGCCATCATCGCCGCGGCGGCAAACCGGTCTGCCATTCGCGGGGCGAGTTGCCATACGCCATCGCCACCCGCCGAATAGCCCATCAGATACACCCGGTCCGGATCGACACCGTTCAGTGCGACCTGAAGGCCGATCAGGCGCTGGAACAGCGGATCGATATGCCCTTCGTGCCACAGATTCCACGTATCGGTCGGTGCACGGGGCGCCAGATAGACGCCCTCGACGGGCTCGTAGAGGCGGATCTGGTTGCGCCACTGCTGGTCGTTCACCGCCGGCTCGGCATTGCCGCCGCCATGCATGGAAATCCACAGGCTGCGATGGCCGAACGCGGCATTGCCGAACGTCTTGCTCTCCCATTTCAACGTCTTGTCGCCGATCGTGATCTGTCGCGCGGCAAAGGCCTCCGTCTCGGCGGCGGCAACGCTGCGGGTACGCGCGGCCGAGAGCATGGCGAGGGCACGATCCGCCTCCGCGCGCGATAGCGGCCGGGCAAGCGCGGGGTCATCGATCCGTCGGGCATTGTCCGGCTTGGCCAGCCACGCGGCAAGCGCACCCAGCGACGCAGAGTCGCGGGCATGATGCGCCGGCTGAAGCGGCGCAGCGCCGCCCGTCGAAGGAACGATTGCAAGGCCAAGGGCGGCGCAGAGAAGAGAAAGACGCATGGCGGCACCTTAGCGTCGCCACCCGATCTGTCGAGAGATTGGATCGATTTTGGTAAGTAAGTGGTCTTATCCCAATCAGCCCGTCTGCCAGCCGCCGCCCAGCGCCAGGAATACCGCGATCTGATCCGTGGTGAGGCTCGTCTGGGCATTGGCATAGGCGACTTCGGCCTGGGCAAGGCTGCGCTGCGCATCGAGCAACGTCAGGAAATCGCTGCGGCCGAAGCGATAGAGCTTGCCTGCCTGCTGCGCCGACAGCGCGGCACTGTCGCGTGCCCGGCGGAGCGCCGCCGCGCGATCGATGTCGCGGGCATAGGTTTCGAGCGCGGTTTCGGTGTCGCGCAGCGCCGCCAGCACGGTCGAGTCGAAGCTGGCGAGATCGGCGTCGATCCGCGCATTGGCCTGGGCGATCCGCGCGCGTACGACCGGGCGGTTCGGGAAAGACCAGCTGATCAGCGGCCCCAGGCTGAAGCCGAACGATGTCGGCCCGCCGATATCCTTGGCCGGGCCGGACAGCCCGACCGATCCGCCGAGCGAGACCTGCGGATAAATATCCGCCGTCGCCACGCCGAGCCGCGCGGTATCGGCGGCGATCGCGCGTTCGGCGGCGCGGATGTCCGGCCGGCGACGGATCAGCGCGGCACCGTCACCCACCGGCAACGGCGCGGTGAGGATGGGCATCGTCGCGCAATCGGCGACATCCGCAGGATAGTCCGCCGGCGCCCTGCCCTGCAACGTGGCGAGCAGATACAACGCGGTCTGGCGCTGCGCGACATAGCCGGGCAGCGTCGCCCGGCTGGTCGCGACAGCGGTTTCGGCGCGGCTGACGTCGAACGCGGTGGCACGGCCGCCGCGCTGGAGCCGGCGGGTGGCGTCGAGCGTGGCCGCCTGGAGCTTCACGACGCGCTGGTTGACCTGGATCGCATAGTTCGCCGCGCAGACCTGGGCATAGGCGCGCGCAACCCCGGCGGCGACGCTGATGCGGACGCTGTCGCGCGCCGCCGCCATGGCTTCGCGGTCAGCAACGCTTGCCTCGATCGCGCGACGGATCTTGCCGCGCAGATCGAGCGGATAACCCGCCGAAAGGCCGAGATCATAGGAAAGGACGCCGGGCAGATGTTCCCCCGTGCCCGATGGCCGCGCAAGGCTGACGCCGCCACTCGCGTCGGTGGTGATCGATCGGCCGGCGGCCGCCTCGGCGATCACCGCATCGGCGCGGGCGAGGTTGGCGTCGGCGACGCGCAGATCGGCATTGGCCGCGAGCGCCTGTTCGATCAGCGCATCGAGACGCGGATCATCATAGAGCCGCCACCATTTGTCAGGCAGGTCGGCCTGCGAAAAGGCAGGGCCGCGCGCCGAAGCGAAGTTGCCGGTCGCAGCGGCGCTGGTGGTGACGCCCTGGCTGGGGCGAACATAGTCGGGGCCGGCAACGGCACAGGCCGAAAGCGACGCCCCTGCGGCCAGCGCGACAAGCGTGCGGGCGCGGCTCATTGCCCATTCTCCGGCGCAGGTTCGATCGCGACGGTGGCGGTACGCCCGACGATCAGGCGGATATCGGCGGGAACCTGCAGCAGCTTGATCCGCACCGGGATGCGCTGCGCCAGCCGGACCCAGGAAAAGGTCGGATCGACGGTGGGCAGCAGGTTGCCCGAATCGCTGCGGCTCGAATCGTTGATGCCCGATGCGATGCTTTCGACACGCCCGCGAAGCAGCCGCGATTCGCCCATCAGGCGCACGGTGACGGGCGCGCCGATGCGGATGCGCGGCAGCTTGGTTTCCTCGAAATAGCCTTCGACACGCAGGCTGTCCTTGTCGATCAGCGCCATCGCCTGCTTGCCGGCGGCAACATAGTCGCCAGGGTGGAGATCGAGATTGGTGACGGTGCCGTTGACCGAGGCGCGAACGCGGGTGCGCTCGAGGTTCAGCGCCGCCGCATCGCGCGCGGTGATCGCCTGCGCCAGCGCAGCCTGGGCGGTGGCGACGCGCGCGACATTCTGCTCGTGCGTTTCGGCCGCGACGAGATCGCCGAGCGCAAGGTCGCGCTTCGCCTCGCGCCTGGCCTGGGCGAGCGTTGCGCGGGCGCTGGCGATCGCCGCATCGGCCTGTTCAACCGCGAGCGAGTAGCGCGGGCGATCGATCACGAACAGCGTGTCCCCCGCCTTCACCGCCTGGTTGTCGCTCACATCGACCTCGGTGACGAGCCCGCCGATATCGGGCGTGACGCGCACGACATCGGCGCGGACACGGCCGTCCCGCGTCCACGGGCTGCGCTCATAATGGTTCCACATCCACCAGGCGACGAGCAGCGCGATCAGCACGATGACGATGGTGGCGGCGCTGCGCGCCAGCATTGCACGGAAATTGGTCATGACAGGATACCCGAGTGGGACGCGAGGAAGGCCAGCAGGCCGAGAACCAGGACGAACAGGCAAAGATCGACGAGCGCGCGATAGGCGACGAAGCGATAGAGCCCGAAGGCGGAGACGAGGCGGATCAGCCCCATCGTGAGCACCAGCGCCAAGCCCGCGAGCAGCAGCAGCGTCGGCACGAACACACCACCAATGGAAATCTCGCCGTTCATGCCGTTTGTCCGTAAGGAATGGCCTGGGGGAAAAGGTTGCGGCGCAGGCTGACCAGCGCCAGCACCGCCGATCGGCGCACCGCCGGCACCGCATTGGCGGCAAATGCATGGATCGCCTGATCGATCTCGTCGAGCAGCACCGGCTGGGCCGGGGCGGGATCGTCGACGTCAAGCGTTCGGTAATAGGTGCCGACATCGGCAAGCACGGCGGTGATCGGCGGGCGCTCGTCCGCCGGCAGCTCGATCCGCAACTGGCGCAGTTCGCCGATTGCGACGCCGGTGCGCAGATCGCGCAACGCATCATAGAGCGGCTTGCCGGACGCTTCGCCCCGCGCCGCAAGGCGAGGCGCGAGCCGCGCGACGCGATCGAGCATCCGGGCGATCCAGCCGCGCAGATCGGGCGGCGTTTCGAGGTTGCTGCGCGTCGCAATGTCCGCCCAGCCGGCGCGGACGGTGCGGCGGATCGCCTGTTCGGCACCGGCGGACTGGAGCAGCCGCGTCATCACGATCGCGAACCACACGCCCACCAGCTGGGCGACGTTGCCGTTGGCGAAGGCGGCGAAATTGCCGACATAATGTGCGGAGATCAGCGACGGGCTGCCGACCCCGAGCAGCGTGGCGAGCGCGACCACGCCATAGGGCGGCGAGGTCATCAACGAACCGAACAGCAGCAGTACCGGCGCCATCGCCGCAGCCATCATCGCAAAACCGTCGAGCCGGGGCAGGATCACAAAGCCATAGACGGCGCCGATCAGGATCGCGAAGCCGGTGCCGACCACGAACGCCTTGAGCGGCACGAGCGCATCGTCGCTGGCGGAGAACAAGGCGAGGAACACGCCCGCAAGCATCACGGCGGTGCCGCCGTCCTGCCAGCCGCTGCCGATCCAGAGCGCGCAGCCCAGCGTTACCGTGACGAACGCGCCGAACGCGCTGCGCGCCGCGCCGGCGATGTCGCGGTGCAACTCGCGGTTGCGCCGCCCCTCGATCAAGGCGGCGACGCGCGGCGTGACCGGGCGGCGATGATGCACCTCCATCTGGTCGAGCAGGTCACGACAGTCGCGATGCGCGGTAATCAACGCGGCGAGGCGTGCAAGCAAACTCAGCTGGATCATGCCGGTCCAGTCGGCATCGGCGGCGATCGTCGGTTCAAGCGCAGCGCAGCGCGCCGCCAGCGCATCCGCCGCCGCACCGCGCGTCGCGGGATCGGTGCCGGGCTCCGCCAGCCAGGCCTGCGCGTCGGCGAGCAGCCTAACGACCGCCGGATTCAGTGCGCCGGACTGCCCGCGCAGGATCGCAATCCGGTCGGACACCGCCGCGCCCAGCGGCAGCAGCAGCGACAGCTGGTCCTGCAGCGCGCGGACGGTGCGGACACGCGGCGCGATCCGGTTGGTCTCGAACGGCAGGTGAATCGACAGCTGGTGGAGTTCGGTGATGTCCTGCGCCAGCCGCGCACGCTCGGCGTCGACGCCCGGCACTTCGGCCAGGGCGATCGTGTCACGCGACCAGGTTTCGGCATCGCGCAGGATCGCGCCAACACGCGCGATCAGCGACTGGGCGATCGACCGGGGAAACACCAGTGCATGGACGAAACTGCCGCACAGGATACCGAGCCCGATCTCCTGCACGCGCAGGCTGGCGACGGTGAAGATCGTCTCCGGCGCATCGACGCTCGGAAACGCGATCAGGCAGGTGCTATAGCCTGCCAGCACGAACATATAGGCGCGCGGCGTCCGATCGAGCAGCGACACGAACACGCACAGCGCCAGCCATGCCGCCAGCGCGAGGCTGAGCAGTTCGGGGCTGTTGGAGAGATTGGGCACCAGCACCACCGCGGCCACGGCGCCAACCGTCGTGCCGATCAGCCGGAACACCGCCTTTGACAGCACCGCGCCCGCGAGCGGCTGGGCGACGATGTAGGCGGTCAGGAACGCCCAATAGGGGCGCTCCAGCCCGATCGACAGCGCGACATAGAGCGCCAGCATCGCGCCGCCGAAGCTCTTGAGCGAGAACAGCGCTGCCGACCATCCGAACCGATCGTTCATGATTCGAACCGCCAATCGGCGATCCGCCGCATCAGCACATCGCATACACGCAGCGCCGCTTCGATATCGGCGTCAGGCACATCAGCGAGCAGTTCGCCGCGCATGCCCGCCAGCAGCGTCTCGATCGCCTTTGCCCGCTCGAGCCCGGCCTCGGTGAGCCGCAGCCGATTGGCGCGGCGATCATCGGGATCGGACACCCGCACGATCAGCCCCGACTGTTCGAGCTGATCGAGCGTGCGGACGAGCGATGCCGTAGTGATGCCGATCGCCTGGGCCAGTTCCTTCTGGCTCAGATCGGGCCCGAGCCGATCGAGATAGACCAGGCACCAGCCGGTCGAGTTCGACACGCCCAGGCTGGCGAGCCGCTGGTCGGCCAGCCGCTGCCAGGCGCGCGTCGTCGGGCTTAGCCGCGTCGCAAGTGTGCGTTCGAGGAGTGAGCGATCCATCCGCCGATAATTAGGGCGCTAACTATCTTGTTCAAGGGGAACGTACGCTATTATGGTCCCTGTCAGATTTGACGAGGCAACTCCCAAAGCTCGATTGGGTTGCCCTCCGGATCGTGGACCCGGGCAAACCGTCCCGTCTCGGGCGTGTCCCAGGCGGGATCGGTTTTTACTTCGATCCCCGCCTCGCGGAGCGAGACGATCAACGGGTCGAGCGCGTCGACCCGCAAATTCAGCATCCAGCCCTTGTTTGCCGAGAAATAGTCGGTCCCACTGTCGAACGGCATGAACAGTGTCGGGCCGCCCGATTGCATCCAGGGTGAATAGCCCTCGCTCCCGACGCCAAGGTGCGTCTTATACCATGCCTGCAATCCCGCCGGATCATTCGCACGAAAGAACAGGCCACCGATCCCCGTCACTGCCATCGTTTATCCCCCGATGCCCGCCGTCCGCCCGACGCGGTCACGACTACGAGGAGGGTGAACGCTTCCCCGGTAATGTCCACGGGATTGCGACGACACAGCGTACAAACGTGGGTCAGATCACCAGCCGATAACCGATGCCAGGATCGTTTCGGATCGCCGAGGGATTTGCCGGATCATCCTCGAGCTTGCGGCGCACCGCGCGGGCGGCAACGCGAAGATATTCCACATCCTGTTCGTGTCCGGCGCCCCACACCGCCCGCAACAGCTGCGAATGGGTGATGACACGGCCCGGATGCTTGGCGAGTTCGGTCAGAAAGCCATATTCGCGGGGCGTCAGGTGAACCTCTGCGCCCGCCTTGCGGACGATGCGCGCATCGAGATCAATCTCCACCTCGCCGAATCGGACGATCGGCACGTCGGCGTCGCGGCGGAGCCGGTGGCGCAGCGCCGTCCGCACCCGCGCCAGCACCTCTTCGGTATCGAACGGCTTGGTCACATAATCGTCGGCGCCGAGATCGAGCGCCGCCACTTTCTGTTCGGTGTCGTCACGCGCGGAAATGACGACGAGCGCGCAGCCCGCTTTCCGGATCAGCGGCACCAGTTCGAGCCCGTCGCGATCAGGAAGGCCGAGATCGAGCAACACACCGTCGGGCTTTTCGATCTGAAGCAGCGAGAGCGCCTCGCGCGCGGTGCCCGCCTCGATCCGGCGATACCCCGCGCGTTCAAGCCCGGCGCCGAGCAGCCTGCGGATCGGAACCTCGTCATCGACGACAAGCAACTTGGCAGGCGGATTCATGATGACGACGAAGCCTTAATGAGCCGTGCATCGGGCACGTGCATGGTGAAGCAAGCGCCTGAAACATCGGCGCGGTTCGCGGCGCTGACGGACAGTCCCATGGCCTCGACGAACCCCTTGACGATCGCGAGGCCAAGGCCGGTACCGCCCTTGCGATCCGATCCTTCGAGCCGAGTGAAGGTCTCGAACACACGGGTCTCCTCGCCTTCGGGCAGGCCGAGGCCCTCGTCCATCACCGACAGGGTGAGCCCGTCGGGCAGCCGGCGGGCAACCACCCGGATCGGCGTGCCGTCGCTGCCATATTTGCCGGCATTTTCGAGCAGGTTGATCAGGCAATGGTGGAACAGCTGCGCATCGACGCTGACAAAGGGCAGTTCTGGGGAGACATCGAGCTGGATCGGCCGACCGTCGAGCAGCCGCCGCAGATCGTGGACGGCGGCGGCGATCGCCTCGGCGAGATCGACGGGCTCGACCAACAGCCGCAGCGCACCCGCCTCGATCCGGGCCATGTCGAGCAGGTTCGCAACGAACCGGTTTAGACGTTCGGCCTCGGCACGGGCGACGGCGATCTGGCTCGACTGGGCGTCGTCCCCGGGCTCGATGGCCGCAAGCGTGCCGAGAATGGTGGTCAGCGGCGTGCGCAGATCGTGGCTGACCGACGAGAGCAATGCGGCGCGCAGCCGATCGCGTTCCTTGAGCTGGGTGATGCCCGCCATGTCACCTTCCAGCGCGATCCGCTCAAGCGCCAGCGCCGCCTGGTCGAGAAGGCTGAGCAGCAGCGGCAGTTGATCCGGCCGAACCGGCGTACCCGCATCGGGGCGCGCCAAGCCGAACACCGCAAAGGGGCGCCCGCCCGCCGACAGCGGATGAAACAGCCATTCGGAAGCGGTCAGCGTATCCGATCCGCGCCCGGCGGGCTGGTTATGATCGAACGCCCACTGCGACGCCGCCTGCTCGATCGCCTCAAGCCTGTCCTCAGGCGGAAAGGCCGCGCGGACCGCCAGGCCCTCATCGCCCGGCAGCAACAGCACCGTGTGTGCCTCGAACAGCCGGGACACTTCGGCGCATAGCGTCTGGCCCAGTTCCTCGTGCGTGCGGACGCCAGTCAGCAACCGCGCGAAACCGGCGAGCGATGCGTTCTGCCGCGCGCTTCGCTGGGCCAGATCGGCCTGCACACGCACGCGCGAGGCCAGATGGCTGCTCACGATCGCCACACCGATCAGCACCAGCACGGTCAGGATGTTCTGCGGATCCTGAATCGTGAAGGTGAAACGCGGCGGGATGAAGAAGAAGTTATAGGTAAGCGCCGAGACGCCCCCGGTGATGATCCCCGTCCGCATGCCGTATCGCGTCGCCGCCGCCATCACCGGAATCAGATAGAGCAGGCCGATGTTGGTGACGTTGCCAAGCGCAATAAGCGTCGTGCCGAACAATGTGATGGCGGCGATGAGCGCAGCCGCCAGCAGATAGCCGGCCGGTGCGCCCCACCAACCCAACGGGGCCTTCCGCCGATCCGGCGCCCCCCCGGGCGAACCGGGCGTCGATGTGACCGGCAAAACATGGACGGCAATGCCCGGTGTTTCGCGCACAAGCCGGTCGACCACCGAGCCGTGGCGCAATTCGAACCAGCGCGAGCGCGCCGATTTCCCGACGACGAGCTGGGTTGCATGCGCTTCCGCAGAAAAGCGCTGGAGGCCGGCGACGACCGACTCGGCCGGGACCGACGCCACCTGCCCGCCAAGCTGGCTGGCCAGATGCAGCGTCTCGCTCAGCCGCCCCTTCGCCGGCGCGTCGATGCTCTGGGTACGCGGCGTTTCGATATGCACCGCCGTCCAGGGCGCTCGCAGCGAATCGGCGATTCGTTTGGCCGCACGAACCAGCTCGGCCGCGCCGGGCAGTTCGCTGACCGCGACGACGATCCGCTCACCCGCCGCCCAGTTGCCCGCCAGCGCATGGGCGCGCATGTAATCGAGCATCTGCGCGTCCACCGCCTGCGCGGCGCGCCGCAGTGCCAGTTCGCGCAGCGCCGAGAGGTTCGACTTGGAAAAGAAATGGGCAAGCGCGCGCGACGCTTCTTCGGGGACATAGACCTTGCCCTCCTTCAGCCGTTCGATCAGCTCGTCTGGCGGAATATCGACAACCTGGATTTCGGCATTTTCGAGCACGCGATCGGGCACCGTTTCGCGCACCCGCACGCGCGTGAACGATGCGACGATGTCGTTCAGGCTTTCGAGATGCTGGATGTTCACCGTCGAATAAACGTCGATTCCCGCGGCGAGCAGTTCCTCGATATCCTGATAGCGCTTGTCGTGTCGCGAGCCGGGCGCGTTGGTGTGCGCGAGTTCGTCAACCAGCACGAGCTGCGGTCGCCGGGCGAGGACGGCGTCGATATCCATCTCCGTCAAGACGCGACCGTGATAGTCGATGGCCAGGCGGGGGACCGTTTCCAGTCCGCGTGCCAGTGCCTCAGTGTCGGCGCGGCCATGCGTTTCGACGACACCGATAACGACGTCGACGCCCGCCTTGCGACGGACGGCGGCGTCGCCGAGCATTTCGTAGGTCTTGCCGACGCCGGGAGCCGCGCCGAGAAACAGCTTGAGCCGGCCGTGCCCCTCGCGCTCGGCCACACGCAGCAGTGCGTCCGGCGAGGGCCGCAATTCAGGTTCAAGGGGCGTCATCATGCCCCTCTATAGCCGGCCCGGCGGCCCCCGTCGCGGGGCGGATCAACGCGGCGACATGCGATCGAGGGCAAGGTTGAGTGCCAGAACATTGACCCGCGGTTCCCCGATAAAGCCCATCAGCGGGCGATCGACGTGGCTGGCGACAAGCGCCTGGATATCGCGCGACTCTACTCCACGCGCTGTGGCGACACGGCTCACCTGGGAAAAGGCCGCCTCGGGGCTGATATCGGGATCGAGCCCCGAGGCGGAGGTGGTCACCAGATCGGCGGGAACCGATGTTCCTGGTGTGTACGAAAGGGTGGCGAGATCATGCCGAATGCGATCGGCCAGCGCTTTGCTTGTGGGCGCGAGGTTCGAGCCGCTCGAGGCCATCGCATCATAGCCCGCCGCCCCGGCAGCGGACGGGCGCGGGTGGAAATAGCGCGGGCTGGAAAAGCCCTGGCCGATCAGCGCGGAGCCGATGGTCCGGCCGTTCTCGACGATCAGGCTGCCATTGGCCTGGTGCGGAAACGCCTGTTGGCCGATGCCGGTCACCGCCGCTGGATAAGCGATGCCGAGCAGCAGCGCGAACAGCAATGTCAGCACCAGCGCCGGACGAAGGGCAGTTGCGAGATCCTTGAACATAGGTCGGGTTCCTCAGGCGAGGTTGAGTGCGGAAACGACGAGATCGATCAGCTTGATGCCGACGAACGGCGCGATCAGGCCGCCCAGGCCATAAATGGCGAGGTTGCGCGCCAGCAGCGGCCCGGCGCCTATTGCGCGGTAACGGACCCCCTTCAGCGCGAGCGGGACCAGCAGCGGGATGATCAGCGCGTTGAAGATGATCGCCGAGAGGATCGCCGACCGCGGGCTCGCCAGCCCCATGACGTTCAGCGCGCCCAGCCCCGGATAGAGGATGGCGAACATCGCCGGGATGATCGCGAAATATTTGGCCACGTCGTTCGACACGGAAAAGGTGGTCAGCGCGCCGCGCGTCATCAGCAGTTGCTTGCCGATGCCGACGATCTCGATCAGCTTGGTGGGATCGCTGTCGAGATCGACCATGTTGCCCGCCTCGCGCGCGGCCTGCGTACCGGTATTCATCGCCACGCCGACATCGGCCTGAGCCAGCGCGGGTGCGTCGTTGGTGCCGTCGCCGCACATCGCGACCAGGCGGCCGCCCTGCTGCTCGCGACGGATCAGCTCCAGTTTGTCCTCCGGCGTCGCCTGGGCGAGGAAATCGTCGACACCGGCTTCCGCCGCGATCGCCGCAGCGGTGAGCGGATTGTCGCCGGTGATCATCACGGTGCGGATGCCCATCCGCCTCAGCTCGGCAAAACGTTCGCGTACCCCTGCCTTGATCACGTCCTTCAGCGCGATGGCCCCCAGGATCTGGCCGTTGCGCGTCACCGCCAGCGGCGTCATTCCGGCGCGGGCGATCTCGCCCGTCATCCGGCGCAGTTCGGTGGCGGCGGCGCCCGATGCCGCCTCCGGCGTCGCGGACAGAACCGAATCGACTGCCCCCTTCTGGATCAGCAATTGCCCGGTCCGCACACCAGACACCCGCGTCTGGGCAGTGAAGGGAATCACCTCGGCATCGTCGGGCAGCCGGCTATGCGCTACCGCGAACCGCTCGCGCGCCAGCACGACGATCGATCGACCCTCGGGCGTTTCGTCGGCCAGGCTGGCGAGCAGCGCGGCTTCGGCGAGATCGGCGGCCTGCACGCCGGCGACGGGACGGAATTCGCTGGCCTGGCGATCGCCGATGGTGATCGTGCCGGTCTTGTCGAGCAGCAGCACGTCGATGTCACCCGCCGCCTCGACCGCACGGCCCGACTTGGCAAGCACGTTGAAGCGCACCAGCCGATCCATCCCCGCAATGCCAATCGCGGAGAGCAGCGCTGCGATCGTCGTCGGGATCAGCGTGATGAACAGCGCCGCAAGGATCGCGACCGGCACCGCGCCGCCAGCATAACGGGCGAAGGACGGCACCGTCATCACCGCGATCAGGAAAATGATCGTGAGACCGACGAGCAGGATCGTAAGCGCGATCTCGTTCGGCGTCTTCTGCCGCGCCGCGCCTTCGACCAGCGCGATCATGCGATCGAGAAAGCCCTGCCCCGGCTGCTGGGTGACGCGCACCTTGATCTGGTCGGAAATGACGCGCGTACCCGCCGTCACCGCCGAACGGTCGCCGCCCGCCTCGCGGATCACCGGCGCGCTTTCGCCGGTGATCGCAGCTTCGTTGACCGAGGCGACACCCTCGATCACGTCGCCGTCCGCCGGAATCAGGTCGCCGGTCTCGACGAGCACGATCGCACCATGCGCCAGCTGTGCGGCAGGCACGATATCGATGCCGCCGCCGGATCGCACCCGCTTGGCGACGAGATCGGCCTTGGTCGCGCGAAGCGACGATGCCTGTGCCCGGCCCCGCCCCTCGGCCAACGCCTCGGCAAAGGTGCCGAACAGGACTGTCAGCCATAGCCAGACGATCAGCTGGATCTGAAAGCCGACGGGTAGCGCGTCGCCGCCGATCGGCAGCAATATCGTCAGCAGCAGCGCGACGATCGCGGTGACGAACAGCACCGGATTGCGGATCAGCATGCGGGGTGCGAGCTTGCGGAAGGCGTCGCGAACGGCGGGTCCGATCAGCTCGGGCGAGAACATGCGGTGGGTGGTCATTGTCATGGCACCTGTCAGAAGAGCTGGCCGTGGATCATCGCGAGATGATCGGCGACGGGGCCGAGCGCGAGCGCGGGCAGGAAGGTGAGTCCGCCGACGATCAGGATGATCCCGATCAACAGGCTGACCCACAGCGCGCCCGTGGTTGGGAACGATCCGACCGATTCGGGATGATGGCGCTTCGCCGCGAGGCTGCCGGCGATGGCAAGCGCAGGCACGATCACGAAGAAGCGGCCGAGCCACATCGCGGCGCCGAGCAGGCCGTTGTAAAAGGGCGTAGCGGCGCCGAGCCCGGCAAAGGCGGAACCGTTGTTGGCCGCAGCCGAGGTGAACGCATAGAGGATCTCGCTGAAGCCATGCGGACCGCGGTTCAGCGGACCGGCCAGCCCCTGCGGCAGCACGGCGGCAAGCGCGGTGAAGCCGAGGATGCACAGCGGCAGCACCCCGATCGCCAGCACCGCGAACTTCACTTCGCGCGCCTCGATCTTCTTGCCGGCATATTCCGGTGTGCGGCCGACCATCAAGCCGGCGACGAACACCGCCAGGACCGCGAACAGCAGGAAGCCGTAGAGCCCGGCCCCCACGCCGCCGACAATCACCTCGCCCAGCTGCATATTGAACAGCGGGATCATGCCGCCCAGCGCGGTGAAGCTGTCGTGCATCGCATTGACCGCGCCGCACGACGCATCGGTGGTGACGGTCGCGAACAGCGCCGACGCCGCGATGCCGAAGCGAACTTCCTTGCCCTCCATGTTGCCGCCGGCGACACCCAGCTGGTGCAGCACGGGATTGCCTGCCGCTTCCTGCCAATAGGCGATCGATGTGCCCGCAAGGAACAGCAGCAGCATCGCGGCCAAGATCGTCCGGCCCTGGCGGGCATTGCCCGTCGCCCGTCCGAACACCAGCGGTAGCCCGGCGCCGATCGCGAAGATCGAGAGCATTTCGACGAAGTTGGTCAGCGCGTTCGGGTTCTCGAACGGATGCGCCGAATTGGCGTTGAAGAAGCCCCCGCCATTGGTGCCGAGCATCTTGATCGCCTCCTGCGAGGCGACCGGGCCAAGCGCGATCGACTGGCGCGCGCCTTCGAGCGTGGTGACATTCACCATCGACGCAAAGGTCTGCGGCACGCCGTTGGCGATCAGGAAGATCGCATAGAGCAGGCAGGCGGGCAGCAGCACATAGAGCACCACGCGCGTGAGATCGGCCCAGAAATTGCCGATCCCGCTGGCGTCGCGGCGTGCAAATCCCCGGATCAGCGCAAACGCGACCGCGATGCCGGTGGCGGCCGAGAGGAAATTGTGGATCGTCAGCCCCAGCATCTGGCTGAGGTTCGAAAGCGTCGCCTCGCCTGAATACCATTGCCAGTTGGTGTTGGTCGTGAAGCTGATCGCGACGTTCAGCGCCCCATCCGGCGACAGTCCGGGAAGTCCACGCGGGTTGAGCGGCAACAGATTCTGGAAGCGCAGCACCAGATAGGTGAACAGCAGCGTCGCCACCTGGAAGCACAGCAGATGCAGCGCATAGCGCCGCCAGCCCTGATCCACCGCCGGATCGACTCCGGCGAGGCGATAGAAGCCGCGTTCGATCGGCCCCAGCACAAGGTGAAGGGGTGTGCGGCGCCCTTCATAAACGGCGTAGAGCCAGGCGCCCATCGGCGGCGCCAGCGCGACGATGATGGCGGTGAAGGCGAGGATCAGCGCCCATCCCTGAACGGTCATCATGCGATCCGATCAAAAACGTTCGGGCCGGACGAGCACGGCCACGAGATAGATGAGGAGCCCCACACCTGTGAGGCCGGCGAGCAGCAGCGAAGGCGTCACGATCGCGCCCTCACGCTTCGTCGCAGAGGCGGACATAGGCGAGCGTGAGCAGGACCAGCCCGCCCAGCACGCCCAGCCAAAGCAGGTCGGTCATCGAACAATCTCCAGAAACGAACGGGGCCGCCGCGCGTGGGCGCCATCGGCGCCAGGGATCGGTGGCGCGGCTAGGCGGATGGTGGCTGAAACAGCCCTGCGCCCTCTGCCAGCAGCGCGCTGCCGGAGGTGCAGGCGGCAGCGGCAAGTGCGGCGATCGTCAGCGCGGGCGGCGTGATGCCGGATTGGGCCATGCGGTGGAGCCACCAGAAGCCGGCGATGGCGAGCGCCAACAGTCCGACCCCGGTCAGGCGCAGCCCGACGGCCGCCGCCTGGCCGAAGCGCCGCTTGCGCGATCGATGCATCGTGTTTCCTTCCGCTCGACATCACAAAGGATGTGGCGGAACCGGCCGTAAAGCTTCCACGGCGGAGTCACGCCGCGGCATAAAGAACGCATAAAATCCGGCTGCCCGCCTGACCGGCAGGCTCCCCGGGTCAAAGCCCCAGCTGTTCGCGATCAACCGTCGCGGCGATCAGTTCGGCGCGGGCGGCCGACCGGCGATACTCGGCATCCAGCCTCCGCAATCTCGCATCCGCCGCCGACTCCTCGCGAAGGTTGACGACCAGGAAGTCGCTGGCGCCAAGCTGGAACCTGCGCCGCTCGGCCTCGGCCATGCGTTCGGCAAGTGCGGCCTCGTCCCCGGCCAGTTGCATCAGCTGGTCGGCTGCCTCGACCTGAATGGCGATGCCGTTGACCTCGACCAGGATCTGATCCTCGATCAGCTTGCGCCTGAGCGCCAGTCCGGTCGCTTCCGCGCGCGCTTCGGCAATGCGGCCGCGTGCCGAGCGCCGTTCGAGCGGCAGCGAAAAGCGTAAGCCGATAATCCCCTCGGCCGGCGTCCGAGAGCTGCCGCCCAGACCCACCGGGCCGACATCCTTCGCCGCCTCCGCACGAAGATCGAGGCGCGGGAGCAGATCATTCTCGGCGAGCTGGCGCTTTGCCTCGGTCTGGCCAAGCCGAACCATGATCGCTTCAAGGTCGGGGCGCTTGATCTGGCGGGCGAGATCGGGGGTCAGCGGCGGCAGGCGCAGATTGGGAAATTCGTCGGGCAGCCGATCGCTGGACGGGACCACCGGTTCGCCATTCTCGTCACGCAGGAAGAAGGACAGCGCGTTGGCCGCGCTCGCCAGTTCCTGCTCGGCGCGGACCAGCAGCGTCTGGCGACGGACGATGTTCTGGCGGTTCTCGGTGGCCAGGATGTCAGGCCGCGCGCCGAGGGTGACCTGACGCTCGATCGAGGACTGGCGCGCCGTCGCCAGCGACAGAAGGTTGCGATAGACGCCGACCCGCAGACCTGCGACGACCCAGGTCTGGTAGGCATCGACGGCGCGGCGCTGAATGCCGATCGCCACCATTTCGCGGTCCAGCCGGGCCAGCGTAATATCGCCGTCGGCAATGCCGCGCTTCGCCCGGCGCTCGTCGATCAGCCGGTCGCGCATCAGCGAGAAGACCGCACCCACCTTCACCTCGCCCAGCCGATTGGTGAACGCCTTGTCCTCATAGACCGGAAAATTGCCGCGGCTGAGGCGGTATCCGCCATAGAGGTTCCCGCCATTGGTCTCGAGGGGGCGGCTCACCTTCCCCTCGACGACCGTGCCGTCATAATAGCCGAGCAGCCGCGACTGGGCGTCGCCCTCGAACACGAGGTCGAAAGCGCCGTCCGCCGACAGGCGCCGCCCCTGCGCCTGGGCCTCGCGCGTCATCGCCTCCAGGATCGCCGGCGCGTGCGTGGCGGAGGCGCGAAGCACCTCGTCGAGCGACAGCACCTGCGCGGTTGCCGCCACCGGCAGGAACAGCGCGACAAGCCCCACCAGCCAGCGGATCACTTCGCCTTCTCCGCAGACGTGGCCGTGGAAGAAGCGCTGGCGCTCGGACCCTTGGTCGTTTCGCTGCCCGGCCGGCGGAACTCGAGCGGGAAGTCGTTGAGCTGGCGCCACAGTTCGTAGCCCACCGTCACCGTCTCCATCTGCACCCAGCCGCGCACCTTGGCGCCGAGCCGGACGAAATTGGTGTCAGGCCAGGCCGGCTTGCCGGGCATCGGCTCGACGAGCACGCGGAACAGGCCGGTTGCCTGCGCCGAAGGATCGGCCGAGCGGACGCGCCCGTCGAACATGCCCTGCGCGATCGACGGCCAGCCGCTGAACTGGATTGCCGGCCAGCCCTCGAACTCGAGCCGCACGCGCTGGCCGGGCCGGATCAGGGCGACATCGCGACCATCGACCATCAGCTCGACGACGCGTACCGATGCTTCGGGCGCGATCGTCGCAAGCTGCGCGCCCGCACTCACCAGCGTCCCTGCCGCCGCCATGTTCAGCGACTGGATACGGCCGTCGCGCGGGGCGACCACGGTTTGCGCCGACTGGCGGTTCAGCGCGACGTCGACCCGCGACAGTTTCGCACGCACCTCCGCCAGCTTGGCACGGTGATCGGCGACCTTGATCTGCGCGGCTTCATAGTCGCGCCGCGCCGCCAGCCCTTCGGCAAGCAATTGCCGTGAACGGCCGACATCGATCTGCGCCACCGACAGGGCGTTTTCGGCCGCGACGATCTCGGCCGCCACCTGCGCACGTTCGGCTGCAAGCCGCGCGAGCAGATCGGGATCATTATCGACAATCCGGGCGATCGGTTCGCCGCGCTTCACCAGATCGCCGTCATTGACATACCAGGTTTCGACCCGCCCCGGGACGAGCGCGGTCACGGTCTGCACGCGCTCGTCGGGATTAAGCGCTACCACCTGGCCGGTGCCGGCGGCGGTCTGCACCCAGGGCACGGTGAATAGGATCACCGCGACGATGGCGATAGCGATGGCCAGCATCCAGGCCAGCACGCGTGTCGTGCGCGGCGGGCGAAGCCGGTCGAGCGTACGGAAATGCGCGATATGTTCAGGCCGGAAGGGCATTGGAACCTCCCTCGCCGCGCGCCAGTGCAAGCAGTTCGGCCTCGTCGGCGCACCGCCGCTGCTCGGTACCGCCGAGCCACAGCCGGCCATCGCGCGCCAGCCCCTGCGGCCGGCGGGTGAATTGCAGCACCGTCACCCCGTTCTCGCGCAGCACGGCGAGCGCGGCGTCGACACGATCGGGCGGCAACAGGTCATAGAGCGCCGACAGTACCAATACGCGCGGCCGGGCGAGCAGCGCCGCCGCGAGCTTCAGCGCCATCAATTCGCCAACCGATAGCGGCCAGCCCGAGCTCGATACGATCGTGTCGAGCCCGCCGGGCAGGCCACCTACGCGTTCGGCCAGACCCACCGTTTCGAGCGCAGTCACCATATTGCCCAGTTCACCCGACGCCGCGAGGCGCAGATAGTCGCGGATCGACATGTCGACGAAGCTCGGCCGGTCGAACACCATGATTTCGGCGCGCACGCGGTACATGTCGAACCCGCCGATATCGCTGCCGCCGATCAGCACCAGGCCGCGCGCGGGCTGCTCATGCCGCTTGAGCAGCAGGGTCAGCGCGCGATCGACGCCGGGGGCGGCAACGACCGCGAGTTGCTCCCCGCTCGCAACCGCGAAGTCGAAGCGGTGGCCGTCAAATTCGACGCCCTGAAGCCGGATCGCCCCGTCGGTGGGGCCTTCGCCGGTGCGCTGCATCGTCTCCTGCGGGATCGCCCAGAACAGCGACAGTTCCTCCAGCCCGGCGGCAAGTTCGTAAAAGGCTTCCAGATAGGGGCCGAACTGGGCGATGCCGTAGAACACGCCCGACAGGATCAGCTCGGCCGCGACAAGCTGGCCGATCGACAGCTGGCCCTGGATGATCAGCCAGCCGCCCAGCGCGAGCAGCGTCGCGCTGGCCAGCGCATAGGTGAGCAACAGACCCACCGTTTGCGCCAGCGTGTAGCGGAAGTGGCGGGCATGGGTTGCGACATAGTCGGCGGTCATCGCCTCCGATCGGTCCATCGCGTAATCGAGGTGCCTGCTCGACTTGTAGAAGCCGTTCGACCCGCCGACGCTTTCGAGCCATTGGGCCACGCCATGCTTGACGTGGCTGCGCGCCACCGCGGTGCGGATCGCGCCCGATGCACCCAGCTGCCAGATCAGGAACAGCGTGAGCACCAGCACGCCGTTGAAGGCGAGGAAGAAGGGGTGGTAGAAAGAGGTGACGATCAGGCCGACCGCGCCCTGAAGGACGATGGTGAAGCCGCCGACGAGCAGGCTCGGCATCGCCTTCTGCACCGTCATCATGTCGAAGAATCGGTTGAACAGGTCGCCGCGCCGCGCATCGGCGAAGAACGGGTTCTGGGCGTGGACCGCGCGCAGCGTAATCTCCGCGACGATACGGGCGAACAGCCGCCGCTCGAACATATCCATCAGATGGATGCGGAACACCGCGAGCACGCCCGCGATCAGCAGCAGTACGAACAGGATCGCGGCCAGGGTGAAGAGCGGCGTCGGCAGCGCTGTGTTCGCCACCGAGTTGATCAGCAGCTGCACCGAAATCGGCGTTGCGAGCGACAGCAGCGAAATCGCCACGCCATAGATGATCGCCAGCCGCACGAACCCGGCATCGGGCGCGAGCACAAGCGCAATCCACGATCGCAAAGCCCGGAGCCCCGGGCGGGTATCCGCCATTATCGTCACCTCTCAAGCCGAGGTACGCGAGATGCGCACGGCACCACATCGCCGCAACCGCAGCGCCACTATAGTATAGATAGGAATGTCCTATAAAGCTGCGAGTTCGCGCAATTGCCCGGCGAGCGTGAGAAAGGCGTTCGCCCGTCCGGCGCCGGTCCGCCAGACCAAGCCAACCTCGCGATACTGCCGCCCGCCGGCAAAGGGGCGGACGATCACGTCGTCGCCCCGCACTTCCTGTCGCACGTAAAGCTCGGGCAACAGCGCCAGCCCCATCCCCATGCCCGCCATCTGGCGGATCGCATCAAGGCTGGTGCCTTCATAATCGCGCAGCACATGCGCACCGGCAGCTTCGGCCAGCGCGACGATCTGGTCGCTCATCCGGTATTGCGGCTGGAGCGTCAGCAGCCCCCGCCCGGCGAGATCGGCGGTGGTGATCGCCTCGCGGTTGCGCAGCGGATCGTCCGCCGCCATCGCCACGGCGAGTGGATCGCGAAACAGCCGCTCGACATGAAAGCGCGCGTCGTCGACGGGAAGCTGAACGAGGATCACGTCATGCGCGCCGTCCGCCAGTTCCTCGACCAGCGCACTCGGCAGCCCTTCGCGAACATGGACGCGCAGGCTCGGGCTGCCGGCATGGAGCCGCGCGACCAGCGGCGGCAAAAGATATGGCCCCAGCGTCGGCGATACGCCGAGCCGGATCGTACCGGTAAGCGCGTCGCCACGACGATCGGCCAGCGCGTCGAACGCGGCGACCTCCGCCAGCACGCGCCGTGCGGCCGCCACCGCGTCGCGACCGAGCGGCGTCAATATCGCCTTGCCGCCGCGTTCGACCACGCGCCCGCCTAGCACCGTCTCGACCTGCTGGATCTGCTGCGAGAAGGAGGGCTGCGACACGCCGACGGCGGCGGCTCCGCGCGTAAAGCTGCCATGATCGGCCAGCGCGACGAGATAACGAAGCTGGCGAAGAGTCAATTGCATGAGCCGCCTGACTGGCTTTGGGGAACATCGGTCGGTGCGGCCTCGGTCGTGCAAACGCCTTGCAGGGGCATCAACGCCGTCTCGAGGACGTCCGATCAGGATAGGGCACGATCCGAGCGTCCGGCAACAGCCGTCCTGTCGCCGCCCCCGCCACCGCCTCTACGCGCGCGGTTTCGTGAAAGCCGCTTTCATGCACCACGGCTCGTCGCATCGCCCCTTTCAATTCGCGGCGCGCTCCCCAGTTGAGGCGAAAGGGAGAGGAGCAGCCATGACGTCGCGACCGGCCATGATCGCGCCAGAGGTGATCGATTGCATCGCCAACGGCCGCCAGCCGCGGGTCGACGAGCTCTATCGTGTGGCCGGCCACATCTGGGCCGACCTTCATCCCGGCGAATCCGCCTTTTCCTGGGGCGATGCCAGCGACAACAGTTCCGAGCGACTGATCACGCTAAGGGTCGCGCAAGCTGCGCTCGTCGGGAGCGGCAAGCGTTAGGCGCCAGCTTCCAACCGATCGGCCAAGTTTCGCTGATAAATTGAAGGGCGGCTGGTGGAGCTGAGGGGAATCGAACCCCTGACCTCTGCAGTGCGATTGCACTCTGCGCTTTGGAAAATGACGGATTTCTGCCGTTCAAGCCACATAGATCGGCGGAACAGCCTAAGAACATCGATCGATTGCGATACCAGCGCGATACCAAGTCGACCTAGGAAGTCCAGGCTGCCGATCGGCGCCCGCCATCCAGGGATCGGGCGATCTTCAACGCCGAGGCGATCAGAGCTAAAGCGCTTTCTTAGTTTCGACAGGTGGGCGTGCCCATCTTTTCGCAAGTGCTATTGCTTCCCAAGCCAGATGCACGATGCTTGCCCCTCCTCAGCAAACACGGGCAACTCGCATTGGCTAGATTGTAGCACGCGGGGAAAGTGTGACCCGAATGACCATCCCGTGATTTCAAAGACTTAGGACCAAACCAAAAAGCAAACCGAGACCAAACCGGATCACGACCATAAACGGTGATTTGCTTCAAAAATAATATCCTTTGTTTACAGTTAGGTAATCCCGAGAGGGGGCGTTCGGTTTGCTCTAGTCAGCCTGTCACTGCGACCGAAAAAGAATCATATTTACAGATCCTTAGCCCCTCTCAGGCGAAGTCGGTTTGCCCGGTCACACTTTCCCCGCGAGCTATACCCTTCCGCTAGCCAGTTCTACGCGCTTTCCACTGAACCAGCGGGCCGTCTCTGGCACCGCCGGAGGTGCATCAAATTGCATCACGCGAGCGGGCCCGCCCTCTCAGGGCGGCCCTCAGGGGTGGCTCAGTGCATCAAAAGGGATACGAAAAGCGGGCGGGCGAGGCGGGGGGAAAAGCGCGCGCTTCGTCTTAAGAACAGGGATCTCCGTTCCTGTCGCAGACTGCTCTGAAGAAAGAGTACAAGATGTCGCATGGTTGGCGATTCGCCGGAGGGTTTGACGACTGTGGATACATCCGATCTTGCCGCACGCCTGGACTTGGCCTCCCATATCCAGTCCGCGCTGGCCATTTGCGACGACATCGGAGAAGGCCAAGTCGCCTGTCACCTTCAGCTCGCGCTGGACACGCTACTAGATCGCTACGAGCTGCCGACTTCCGGCGAGGGCGAATCGCACGGCTTATCGCCGGATGGCCGAGATGGGCTCTGAGAGCCTGATCAGGCCAGCTGCTCCGTTGCCGCGCCTGGACGAACACGCCACCTCGATCGCGATCGATCAGCTGAACGAAAGGCACAAGGCATGCCTGCGCCTGGTCGGCAAAGGGATGACATCCAAAGAGATCGCGCAAAACACCGGCCTCTCACCCTCGTCGGTGGACACCTACATCAAGCACGCGATGGCGCGATTGGGAGCGTCGAACCGCCGGGAAGCAGCAAGGATGTTCGGCCATTTCGAAGCATCCCAAAAATTAGGATCACCATCGGAGCCCGTTGCTCCCCTGCCCGCAATGCCCGCACAACCGTCGGTGTCGGAACCGCCGGAACGCAGGAACCTGCTTCAGCTTCCTCCGCTCGGCGGCACCGTCAACGACCTTTCGGCACTGCAGAAATCGGCTCGGATTATCCAGGTCGTCATCGTTGGAACAACGGTCGCGCTGGCGGTGATCCTGCTGATCGCAGGGGTGCTGAAAGTCGTTCGATAGAGCGATAAACCTTGAACGGCGCGTCGACGCGCGCCTGGGAGATGCAAAGATGCTGAACTTCCATCCTGGAGCTGGTGCTATCGTTGCCGCGGATTCGAAAAGCGCCGTGCAAGCGGTCGACGACGCCTTGCTGAGCACCGTGCGCATGTACGCATCGGTTCTCGAAACGACCAAGGGGTCCAATCTGCCCGCCAGCCAAAGCCAAAGGCTGTTCGCATCCCTCACCGCCAGCCTCAGCCAGGTCGTGTCCGGTCGCGCGGAAATGGTGTCCACGCTTCGCCTGCTCACGCACATCAAGGGCCAGAGCAACTTCGCGGTCGAAGATTTCGGCTGCCCGGACGGCTGGGTGCCCTCCAATCCTCTGACCACGGCCGAAACGGTTCCGGCCTGATCCGGGCCGTTTCCGCGCAAATCGCCGCCGTCCAGTGAAGAACGCCCAGCGTTGATTACACTGCTTTTCTGGCTCCTTACCGGTCTATCCTGCGGCTACGCAGGGTTGCAGGGTGGGCGCGACGGCCGGCGAGCGGCGGTGATGATCGTCGCCGCCGCCATATTGACGATACCAGCCTCCCGGATTGGCGCACATTTCGGCCGCGCAGAACCGGCGGTTTTCGCGGTCGATCTGTGCCTGCTCGCCGGCCTCTACCTGCTTTCGCTCGTCAGCCGGCGCTGGTGGCCAATCTGGGCGACGGGTTTTCACAGCCTCGCCGTCCTCTCGCATATGAGCGCCGGGCTCGTTTCCGGCTTCGTGGCGGACGTCTATTTCGCGGCAGCCTCATGCTGGGCCATCCCGACGCTGGTCAGCATCGTCGCCGGGATCTGGCTGGACAGGCGGGCCGATCTCTTACCGGATTGAGCCTGATGACAGATGTTATCGAACAGGAACTGGCGGAGATCACAGCCCTCGTCAGGATGCTGTCGGACCGCGCGCATATCGCCGTTCGCCGGCTCGAATTGACCGACGAGCGGGAGGAATTGGCCACCCGGTCCGACATGGAACTGGCACGGCTCGCTCGGCGCTATCTGCGCGCCCGCCGCCGCCGGGAAGTGCTGTTCTGTCGCGAACTCTTTGCGGACCCCGCATGGGATATGCTGATCGATCTCTTCGCCGCGGAAGTCGAAGGGCAGCGCGTTTCCGTCACCAGCGTATGCGCGGCCTCAGCTGTACCACCCACCACGGCGCTCCGTTGGCTTTCAAGGCTGGAGGAAGAACAGTTGGTCTTTCGAATGTCGGATCCCAATGACCAACGGCGCACCTTTGTCTATCTGAACCCGTCGGCCTTCTCCAAAATTCGCAACTGGCTCGACGCGTCGCTCTGAAATTCGGGACACCATCCCGGTGATTCCCGGGTTGCGTCATGTTCTTTATATGTTCTAATTCCCGTCCCGCCGACATCGGCGACTCGAAATCAACGGGAGCTTGAGCATGGAGCACGATCTCCAGCTGCGCGCGGCCGCACGCGCAATCTATGACGCCTGCTACCCGAGCGAGGATTGGGCACCGCTCGGCTTTGATGAGGCGGAACGGTTCAGAACCATCCATTATCGCCAGGCCGTAGGCGCGGCGCAGCGCGCCCGGACGGTGCTGAACGACCGCTCGGTCCAGCCGACGCTCTTCGTCGAGCACGCGCACCGCTGAAGCCCGACAATGGATCCGATCGAAAGGACGAACTGGCTGGCGCATCGCTGGCCGATCGAGCTCGAAACCTACGATTATGGCGGTTGGCTGATCCATGTCGGCCGGGTCGAGGGCTACCGCCTCGGCCAAAGCAATTCGGCGGAAGCGTACGAGAAGTGGCGGTCCTCACAGCGTCCGATCTGCCTCGCCCGCTTCATCGCCGGCCGCCGCGAGCTGCACCCGCCGGTCGTGCTCGTCGTCGCCAACAACTATCGGCTCGGTCGAATCCCACCCGAACTATGGTGCGGCTATGACGCAACGTTGCTCCAGGACGAGCCGGCGGCGACGTTGCTCTCCGCCAAGGCCCGCGCGATGTTCCCCGCCTGGCCCGGCGTCCTTCTGCGTGTCGTGCCGCAGGCGCAGCTCGCCTCGCTCGATCTCCAACGCGCGCCGGATGCCATGCGACCCCGTTTGCGCCTGGTCGGCTGATGGCGCGCTACGATCGGGATGGTGGCCAGATGCCGCGCACCCTGTTCGAGGCCGCGGCCTTCCACCGCACCGTGCAGGCGACCTGCACCGGCTGCGGGCACGTCGCGGGTTTCCACGCCGCCGCGCTCTGGCGACTATTTCAACGGAAACAATGGTCGGACGTGCTGGCGGATGCCGGCCGCCGCCTTCGCTGCTCCCGATGCGGGCAACGCGGCACCACGATCGAATTGACGCGCGACGCGCCCACCATCACCAGCCTGCCGCTCCCGAGCGACATCGAATGGCGGCGAGCGGTGAGCAGGTTCCGCGCCTAAATCAGCGCCGGAGCCACCTCCCCTCCCCGTCGCTTCACCCAGGGTTCGTCGGTGCGATCGATCATAATCAGGTCGCTCGGGAAACAGCGCGCCTGCAAGGCGAGTACATCGTCGAAATCGCCATGCATCCACTGATCATAGTCGTCGCGGTGCAACAACACCGGCATCCGATCATGCACCGGGCGGATCGCATCGTTGCAGTCGGTCATCACGCCCGAATAAACCGGTCCCCACTCGGCGCTATCGCGCCACAACCCGGCCCAGGCGAAGATCGGCTCGTCCTTCAGGCTGAACCACGTCCGCGTCTTCGCGCCTTTCACTCCCTCGGCCTCGGCAAAGCCGGTCAGCGGAATCAAGCACCGCCATTCCGGCTTTCGCGCCAACCCGAGCCACATTGGCTTCCTCAGATCGGCAATATTATTTACCGGCTTGGCCTTCGCGGACGGGCTCATCGTCTTCAGCCGCAGCGGAAAGCCCCAGATCATCGTCTGGACAACCCGCAAGCCGTCTATCTCCCGAACCACCGCCCCCGGATACCCGGGGTAAACTTCAGCCCCCGCATTCGAAGGCGAAGCCTCGACGGCGCCAAACAGCGCGGCAACTTCGGCAGGCGACGCCTTCAGCCGGTACAAATTGCACATGCGCGCTTACCCCCCCGACGTAAAACCGCGAAATCAAACATCAGCTCTAAAGCGGTGGCCAACTTGCACAATTCATGCGAACCGACAACGCGACGTACCATCCGGCTACCCATCCCCGCCGTGTCATTCGGTACCGGTATATGAAACCTCAAGATGGCGACTTTTATTATTCTCCTTCTACCAATCTGGTAGCGGATTTTTCTCCCTCGCAATCAAACAGGCGTCGGTGAACTGCCTGCTTATCTCAGAAATATCAGTTCCGGGCGGATAATTGGGCATGTCATCGATTGATAATGCTAAACAAGCCCACCGCGCCCAAGGCGCTTTAAATCGATAGAATTTTTGGCTTGGCGAACCCACCATCCATGAGGCGCGAACCTCACCTTGATGAGAGTAGCGCACATCTTTTAAGAACTCCTCTTGAACGTATTCGTGAGCGCCGATGTCCCTACCGCGATACTGGACAGATTGTACGTGACGAAACTCTACTCCTTCAGTTAATTTCGCCTTGGAGAAGGCATCAGTCAATAAATGAAAGAAAACGAAAGGCTCGGTTATAAGCAAAGCTGCATCATAGGATGCATCAAAATCCCTACAAAGGTCTCGATGAAGTATCTTTGACAGGCAAAATATCGCATAGTTATGACAGACATTTGTAGAATAGACAAGGTTTCCACTACACCCTGGCCCAAACCAACCCGGGTCTGAATAACCGGCCTGTAAATATTCTCTAATATTATTGTCTGTTATAATTTGCCTGCTTATGCCCTCACTATCGTCGCCAATCCGCGTCCCAAATGTCTCCTCATCATAAGATCGGACCGTCCCGATCTGTATCGTGCCATCCTCGAAGAATCTCTTTATGTGCTCTCGATTTCCATACTTCACTAAAGTGAACATCACCACTTCTCCATTATGCGGGACATATCGACAATAGGGAAATAACAATAATTCACAATATACGACTAGACGGTATCTGATCCACCATCCATCGATTTCACAAATTCAAAGTTTAATAGCAAATCTCAAAGCCAACCGACCACCGCCGAAGCGATGGCCATCCCCACCCCAAAAAGGGAAAGGATGGCCACCACCACGAACTCGATCTCGATCAGCTTCGGTCTGCGCGGGCGCATGCCCCAACGTCGCGCTCGATCGCGAAATTCGCAATCAGCAATTCGCCCGCCTTCGATGCATTGCCCTTGCCCACGGTGTAGGTCGTCTCGACCTCCGCCATGCGGAAGCTGCCAAACACCTCACGCACACCCGGCGTGTCATTCAACGACAGCAGGAACCTGCCCTTGATCCCGGCGAGCTGGGCCGCCATCCGCTCGAAATCCTCGCGAGCGAAAACGTCCTGGCCATAATCGGTCTCGCATCCCCAATAAGGCGGATCGAGATAGAACAGCCCCCCGGCCCGATCATACCGATCGATGAACGCGGTATAGCTCAGCTGCTCGATCACCACGCCCGCAAGCCGCTCATGGATGTCGGCGAGCACCGGCTCCAGCTTGGCGATATTGAACCGCGCACCCTGCGTTGTATCGACGCCAAAGGTCCGCCCGTTCACGCGCCCGCCGAACGCCAGCCGCTGCAGATACAGGAACCGCGCCGCACGCTGCAGATCGGTCAACCGCTCGGGCGGCATCGCCTTCAGCCGTTCGAACTCGGCCCGGCTTGCCACGCGAAAGCGCAGCATATCGATCAGATACGGATAATGCTCCTGCAGCACCCGGAAAAAGGTGGCAACGTCGCCGCTGACATCGTTGATCACCTCCGCCTTCGGCCGCCGCCGCCGCCGCAGGAAAATGCCGCCCATGCCGACGAACGGCTCGGCATAGAGCTGATGATCCAGCTGATCGATAATGCGGACGATTCGGCCGGCCAGGTTGCGCTTGCCGCCAATATAGCCCGCGGCCGGCGCCACCGGCGAAACTGCGATAGACATGTAGGAAATCACCCTCTTCTGGAATGCCCGCCGGGCGCGCCCGGTGCGGGATGGCCGATGCGGCCGATCAGTCATGGCGAGGGCAATCTCGTCGGTTCACCGGGCGGCAACCCGGGCAGCACCCCCGCCGGCCTTGCGACGGGGGTATTTCTCAGGCGGCGGTCGCCATCGGCTGCCGAGCGCGAAAGCGGATCACCTCCCGCCCCGCCATCTCATTGATCTGCAGCAGCCGCACCTGCAGCGGCACGATCTCCAGATCGAAGAACATGTCGACCGCCTGGAGCGGATTGCCGAACCCGCTCGATCCCTGCGCCGGCACGATGCCCAGCACCTGTGGCGGCGTGCGGTGCGCGGCGAGCACATCGTCGCGCGTCGCATTCTTGATGCCGAGAAACTCGTCCTTCGCCCCCACCTCGGCGATCGGCAGGATCTTCAGGCTCCCCTCCTTCGCGTTCGGCGCATGGACGAACAGGTTTCGGAAATTGCCCGGCCCGCGCGACGATTTCAGCGCCGCCTTTAGCGCGCTGGTATCCGCCTCGTCGATCTCGCCCGTGGCATAGAGGATATAGCCGGCATGGCTGCCGTTCAGATAATAGCGGCGCCGAAAGAGCGTCGCCGCCTCGTTGAGCAGCGCCGATTGCAGCGCGCTCAGATATTCCGGCACGCCATAGATTTCCTGATTCACGTCCGGCTGGCGAACCTGCACCACGCTGCCCGGCACGAACTCGCTTTCGTCGCGGTCGCCAGGCACATAGAAAAACCGCCCGGGCTCCACGCCGCGCCGCGTGTACTTGGCGATGACGTGATCATAGCGCAGCAAGCCGCCCAGCACGTTGCGCCGCTCCTCCAGATATCCGTTGCCGAACACGAGAAAATCCTGCGCCAGCGCCTCGAACGCCGCGGTGCCGAGCAGCGCCGACGGCTCGAACGACGCGACCAGCAAATTGCGCTTCAGCATGATCGCGCTGCTGTGGTGCGGCGATACGCGAAACGCGCGCGCCAGCCCGTCGAGCGGCACCGGCGGCTCGTACCATCGGCCATTGTGCCAGCACTCGGCCATGTCCAGCAGCTCGCGCCGGTTGAGCACCGGCTCCGGATCGCCAAAGCTGAACGCCATGCCGCCCGAACTGGTCTCCGCCTTCGCGGGCACCAAGGCCCCAGACGAGGCCGCTCCCGCTTCCTGCCGGGACATCGTCCGCGCTCGAGTCCGCTTCGCCATCGACTATCTCCATGCGCGTCTTCGGCCGCGCGCTGCCGTCCAGGGGTTCGTTGATCAGGATGTGCATCACCGCCCATGCCAGGTCGGCATGGCCGGTATCTTCGCCGCCCCGGCTCGCCTTGAAGGTGATGGCCCGGCCCGACGCGGTGAGCGCCTTCTTGATCGACAGGAAGCTCGACTGAACATCGATCCACCCGGCGTCGAATTCGATGCGCCCGCGCGAAAAGCTGTGCTGCGCCTTCATCACCAGCTGCGCCTTGGATTCGAGCGAATATTCGATCTTGGTGCAGCCGCGCACCGTGCCGTGCAGCAGCTGATAGACCGCCGATCCGATGCCGGTCGCATCGATGCCCAGATAGGTGCAGTTGTATCGGGCCAGCCGCTGGCGGATGAATTCGGCCTGCGCCTGATAATCCAGCCCGCGCAGCTGATACTTCTCCAGCAGGCGGAATTTGCCCCCCGGCCCCTCGGGCGGCAGCGCGATCACCAGCGCCGCATTGTCGCCGTCCTCGCTCTCCTGCGGATCATATCCGGCCCAAACCGCGCGATTGCCCGCCGGCCGATTGCTGAGCAGGTTCACGTCCTGCCAATCGACCATCGCGTCGACGGTCGCGTTCTGCAGCTCGTTGAACTTGAACGCGCTTAGGCTGTCGTCGACGAACTGGCACATCAACAGATTGGCGAATTCGTCCGGTGCGTATTCGACGCGCAGCTCGTCCAGATCGAACAGGTCGCATCCCCGCGCCTCGGCGTCCTCGATCGTCACGATCTGGCGCCACACCTTGTCCTCGCACAACGCACCGACATTCAGCCGCGCATGGCCCGTGTCGATCGTGACGCGGTTTTCCCTCTTCACCCGCCGGTTGCGGCGCTCGCCGGTCCAATAGGGGTGCGCCTGGTGCGCGATCGTCGACGGCGTCGAGAAATAGGTTTTCCGCCACTTCTTGTGCATTGCCATGCCGCTGGCGACCTTGTTCAGCTCCTCGAAGCCATAGGTCCAGAAGAACTCGTCGAAATAGAAATTGCCGTGATAGCCCTGCGCCGTCCGCGCATTGGTCCCCAGAAAGATCAGCTGCGGCAGATCCTCGCCCTCGGGCAACGTTTCGGCATCGATCACGATCGGATCGCCCTGCAGCTTCACGCCCACCCGCGCCGCGAACTGGATGATATAGTTGCGGAAGATATGCGCCTGGCTTTTCGAGGCGGACAGGAAGATCATGTTGCCGCGCCCGCGCAGCGCATCGAGCAGCGCCTCCCGCGCGAAATACCATGTCGCGCCGATCTGGCGCGATTTCAGGATCATGCGCGTGCGCTCGTCGCGCGCGTCCCACCAATCCTGCTGATAACCGAACAGCTCGTCGTGGAAGATGCGCTCCAGCTCTTCCACCTGCTCTCGGGTGAAATAGTTGGTCTTCGCCTTCTTCTTCTCGCCCTTGTTCCGGTTGGCCACCTTCTCGTTCAGGTCGCCTTCGTGCCCGCCCGGCGCCTCATATCGGCGCACCCGCGCCGCCGACTGAACCGCCCGCATCAGCAGGTCGATTTCCTTGAAATCGCCGGGGGTCTTCCTGTCCTTGTCGATCAGCCCGACGATGCGCGCCTCGATCGCATCCTCGATCTTGGTGAGCGCAGGCGCATCATCCCATCGATCGCGCTGGCGCCACGATTCCACCGTCGCGCGTGAAAGGCACAGCTCCTCCGCGATCTGGGTAATCGTCCAATACCGCCAATACAGGCTGCGCGCCTTCCGGCGGGCATCCACCGGGATTGGCATCGTCGATGCTGGCAGGGGTTGGTCGGCGGGATGCATGGCGCCGCGAACCTAGCCACGCCCGCTCCCCGCCATTGAGCGCACAGCCTTGTAAACGCCCGCTTTACAAGCGCCCGCGCTTGAGAAGCAGCGCCGAACAGGTCCCTTTTCCGGCGTCGAAACGCCGCCTCGCCGCGATCATGCAAGGGACCAGCACCGAAATGGGCAAACTCTCCAAGTTCTTCCGCGCTTTCGTCGCCGGTCAGACGATCAGCGATGGCCGCACGATTACCGATGAGATGATCGACGAGGTCGTCGAGACCTTCAACCGCGAGACCTATTCGCCGCGGATCAATATCGAGCATATCGCCGGCTTCAGTCCGGAACCGCCCTTCAACGGCTATGGTGATGTCGTCGCGGTGCGCGCGCAGAATGACGAATTCACCATCGCCGGCAAAACCGAAACGCGCCGCGCGCTGTATGTTCAGGTCGACGGCAACGATCAGCTGGTCGCCCTCTCTGCCGCCGAGCAAAAGCCCTACCCCTCGGTCGAACTGACGCCGGATTATGCCGGCTCGTCGAAGGTTGGCCTGATCGGCCTCGCCTTCACCGACACCCCGGCCTCGATCGGCACCCAGAAGCTTCAGTTCGCCCGCACCGCCCCCGGCACCATGTTCACCGCGTCCGATCAGGCCGTGTCGATCGAATTCGAAGGCGCGGGCAGCGCCGGCATCGCCGACGCCATCGCCGCCGGCTTCGCCAAGGTCGCGGCCATGTTCAATCGCAGCGAGGAAAGGCCCGAACCGGCCCCCGAACCCAAGCCGGAGCCGAAGCCGAAGCACGCCAACGACAATGTCGACATGGCGGCCTTCAGCACCGCGATCGGCGAGGCCGTCGCGGCGGCGGTCAAGCCCGCGCACGACGCCATCGCCGAGGTTCGCGGCGAACTCAGCAGCCTGAAGGGCCAGCTGGAAAACACGCCCGCCGGCTTCAGCCGCCCGCCTGCCACCGGCGGCAACGGCAAGCACCTCACCGACTGCTGATCGCCCTCCCCGCCCGCGCCCACCTCCTCGCATCCCGGAGCACTACATGCAGAACCAGACCCGCGTGCTGTTCAACAGCTACCTTGGCCAGATCGCCAAGCTGAACAGCCTCGACGGCAATTTCTTCTCGGGCACGTCGACCGAGATCAAGAAATTCGCCGTGGCGCCCGCGATCGAGCAGCGCTTGCAGGCCAAGCTTCAGGAAACCAGCGACTTCCTCTCGCGCATCAACGTCGTGCCCGTCATCCCCCAGATCGGCGACCGCGTCGGCGTCGGCGTCACCCGCACGCTCGCCGGCCGCACCAACACCGCCGCTGGCCAGCGCCGCACGCCCACCAATCCGTTCGGCAGCGACGCGATCGATCAGTATGTCGCGAAGCAGACCAACTATGACTATGCCTGGCCCTACGGCCTGCTCGACGCCTGGGCTCATCGCCCGGAGTTCCAACAGCTCTGCCGCGATGCCGTGATCGTCCAGAAGGCGCAGGACATCATCACCATCGGCTTCAACGGCGTCGATGCTCAGGCGCAAACCGATCGCGTCGCCTATCCGCTGCTTCAGGACGTCAATTACGGCTGGCTGTATAAGATGCGCACCTATGCGCCCAGCCGCGTCATGCCGCATGGCGGCCTCGATCAGGCAAAAGTCTATGTCTCGGAAACGGGCGCCGCGGATTATGCCAATCTCGACGCGCTGGTGTTCGACGTCATCCACAATCTGCTGCACGCCCAGTTCCAGGGCGCAACCGATCTCGTCGTGATCGTCGGGCGCGATCTCGTCCACGAAAAATATTTCAAGATCGTGAGCGAAGCCGGCAACACGGCAACGGAGATGGTGGCGCGCGACGTGCTGCTCTCCAGCCGCCAGCTCGGCGGCAAGCCGACGATGCAGGTGCCGAACTTCCCGGCCGACGCGCTGATGGTCACCAGCCTCAAGAACCTGTCTTATTACTGGCAGGTTGGCTCGAATCGCAGGAACATCGTCGAGGAGTCCGCCCTCGATCAGATCGCCAACTACGAGTCGGTGAACGACGCCTTCATGGTCGAGGAATACGGCAAGGCGGCGCTGGTCGAGAACATCCAGCTTGGCCCGAAGGTCTGAGGACCTGCGCCAAGGTCTGCCCGCCCTCCCCCTTTTCAGCACCGGAACGCATCATGAGCCCAGCTCGCCAGCATCGTGAACGCTTCGCCGCAATGGCCAGGCCCGATCACGCCGAACCGATCGTTGCCGCGCCCCGGGGTGAGGGCGGGCAGCAAACCCCGCCGGTCGCCGCGCCCGCCACGCCTGCCCGCCTCCACGCGCTTCAGCACGCGGCGCTTGCGGCGAGCGCCGACGAACCCGGCGGCGCCGATCCCGCGCTCGGGTCCGGTCCCGATGCCCAGATCATGCTGCGCCTGGTGCACGACATGCGCCGGCTCAAGGGCATCCAGTCGATCGAGCGCAAGGTCGAGGCCAAGCGCGAAATGCTGCCCGCCTATCGTGACTGGGTTCGCGCGCATCTTCAGGCGGCGGCCGAAACCGGCACCGCCCGCGCGGAGGAAGTGATCCCGACCATCATGGTCTGGCTGATCGATGTCGGCGAATATCAGGGCGCGATCGAACTGGCGGAGCATCTGCTGCATCACGATCTGCCGATGCCCGCCCGCTATCAGCGCAGCACCGCCGCGCTGGTGGCGGAGGAAATCGCCTCGGCCGCGCTCAAGGCACAGGCGGCGGGCGAGCACTTCGATCTCGACATCCTGTTTGCCGTCGAAAGTCTCACCGAAGACGCGGACATGCACGATCAGATCCGCGCCAAGCTGTTCAAGGCGATCGGCATGGAAATGGCGGCGCGCGCCGAAATCGAACTGCCGGCGAACGAACGCGCCCGCGCCAATGCCAGGGCGCTCGACGCGCTTCGCCGCGCGAAACAGCTCGACGATCGCGTCGGGGTCAAGGGCCGCATCCGGCAGGTCGAAAAGCTGCTCGACGCGCCCGCCCCCGAACCCGCGCCCGATCAGGGCGCCTGACCAGCTCGCCCCCGGCGCTCGGGGGCGGATCGCGCGTGACGGGAGGGCCTTCGGGCTGAGGGCCGTCACGGACCCGGTCCCCACCCCCGTTTGCCGGGGACGCCAAGCAAGGAACCGAACCGCGATGAACCCGGCCCTCGCCTTCGAGATCATGAACCTCGCGCTCTGCGCGGTGCTCTTCGCATGGGCCACGGCCGATGCGGTGACGGCGAAAGCCCTCGCCGCCTGCCTTTGCAACGCGCTTCTCGCCTTTGTCGGCCTGCTTGGCTTCATGCTCGCGCTTCATGTGCTGGCGGGGCTCGCGCTGGCATGAACGGCTTCGCCTGCACCCCGGTTCTCGCGCCGCCGCCCGCGACGCCCGCCGATGCGCCGATCGTCAATGATGGCTGGTTCCCGGATGTGAACGTCGCCGATCTGCGCAAGGCGCGCCGCATCCCCGCCGATCTCCCGGTCGAGCGCCTGCGCGACGCGGTCCGCGAGGCGATGATCTGGGCGAACGACCAGCTCGAGGAATGGCGCGCCGGCCAGGCAGCCGCCAGCTTCGCCGATGTGCCGTCGCGGCCGCTTGACGGCGCGACGCGAAACCTCGTCCTCTATCAGCTCGCCATCGGCGCTTGGGCGAAGGCACTGCTCGTCGAACGGCTGCGCGACGTCGATCTCACCGGCGCCGGCCAGCGCAAGGTCGACGATCTCGACGCCTCGATCGGCGAGCTGCGCCGCGACGCGCTCCACGCGGTGCGCCGCATCCTCGGCCGAACCCGCACCAGCATCGAGCTGCTGTGATGGCGGACGTCATCACCGCGCGCCAGGGCGACACGCTCGATGAACTGCTGTGGCGCGAACGCGGCCTCGGCGCCGAAGCGCTCGAAGCCGTGCTCGCCGCCAACCCCGGCCTCGCCGATCGCGGCGCCGTCCTCCCGATCGGCACGCCGGTCACCCTCCCCGTCATCGCCGCCCAGGCACAGCCGGTGCGCGAGACGGTCCAGCTCTGGAGTTGACCTTGGAACAGAAGATCATGGCGCTGCTCGATGCATTGTTCGCGCTGCTGTCCGGCATCGCCCCCGGCGCGATCGGCGCAGCGGTGGGCCTCGCCTGGCGAAAAGGGCTCACCTGGCGCGAACGCTTCACCCAGCTTGCGGTCGGCATCGTCGTGTCGTGGTTCGCCGGCCGCGCGATCGGCGCGCTCTGGCCGCTCGATCCCTTCGTGCTTCAGGGAATCGCCTTCACCATCGGCATGATCGCCTTCGAAGCGACGCCGCGCTTCATCGCCGCGGCGGCCGACGTCGCCGGAACCATCCCGGCCACCTTGCGCGATCGTTTCCTCGGCAAGGGGGGCGAGCAGTGAGCTACAATCGCGCCGCCCTCGAAGCCGAACTCGTCCGCGATGAAGGCGAACGATTCCGCGTCTATCGCTGCACGGCCGGCAAGCGCACCATTGGTGTCGGCCGCAATCTCGATGATGTCGGCATTTCGGAAGCCGAAGCCGATACGCTCGGCATCACGCTCGCTTCGGTGCTGCGAAGCGGCATCACGCCCGCGCAGTCGCGCGCCTTGCTCGCGAACGATATCGCCAAGTGCGAACGCCAGCTTGACGCGCGGCTGCCCTGGTGGCGCACGCTCGGCGACGTGCGCCAGCGCGTGCTGATCAACATGTGCTTCAATCTCGGCATCCGCCGCCTGCTCGGCTTCCGCAACACGCTGGCCAAGATCCAACGCGGCGATTTCGCCGGTGCCGCCACGGGGATGCGCGCGTCGCTCTGGGCGCGCCAGGTCGGCGCCCGTGCAAAGCGCCTTGCCCGCATGATGGAACAGGGAACCCTATGATCAAGCTGATCGTCGGCGCCGCCCGCGCGCTGCATGCCTGGGCCGGCAACAGCTGGCTCGTCCTGATCGCCCTCGGCATCGCCACGGCGGCGCTCTATGTCGACGCGCGCCGCACCCGCGCCGATCGCGATGCCTGGGCTGCCTGGGCGCGCGAAACCTGCGCCCAGGCCGGCGCCGGCATCGATGCCACCACGATCGAGCGCACCGACGCCAACGGCAAACGCCACAAGGTCGCCCTGCCGCGCGGCGGCGCCTGTCGGGAGGCGGTGCAGGATCTTGCCGCCTTCCGCGCCGCTACCCTCGCCGGCACTGCCCGAATTCTCGCCGATGCCGCTGCCGAGCGGGAGACAAAGGCCGCGCGCGACCACGTCGCCGCCCGCGCGGAGTCCGGAAACCGGGCTGCAGCCCTCACCAACATGGAGAAAGCCGATGCGCGGATCGAAAATGACGATCTGGTCGATGGCAGCTGGTTCGCTGCTCTCAATCGCCTTGGCGGCCTGCAGCCCCGCGATTGAACACCGGCCGGCGGACGTGATCGCGGTGCCGGTACGCGATCTGCCGCCCGCCGATCTGCTCGCCTGCCCCCGGCCCGGCCCGGCCTTCCCCACCGATCAGGTCGCAACCATCCCTGCCCCGCTGCGCGACGCCCTGCGCGCTTTGGTGCTCCACGATCGCGATCAGCGCGCCCGCTTTCGGCGCCTGGTCGAATGGATCGCCCCCGAAACCTGCCCGCCCGAAACGGAGACCCGCTGATCATGAGCAAAGTTGCCACCGCCGAACTGCAGGCTCGGATGCTCGCCGCGCTTCAGGCGATCGGCCCCGCGCTCGATGCGGTGGCGATCGTGCCCGATGATGATCAGGATCTCGAACAGGAAGCAGCAGGCATCACCTGTGGCGGCGATGCGGGCAACGTCCGCCTGATGACCGCCGCCGGCAACGATCGCACCATTGCGATCGCGAGCGGTCAGAGCATCGCAATCCGCTTCAAGCGGGTCTACTTGACCGGCACCTCGGCAAGCGGCCTCAGCGCCCTGCTCAACCCGCTGCAGGCTTTCGTCGAACCTGCGCCCACCCCCACGCCGACGCCGGACCCGACGCCCACTCCAACACCGACGCCCACTCCAACACCGACGCCCACGCCAACGCCGACGCCCACGACGCTGCTCGCACCCTCGGCCGCATGGCAGGGCACGCGCGATAGCGGCGGCGTCGCGCCTGCTGAAAGCGCCGTGCCCCTCGGTACGCTCGTGCCCGACGAACAGATGACGGGGAACTTCTCCGCAGTCCCCTATTCATGGGTGCATGGCGAAGGGCAGAAGATCAGCGTCGTCTGCCTGCCGCCACAGGCCCCGGAAAGCGATCAGATCAACTACGTGAAGGAAGTGGAATTCTTCCTCGAGGGCAATTCTGCCGTCGTGACGGACTGGAGCGTGAACGACACGCCGGTCCTGATGCCCGACGGCACATGGGCGCCACAGGGCTCGATCGGCTTCGCGATCACGATCTGCGCCGGTCAAGGCCCCGTCACAGCCGGCGACGCCACCCTCTACGCCTATCTGCGCGGCGAGCACGGGCTCGAGCGGCGCGTGTCGCTGCCGATTACCATCAACGCCGATCGCAGCCTCGATCCCGTTCAGCTGACCTTCACCGCCTCGCCTAGCGGCGCGACCGCGGCAACGCTCGACGCGCCTTGGGCGGGCGCCACCGGCACCTATAACTGCTATTTCAGCAGCAAGACCGCGCGCACGGTCACGCTGACCCGGGGCTCGACGGCCTGTAGCTGGACCGGCCAGAGCGCGGTGACCGCAAACCAATATGCCTGGCTCAACCGCCCGAAATTCTTCGTGTCGCCATCGGGCACCAAATCGAACGCCGGGAACCATCCCTCGGTCCCGCTCGGGCCACGCCTGCTCGATGCGCAGCTTGCTCTAAACGCCACCGTCCAGGGCGCGTTGGTGGAAATGGCCAACGGCACCTATGTCGAGGACAGCAATACCGGCACCGCCTCGCCTCAGCCGACGCGCATGGTCGAATTCCGGCCCTCGCCGCACTGGTCAAGCGCCGATGATATCGTCATCACCCGGCCTGATCGCCGCACCCCGGCGGCTGCCTGGACGCCGCGTATCCAGCGCGCACACTTCTTCGGAGCGAATGTCGATCTTTCGAAGATCATGAGCATGAACGGGTCGCTCAGCCCGTGCGTTCTGGCTTTCAGCGCCTGCAAGCTGCTCGACGTCGACGCCAACGGCCCGGTCGACGCCAATGGCTTCGACATCGGCTACAACCTGACGGCCAACCCCAAGGATGGCTCGAACGGCATGTTCAACGCCGCCAACGGCGCGCGCGCATACCTCACCGAATGCTATATGCGCAGCTATCAGCTGCTCGGCGCCTATCTGTATCGCAACGTCGGGCCGGTGCCCGGCGAGACCGCCAGCTACTCGACCGATCTGTTCGCCACCGCAGGCGGTTCGACCGAGGCCGACGCTTATAACGACGTCGTGGTCGACGGGCTCGAAGGCGACATGGACCGCGAATTCCACCAGCGTTACCATGTCGAAAACGACCTTGCGGTCACCGGCGCGAGCACCTCCGCGGGTCTGACGACGATCGCCTTTGAAACGACCGGTGCGGTGACCGACGCCATCGCCAGCTATGACCGCTTCGTGCAGGTGGTGAGTGGTGCGCTCGCCGGAACAACCGTGCAATTCGGTGGGACCGGGCTTAGGGCAAGCACGAACACGGTGCAGGTTGCCGGCGACCTCAGCGCGCTCCAGCCGGGTGACCGCATTCGAGCCTATATCGTCTGGCATGCTGACTTCTGCCAGCAACAAGGGGTAAGCGCGGATCAGGTCGGTGTCCGAAACACGACGATCTTCCGCTATTGCGGCAAATCGCCAACCGCACAGCTGTTCCTGACTCAGGGGCTGGTACCCTGGTCACCGTCGGGGACCACCCTCACCACCTCCGGCAGCGACGGTAGGGACATCAACTTCAGCTCGGCCCAAACCTGGCGCGATGGCGATATTGTTAAAGTCACGAGCGGACCTCAGGCGGGCGAGGTGGTGCTGATGGACGGCGACGGCACCAGTGCCACCACCGGCCGGATCAGAAGCGCATTCTCGGTGCCGCAAGCGGCGGTGACGTCTACCCGCGCCAAATACATGCACGGGTTCGCGATGGGCCTGGCCAACTTGCGAAAGACCGCACGGGGAAGCGAATTCGGTCAGCTCCAAGACGGCCACCGCAACTTCACCATCGCGCATTCGACCTTCCTTGGCCAGCGCACCTCCGCCGAACAGACGATCGGCTTCCGCAACGGCCCAGAGCAGGCGCATTGGAATAAGGACCACGTCCATCTGTTTAACGTCTATGGCGAACTCTTCGCCGACGCATCGTTCCCGCAGCCCGAAGACGGCGTGCGCATTCGCCGCAGCCATTTCGTTGTCGGCGTGGACCGGACGCTGGGCGACGGCAAGGTCGGGGGCATTGCCGCCGACAAGGAAAGCGGTGGCATCTCGGGTGACGTGCTGACGGTGGGCGTCAGGCCGCTTATCCCGTTCGATATTAACGGACGTCCCGTTTCGGCCGCATCTCCGGTCGGCGCCGGCGTATCTTGATTAGACTTTTGTTAACGATTTGTTCATCGTAACGGCTCGCTTTTACAAAGGGGGAAAGTCGATGAAGTGGTTTCTTGGATTGCTGGCGAGCATGTTGCTCGCCACGCCTTCCTTCGCCCAGTCACACATTGTTGTATGGGACACGATGGTTTCCGCGAGTTCGTTCGGGACGTTCAATTTCGCAACCGAGGACGGCCGTCTGCCCACTTGGGTGACGCTCCTGTCGTTTGAGGTAACAGCGCCCGAAGATGGCGTAATTCTCGACCGGCATGATCGCCTTTACGTACCGGTGTCGGAAGGTGAGGACTTGCTTGTGCAGGCGAATCTCGAGTTCGGCGGCCCCTATTGGTACGAAAGCCTCTATTTCCAGATTACGAATCAGCCGGGCATCTATCTGTACGACGTCGTTTATCGCAACCTCACCTTCGAGGTGAGCGACGCCACCGTGCGGGTGCCGGAACCGGCGGCCTGGGGCATGCTGATCGGCGGCTTCGGGTTTGCCGGTGCGGCGCTTCGCGTCCGCCGCCGCCGCGCCGCCTTCGCCTGAACCACTGCCCGGCGGCTGATAGTCGCCGGGCCACCTTGCTCGAGGACCTGGCATGCAGAAGCCTGACGATCTCCGCCGCGTTCTGCTCGCCCATGTGCCCGCGCTTCGCGACGATCCCGCGAAGCTCAGCATGTTCGTCGACAAGGGCCGCATCGCTGCACGATCGGGCGCACTCGCCTTCGAATATCACTACACGCTCAACCTGGTCGCGCAGGATTATGCCGGCTCGATCGACGGCCTGATCGTGCCGATCCTCGCCTGGATCGCCGACGCCCAGCCCGATCTGCTCGAACGTGCGCCGCAAGAACCCTTCCGATTCGAATCGGAACTCGTCTCGGCCGACGCCGCCGATGTTTCGATCTGGATCGACCTCACCGAAATCGTCACCGTCCAGCTCCAGCCAGCGGGCGGCTTTGCGACCGCGCATCTCCCCGATGCGCGGCTCGGCGATGCCTTTGATGGCCTCGGTTGCGTGCCGCTGTGGCAGGTCCTTCTGAGCGCGCCTGCCGGTGCCGAACCGGATCTGATCGCAGGACACCAGAATTGAACGATCTCGCCGAGCTGGAGCGCATCGCAGGCGCACTGCTGCGCCAGACGGCGCCGCCCGAACGGCGCCGCATCCTGCGCGCGATGGCCAAGGATCTTCAGCGCTCGCAATCCGCCCGGATCGCGCGCCAGCAAAACCCCGATGGCAGCGCCTATGCGCCGCGCAAGCCCAAGCCAACGCCCCGGCCGGGCAACGGCACCGTCAAGTTCCTCTACCCCAAGGGCGCGGCCGAACCGCGCCTGGTCCTCATGAAAAGCTGGGTACAGGAGGGCAAGCTGCTCACCGGCTTCGATATAGAGGCCGGCGCCATCCGCAGCTTCTTCTGGGACAAGGTCGATCGCTGGCTACCGATCGAACCCGACGAACAAAACCGCGGTGCCGGAAAGTTCCGTCGCAAGGGCGGCATCCGCCGCGCCGCCATGTTCCGCAAGCTCCGCAACGGCCGCAATCTCCGAGCCGGTGCAAGCGATCGTGAAGCATGGATCGGCTTCGCCGGCCGCGCGTCGGAGATCGCCAGCGTATCGCAGGAGGGGTTGATGGATCGCCCCGCAGCCGGCGCCAGGCCGGTGCGCTACACACGTCGCGTGCTGATTGGACTCTCGTATCGGGAGGCTGACGCACTTATCGATCTGTTTTTGCATCACCTGGAACGGAACAGCTAAAATATCAGCCCCCGCAGGTCAACTGGTCGCAAGCGCGAACAAATTAGGGCAGTCTTGCAACTGGCTAATTATCGATCCATGATCGATTCGATTAAAAAGGGAAATTCAAATGCGATCGATCTTGATGATGTTCGGGATTGCATTGGCCACGTGCAATACGACGCCTGCCCTCGCGGATGTTGCCTCATACAGCCTACCCGTGAATCCATCGGACGAGGATAATGGTGCACTGATTTATACCCTTGTACCAAGAGACGCTGAATTTGGCTTTTCGACTCTTATTTCTGTGCGCTGGAATACGACTATCGCCCCGACGAGCCTTTCGTTTGCACCGATTGGTTACACAGCATACTATTACGTCGATCCAAATCCGAACTATCCTAGTTTTACGGATTTTGGTGGTCCGCAAGGTGGTAAGGTGACATACTACGCGAACGGATTCGACTACTTTATAAATCTTATCTTCCCGCAAAACCTGAATGAGCCGGGGCTACACATCATCGGGGCGCGAACGACACTCGAGTTTATTGCTCAGTGGGCGCCCGGTCAGGGGCCCACTTCTGCGTTAGCAACGGTGGCAGTCAACGCCGCTCCGGTCCCGGAGCCAGCGGATTGGGGGTTGTTAATTGTCGGCGTTGGACTGGCAGGGGGCACGCTGCGCATCAGACGGCGGCGGCTGGCTGTGGCTTGGTAACGTTGGCGACAGTCGACCCGATAGCGTCCATTACGGGCGGCACAAACGTGGCAATCTGACAAGACCACTCATTCAGGGTAAGCTATCCGATTGGCAGGACCGCACCCTTGTAAACCCGCCCCTTACAAGGCCAACGCCTAGCGTTCGCCATCCCGCCGCAGCGACATGGCGGCATGGCCGATACCTCCGTCACCTTCACTGCGGTCGATCTGTCGCGCCTGCCCGCGCCGTCGGTGATCGAGACGCTCAGCTTCGATCAGATCTACGGCGAGATGCTGGCCAGCCTTCAGGCGCTGCTGCCCGATTTCGACGCAACCGTGGAATCAGACCCGGCGGTGATGCTGCTTCAGGTCTTCGCCTATCGTGAACTGCTGCTGCGCGGGCGCATCAACGATGCCGCCCGCGCCGTCATGCCCGCCTTCGCCACTGGCACGGATCTCGATCACCTCGCCGCCCTTATGTCGGTGTCGCGGCTCCAGCTCGACGCGGGCGATCCCGCCAACAACATCGCCCCGACCTATGAGGATGACGCCTCCCTTCGCGGCCGGTTGGTGCTGGCGCCGGAGGGCTTCTCGGTCGCCGGCCCGGAGGGCGCCTATATCTATCACGCCCGCTCCGCCGATGGCGACGTGCTCGATGCCAGCGCGACCAGCCCGAGCCCCGGCGAAGTGGTGGTGACGGTCCTTTCGCGGCAAGGCGACGGCACCGCCTCGGCCGATTTGCTCGCCAAGGTTGCGGCGCACGTCGCCGCCGAAACCGTCCGCCCGCTCACCGACGCAGTGACAGTCCAGGCGGCCACGATCCTCAACTATCAGGTCGAGGCACAGGTCACGACCTATAGCGGCCCGGACGGCTCGATCGTGCTGGCGGAGGCGCAGCGGCGCCTCATCGAATATTGCGAGCGCCAGCACCGGCTTGGCCTCGACGTCACCCGCTCGGGCATCTTTGCCGCCCTCCATACCGAGGGGGTCCAGAACGTCGCCCTCGCCTCGCCTGCCGAGGACATCGTCGTCGACCGCACACAGGCGGCGTTCTGCACCGGCATCACCGTCACCTATGCGGGCACAGGCGAATGAGCCTGCTGCCGCCCAACGCCACCGCGCTCGAGCGCGCAATCGAGGCGACGACAGCACGGCTCGGCGACTTGCCGGTGCCGCTGCGCGCGCTGGTCGATCCCGAAACCTGCCCGCTCGCGCTCCTCCCCTATCTCGCCTGGGCGGTGTCGATCGATGCCTGGTCGAGCGACTGGCCAGAGGAGGTGAAGCGCGCCCGCGTTCGCCGCGCGATCGATATTCAGCGCCACAAGGGGACGGCTTCATCGGTTCGTGCCGTCGTCGAATCGTTCGGCGGCTCGGTCGCGCTGCGCGAATGGTGGCAACTCGATCCGCCGGGGCCGCCCCACACCTTCACCATGTCGGTCGAGCTGGGCGGGCGCGGGGATGCGCCGGTCACCGCCGCCTTTGCCGATGCCGTGATCAACGAGGTTCGGCGAACCAAGCCGGTGCGATCGCACTTCACCTTCACACAAGGGCTGCGCGCAAATGCGGCCTCCGGCCTGATCGCCGCTGCTCGCCCCGTGATCTTCACCCGCCTTCAATGCGTCGCCTGATCGGAGCAACCGATGCCGTTCACCCTCACCGTCACCAACGCCGGCCGCGCGGCGCTCGTCAACGCTGCGAACAACGGCACCAACGCCGTGCTGATCACCCAAGCGGGCGTCTCGGCGACAGCCGTCGCGCCAGCGCCCACCCTCACCGCCCTGCCCGGCGAGATCAAGCGGATCGGCACGATCGCCGGTGAAGCCGTCGCGGCCGACACGATCCACGTCACCATCCGCGACGAAAGCAACGCGGTCTACACCGTGCGCTCGATCGCGCTCTATCTGGCGGACGGCACCCTGTTCGGCGTCTATGGCCAGGCCGATGTGCTGGTCGAGAAATCGTCTCAGGCGATGCTGCTGCTGGCGATCGACGTCCGCTTCGCCGATATCGCTGCCGCCAGCCTCACCTTCGGCGACACCAATTTCCTCAACCCGCCGGCCACCAGTGAAACCGTCGGCGTCGTCGAACTGGCAACCGAGGCGGAAAGCAGCGCCGGCACCGACGATCGCCGCGCGGTGACGCCAAAGGGGCTCAGCTTCGCGATGACAGCGCGTCTCGCCGGCTTCGGCGCGGACCTTTGGCGCGCGAGCAATGACGGCGCCGGCTCCGGCCTTGATGCCGATCTCCTCGATGGGCAGCAGGGCAGTTGGTACACCGATATCGCCGCCCGCCTCGGCTATACGCCCGCGAACCGTGCCGGCGACACCTTCACCGGCCCGATCCGCCGCGACAGCCAGTTCTATCTCGATTTCGCCGACGGCAATCCCGCGATCGTCTGGGGCAGCGATGCCGGTGGCGTTGATCGGATCGAATTCGATCGCGCGAACAACAGCTGGTTGTTCAAGGTCGCAGGCGGCGGGGCAGCCGGCATTTCCACCGCCGGCATCACCCGGGCCGGTGCCCGCGTCTGGGACGCGACCAACGACGGCAGCGGTTCGGGGTTGGACGCCGATTTGCTCGATGGGCGCCACGCGAGCGAGTTCGCGCTCGGCGCCTCGCTGAATGACGTCTGGCGCTCGTCAAACGACGGTTCTGGCTCAGGGCTCGATGCCGATCTTCTCGATGGGCACGATGGCGGCTACTATGCGGATATTCGCGCCCGGCTCGGGTTCTGGCCAGTTCGTCAGGGCACCGGCATCGGCCAAGGCAGCAATGTTGTCCATATCGGCTGGTCGGGCAGCAGGCTGAAGGCGACCGTCGATAACCTCGATCTCGGCAACGTCGTCTTCGATGAACACCTCTCCGATGTCTGGCGGTCTTCCAATGACGGCGCCGGTTCTGGCTTGGATGCGGATCTACTCGACGGGCGCCAGGCATCCGAATTCGCCCTCACTGCGTCGCTATCGAATGTCTGGCGATCCGTGAACGATGGCGCCGGATCCGGCCTCGACGCCGACCTGCTCGATGGTCGTCAGGCGTCGGAATTCCCGCTGCGCAGCGACTTCGATTGCTCGCTCGGCGAGAACGGCTATCAGAGGCTGCCATCCGGCCTGATCGAACAATGGGGCAAGGTCCGCGCGACCTGGCTTACCGAAACCGTCGTCGATATCGATTTCCCGATTCCTTTCCCCAATGCGTGCCTCAGCGTCACCGCGACGGGGTTCATCAGTTCTTCGAACAACAATCGGGATCTCTGGCCACAGATTTGCGGCGAGCCTACGCAATACGGCGTCCGCATCCAGCTCCAATCCGACGACAGCAGCGACCGCCAGCTCAACGGGATCAACTGGACGGCCAAGGGCTACTGACAGCACAACCGAAAGGACCGACGATGAAGTGGACGATTAACAGCGTGAATGCAGGCGCGGGCACCGCGTCCGTCACCTTCGAACATGCCGGCGTCACGCACACCCGCGACGTCAACATCTGCCTCAACGCCAAGGGCAAATACGACGCACCGGCTACCGAAGCGCGGATCGAGGATGTTGCACGCGGGGTCGCCGTGAAGATTGCGGCGGGTGCGATCACCAACCAGCCTGCCCAGCCGGACCCTGCCGCCGCCTAGTCCGCGCTTGTAAACCAGCGATTTACAAGCGCGTACCCGCGCGCGCTGGCGGTGCGCCCGGCAATGTCCGGCACCGTGAGCGAACTCATCGATCCGCGCCGCCTGATCGGCAACATGATCCGCCTCGGCACGATCGAAAGCATCGATCTCGCCCAGGCGGTCTGCCGCGTTCGGATCGGCGAAATCGTCACTGGCGATCTTCCCTTCGCCGCGCCGCGCGCGGGCGCGATCCGCATCTGGGCACCGCCCAGCATCGGTGAACAGGTCGCGCTCTTCTGCCCGGAGGGCGATGTCCAGGCCGGCATCGTCCTCGGCGCCTTGTTCTGCGACGCGCATCCTGCGCCGGCCGGCGACAAGAGCGTCCTCATCGACTTTCCCGACGGCACCCGAATCGCCTACGATCCCGAGGGGCATAGCCTCGCCATCGCTATCGCTGCCGGCGGCAACGCACAGATCACCGCCCCCGGAGGCGTCACGATCACCGGCGATGTCACCATCACCGGCGACATCACGCTCGACGGCAAACTCGATGCCAGCGGCAAGCTCACCAGCGACGACGATGTCATCGGCGCGGGCAAAAGCCTGAAGAGCCATAAGCACCTGTCGGTGCAGCCCGGCAGCGGCGTCTCGGGAGCCCCGCAATGAGGGGGATGAACGCCGCCACCGGCCGGCCGATCGAGGGCGACGCGCACCTCGCCCAGTCTGTTGCGAAGATCCTCACCACCCCGATCGGCGCACGCGTCGGCCGGCGCGAATTCGGCTCGCTCCTGCACGAGCTGGTCGATCAGCCCGCCAACCCCGCCAGTCGCATCCTGATCTTCGCCGCCACCGCACTCGCGCTCAAGCGATGGGAGCCGCGAATCGCCGTCACCCGGGTCGGGCTGGAGCAAGTCGCGCCCGGCCAGGCCACCGTCGTCGTCGAGGGGCTCCGTACCGATCGGCCCCGCCAGACCCTGCGCACCCGCATCACCGTGCCGCTCGCCTCGCGCGGCGGCCTCACCGTCTACGCTTAGGAGCCCAGTCGATGGCCTTTCAACACGGTATCACCATCACCGAAGTCAACACCGGCACGCGCAGCCTGGCCAGCGTCGCCACCGCCGTCATCGGCATGGTGGTGACCGCCGCCGATGCCGATGCGGATGCCTTCCCGCTGGATCGCGCGGTGCTGATCACCGATCCTGAAGCGGCGATCGGCGATGCCGGCACCACCGGCACGCTGGGCAGCGCGCTGCGCGCCATTGCCGATCAGGTCCGCTGCCCCGTCGTGATCGTGCGCGTCGCGGAGGACGTCGACGATGACGCGCAGACCGCCAATGTCATCGGCACCACCACCGCCGAGGGCATCAAGACTGGCATGCAGGCGCTGCTCGCTGCCGAGGCGAAGCTGGGCGTCAAGCCGCGAATCCTCGGCTGCCCCGGGCTCGACAGCCAGGCCGTCACCGCCGCCCTCGCGATCGTCGCGCGCAAGCTGCGCGGCATGGCCTATGCGGCGGCAATCGGCGGCGATGCCAGCGCCGCCATCGCCTATCGCGCCAATTTCACCGCGCGTGAACTGATGCTGCTCTATCCCGATTTCTACGCGGCCGATGCCACCTCGGGCGCGGCCGTCATCAGCTACGGCGTCGCCCGGGCGCTTGGTCTGCGCGCCCGCATCGATCAGGAACAGGGCTGGCACAAGACGATCAGCAACGTGCCGGTCGACGGCGTGATCGGCCTCACCAAGGATGTTCAGTTCGATATTCAGGATTCGGGCTGTGAGGCAAACCTGCTGAACGGCGCGCAGGTCAGCGCACTGGTGCGCGCCGGCTCGGGCTTCCGGATTTGGGGCTCGCGCACCTGCTCGGCCGAGCCGCTCTTCGCCTTTGAAAGCGCAACGCGTACCGCGCAGGTGCTGCTCGATACGATCGGCAACGGCATGTTGTGGGCGATCGACAAGCCGCTTCGGCCCAGCCTCGCTAAGGATATCGTCGAGACGATCAATGGCGAGCTGCGCCAGATGAAGCTGGCCGGCCAGATCCTCGGCGGCAAGGCGTGGTTCGACGCCACCCGCAATCCGGTCGATCAGCTCGCCGCCGGCAAGCTCCAGATCGATTACGATTACACGCCGGTGCCGCCGCTCGAAAATCTCGGCCTCAGCCAGCGCATAACCGACAGCTATTTCGCCGACTTCGCGGCAGCCGTCACGGCGTGACGCCGACCCCCTCCCCGTTTTCCAGATCGAAAGGCTGAACCCTCATGGCATTCCCACGCAAGCTCAAGGACATGAACCTGTTCTCGGAAGGCAACGAGTACAGGGGCAATGCCTCGTCCGTCACGCTGCCCAAGTTCGCGCGCAAGCTCGAGGAGTATCGCGGCGCCGGCATGGACAGTCCGGTGAAGATCGACATGGGTGCCGAGGCGATGGAGATGGAATTCACGCTCGGCGGCCCCGAGCTTTCCATCCTTCGCCAATATGCCCTGCCCGGCCTTGCCGGCACCTTCCTGCGGTTCGCGGGCGCATGGCAGCGTGAAGACACCGGCGCTGTCGACGTCTGCGAAGTGACCGTTCGCGGTCGCTACGAGGAAATGGATTTCGGCGAGCTGAAGACCGGCGAAGGCGGCGAGTTCAAGTGCAAGTTCGCCCCGGTTTACCTGCGTCTCGAATGGAATGGCGAGGAGGTGATCGAGATCGACGTGCTGAACGGCGTCCTTCGCGTCTTCGGCGTCGATCGGCTCGCCGCCATCACTGCCGCCATCTCGTAAGCGGCGCCCCCTCTCCTCTAATCGAAAGTCTGTTCCATGTCTGAAGCCACCACCCGCACCTTCGCGCTTGACGACGCGATCGTCGTCAACTCCGAGGAGATGCTTCCCGCCGGCACCAAAATCACCGTGCGCAAGCCAGGTTCGGGCGAGCTGCGCGGCCTGGCGCTCAATAGCCTGCTTCAGCTCGACGTCGCCTCGCTTGAGGCACTGGCGCCGCGCATCACCACGCCGATCCTGCACAAGCCGCTCGCCGCCGCGATGGCGCCGAATGACATGCTTCAGTTCGGAACCGAGGTGGTGGATTTTTTGCTGCCGAAGGCCGCGAAACCGGCCTCCCCGAACGCATAGACGATGTGATGGCGGACGTGGCGGCGGTCTTTCATTGGCCGCCGCCCGTCATGAACGAAATGGGCGTCGCCGAACTGATGGGCTGGCACGCCCGCGCGATCGATCGGCTGAAGGCCTTGAACGGCATCGAGGACTGACACGATGGACCGCAATCTCCGCATCCGCATGCTGCTTGAGGCGGGGGACAAGGTCTCCCGCCCGCTGCGCAACATCGCCACCGGCTCGGGCCGTGCCGCGCGCGAACTGCGCAACACCCGCGATCAGCTGGCGCGGCTCCAGCGCACACAGGCGGATATCAGCTCGTTCCGCACGCTGAAGAACGATCTGCACGGCACCGAACAGCAGCTCGCGGCGGCGCGCACCCGCGTCGGCGAGCTCGCGCGGCAGATGCGCGCCGCCGAAAACCCGTCACGCCGGCTCGCTCGTGACTTCGAAGCGGCGAAGCGCGCCGCCGCCGCGCTCAAGACGCAGCACGACGATCAGGGCCGCGCGCTTCAGCAGTTGCGCGGCCGGCTTCGCGAAGCCGGCATCGGCACCAACCGATTGACGCAGCACGAACGCGAGCTGCGCCAGGCGACCGATCACGCCAATCGCGAGCTGGCCGAACAGAGCCGCCGGCTTCAGCACGCCAGCGACCGCGCTCGCCGCTATGCCGCCGCGCGCGATCGGTTTGGCACGGTTCAGGGCACCGCCACCGGCCTCGCCGCCAGCGGCTTTTCCGCGATCGAAACCGGCCGGGCGATGGCGGGGCCGCTGGTCGGCGCGGTGCAGGCGGCGCAGCAGTTCGAAACCGGCATGACGGACGTCGCCCAGAAGGCCGATCTCACCCGTGCCCAGGCGGCGAAGATGGGCGATACGCTGCTCGCGGCGGCGCGCGCCGCCAATCAGCTGCCCGAAAGCCTGCAGGCTGGCGTCGACGTGCTGAGCGGCTTCGGTCTCGATCCCACCAAGGCCGTGCAGATGATCGCACCGATCGGCCGCGCCGCGACTGCCTATCGTGCGGAGATCGCCGATCTTGCCGCCGCCAGCTTCGCCAATCTCGACAATCTGAAGGTGCCGATCGATCAGACGGCGCGCGCGATCGACATCATGGCCCAGGCGGGAAAGGCCGGCGCCTTCGAAATGAAGGACATGGCGCAATATTTCCCCACCCTCACCGCCGGCTATCAGGCGCTCGGCCAAAGCGGCGTTGGCGCCGTCGCGGATCTCTCCGCCGCGCTCCAGATCGCGCGCAAGGGCGCGGGCGATTCGGCGACAGCGGCCACCAACGTCGCCAATATCCTTCAGAAGATCACCTCGCCCGCCACCGTGCGCGCCTTCGCCAAAATGGGCGTGGATCTGCCAAAGGCGCTCAAGCGCGCTTATGCCGAAGGGAAGACCCCGCTCGAGGCGATTGCCGAGCTGACCAACAAGGCGCTGGGCGGCGATATGTCTCGCCTCGGCAACCTGTTCGAAGATGCGCAGGTGCAACAGGGCCTGCGCCCCCTGATAGCCAATATGGAGGAATATCGTCGTATCCGTAGCGAGGCGATGGCGGCCGGCGGCACCACCGATCGCGACTTTGCCGAACGCATGAAGGATTCGGCCGAACAGACCAACCGGCTGAAGACGAACGCGGCAACGCTGGCGATCGGTCTGGGCACCAAATTGCTGCCGGCGGTCAACGCGGTGCTCGCCCGCGCCAATGCCTTCACCGATCGCCTCATGAAATGGACCGCGGCGCACCCCGGTCTCACCAAATCGGTCCTGTTGGGCGCGGCGGCATTTGCCGCGCTGTTCCTCGTCCTGGGCGGCGGCGCCATCGTGCTCGCCGGTCTGGCGGCGCCCTTCGCCGCGCTCGCGGCTGTCAGCACCGCGCTCGGCATCGGCATCCTTCCGCTCGCCGGCATCGTGCTCGGCGTCGTCGCCGCCGTCGTGGCGCTCGGCGCCGCCGCCTATGCGATCTATGCCAATTGGGGGCGGATCGGGGCTTGGTTCTCCAATCTGTGGCAGGGGATCAAGTCCGCCACCTGGTCCGCCATCCAGTTCGTGACGCGGATCCTGCTCAACTTCACGCCGCAAGGATTGCTCGTGAAGGGCTTCATGGCCCTGCTCGCCTGGATGCGCGGCCCGCTCGGACAACGGATGATCGCGGCCGGCGGTGATATCGTGCGCGGCATCATCACCGGCATCACCGGCATGCTCGGCCGGCTGAAGGATACCATCGTCGGCGCCGCGTCGGCGGCGGCGAACTGGTTCAAGGGCAAGCTGGGCATTCACTCCCCCTCTCGCCTCTTCGCTTCGTTCGGCGGCTTCATGATGCAGGGGCTCGATCGCGGCATCGCCGGCGATCAGGATTTGCCCGTTGACCGAATTGATGGTCTCGCCAGCCGGCTTGCCGGCGCGGTTGCCACCGGCACCGCCGCGCTGGCGGTCGGCGCCGCCAGCGCAAGTCCCGGGCCCTCGCCGCGCGCTGCCGCCGTCACGATCGGTCCGGTCACCATCGTCATCAAGCAACAGGCCGGCCAGTCCGATCGCGATCTCGCGCGCGCCGTCCGCGCCGAGCTGGAGGAATTGATGCGAACCGGTGCCGGCGCCGGCCGCCGCGCCTCGATGGCCGATCGGCCCGATGGAGACGATTTGTGAAGCTGCTCAGCCTCGGCATGTTCGTCTTCGCGATCGATACGATCAGCTATGAGGAGCTTCAGCGCCGTCGCGCGTGGCGCTTCGCGACCAATGGCCGCGTCGGCGCCAAGGATGCCGTTCAGTTCACCGGCGCCGATCTGGAAACGATCAGCCTGTCGGGCAGCGCCCATATTGAGCTGTCCGATGGCCGCACCTCGCTCGACAAGCTGATCGCGATGGCTGACGAGGGCGAGGATTGGCCGCTGGTCGACGGGCGCGGCAATGTGCTCGGCAACTTCGTCATCACCGCCATCGATGAGCGGCACCGCGAAACGCTGCCCGACGGCACGCCCCGCCGCATCGATTTCGGCATCGATCTGCTCGAAGCACCGGACGTCGCCGCATGATCCCGGTGGCCGACTGGCGCATCACGCTCGACGGCGAGGATTTGTCGCCGAAGATCCGGCCGCGCCTGATCGGCCTGCGCATCACTGAAAAGCGCGGCGGCGATGCCGATCAGCTCGATCTGGTGCTCGACGATAGCGACGGCAGGCTCGCCCTCCCGCCCGAGGGCGCCCTGCTCTCGGTCGAAATCGGCTGGAAGCGCGGCGACGGCGTGGCGATCGGGTTGGTCGACAAGGGGCACTTCAGGGTCGACGGCGTCGAACATGCCGGTCCGCCCGACACGGTGACGATCAGCGCGAGCGCTGCGGACTTCGCCAGCGGCCTCACCACCCGCCGCGATCAGAGCTGGCACGATACGACGCTCGGCAACGTCATCACAGTCATCGCCGGCAGGCACGGGCTTCAGACGCGCTGCGCGCCTGCCTTGGCGTCGATTGGACTGCCGGCGATGTCACAGCAGCGGGAAAGCGACATCGCCTTCCTGCGCCGGCTCGGGCGCGAGCATGATGCCGTGGCGACGATCAAGCGCGGCTGCCTGATCTTCGCGCCGATCGGCGCCGGCATCACCGCGACCGGCAAGTCATTGCCAGCCGCCACCATCCGGCGGCGCGATGGCGACCGCCACAGCTACCGCGTCGACAAGCGCGAATCGGCCGGCAAGGTCACCGCCGAATGGCACGATCGCAAGGTCGCGAAGAAGCGGCAGCTGAGCGTCGGAAGCGGCGACGGCGCCGAGCGCAAGCTGTCCCGCGTCTATGCCAGCGAGGCCGAAGCCAGGCGCGCCGCCACCACCGAATCGAACCGCGCGGCCCGCGCGCCACGCAGCCTCGACATCACCCTCGCCTATGGCCGCGCCGATCTGTTTCCCGAGCAACCGGCGCAGGCGATCGGGTTCAAGGCGGAGATCGACGCACAGCCCTGGCTGGTGTCAGAGGTGAACCACCAACTCGACGATCGCGGCGGCTTCACAACTGCGGTGAAACTGGAACTGCGCAGCTGATCCGGCGCCGGATCAACGCGCCATCACGATTTCATTCCGCGCCGCCTGCACCAGCCATGCACTGCGCGTCAGATTGCGCGCCGCCGCCGCCGCGTCGATCGCTTCCAGCATGCCCCGATCGAGGGAGATGTTGACGCGCGCCGGCTTGCTGGTGCTCGCGATGTATGGAACGGCGATCAGGAACGCACCCTGCGCCAGATCCTCCGCATGCGCGGCGGCAATCGCTTCCGCATTGCTGGGCGTGGCCTCGTCCTGATCCTCGAACCACAGGTCGAGGGCCTCCGCGGCGTTCTTCATGACGTCTTCCAGCGTATCGGCCGCCGAGAAACAGCCGGGCAGATCCGGAAAGGTGACGCCATAGGCGCTGTCCGCATCCTTGTGCACGATGGCGAAAAAGATCTTCATTGTCGGTCTCCGTCCGGCTGGCTCACAGCCAGCCGGCTTGCTTTGCAATCGCCCGGGCGGTCCCGAGCGGCAGGTCCTTCTTCGGGTGCGGGACGATCACCGTGCGCCCTTCCTTCCGCATCTTGTGGTGCGAGCCCCTCACGGAAACCTGCTCCCAGCCCTCTGCGGTAAGGCGCTTGATGATCGCTCTGCTATCCCGTTCCATGAGCAAATATATACACACAGAAACATGATTCCGCAAGAGGCGTGTGTATATATTTGCTCATGCTGAGAACTGATTTCCACAGCTTCCCATGAGCATTCCCGTCCAAGCATTGGTTTTCAATCGCGAATCCGGGTTTCCTACAGCAACCGACTCATCGTAATAAGAACGGAACGGGAACGTAATCGCGCATGATATGGGGGCGAATAGAGTGAATGTGGTTGAAAGCGTTCGAGGGTGCGAAGTTGGTTGTGCCGAGTGCAATATCGCGTGCGCGGTACTTACTGCGGCGCGCGACGCCCTTTGGGCGCAGGTAGAGACTTTGACGCGCGAGCGAAGCTCGCAACCACATCTTCAACAGGAATTTGCGCTTGCAGCTGCGCGAGAGCGGCTGGCAATAGCTGAGCGAGAAATCGAGCGCGTTCGTCCCGCGTATCCTCGGGACGCTCCAGCGACAGCAACGCAGAAAACATTTGCGTCAGCGCATCTTCACTAGGCAGCGCTACGTGCATCATCAGGTGCCTGATCGGCGGCGGAGCTGGGACCGCCGCATCGTCGTCGCTCGCGTCACGCGACACGTCCTCCCCCCGCAACCAGCGAAGCGAAACGCCAAGCGTCTCGGCAATCTCCGCCATGTAGCGAGAGCGCTTGATCTTGCCTGAGAGGATTTGATGGATCGTGCCAGGTGTCACGCCGATCGCGCGCGCAAGCGACGACTGGTCGTGCCGCGCACGTTCCATCGCCTCCCTCACGCGCTCAGGGTTGAAGGCCGTCATACGGTCGAGCGATAGTGCAAGAGATTGTAGTTCGCTATCAGAGATGCCTCTACCGGGCATGATATTTTGCTCTCATAGAATTCTCTTGCGAATCCTGATAGAGTCCTATAACGTCGTCGCATGGATGAGAGACACCTCTTAATCGCGCTCGACGCATTTGATCGTGCATTGAAGATTGCAGGCTCGCAGAGCGCGCTCGCGCGGATCTGCGGCTGCACGCCAGGGGCGATCTATCAGCCTCGGAAAAAGGGAAAGCCGCTCTCGGCGCGCTTTGTTCTGAAGGTCGAAGCAGCAACCGGCGTCTCACGCCATCATCTCCGTCCAGATTACTACCCTATCTCGGGCAACGAGGCTCTTCATGACGCCTCTGTATCGGAGAAAACTATCATGGTCGCGTGCAATCGTGACGCGGCTTTGCCGACGGCGCCTGCAAATGACTGAAGTTTCCTCTCACACGGTCCGCACGCTTGGCCACATGGTCGCGGCGCTGGCCGATCTTCAGAAGAAGGGCGGCGATCTTCAGCGCGAGCCGATCGGCATCGCCAACATCGATCATGCGGCCGGCTGGAAAGTCATCCTCGAAAAGGATGATCGCGGCCTGCTTCAGGTCCGCTTCGCGAGGCCACGTCATGGCTGATGCCGCGCGCAATAACCCCACGGGTCGCACTGTGGGGCAGGCCACCACCGCTGTTTCCATCCCCTGCAGCGGTGGTGGTCTACCTGATCTGGCTCGCGTCCAGACTCCGCAAAGTCTGCCTTATGAAATGGTGCTCCTTCGATGACGAAGCTTCGCATTCCCGGCACATGGCATCACGCCGCATTCGCGATCGGCCAGCAGCTTGGCGCGAAGCGTGCGGCTGCCGTCGCCGGCGTCGGGCTCCGGACCTTCTACAACTGGTCCGATCCGGATCTCGACGTCACGCCCTCGGTCGCCCAGGCGGCTGCGCTGGACATCGCGTTCGCCAAAGCGGGCGGGGAAGGCTTTCCTTTCCTGGCTGCCTATCACGCGGCGACGGACGCCGACGCGATTCTGATGGCGCCGTGCCGCCTCGCCCTCGTTGAAGACCTGTCGGAGACCGCAAAGGAGTTCGGCGAAGCGGTGGAACACGCCCTCGCCGCCGCGCGGCCGAGCGCGACGCAGAACGATGTTGCGCGCGCAATGGCGGAAACCGCCGAGCTTCAGACGGCTGCCGGTTCGATGGCGCAGCGCCTGAGTGCAATCTTTCGCCGTGGCGCGGGGCCGCGGTTCGCAGCGGGGGGAACCCAATGAGCAGTCGAAGCCGAATTTTTGCATGCCCGAATTGCCAGGGGAGCGTCACATGCCGAACCAGCGAACAGGTGACGCTCACCGTTCGCGAAGCCCGGCTGCGCTGCCAGAACGACGAATGCGGATGCATGTTTGTCGCTCAGATCGTCGCGGTGCGGATCGTGCTGCCCGGGCTGAAGCCCAACCCCGAACTCCGCTTGCCGGTCGGAAACTGGCGAGAGCCGGCCAACGACGATGCGCCCCCACCTCCAGCCAATGACGACAGGGTCGCCGCCGAAATCGTGATCGGCTGACCTCGCCGGCATCGCGCCGGCTGAACCAACAACCGACTGACCCGCCCGGAGCACCCCGCTTCCGGGAACGCCCCCCGCTTGCCTGCGAAAGATCACACCACCCGATGCGCGACGATTTGCTCAAAGACGTTCTGGCAAACCTGAAGCGGGACTTCGGCTTCAAGGAGAAAGGCGCTTGGCTGCAGGAAGGCCGGTGCGACGCCTGCGGCAAGAAGGAAGCCTATGCCCGTGCCGACAACCCTTGGGTGGTGAAGTGCGGCCGCCAGAACAAATGTGGCGCCGACACGCACGTCAAGGATCTCTACCCCGAGCTTTTCGAGAACTGGTCAAACCGCCATCGCCAGACCCGCGAGGATCCGAACGCCGCCGCCGATGCCTATTTGCTGCACGCGCGGGGCTTCGATCTCGCGCCGCTGCGCGGCGCGTTCGCGCAGGAATGGTATCGCGATCAGGACCTTGGCATCACCAGCGCCACGGTGCGCTTCCCCTTGCCCGGCGCTGGCTATTGGGAACGCCTGATCGATCAGCCCAGCCGCTTCGGGAAGAAGAAGGCACGGTTCAGCGTCGGATCCAGCTGGCGCGGCCATTGCTGGCTATACCCGAAGCACAGGATGGAGGACCTCGCGCGCGCGGGCGAAGTCTGGATCACCGAAGGCATTTTCGATGCAATCGGCCTTGTCCAAAAGGGCCGGGTTCACGCCGTCTCGGCGATGTCGTGCAACGTCTATCCCGAACTGTTCCTGGCGGAGCTTCGCCGCGTATGCGGCGATCTGAACCTTGCCACGCCAAAGCTGATCTGGGCGTTCGACGTCGGCGCGGCCGGCGTGAAATTCACCCGCAAATTCGTCGAGCAGGCGCGCAGGGATGGCTGGCGTTGCGGCGCAGCACAGGTGCGACCGGATGGCGAAGGCGAAAAGCGCGACTGGAACGATCTCGCCCAGGCCGACAAGCTGGAACCGAGCGATCTCGACGAATATCGGTGGAACGGCGAGATCACGATCGCCGCGACCGCCACCGCAAAGGCTCTGCTGGTCTATGAGCGAAAGCGGCTAGAGTCCTTCCCGCTCACCTTCGGCGGCAAGCAACTTTGGGCGAACTTCTCGATCGAGCGAATCCAGGGCGAATTGCAATCGCTGCTGGAGAGCCAGGATCCGGAATTCGCTGACTTCGCCGCGCTGCCGTTCGACGATCAGTGGAACAAGGCTGCCGAGCGCGCCGTCGCGATCGAGGAGCTGGCGAACTGCACCTTTCGCACCCTCTATTTTCAGCGCGATCCGAACCTTGAAGAGGGCGCCTATTTCCTCCGCGTGGCCTTCCCCAACGGCCAGCAGCTGAAAGCCACCTTCACCGGCGCAGCGTGCTCAGGATCGGGCGACTTCAAGAAGCGCCTCGCGAGCGTTGCCCCCGGCGCGCAATGGACCGGCAATCAGTTTCAGATCGACAAGCTGATGCAGCAGCAATGGACGAACATCCGCGTCGTCGATGCGATCCAGTTCACCGGCTATTCGATCGAACACGAGGCTTGGATTTTCGGCGACATCGCCGTGCACAAAGGCCGCGTGTATCAGCCGAATGACGAGGATTATTTCGTCCTCGGCAAGCGTTCCGTGAAGCTGCGCACCTCCGAGCGCATGCTGCGCATCGACTATGATGCCGACAAGCTCGATCTGAGCTGGCTGGAGCCGCTCCACACCGCCTACGGCGCAAAGGGCGTCGTTGCGCTCGCCTTCTGGTGCCTGGCACTCTTCGCCGACCATGTCCGGCGCGAGCAGGACAGCCTTGGCTTCCTTGAAATGACCGGCGAACCCGGCACCGGAAAGACGACGCTGCTCGAATTCCTGTGGAAGCTGCTCGGCCGCGTCAACTATGAAGGGTTCGATCCAACCAAGGCCACCAGCGCCGGCATCGCTCGCACGCTCGGCCAGGTCGGCAACCTGCCCGTGGTGCTGATCGAGGGCGACCGCAATCAGGACACACCCCACAGCAAGCGGTTCGAATGGGACGAGCTGAAGACCGCCTATAACGGCCGCGCCGTCCGCACCCGCGCCATCGCGAATGGCGGCATGGAAACCTTCGAGCCGCCATTTCGCGGCGCCGTCGTCATCGCTCAGAACGCGCCAGTCGAAGCCTCGCCCGCGCTGCGCGAGCGCATCATGGGCATGCACTTCGATAAATCGCTGTTCTCGGCGGCAGGCAAGCGCGCCGGTGAAGCCCTTTCCCGCGCGGATGTGGAGACGCTTTCCGGCTTCATCGTCCATGTGGTGAAGGCGGAAGACGCGATCCTCGCCGAATACCGCAAAGCGTTCGCGAAGCGCGAAACGACGCTCGCGGCGATCGAGGGCGTGCGCAACGGCCGACTCGTCAAGAACCACGCCCAGATCGCCGCGATGCTCGACGCGATGGCGGTGACGCTGCTCAAGCCGTTGCCGATGCGCGTGGTGGGCGAGGCGCAGGATCTGATCGGCCAGATGCTGCTCGAACGGCAACGCTCGGTGGAGACCGATCATCCGAGCGTCGAACTGTTCTGGGAGCGGTTCGACCACATCGAAAGCCTTGAGGATCCGCGCACCGAGCGCCCGATCGATCACAGCCTCAACCCCGAGCTGATCGCGGTGAACCTGCCGCAATTCGAAACGCGCTGCGCCGATCTGCGCCTGCAACTCCCCTGTCTCATCACCGAACTGAAGCGGCTGCTCAAGGGCTCCAAGGCCCGCCGCTTCATCGACGTGAAGTCCGTCAAATCGAAGACCGGCAAAACGGTGACCTGCTGGGTCTTCGCCAACCCTCCCGAACGTCAACAAGCCAAAGCGAAGGAGCATTACTGATGCTGCTGCCCAACACCCGCGTCCCCGGCACTCGCATTGCGCCCACGCGCATGACTGCCGGCCTTTACCTTGAACTGCGTCGCAAGGCGGCGGGGCTGACCCGCTACGATCTCGCACGGCGTCTCAGCCAGGCGCGCGCCTTCCCCCTCGATCGGGCGGCAGCATTGCGCCTGATCGAGCAGCTGGAGCGTCCCGGCACCAGCGCACGGCACCGCGAAGTAATCGCGGCGATTGCGCGGATCATTCCCCTCGATGTCGCGGTCTATGATCAGCTGGCGAACGATCCCGCCGATCGCCACCCCACGGTGTGCATGCGGTGTGGCTGCTCGGCCGACGCGCCTTGTACCGGCGCTGCCGGGGTCTGCACGCTTGAGCGCGGCACCTGCACGCGCTGCCAGAGCGGGGCGGCACAGTGATGCGGCCGCCACGCCTCATCGGTTGCGACTGTCCGTCCTGCACACCGCCAATCGCACCCGCCAACCGCATTTCCATTCAGATCCTGACCGGCATCGGCGCCGGCTGGTTCCTGACCGTGCTCTGGAGGATCTTCCTGTGACAGCCCTTACAATGCGCCAGGAGCGCGCCGCCGACGGCTCGCTGCGCCACGTCCCCACGCCCTTTGTCCCCGCCACGAGCAAGGCCAAGGGAAAGAAGGCCCGCAGGCCCGCCGACCCGATCAAGGCGAACCCGGAATCGGCGGCGCAGCAGCTCGCGAAAATCGTCGAGCGGATCGAGCGGATGGAGGACGAGAAGGCCGGCCTCTGCGACGACATCAAGGATGCCTATTCCGAAGCTAAGTCGGTCGGCTTCGATACCAAGGGCGTCCGCGCAATCGTCGCGCTGCGCAAACTGGATCCGCATGTGCGGCAGGAAGCCGAGGCGATCCTCGAGACCTACAAGACTGCATTGGGGATCATCTGATGCGTATCGACCCTCAACGGGCGGGCGCCTACGCGCGCTCCGCCGGCAAGGCGCTCCTCTCGATTGGCGTGGTGTTCATGCTGTTCCTGATCGCGATCGGAACCGTCGTCGGGGAGCGCCGCCGATGAAGCAATGCTGCCCTTCAACGCGATTCGCCGAATCGGGGACGATCGGCCATGAATGACCTACCCATCAGTGTCCTGCTCAAGCGGGTGCGGCGCGCTGCGCGTAATGGCGAGCGCCTGCACCTTGGTCCTGAGCATGCGCGGGCGCTGATGGACCCGCGCGTTTACGCGGTACTGTGTGAGATCGAGTCGGAGGAATTCAGGGCGGGATGGCAGGTCGACGGCGAAGCGGTGCAGGTTCCGGCAAGGCCAAGGCCGGCGAAGCCCAGCGCTTCGAGCTCGGGCCTTTCTGGCTCTGGTATCGCCGCGACCGCGACGACTGGAACATCTGTTGGCTCGATGGACGTGTCACTCGGCGCGCATCGACGGGTGTCGGCGGTGACGGCGGAAATCCGCCGGAAGAAGCGAAACTCGCCCTAATAGACCACTGGACCGCGTGGAAGGCGCAGGCCGAGGCGATCAAGCCCGCCGGTCCGTGCGGTCCCCATGAGGTGCTGCTCGCCGATCTCACCGCCGCGTGGCTGGAAGAGCATGTCGCGCACCTCGAAAGCCCGGAGCGCTATCTCGACAGCGTAGATCGCCTCGAAGCCTTTTGGGCAGAGCTGCGCGCGCAACAGCTGCTGCCGGAGCCATTCACCGTCGCCAACGTGTCGAACGCGCTGGTCGACGCCTTCATCGCGTGGCGCGCCGCCCAAGGCGTGTCGGCGCCAACGATATCTCGCGATCTGGCGGCGCTCCGCGGCCCGATCAACTGGGCGATGAAGCCGGAGATCAACCGTCTGTCGAGCGCACCGAAGATCAAGGACGTGAAGGGCCGCAAGAAACCGAAGGAGCTGGAGTGGAGCCCGGAGCAGGTGGCCGTCATCTTGGACGCCGCGCGCGCCGCGCCCGAGCGCGATCACGTATTCCTGTTCACGCTGATCATGCTGAGCACTCACGGCCGCGCCGAGGCGACACTCGAGTTGGACGCAGCGCAGATCCGGCGTGGCATGATCCACTTCCTCCGCCCCGGCGAAGAGCAGACCCGAAAGCGGCGGCCGATCGTGCCGATCTGCCCCACGCTCGCGCCGTGGCTGGAAGGCGCCACCGGCAAGATCATCCGCTATCGCGTGCCCACGTCGCAGAAGACGCGCGCTGCCGGCGGCCCAGACCATTATGAGCGCCCGACCAGCGATATCGGCAACGCCTTCGAAGGCGTGCTGCTCGCGGCCCACGCGGCGCGGCCGGATCTCGGCTTTGCGGATCAGGTGCGCGAGAAGGCCGGCGAGCTAGTTTGGCTTCCGCCCCGCCGGAAGCTGGGCGAGACGCGGCCTCGGCCGAAGCTGCGCGGCATCGGCACGCCCAACACCCTGCGCCATACGATCCACACCTGGCACAAGCGCTTCGGCGTGCCCGATGCCCAGATCGACGCAGCCGCCGGGCACAGCGAGGAGGGCACCGGAGCGAATTACACGCACCTGCGCCCCGAGTATCTGCGCGAGTTCATCGCGTCTACGGAGGCCTTCTGGGCGGCTGTCGGCGAGCACACCGACGCGCATTTGCGATACCAGCGCGATACCAACGTGGCCGAATTGGCATCAGCGCGTCATCGTCGCTGATGAGAAAATCGAGCAATTTCAACTAGAAAGCGGTGGTGGAGCTGAGGGGAATCGAACCCCTGACCTCTGCAGTGCGATTGCAGCGCTCTCCCATCTGAGCTACAGCCCCGCCGCCGGTTCCCGGATACCCGGGAGGCGCCCCCATTAGCGACAGCCGAAGGCCGATGCAACCGGCTTTGCACGCGGCATCGGCCGCCCGCACCGACTGCGGCGAAACGCCTGAGCGCAAAGCCGAATCCACGGAACACTTGGGCTTGCCGCTCGCTTGAATCACCAGACGGCATCACGCCGCACCAAAGATGCAAGCAGGAGAGTCGAACGATGGACAACCGTAACAATCCTTACGCGCCGCGCGACGACTATAACAGCCGCAGCGAAGTCGACTATACGCAGGACTATGGCTCCGGCCGCGATTACGCCTCGACGAGCGCCCGTGACTATGCGGCGAGCGGCGAATTCGGCGGCGGGCGCGGGCGTTACGGTGGCCGGGACCAGCGCGACTATCGCGACGACTGGCGCCGCAACCGGCCCGATTGGCAGACGCACGGCTATAGCCAGCAGGATTATGGCTCGCGCGAGAGCGGCGGCTACAATGAAGGGCGCCGCAGCTATGCCGCTGGCAGCTATGGCGGCCGGGGCGACGATGATCGCGGTCGCGGCTATGGCGATCGCGGTGAAGGTCGCGGCTATTACGGCCGCGGGCAGGATCGCTGGCGTGGGCAGCGCGACGACCGCGGATCGCGCGACTTCGACCGGGACCGCGGCTTCTTCGACCGTGCCGGCGACGAGGTTCGTTCGTGGTTCGGCGACGAGGAAGCGGAGCGCCGCCGCGAAATGGACCAGCGCTACGATGAAATGCGCGCCCGGCAGGAAGGCCGCGATCACAGCGACAACCATTATGGCGCGTGGCGCCGCAGCCGGATCGAGGAATTCGACCGCGACTATGACGAATATCGCCGTGAGAATGCCCAGCGCTTCTCGAACGAGTTCGACACCTTCCGCACCGAGCGCACCCAGCAGCGCGATTCGCTGCGCCGCGTGACCGAGCATATGGAAGTGGTGGGCTCGGACGACAGCCATGTCGGCACCGTCGACAAGGTGCGCGGCGACCGCATCATCCTGACGAAGAACGATGCCGATGCCGATGGCCGCCATCATTCGATCCCGTCGCGCTGGATCCAGTCGGTCGACGACAAGGTCAAGCTGCGCAAGACCGCCGACGAAGCCCAGTCGCATTGGCGCGACGAGGAACGCTCGGGCGCCCTGTTCGGCGAGAACCGCCAGCAGAGCCAAAGCAGCGACGACCAGAATCGCAGCTGGGGGAGCGATCGCAATCTCAATCGCAGCTTTTCCGGCACCTATCGCGACTGAGCGCAACGCATCGCGGCAGAATCGGGCGCCCGGGGAATCACCTCGGGCGCCCTTTTCGCGCGATCAGCCCAGGAACGTGGCGAGCGCGCGGGCAAAGCCGGCCGGCTGGTCGAGCATCACGAAATGCCCGCTGTCGCCGACGCCGACCAGCTTCAGGTCCTTCAGCCCGGCATATTGCGCCCGGTACAGGTCGAGCGTCCGGATTTCGCCGCCCCGGTCGTCGGTCCAGGGCACGACGATGGTGACGGGCACCGTGATCTTGCCGAGATCGGTGCGCAGATCGGTCTGCATGTCCTCATAAAGCGCCTGGCCCGAAACCCGCATGTCGGCCTTTGCCGACCATTCGGCGACCTGCTTCTGCGATTCCGGCTTGCGGGCATTCTGGCGAGCGATCGCTTGCAGGACCGCATCCGGCACCGGCCGGCCATGCAGACCCACCATCTGGGCGCGCATCATCTGTGCCTGGGGCTGGATCGCCTCCGGCGTCGCCGCGGGCGCGAACATCGTGCCGATGAAGGGCAGCGCATCGACGACCATCGCCTTGCCGACATCGCCGGGATGATCGCGCGCCAGCATCAGCGTCACGAGCCCGCCCATCGAATGGCCGACCAGCGCCGCCCCTTCCAGCTTCCGCCCCGCGATCAGCCGGTGCAGGTCGGCCACGATGCCGTCGAGGATGCCCGGTTCCAGATTGGCGCCCGGATCGCCCCCGCCAAAGCCGTTGACCTGAACCAGATAGACGCGGTGCCGCCGCGCGAGATCGGGCGCGACGCCGTCCCACACTCCGCGCGGGCTCGACAGGCCGGGGATCAGGATCACCGGGCTGCCGTGGCCGATCACCTTGACCGAGATATGGTCCATCCGGATTTCGGCGTCATCGGCGGCGGTTGCAGCAATTACCGCCGGCGCCCCTTGCGCCGGGCCGAACCAGCCATTGGCCGCGAAGATCGCGATGACGATCGCGAACCAGGGAAGCCGGCGATCGCGGCGGCACAGACAGGAAAGCAGCGTGGTCACTGGTCGTTCTCCAGGGCTGGATTGACGAAAATCGCTTCGATGGCGAGGCCGAACAGATCGGCGATCTTGAAGGCGAGCGGCAGCGAGGGATCGTAACGGCCGGTCTCGATGGCGTTGACGCTCTGGCGCGAGACGGCGAGCCGTTCGGCCAGATCCTGCTGGCTCCAGCCGCGCTCGGCGCGCAGCACGCGAAGCCGGTTCTTCATGACTCCGCCCCCACCCGGTCGCGCCAGGTCATGATGCACTGCGCCAGGCCCCAGACGCCGCACCAGACGGGAAACGCCCAGAACACGTCGACCTGCCCGATCGCACGATAGATCTGGAGGAAGCCGAGCACGCTCGCCACCGCCAGCACCGCGCCGATTCCGATCAGCATCGCGGTGACGATCCGCTGGCGGAGATACTCGTCCGTCTCTTCGCGGACATAGAGGCCGATCACCACCAGCAAGGCGAGGATCGGCAGCGCCGGCAAGATCGAGAGCACGACCAGCGCAACGCCGGCCGGCTCGATCCGATCGACGGCCAGGCTCGCCCCGATCACGGCAACGACATAGGCGATCATCGTCGGGATGAAGCGCTTCACATAGCGCCGGGCGGCAGGCGTGGCGGACATCATGTCATGCTTCCTTTCTACAATGACAAGCGCGCTTTACGACAAGCGTACTTGTCTTGTCAAGCACGCTTGTCGTTAGCGCGATTGCCACGCTGGCGCAGGAGCCGTTAACCATTGTCCGCTAGCGTCTGCGTCGGGGGGACTTTCGAACGATGCGACGACTTGCTTGGCCGTGGGCTGCCGCCTGCTTTCTGCTGTTCGTCACCTTGCTCACGATGAGCGGAATGCCGCCGACCACTGGATCGAGGCTGCGACTCTTGATCCTTTGCGGCACCTTCGCGGGTGCGATGCTGGTCGACCCCGCACGGCTCGGACGGCTGAGAGGGCTCTGCATTGCCGCTGACGGCTTTCTTCTTTTCTCGGCGATGAGTGCAACCGGTGCGATCGCAAGCTATTTGGCGATGCGAAATTCCGGTCCCTTCACCGATGCGTGGCTCGCCCAAGCTGACGGGATGGTCGGGTTCGACTGGCTAGGATTCCGCAGCGCCGTCGATCGCATCCCGTTGCTGCGAGCGACACTTGAGCAAGCATATTATTCGTGTTTCCTGCTCCCGCCGGCGATCGCGATCCTGCTCGGGATGAGCGGGCGGGCCGAGCGGCTCTACAAGATGCTCGCCGCGTTCGGTATCGGCCTGGCGGCGACCGTCGCAATCTTCCTGTTCTTCCCTGCCGAGGCAGCGTTCCAGCACTATGGCTACCGACCCATGCCGTCGAACGCAGTGAGCTATGGCGTCCTCATCAGTCAGTTGCACGATGGGCCGCCAGAACCCGTGGACCTGAACGCCCTTGGCGGCATCATCACCTTCCCCAGTTTCCATGCAACGATGGCGATCCTGTTCGCATGGGCATTATGGCCGTTGCGGCGCCTGCGCGTGCCGAACCTGGGGATCAACGGCCTGATGTGGATCTCGGCAATCCCGGTGGGCGGCCACGATGCCGTTGACCTGATCGGCGGATCGCTGATTGCCGGCATTTCCCTCGGACTGGTCGCCGACCAGCGCCGGCGGCATCCGCGCAAGGAAATTTCGCCTGTCCAAAGCGGCGCGGCAGTGCCACGATAAGGCGATATTGCCCGGCCACCCGGGTCCTTTGATCCGGAGCTTTGCCTGCATGGCCACCACCCCTGCCCGCGCGCCGCTTGAACTCACGCTTCGCGGCGTGCTGCTCGGCGGCGCGATCACGCTGCTGTTCACCGCCGCCAATGTCTATCTGGGCCTCAAGATCGGCCTCACCTTCGCCACGTCGATCCCGGCGGCGGTGATTTCGATGGCGATCCTGCGCTTCTTCCCCGGCTCGACGATCCTCGAGAACAACATCGTCCAGACGGTGGCGAGCGCGGCGGGCACGCTGGCCGCGATCATCTTCGTGCTGCCGGGGCTGGTGATGATCGGCTGGTGGAACGGCTTTCCCTATCTGGAAACGGCCGCGATCACGATGTTCGGCGGTATCCTGGGGGTGATGTTCTCGGTGCCGCTGCGCCGCGCGCTGGTGGTCGATTCACCCGACCTGCCCTATCCCGAAGGCCGCGCCGCCGCCGAGGTGCTCCAGGTCGGCGCCGGCAGCCGCGAGGGCGCCGAGGAAAGCGGGCGCGGGCTGGCGGTGATCGTCGTCAACGCGCTCGCCGCCGCGGGCTTCGCGCTCGTCACCCGGCTGAAGCTCGCCGCCGAGGAGGGCGCGATGTTCTTCAAGGCGGGCACGGGCGCCACCGGCATCATCGGCGGGCTCCAGTTCGCGCTGATCGGCGCCGGCCATCTGATCGGCCTGACCGTCGGCTTCGCGATTCTGGTCGGCGTGGCGATCGGCTGGTGGATTGCGCTGCCGATCCTGAGCGCAGGGATGCCCGGCGCGGCCGAGGAAGTCGCCAGCGCCGTGTTCCGCAGCGACGTTCGCTTCTTGGGCGCCGGCACGATCGGCATGGCGGCGATCTGGACGCTGCTGAAGATCATCGGCCCGGTGGTAGGTGGTATTCGATCGGCGCTGGCGGCATCGCGCGCGGCGCGCGGCGGCGCGGCCATTGCGGTCACCGAGCGCGACCTGCCGATCGGTATCGTCGCGATCGTCTGCATCGGCATGTTGCTGCCGATCGGCTGGCTGTTGAGGGGCGTGCTCGCCGGCGGGCCGCTGTCCGGTTCGGCCGGGCTGCTCGTCGCCGGTTCGCTCGCGTTCGTGCTGGTGATCGGCCTCGTGATCGCATCGGTGTGCGGCTATATGGCGGGCCTGATCGGCGCATCGAACAGCCCGGTATCGGGCATCGGCATCCTTTCCGTCGTCGCGGCGGCGCTGATGCTGGTGGGCCTGTTCGGCCGCGATCTAGATCCCGGCACCACCCAGGCGCTGGTCGCCTATGCGCTGATCGTCACCGGCATCGTGTTCGGCGTGGCGACGATCTCCAACGACAATCTTCAGGATCTGAAGACCGGCCAGTTGGTCGGTGCGACGCCGTGGAAGCAGCAGGTGGCGCTGATCTTCGGCGTGATCTTCGGCAGCCTCGTCATCCCGCCGGTGCTGAGCGTGCTCAACGCGTCGTTCGGCTTTGCCGGCGTGCCCGGCGCGAGCGCGGACGCGCTGCCCGCGCCCCAGGCGGCGCTGATCTCGTCGCTGGCAAAGGGCGTGCTCGGCGGCGATCTGCGCTGGGATCTGATCGGCATCGGCGCGCTGGTCGGCGCGGGCGTGATTCTGGTCGACGAACTGCTCGCCCGGTCGAAGACGCGGCTGCGCCTGCCGCCGCTCGCCGTGGGCCTCGGCATCTATCTGCCGATGGGCGTCACGCTGACGGTGGTGCTGGGCGCGGTGATCGGCTGGTTCTATGATCGCGCGGCAGACCGTGCGCGCGATCCCGAGTTCGTCAAGCGGATGGGCGTGCTAATGGCGACGGGCATGATCGTCGGCGACAGCCTGTTCGGCGTGCTCTATGCCGGCCTGGTCTATGAAACCGGCAGCGAGGCGCCGCTGGCGCTCGTCGGCCCGGACTTCGCGCCTTATGCGCTCGCCGGCGGAACGATCGCGTTCCTGGTGCTCACCGGCCTGCTCTACGCCTATACCCGGCGGCAGGCGCGATAGGCCGGTTCGCCGCCGTCCCCGCCCGATCGACTGGGCGGGGGCAGCGGCGCGGCATCACTCCATCTGCGCGATCAGCGCGCCGATCGGCGCAAAGGCGAACGCCACCGAACTGTCCGCCACGCCGTAAGGGATGAACAGGTTGTCGCCGTGGCGGATCGCGCCACAGGTATAGACGACGTTGGGGACATAGCCCTCGCGATCCTGGTCGGCGGCCGTCAGCAGCGGCTCGCGCGAGCGGGCGAGCACCTTCGTCGGGTCGTTCTTGTCGAGCAGGGCCGCGCCGATCGAGTATTTACGCATCGCCCCGACGCCGTGGGTCAGGATCAGCCAGCCGTCGTCCACTTCGATCGGCGGACCGCAATTGCCCATCTGCACCAGTTCCCACGGGAAGCGCGGCTTGATGAGCAACTCGCCGCCCTCCCAATGGTCAATGCGGTCGGACTGGTGGAGAAAGATGTTCTCGCCGTCCTGACGGCCGAGCATCATATATTTGCCGTTCACCGTGCGCGGGAACAGCGCCATGCCCTTGTTGCGCGCGGCGCTGCCGGTCATCGGCACCAGATCGAAGCTGCGCCAGTCGCGCGTGCGCATCAGCTCCGACTGGATGACCGAGCCGTTATAGGCGGTATAGGTGCCGATCCATTCGGGCGTGCCGTCGTCATGGTGGAAATGGCAGATGCGCAGATCCTCCAGCCCGTTCGACTGGGCGCGCGTGATCGGGAAGATCACCGTGCCGGACAGCGTCGAATCGCGGTGGCGATAGACCGTCACCGGGCCCTCGGGCATCCGGTCCTCCACCTCGCGCGCATCGGCGGCGGTGGCGAAGGGCGGCTCGGGCGCGAGCACCAGCTCATTCTCGTCGTTGATGATGCCCTCGCGGAACGCGACCGAGGAGATATGCCCCTCGCCCACCGCGCGCAGCGACATCAGGATGCGCAGGCTGCCCTGCGGCATGCCGCTCTGGTCGTAATGCGGCACCGCGCTGGGGTTCATCAGTGCGGCAGCGGCATAGCTATATTCATGGCAGAAATAGGCGCCGAGCAGCTGCCGCTTCTCGTCGCTGATCGCGCCGCCGTCGAGCCCGAGCAGCGCCTCGATCTCGTCATATCGCGTCATGAACACGCGCCGAGTCTGCCAGTGGCGCGCCTCGAAGTCGCGAAGCACGAGATCGAGCTGCGCCCGCGCCTCGCCGGGCGACAGCGCAAGCACCTCGTGCACGATCCGCTCGGTCCGGCTGGGCGCCGATCCGTTCGACGCCCAGGCCACATGGAACGGTCTCACCACGACGCGCGAGGGATCGGCCCTCAACCGGAGGTGGTGGTGAAACAGTTCCTGCATTGGCAACCCCGCAAGCGACACGCATTTTCCGGCGTCGCCGGACCGGATGAGATCAGGCGACCGCCAGCGTCGGTCCTGCCACGATTTCCGTCGGCTTTGAAAGGGCCGAAATCGCGCAATTCGCCAGTTGGAGCGCCAGAATCGATTCCGCCCCCTGGTTGCGGTTGAGTCCGGTGGGCATCAGCCCGTCGAAACAGCCGCCATCGGCCACCGATGCCAGCGGAGTATCGAGATCGTTGGCGCCCAGATACCAGCGATAGGCGCGGATCGCCTCGTCGGCCCAGCGCTGCTCGCCGGTCACTTCATGCGCCGCCAGACACGCATCGATCGTCGCCTGCGCCTCCAGCGGCTGCTGGTCGAACGGCAGCGGATCGGCATAGGGCCGGCCGAAGCTTTCGGTGCCCACCGCGCGGAACCGGCCCTCGGGCGAGGTCTGGCGATCGACGATCCAGGCGAGCGTCTCGAGCCCCGTCTCGACAAAGTCCTGCCGCCCGAGCGCCTGGCCGGCGCGGATCAACGCTTCGGGCAGGCGGGCATTGTCATAGGCCAGCACGATTTCGAACCAGCGCCATTCGGGACGGCGCGCCTGTTCGAGCAATGCCGTCAGCTCGTCGCCGAACCGCGTCAGCGTCTCGCGCGAGAGCGCATGGCCGGGATGCGCCTGCGCCATCGCCGCCATCCCCAGCATCGCGAAGGCACGCGCCCGCGGGCTGCCGAGTTCCAGCGCGATCGACGCCGTATTGTCGAACAGCACCGATGCCCAGTCGCGATGCTTCTGCGCCCGCGCATCGCGCGCCGTGACGCCGAGCGACCAGAGCGCGCGGCCGTTCGAATCCTCCGATCCCTCGTCCTCGCACCAGCTGCGATCGAAGTTCATGAAATTGCGGAACCGCCGCGTTTCAGGGTTCCAGGCATGCTGGACGAACCCGCCATAAACCGCTGTCCATTTGTCGCGCACCGCCTCGTCGATCGGGTCGATGCGGCACATCAGGATCAGCGCGCGGGCATTGTCGTCGATGCAATAGCCGTGGCGGCGATCGGGCACCGAGAAGATCGAGTGCTGAAGAATGCCGGTCGAATCGCTCATCCGCTCGACGGCCGAAAGGTCGGGCGCCAGGCGCGGCAGTTCGTTCGAGAACGGCGCGATGCGTGCGGGCTTGCGGCCGCGGATCGCATCGAGTTCGGCCACCGCCCGCTCGGCGAGTCGCGGCCACAGCATCGTCCGGCCGCGCGCATAGGCGCGCTCCGCCAGCGCGTTGCGCTCCGAATCGTCCGCCAGCAGCACGTTGATGGCGCTGCCGATCGCCGCGCTGTCGCCGAAATCGACGAGGATGCCGTGTCCTTGGTCGAGAATCTCGGTCGCGTGGATATAGGGGGTGGAGATCACCGGCTTGCCCATGCTGACCGCGTAGGACAGCGTGCCCGACGTGATCTGCGCCGGGTTCAGATAGGGCGTTACATAAAGATCGGCCGCCTGAAGATAATCGAGCAGTTCGTCTTGCTCGACGAAACGGTCGACGAACTGGACATGGCCCTCGATCCCCAGCGCACGGACCTGCGCCTTGAGCCGATCGCGATAGACCTCGCCTTCGTGGAGAACGAGATTGGGATGCGTCGCGCCGAGCACAACGTACAACGCTTCGGGATTGTCGGCGACGACGGCGGGCATCGCCTCGATCACCGCCTCGATCCCCTTGTTCGGCGCGAGCAGGCCGAAGGTCAGGATCACGTCGCGCCCATCCCAGCCAAAGGCGGGCTTGAACTGCGCGGTATCGGCCAGCGGCCGATCGGGCACGCCGTGGGGAATGTTGACGATCTTGCCCGGCTCGACGCCGTGGACGCGCTTCAGAATATCGGCGCCACGATCCGCCATCACCATCAGCCTGGACGCGCGCCGCAGCAGCGCCTCCATCACCCGCCGCTCGTCGGCGCTGGGATGTTCGAGCACGGTGTGGAGCGTGACGAAGATCGGGATCGAGATCCGGTCGGTCAGCGCGAGCAGCATTTCGCCGGCGGCACCGCCGAAAATGCCATATTCGTGCTGGATCCACAGCGCCTCCGCGCCGCTCGCCTCGATCGCCCGGGCGGCTTCGAGATAGTCGCCGCGATCGTTCTGGGCGATCGCGCGCGTCACCTGCGGCGGATAGGCATAATGGCCGGGGCGATCGTCCATCGCATAGACATCCACCTGGATGCCCGGATAGCGATCGACCAGGGCCGAATAGACGTCAGTGGTAAACGTCGCGATCCCGCATTTGCGCGGCAGAAAGTTGCCGATCAGGGCAAGATGCCGAATCACTGGCTGACTCTGAGACCGTGCCATGTTGACCTTTCGCTCCTGCAATTTCGACTCGGGCCGAAATTGGCGCCTTAGTCCTTCTAAACTCCCAATTTTTGATATAGTTGCAGCAATGCTGCATTGCGAAACGATATACCCGTTAACCCGCCTTGTAAATCTGGCGTTCAGCCTCGGCCGCGGTAGCCGGGCACGCCCTGATCGGGGATCCAGACATCCTCGGGCGGCTTGCCCGATTGCCAGAACACGTCGATCGGAATCCCGCCGCGCGGATACCAGTAACCACCGATCCGCAGCCATACCGGCGCCATCTCGCGGAACAGTCGCTCGCCGATGCCAACGGTGCAATCCTCGTGGAAGGCGCCGTGATTGCGGAAGCTACCGAGAAACAGCTTGAGCGACTTCGATTCGACGATGCGCTCGCCCGGCACATAATCGATCACCAGATGCGCGAAATCGGGCGCGCCGGTGATCGGGCAGAGCGAGGTGAATTCGGGCGCGGCGAACCGCACCAGATAGCGCGTGCCCGGCCGGGGATTGGGCACATAGTCGAGCTCCGCTTCCTCCGGCGTTGCGGGCAGGGCGGATTGTTTTCCGAGATGCTTGGCGTCCATGCGCGCCATGTAGGCGTTTGCCGTGCGGTTTCCATAGCGGTAGGACCGCCCCTATGGACGGATTGATCACGACCGAATGGCTGGCGGGACAGCTGGGCTCAGACAATCTGGTGGTGCTGGATGCCACCTATACCTCGACGATCCCCGGCGCCGAGCGGCTGGACCCGCGCGCCGGCTTCGTCGCGGGGCATGTGCCCGGCGCACGCCTGCTCGATCTCGATACGCTCGTCGATGGCGACGATCCCCTTCCCTCGATGCTGCCGCCGCGCGCGGTGTTCGAGGCGCGGATGGCCACGCTGGGTATCACGCCCGACGCGCGGATCGTCCTGTATGACAACAGCCCGCATCACACCGCCTGCCGCGCCTGGTGGGTGCTGCGGATGTTCGGCGTGCGCGCCGCGATCCTCGACGGCAACATGCAGCACTGGCGCGCCGAGGGACGGCCGATCGAGACCGGCCCGCACCGGGCATCGCCGGCGCCCTTCGCCGCTGGGGCGCCGCTCGCGCGGAAGCGCACGCTCGACGAGATGCGCACCACCCGCGAGCAGATCGTCGATGCCCGCTCGGCCGCTCGCTTCACCGGCAAGGAGCCCGATCCACGCCCAGAATGTGCCGCCGGCCATATGCCGGGCGCGAAGAACATTCCCTATGGTCGTTTCTTCGACGCCGAGGGGCATTGGAAGAGCCCGGAGGCGATCCGTGCCGTGTTCGAGGATGCGGGGGTGGACCCTGCCCGCCCGATGGTCGCCACCTGCGGATCGGGGATCACCGCTGCGGTGATCGTCTTTGCCGCCCATCTGCTCGGCCATGAAGCGGCACTCTATGACGGCAGCTGGACCGAATGGGGGGCGCAGCCCGATACCGAAAAGCGGCTGGGTGCCGCATGAGCGACCGCACGGACGAAAAGGACGCCACCCGCGTCGTCACCGCCGGCCGCCGGCCCGAATGGACCAACGGCATCGTCAATCCGCCCGTCTGGCGCGCCTCGACGATCCTGTATGAGTCGGTGGCCGAGCTGCGCGCGCGCGGCGCGGCGGACACGCATCACAAGCTGTTCTATGGCCGGCGCGGCACGCCCACCCAATGGTCGCTCGCCGATGCCCTGACCGAACTGGAGCCCGGCGCCGAGGCGACCTTGCTCTACCCCTCGGGCGTCGCGGCGATCACCAGCGCGTTGCTCGCTGTGCTCTCGCCGGGCGACGAGTTGCTGGTGCCCGACAGCGCCTATGATCCGACGCGCGGCTTTGCCGACGGGCTGCTCAGGCGGCTGGGCATCGCCACGCGCTATTATGACCCGCTGATCGGCGCCGGCATCGACGCGCTGTGCGGCGAACGCACCCGCGCCATCTTCCTTGAGAACCCCGGCAGCCTGACCTTCGAGGTGCAGGACGTGCCCGCGATCGTCGGCGTGGCGAAGGCGCGCGGCATCACCACGCTGCTCGACAACACCTGGGCGACGCCTTTGCTGTTCCCCGCAATCCAGCTCGGCATCGACTATACGATCCTCGCCTGCACCAAATATGTCGTCGGGCATTCGGACGTGATGCTCGGATCGGTGACGGCGGCGCAGGGACAATATCAACGGCTGCGCGCCACCAGCTATCAGCTGGGCCAATGCGCCAGCCCCGACGACGCATGGCTCGGATCGCGCGGGCTGCGGACGATGGCGGTGCGGCTGCGGCAGCATGGCGACAGCGCGCTGCGCATCGCCCGCTGGCTCAAGACGCGCCCGGAAGTCGCGCGCGTGCTGCACCCGGCGCTCCCCGACTGTCCGGGACACGAGGTGTTCCTGCGCGATTTTCGTGGATCGTCGGGCCTGTTCAGCTTCGTCCTCGCCGGCGGCGACGATGCCGCCCGATCGGCGCTGATCGACGGGCTCGCCCATTTCGGCATCGGCTATAGCTGGGGCGGCTATGAAAGCCTGGCCATCCCGATCGACCCGCAACGCCACCGCAGCGCGACGACCTGGCAGGCGGAGGGGCCGGCGGTACGGCTCCAGATCGGGCTGGAAGACCCGGACGACCTGATCGCCGATCTGGAAGCCGGCCTGGCGCGGTTCGCGGCGGCTCGCACATGATCGGTGCCGCCTCCGACTGGCTGGCGATGCAGGGCATCACGCTGCCGCATACGGGCGAACTGATCGAAGCTGCAGTCGCCGGTGCGATTATCGCCGCCGCGATTGCGCTGGGCATTCTCGCCGATCGTCAACTCGGCAGCCGCGCCGCAGGACTGTGGGAGCGGCACCTTGGCCACCAGGCGGACGGCATGCGGCCGCGGCTGTGCCGCATCATTCGCTATGGCACCACCGCGATCCTCCTCGCCATTGCCGAGAATGCCTGGCCCTGGCAGCACCCCGCAGCACTACTGATCGGCATCATGCTCGGCGCGGCGACCGCGATCGCCGTTTCCGAGGTGCTGCGCGGGGCCAGGCTGCCGCGAATGGCCACCTGGCTGATGGCGCTGTTCGTCTTCTCGTCGATCCTCAGCCATTCGCTCGGCGGGCTGGAGGTTATCCAGACCTTCTTGTCGCGAATCGGCTTCGACGTCGGCAGCCGTCGCTTCTCGCTGCTGTCGCTGCTCACCGTCGCGGTCACGGTGATCATCATCTACACGGTTGTGCGGCTGGCCAACCGCTTCATGGCGCAGTTCATCCGGCGCACCAGCGGGCTCGATGCGACGCAGAAGCTGCTGTTCGAGAAGTTGGCCGGGATCGCGATCATCGTCGCCGCCTTTTTCTTCGGGATCGATCTTTTGCAGATCAACCTGACGACCTTCGCGGTGTTTTCGGGCGCGCTGGGACTGGCGGTGGGCTTCGGCCTGCAAAAGACCGTGGGCAATCTTATCGCCGGCATCATCCTGCTGATGGATCGCTCGATCAAGCCGGGCGACGTGATCGTCGTCGGCGACAGCTTCGGCTGGGTCAACAAAATCGGCGTCCGCGCCGTCTCGGTCATCACCCGCGACGGCAAGGAACATCTGATTCCGAACGAGAATCTGATGACGCAGGAAGTGGAGAACTGGTCCTACACCGATCGCAACGTGCGCGTGCGGATTCCGGTGGGCGTCTCCTATGGCTGCGACCTCAAGCTCGCGCAGGAACTGATGCTGCGCGCCGCGCGCGAAAGCCCGCGCGTGCTGGATAGCCCGCCGCCCAATGTCTGGCTGGCGGCATTCGGCGACAGCTCGGTCGATCACGAAATCCTCGCCTGGATCAGCGATCCCGAAAGCGGCGTGGGCAATGTGCGCAGCGACGTGCTCAACCGGCTGTGGTGGCTGTTCAAGGAACATGGCATCGAAATCCCGCTCCCGCAGCGCGACGTTCACGTCCGCGACTGGCCATCGCCCGCCGCACCGCAATAGGGGCTGGCGGCGGCGCCTGCGCGCATTATCTTTTGTGGCGTGCGAACCGCCTCTGATCCTGCCGAACCCGTGACCGCCCGGATCGCCGCCGGCGTCGCCTCGATTCCCGCGGCGCAATGGGATGCCTGCGCCGGCGCGGGCAATCCGTTCCTCAGCCATGCCTTCCTCTCGATCCTCGAGACGTCCGGCTCGGCAACGGTCGAGCGCGGCTGGCAGCCGCTGCCGATCATCGTCGACGATGCCGATGGGGTGCCCGCCGCGATCGCCCCGGTTTACGCCAAGAGCCACAGCCAGGGCGAATATGTGTTCGATCACGCCTGGGCCGATGCCTGGGAGCGCGCCGGCGGGCGCTATTACCCCAAGCTGCAGGCGGCGGTGCCGTTCAGCCCCGTCCCCGGCCCCCGGCTGCTGCTGCGTGATGCGGCGCGCGCACCTGGGCTGATCGCCGCGATCGAGGCGGTGACCGAGCAGAACCGGCTGTCCTCGGCGCACGCCACCTTCATCGACGAGGCGCAGGTGCCGCTGTTCGAGGCGGCGGGCTGGCTGATCCGCACCGGCACGCAGTTCCACTGGCACAATCGCGGCTATGCGACGACCGAGGATTTCCTGGCAGCGCTCGCCAGCCGCAAGCGCAAGGCGATCCGCAAGGAGCGTGCCGCCGCAGTGGAGGGCCTCACGATCCGCCATCTGAGCGGGCGCGACCTGACCGAGGCGCATTGGGACGCCTTCTGGGCCTTTTATCAGGATACCGGCAGTCGCAAATGGGGCCAGCCCTATCTGACGCGATCCTTCTTCTCGCTGCTGGGCGAGACGATGGCGGACCGCGTGCTGCTGATCCTCGCGGAGCGCGACGGCCGCCCGATCGCCGGTGCGCTCAACCTGATCGGCGGCGATGCGCTGTACGGCCGCTATTGGGGTTGCGTGGAGGACGTGCCGTTCCTCCATTTCGAGCTTTGCTATTATCAGGCGATCGACGCCGCGATCGTGCGCGGGCTGGCGCGGGTGGAGGCCGGCGCGCAGGGCGAGCACAAGCTGGCGCGCGGCTATGAGCCGGTGACCACCTGGTCGGCGCATTACCTGCCCGATCCCGGCTTTCGGCGCGCCGTCGCCGATTTCCTCGTGCGCGAGCGCGAGGCGATCGAGCGCGAACAGACCTTCCTCGGCGAACTCACGCCGTTCCGTCGCGGCGGCTGACTGCGATCAGGGCGGGGGCGCGGTGCCGTTGCCGGGGATCTCGCCCGCCAGTTCGGCCTCGCGGATCAGCACAGCCTCCGGCTTCGGCACCGGCAGGTCGGCCGGGCCGAGGTCCGGCGGCGGCACGCTGTGATCGACACGGAACAGCGCGCTCGTCCCGTCGCGCCAGACCGGGATCAGCCCCTGCTCGTAGCGCGGATCATAGGGCGGCGGGCGCAGCAGCCAGACATAGTCGAACGCGTCGCGCGGGAACAGCGCCAGGCTGCGTGCGATCGGGCGCCACCATTCGCGCGGGCACTGGACGCTGGTGACGAGTTCGGACGGATCATGGGCAAAGCGCCGCGCGGCACGGTATCGCACGGTCAGCAACTGGCCGCCCGGCATCGACCATTGATCGTTGGTATAGGCGAGCTTGCGTTCGAGCGCGAGCGCGGGGACGTGCTGGAGCCGCGTCATCCGCCACTCATTGTAGCAGGTCTCACCGACGAAGCTGACGAGGCGCGCGCCGACCGGCAGGTGATCGAGCGCCTTGAGCTCGCGGTCATAGGCCCGGTCGTAGAGGTAGAAGCTCGCCGTGGTCGCGCCGATGCGGATCAGGAAGAAGCTGAGGCCCAGTATCGCCACCACGCTCGCCCCGCGCATCGACAGGCCGGGCTTGGGCCGGATCGCCAGGATCGCGATCGCGATCAGGAACGGCACCAGCCGCATGTCGGCATAGGCCGATCCGAACACCACGCGCGGCAGGAAGATATAGACGACCAGCAGGCACAGCGCCGACAGCGCCAGATTGCGCGAATATTGGATATTGGGGTCGCGCACCGCCTTCAGCGTGAGCAGAAACAGCACGCCGACGCTCGCCAGGTCGAACAGCTGCCAGCGGTCGCGGAACACCTGCGTCACCCACAGCACCTTGGCGCGCCAGTTGAACCAGTCGAACGTCTGGCCCGATACATGGTCGCCGCCGCGCCAGATCAGCATCAGCACCGCCGGCAGCGCCAGCACCAGGCACTGGATGCCGGCGAAGAAACAGGGCGCGATCCAGCCATCCTTGATGTCGCGATACCACGGCAGCGCGCGGTTGCGGCGCAGATCATGCTGGCGGATCAGCTCGGCGGAAAAGGCGAGCACGCCCAGCACGCCCCAGCCGAAAGTGTGCGCGATCCAAATCAGCACCGAAACCGGCACGAACACCATCGATCGGAAGCCGAACTTGCCCAACCGCCCCAGCCGCAGCCACCAGCCGAACGCCAGCATCGCCAGCCCCATCGAAAAGGCGAAGTTGACGAAGCCGAAATGGAACGGGAAGGCATAGGCGAGCGGCAGCGCGAACAGCGCGGTCGCCGGGATACGGCCATGCACCTCACGCGCGATGAACAGGAATCCCGCCACCGTCGTCGCCGGGATGGTGATGACGATCAGCTTGACCGCCAGTTCGAGCCCGAAGATCTTGGACAAGGGGATGACCGCCAGGTCGACCCCCAGATTGCCCATCAGCTGCCAGCGAAAGTCATACCATTCGCGCAGCCACGGCACCGAATCATAGGTCAGCTGGACGCGATACCGCCCCATATGGCCCGGCAGGTCGACCAGCGGCGGGATATCGGGCCACCACAGCGGCACGGTGGCCACCAGCGTAGCGAAAAGTACGAACCACCGTGTCTGCCACCAATGCAGCGTCTCGCCCTTGTCCATCGCGACGCTTTAGTGCGCGAGCGCCGCTTCGCACAAGCGCTTGTCAGTCGGGCCTGCTGCGGCGCACCACGCGGTAGAGCGTCGACGGCCCATGCTGCGCCACCCGCACGACATCGGGCGCCAGCGCCGCACGCGCCGGCATGTCGACCGTCCAGACATAGTCGAACGCCGCGCGATCGAAGCGGCGGATCAGCTCGGGAAAGGGGAGCTGGTGCGTGACGCAGCTTTGTGGATAGATGAGCTGCGACGGATCGGCGGCGAAATCGCCGGCATCGGCCCGGCGGTTCTGGAGCAGCTGCTGGCCGTGCAGATTCCATTCGCTGTTGTCGAAGATATCGCGGCGCGCGAGCACGAGTCCCGCGATATGGCTCAGCCGCCGATCGCCCCAGCCCTTGCAGCCCATCTGCACGGCGAACAGCACCGACGCCCCACGCGGTACCATCGGCGCAATCGCGACCGCCCGTTCCTGAAGCTGGCCGGCGCCCACAAACACGATCGTCGTCGTCGCGATGCGGATCGTGAAGAACAGCGTGGCACAGGCGGCCATCACCGGCGCCAGCCGCTCGAATCCCGGTCGCATCCGGATGCCCGCGATCAGCAGCGCGACGACGAACGGCGCCATGCGGATATCGACATAGGCACCGCCGAGCAGGCGGTAGGGCAGCAGCAGCCAGGCAATGCCGCCCAGCGCGGCGGCCGCGCCCAGCATCGGATCGACGCGCAGCAGCCGGCTGCGCACCGCCGCCCAGCACAGCAGCAGCAACAGCACGCTGCTCAGCAGATCATAGCCGCCCCAACGCTCGCGCAGCAGCGTCGGCAACGCCGCCGCCTTGGCAACCCATTCCCAGCTCGCGCCCAGCCCGTCGCCATTGCCCGATGCGGCCCCCGCCAGCATCGGCACCAGCGGCAGCGCGAGCGGCACGCAGGAAAGCCCCGCCCGCACCAGCGCCGCGCCCCAGGCTGACGAGGCCCGGCGCACGCGCACCAGCTCGACGGCAAAGGCGAACAGTCCGAACATCCCCCAGCCAAAGCAGTGCGCCAGCCACAGCAGCAGCCCGATCGGCGCGAACAGCACCGCCCGCAGCACCAGCCGCCCCTCGCGCGCCAGCCGCAGCCACAGCGCCAGCGCGGCAAACGAAAGCGCCGCCGAGAGACAGAAATTGACGAAGCCGAACTGGAACGGGAAGGCATAAGCGAGCGGAAAGGCGAACGGCAGCGCCGGCGACACCCGCCCCCCGCTTTCGCGCGACAGCCAGATCAGCGACGCGACGGTGAGCGGAGGAATCAGCGCCACGACGAGCTTCGCCGCCGGTTCGACGCCGATCAGCGGGATCAGCGGCATCACCAGCAGGTCCACGCCCAGATTGCCGATCGGCCGCCATACATAATGCCAGTGGCGCTGGAGGAACGGCGAATCGGCGAGCGACGCCGCGACATGATATCGCCCGATATGCCCCGGCAGGTCGGTCAGCGGCGGCACCGCCGGCCATAGCAGCGGAACCGCGCTGAGCAGCACCACGGCCAGCGCGAACCAGCGCGTCTCCCACCAGTTCCGCTCGTTCATTGCAGCGTGCGCTTGGCCGGCTGGGTAAGGCGATAGAGGCGCGGCGCGATGCCGGGCGCGGGGATCGGGGTCAGCCACGCGGGCACCCTGCCCTGCCGCAACGCCCCGGCGAGCAGCGACGGGTCCGCCCCCTCCTCGCCCAGCTCGTCGAAACTGTCCGGGCAGATCGCGAGATAGTCGATGCCCCATCGCCGCGCGATCGCCTCCGATTCGGCGGGCTGGTTCAGGAAGATGTCGTACATGGCCTGATTCCCTTGGGCGTTGCGGTGATAGGGCGCGGCAAAGACGCGATGATGACTGGCGGCGAGGACGAACGCACCCAGATCGACGGGCGCGACGATCGTGCCGGGCGGCAGCGCGGCGATGCGCGCGATTCCCGCCGGGGCAGTGCAGGCCGGCGCTGCGGCAAGCGCGCCGCGCGGCGCGATCGCGTCGCCGAGCATCGGATAGACGAACCCAGCCGATGCGATCCATGCCAGCGCGAGCGGCAGCGTGCCCAGCCGGCGCGCGGTCGCAACCAGCGCCGCCAGCGCCGGCGCAGCGAGCAGCGCCGCGGCATGTGCGCCGCGAAGCTGCGCCAGCATCACCAGCACCGCGATCAATTGGAACGAGACGACGACCGCCCAGCCCGTCTGCCGGTGGCGCGCCGCAAGCCACAGCCCGGCCGCCAGTCCGGCCAGCGGCAGCCCGGCAAAGGCGATGCCGTGCCAGACGGGGGTCGCGAACAGCGACTGCGCCTCGGCGACATGCGCCAGCCAGCGCCGCGTCAGCATCGGATCGACCTCGCCATAGGGTGAAAGGCAAGCCGGCGACACCGCGACGGCGCCTGCCAGCGCCCCCCCGGCCGCAATCAGCATGACGACCAGCCGGTGCCGCGGATCGCGCGTCGCAAAGCCCGCCGCCGCCATCGCCGCCGGCGCCAGCGCGACGATCAGCGCCGCGCGCCACAGCATCGCGGTAAAGCCGTCGCACGCCGGATAGTCCCAGCCGCTCGACCGGAAGCCGACCCGCTCGGCCGCGAGCGCGAGCAGCAATGCCGCGGCATAGCCCGCCATCCGCGCCTGCGCGCCCGCCGCATCGCGCCACCATAGCAGCGCGATCACGGCGCCGCCCACTGCCAGCAGCGGCGCGGTCTCCATCCCGATCGCCAGCGACAGGGCCGTCGCCAGCCCGGCGATCGCGCCGTCGCTCAGCCGCCCCGGCCCCAGCATCGCGCGCACCAGCGCCAGCACCAGCACCATCTGCAAGCCATGATGATCGATTCGGCCGGGAAAGAAGAGCGTGGTCGCCGGATAGGCGAGCGCGGCGATGATCGTCGCCACCGCGCCCGATTGGCCCAGCCGGCGCGCAATGCCGCCGACGAGCAGCAAGGTGCAGGCGAACCACAGGACCGGCGTTGCCACCACCGCCACCATCGCCGCCGCCGGCGCGCCGGTGAGCGGTGCGAGCAGCAAGATGATCAGGCCGGGCGCCAGGTCGGCGACGCGCGACCAGTGCATTTCCAGCCCCGGCGCCGGCCCCAGCCGATGCTGGGCAAGATCGTCGAACCGCTGCCCGCCCAGCCAGTCGCGAATCTGCTGGAGGCGCATCACATCGTCGGTATCGGGCAGCCGCCACGCGGCCAGTTGGGCACGATCGCGGATCATCCAGGCGATCCCGAGGAGCAACGCCAGCGCCAGCGCGACGATCCAGTCGCGCGACGCTCGGCGGTTCAGCTCGGGTTCCATGACGCCGGGCTAGAACGGTCGTGGTTAACGACCCGTTAGAGCCGACCTCGGTGACGGCCCGGAACGATACGGCGCGCGTCAGCCCGTAAGCGCCTCCGCCATGCCCGCCGCCAACTGGCTCAGCGTGTCGTCGCGCGCGCCCATCACGACGATGCGGTCGCCCGGCAGCGCCTGCGCCACCAGATGCGCCGCCGCCGCCGCGCGGTCGGGGATATGGCGCGCGGCGGCGCCGGTCGCGGCGATATCGGCGATGATGTCGGCACTGGTCACCTCGCGCGCCACCGTGCCGCCCTGATAGACCGGATCGGGCATCACCAGCAGATCGCCCTGCCCCAGTCGCGCGGCAAACATCGCCACCAGTTCGCGCCGCATTACCTTGAGAGGGCCATAGCCGTGCGGCTGGAACAGGATTAGCAGCCGGCCGGGAAAGGCGTGGAGCGTGTCGAGCGTCGCGGCGATCTTGTCGGGATTGTGCCCGAAATCGTCGATCACGGCGACGCCGCCCGCCTGCCCCACCCGTTCGAAGCGACGGCGCAACCCGGCAAACCCCTCGATCGCGCGACACGCCTCGTCGATCGGCACGCCCGCCGCCATCGCGGCGCCGATCGCCGCCAGCGCATTGGCGACATTGTGGCGCCCCGGTACGGCGAGCCGCACGCGCCGCGTCTCGCCCCCGGCCTCGAGATCGAATGCGATCGCAAACGCCTCGGGCGCAAGGTTGCGGGCGACCAGATCGGCATCCCCCTCCACGGCGACGCGGATCAGCCGGTCGCGGTCGAGCGCCATCGCCAGCGCCGCGCTTTCGGCGTCGCCGACATTGACCACCGCGCGGCCCGCGCGCGCCGCAAAGCCGCCGAACAGCACACGCAGTTCCTCGAGCGACTTGTGATCGAGGCTGACATTGTTGAGCACGGCGATGCCCGGCGTATAGCCGGCGATCGAACCGTCGCTTTCGTCGACCTCGCTGACGAACGCCGGCCCCGCGCCCACCAGCGCGCTGGCGAACGGCGCCTCCGGCGTCGCGAAATTCTTCATCACCGCGCCGTTCATCACCGTCGGGTCGCGGCCGGTGGCGTGGAGGATCCAGCCGATCATCCCGGTCACGGTCGATTTGCCGCTGGTGCCGGCAACGCCGATCGAAAGCGGCGCGGCGTTGAACAGGCTGGCCAGCAATTCGGCCCGCGACATGCGTGCGCAGCCGAGTTCGGCGGCGCGCACCATGTCCGGCACGCTCGCCTCGATCGCGGCCGATGCGACGACGATCTGGTCGGGCGATTGCACGCCGCTGCCGTCCTGCGCGAACAGCCCGATCCCGCACGCGCGCAGCCAATCGAACTTCGCGGGCAGGCGCCCCGAATCGAGACTGCGATCCGATCCGGCGACGCCGGCGCCCTGGCCGGCCAGGATCATCGCCAGCGGCATCATGCCTGAACCGCCTATGCCTACAAAGAAATACTGGGGTTTGCCGTGCTGCATCCGCACGCTATCGACGCTTTGAGGAGTGTGGGCAAGCATATGCGGATCGGCGTTGTCGCACCGGCGCGAACGGTGACCAGGGAATCCGCATTGCGGATGTCGGCGTTCATGGCGCTCACCTATCCCGCGCACGAAATCCGCTTCCACCCGCAATGCTTCATGGAGGCGGGCCATTTCGCCGGCACCGATCCGGTGCGCGCGCAGGCGTTTCTCGATTATGCCAATGATCCGTCGATCGACGCGATCTGGTTCGCGCGCGGCGGCTATGGTTCGAACCGCATTCTCGACATGGTGATGCCGCATCTCGGCGACGCCGCACGGCGCAAGACCTATCTCGGCTATTCGGACATGGGGTTCATGCTCGGCGCACTCTACGCCGCGGGCATCGGCCACCCGGTGCACGGCGCGATGGCGAGCAGCCTGGGCGCCAATGACGATGGCGTGGATGCCGGCTGGTCGCTCGGCTGGCTGATCGATCGCGATCGCCGGGGCCTCGAACCCAGCCTCGCCGATGGCCGCCCGGCCGCCGCGTTCAACCTGTCGATCCTCGCCGCGCTGATCGGCAGCAAATATCTGCCGGATCTCACCGATCACGTCCTGATGATCGAGGAAGTGTCGGAGCCGCTCTACCGGATCGATCGGATGCTGTTCACGGTGGCCCATTCCGAACAGCTGAAGGGGATCGCCGGCATCCGGCTTGGCGCGGTGACCGATGTCGATCCCAATGGCGGTGCCGATTTCGGCGAGACGATCGACGAGATGATCGTGCGCTGGTGCCGCGAAATGGGCGTGCCCTATCTGGGCCGCGCCGAAATTGGCCATGTGAAGCTGAACCGCGTGGTGCCGTTCGGCGTCGCCTGATTGCGGCGCCTCCGCAAGATTACGGAGGAGGAAATCCCCTAAGCCTGCGGATCGAGCGTGGTAAACTTCTCGACCTAATCCGTGCCCCTGACGGCGCCGCTGAATGCGCGCGAAATTGGGGTGCAGATTGATGAAGATCGCGTTGCTGACCACCACCGCCCTGCTGATGCTGCCGGCGATGGCCCATGCCAGGTCCGATACGCCCGCAGCCGCCTCGCCGGCGGTAACCGAGGATGCAGCCGAGCCGGCGACGCAGGACAAGGCAGAGCCCGCCGCGCCCGCCAAGGCGCTGTTCTCCACCGGCGTTGCCAAGGGCCGCGACCTGCTCGACAGCGCGATTTCGACGAGCGCGATCGGTGCCGAGGACGTCCAGCATCTCGGCGGCCGCTCGCTGGGCGAGATCATCCGCGCGATCCCGGGCTTCCGCGTCGAAGCCAGCGGCGACAGCGCCCAGGCCAACTATACGATCCGCGGCCTGCCGCTGGCCGGCTTCGGATCGAAGTTCGTGCAGTTTCAGGAAGACGGGCTGCCGGCAATCGAGTTCGGCGATCTGGGCGGCGTCGCCATCGACATGCTGGTCCGGCCCGATCTGAACCTGTCGCGCATCGAATCGATCCGCGGCGGCTCGGCCTCCACCTTCGCCTCGAACTCGCCCGGCGGCGTCATCAACTTCATTTCGAAGACCGGCGAGGTCGAAGGCGGCAGCGTGCTGCTCACCAACGGCATCGGCTATGACGAAAAGCGCGTCGACATGGAATATGGCGCCAGGCTGTCGAGCAACATGCGCTTTCATGTCGGCGGCTATTATCGTGTCGGCGCCGGCCCCCGCGATCCCGGCTACAACGCCTACAAGGGCGGCCAGGTGAAGCTCAACCTGACGCGCGAGTTCAACGGTGGGTTCATCCGCTTCTACGCCAAGCTGCTCGACGATCGCGTGCCGATGTTCCCTGCGGCGCCGGTCAGCGTCAGCGGCACCGACGCAAATCCCAGCTACGGCACCTTTGCCGGCTTCGACGCGCAGAAGTCGATGCCCGCGACGCGTTACGTCGACCGGCACCTGCATCTCGATCCCGACGGCAGCCTGCACAATCAGCGGATTTCGGAGGGTGCGCACATCATCTCGAAGATGGTCGGGTTCGAAACGCGTTTCGAGGTCGCCGGCTGGACCGTGTCGGACAAGTTTCGCTACACCGCCAATGACGGCGTCTATGCGCTGAGCTTTCCGCTGCTGGCGGCGCCCGCGCCGATGCTCGCGGCTGCCTTTGGCGGTCCCGGCGCGACGCTCAGCTTCGCCAGCGGCCCCCGCGCGGGCGAGGCGATCACCAGCCCGGCGACGCTCAACGGCAACGGGCTCGCCTCGCTCAGCCTCGGGCTGGTCAGCGACGTCAACGACTTCAACAGCTTCGTGAACGACTTCCGTGCCAACCGGATCTGGAAGATCGGCGCGGGCGATCTCACGCTCACCGCCGGTGCGTACAAGTCGGTGCAGAACGTCGCGTACGATCAGTTCCTCAATACCTGGCTCCAGGATTATAACGGCCGCGATTCGGCGTTCCTCGATCTGCGCACGGCGACGAACGTGCCGCTCACCCAGGATGGCGCACTCGCCTATTCGGTGTTCCCGCCGGTGGGCCGGTTCAATCGGCATTTCGACGTCGAATATGACATCACCGCGCCCTATGGCTCGCTCAACTATCATATCGGCCGCCTCGCTATCGGTGGCAGCGTCCGCTACGACATCGGCAAGGTCCGCGGCCAACTGGCCGGCGCCGAACTTGGTGGCGGGCGCACCGGCATCACGACGTATGACGTCAACGGCGATGGCCAGATCTCGATCCCGGAAACGCGCGTCGGCGTGATTCCGATCGCGACGCCGGGGCCGGTGAACTATGACTATAAATATCTGAGCTATTCGACCGGCATCAACTTCCGCATCGCCGATTCGCTCGCCGTGTTCGCGCGCTACAGCCGCGGCGCGCGTGCCAATGCCGATACGCTGCTGTTCACGCCGTCGGTCGATCCGGTGACGGGCAAGCTTGCACCCGGGACGAAAGGCTATGACCCCGTCCGCCAGACCGAGATGGGCGTCAAGTATCGCAAGGGCGACGTGACGCTCAATCTCACCGGCTTCCTGGCGAACACCGGCGAGAGCAACTTCCAGCTGGTGACCGACGGGAACGGCCTGATCGTGCCGATGCTCATCTCGCGCACTTACCGAGCCTATGGCGCCGAGTTCGAGGGCAGCTATCAGCACGGCATCTTCAGCGTCACCGGATCGGCGACCTACACCCATGCCGAAATCAAGAGCGACGTCGGCAATCCCGACTATGTCGGCAACACACCGCGCCACCAGCCGAAGCTGATCGCGCAGCTGATGCCGCAGATCAATCTGTCGAAGGTGTCGGCAGGCACGTCGATCATCTACACGGGCAGCAGCTATGCGCAGGACATCAACCTGCTCAAGATGCCCGCCTACACCACGGTCAACGCGTTCGTAGAAGTCCGGCCGGTGCGCGGCGTCTCGCTCACGGTCACGGCGAGCAACCTGTTCAACGCCTTCGGTATCGTCGATGTCGGCCAGGGCACGATCCCGGCAGACGGCATCGCGACGGCAACCGTGATCAATTCGCGGCGGGTGGCGGCAAGCCTCGGCTTCTCCTTCTGACGCGGAAGGGCGGCCCCTTCGCCGCAACGCTTGCTTGTCGGAACGAGGCGCGGGCATAACTCGCGCCTCGTTCCACATCGACATGAAGGGGCCCGCCGTGTCTGCGCCGTTCGCCATCGCTGCCCGCGCCGCGAATCGCGGGATCGCATGAGTCTCGATCCGCAAGCGCTCCGCCAGCGCCACGCCGCGGTCTTGCTGCTCGCCTATCCCTCACGGATCGAGCGGCTGGAACGGCTGGAGGCGGCGCTCGGCACGGAGGTGCGGATCTATGCGAAGCGCGACGACATCGCCGGCATCGGCGGCGGCGGCAACAAGCTGCGCAAGCTCGAATTCCTGCTCGGCGACGCGATCGCGCGAGGCTGCGACACTTTCGTCACTACCGGCGGCCTGCAATCCAACCATGCCCGGCTGAGCGCGGCGGCGGCGGCGCGGATGGGCCTCGCCTGCGAGCTGGTGCTGGCCGATGTCGTGCCGCGCCACGACGCCGACTATCGCGGCAACGGCAATCTGCTGCTCGACGCGATCTTCGGCGCGACCGTCCACCGCGTCCCCGGCGACACCGACCCGCTGGCCTTCGCCCATACCCGCGCCGAGGCGCTGCGGGCGGAGGGGCGCAAACCCTATGTGGTCGGCGCCGGCGGCTCGTCGCCGGTCGGCGCGCTCGGCTATGTCGCCTGCGCCTGGGAGATCCTTGCGCAAGAAGCAGCGCTGGGCGAGCGCTTCGCCCGCATCGTCGTGCCCAACGGCAGCGCCGGCACCCATGCGGGCCTCGCCGCCGGCATGGCAGCGGCAGGGGAGGACGTGGCGCGCGTCCAGTCCTACGCTGTCCTCGCCACCCCCGAGCGCGCGCATGCCGAGACGCTGGCGCTGGCCCAGGCGACGCTCGCCGCGAATGCTCTGCCGGGCAGCGTGACGGCGGCGGAGGTGGTAATCGACGGCAGCCAGCGTGGGGATGGCTATGGCATCCCCACGGATGCGATGCGCGAAGCGGTGGAACTGCTCGCCCGCACCGAGGGCCTGCTGCTCGACCCCGTCTATAGCGGCAAGGCCTTTGCCGGGCTGCTCGCAGCGATCCGCGGCGGCGCGTTCCAGCCGGGCGAGGCGGTGCTGTACGTCATGACCGGCGGCGTGCCGGGGTTGTTTGCGTATCGGGAGGTATTTGAAGGCTGAACCTATTCGTCCCGTTCGAACAACTCTCGTCCGTAGGGCAGGTCCCCCAGTCGTTCCAAATAGCAGGCCGCATGGCATGGCCAAGACTGATGGCCCTCGCCGTTTGTGGCGATCGACAGCGAGCAAGGATCTAAACCCTCGGTTTCGACAGGTTGGGAGCAGAAGCAACAAACTCCATTGAGTTCAAACATGCCGCCTTCCTACCTCCAAGTCCTTATACACGTCATGGCTGCGGACGCGTACCTCACTCACCTCAGCACTCGCCCCACCCGCACGAGCGCGCCATCGGGATCCGACACCGCGAACTCGTACGTCCCCCAGGGCATCGCATGCGGCGTGCCGGGCTGAATGATCGCCTCGCGCACCCGGTCCGCCACCGCGTCGACATCCTCGACATAGAGGTACAGCCCGAAGGGATTGTCCGGCGCCTGGGGCGTGTTCGCCTCGTGCCGCAGGTGGAGGTGCCAGCCGCGGCCGTCTTCGAGGATGCGGTAGTGGCCGTAATCACTCGCCACCTCCAGCCCCAGCCGGCGGTAGAAAGCGGTGCTCGCGTCGAGGTCGCGGCAGGGCAGGATGGCGACGATGCCGTGGGTCGGGTCCATCGCCGCAGGCTATGCCCGCCGCCCCACGCGCACCACCCCAAAAACCCGCGCCCCATACCCTTTTCGCGAGCGCTTGCCTATATCGCCCTCGCGCGGGCATAAGCCGCGCTCCGTTTCCCACCCAACAGAAGGGTTCTCCCCGTGTCCGAGATGTTCCGCATTACGCTGCCCGACGGTTCCGTCCGCGAGGTAGCCCCGGGGACTACCCCGGCGGACATCGCCGCGGCGATCGGTCCGGGTCTGGCCAAGGCGGCGCTCGCCGCGCGCGTCGATGGCGAGCTGCGCGACATCGGCCGCCCGTTCGAGGGCGACGCCCAGCTCGCACTCGTCACCGCCAAGGACGAGGCCGACGCGCTCGAGCTCGTGCGCCACGATTATGCGCATATCCTGGCCGAAGCGGTGCAGAACCTGTTCCCCGGCACGCAGATCACCTTCGGCCCGGCGACCGACGACGGCTTCTATTACGACTTCGCCCCCAAGGACCGCCCCTTCACCGAGGAGGACCTGCCGGCGATCGAGGAGGAGATGCGCCGCATCATCGCGCGCGACGAGCCGCTGATCCGCGAAGTCTGGTCGCGCGCCGACCTGATCGCGCGCTGGACCGCGCAAGGGGAAACCTTCAAGGCCGAATGGGCCAAGGAACTCCCCGAGGGCGAGGAGCTGACCGTCTACCGCGCCGGCAAGGGCGAGGACGCCTGGCTCGACATGTGCCGCGGGCCCCATCTCGCCTCGACCGGCAAGGTTGCGGCCGACGCGTTCAAGCTGACGCGCGTGTCGGGCGCCTATTGGCGCGGCGACCAGAAGAACGCGATGCTCAGCCGCATCTACGGCACCGGCTGGCTGAACAAGAAGCAGCTCCAGGAGCATCTGACGCGGCTGGAGGAAGCCGCCAAGCGCGATCACCGCAAGCTCGGCGCGGAGATGGACCTGTTCCACCTCCAGCAGGAGGCGCATGGATCGGTGTTCTGGCACCCCAAGGGCTTCCGCATCTATCGCGAGCTCGAGGCCTATATGCGCCGTGCGATCGACGGCGCCGGCTATCGCGAGGTGAAGACCCCGCAGGTGATGGACGCCCGCCAGTGGGAGCAGTCCGGCCACTGGGGCAAGTATCGCGAGAACATGTTCGTCATTCCGGACGAAGTGCCGAACGTCGACGATGAAGGCCCGATCGTCTCGAACGACGCGCAGTGGATGGCATTGAAGCCGATGAACTGCCCGGCGCACGTGCTGATCTTCCGCCAGGGCATCAAGTCGTATCGCGACCTGCCGATGCGCCTGTACGAAAATGGCTGCTGCCACCGCAACGAGCCGCATGGCGCGCTGCACGGGCTGATGCGCGTCCGCCAGTTCACCCAGGACGACGCGCACATCTTCTGCCGCGAGGACCAGATCGTCGACGAAGTGCGCGCCTTCTGCGCGCTGGCGGACCGGGTCTACAAGGATTTCGGCTTCACCTATTCGATCAAGCTCGCGCTGCGCCCCGAAAAGCGCTTCGGCACCGAGGAGATGTGGGACCAGGCCGAGAACGAGCTGCGCAACGCGGTGATCGCCGCCGGCCTCGCCACGGACGAATATGGCTGGGAGGAGTTGCCCGGTGAAGGCGCCTTCTACGCGCCGAAACTCGAATGGCATCTGACCGACGCGATCGGCCGCACCTGGCAGGTCGGCACCATCCAGTCGGACCGGGTGCTGCCCGAGCGGCTCGATGCGTCGTACGTCGGCGAGGATGGCGAGCGCCACCGCCCGGTGATGCTCCACCGCGCGATCTTCGGTTCGTATGAGCGGTTCATCGGCATCCTGATCGAGCATTTCGCCGGCAAGCTGCCGACCTGGCTCGCCCCGGTGCAGGCGGTGGTCGCGACGATCGTGTCGGATGCCGACGACTATGCCCGCGACGTGGTCGAAAAGCTGAAGGCCGCAGGCATCCGCGTCGAGAGCGACCTGCGCAACGAGAAGATCAACTACAAGGTGCGCGAGCACTCGCTGGCCAAGGTGCCCAACCTGCTGGTCGTCGGCAAGCGCGAGGCGGAGGAGAGCACCGTGGCGCTCCGTGTCCTCGGCAGCCAGGGCCAGACCATGCTGTCGCTGGACGAAGCGATCGAGCGGCTGAAGGCCGAGGCGCTGGCCCCGGATCTCGCCTGACCCTGCTCGCCTCCCCGTCAGCGGGGAGGCGACGGCGCGACCAGACAGAGCCGGAGCGGCGGATGCGGTGCGAGCAGGATGTGGCCCGCCCGCAGCATGGCCAGCAGCGGGCCATCGCGCGCGTCGATCACCGCCTCGCGCACCACCCGCCCGCCGGCGCATGGCACGGTTGCGATGCCAAGCCGCAGCCGCATCGGCGCCGCCTCGGCCAGCGGCAGCGCCTGCGCGCCGGGGGCAATGGTGATCGTCCGTCGCGTCCACGCATCGGTGGCGAGGGCGTCGCTCCCCCATTCGGCGATCCACGCTGCCGCCACGGCACGGGCGTCGGCCAGGCGCGGCTGGTCATACGCCATTGCCAGCGCCCGGGCGGACAGCAGCACCGCCAGCGCGACGATCAGCAGGCGCGATTGCCGCCATCCCCGCACCGCCAGCACGCCAAGCGTCGCACTGGCGACCGCAACCTCGGGCAGGAACATGCGCGGCTTGGGATCGATCGCCAGCACATAGGTGAGCAGCACGAAGTGCAACAGCGCGGCCCCGGCCATCGCGGGCAGCCAGCGATCGCGCCGCCAGTCGCGTCGCCGGACCAGCGCCAGCGCGGTCGCGCCGCACAGGGTGAGGCCGCATTTCGGGTCGGCGAGCAGGTTGAGCAGCGGATCGACGCTCCAATGGACATGGATGCCCATGCTCCGTCGCCAGTTGCGGATCAGATCGAGATTGAGGATCGGACTGCCGTCGACGCCGATGCCCGGTGGCAACTCGCTGGAGGCCAGCCGCGTGTGGTGCAGCGACAGGCCCCAGCCATAGAGCGGATCGCCGGTCGCCACGGCATAGGCGGCCGCCTCTGCCAACAGGATCGCGACGAACGCCAGCACGAACGGAATCGCCAGCCGCCGCCGATCGCGGTCGAGGTACAACCAGCCGAACGCGAGGAGCGGTAACAGGCTGAGGCTGCTCAGCCGCGTCATGACCGCAAGCGCGAGCGCAGCCCCCGCCACGACCGCCCGGTGCGAATTGCGCTGCGCCAGCGCCCGCTCGGCCGCAACCAGCATCGCCATCGTCCATGCGAATTCGGGCACATCGACCATCGGCTGCCCGGCATAGGCGGGCAGCAACGGGGTGAGCGTGAACACCATCCCCGCAATCGACGCGGTGCGGGCATCATGGAGCCGTTCGATCAGCTGCACGAACAGCAGCAGCGCCGCCGCCAGGTAGCAAAACGGCACCAGCGCCACGGAAAGCTCTTGCTCGCCGAACCAGCGCAGCACCAGCCCCATCGGCACGATCAGCGGAAAACGCGCCGCCCAGTGACTGTCGGGCAGGCAGATGCCGTTGGCGGCGGCGCAGCGGGCGGCCTGAAGATAATACCAGTCGTCGCCGCCGCCCCCGGTATAGAGCCGCGGGCCCAGCGCGACGATCACCGCGGCAAGCGCGAGCGGCACCAGCCAGGCCGGCCAGAGCCGGCGGGGACGCCATGAGCCCCGGACAAGCTGGATCGTCCCCGCCATGCCCACTCGATTACAACAGGCGTGGCTAAACTGCCGTTAACGCTGGCATCGCCGCCTTGCATTGGGCACTCGCCATGCCGATATCAGAGTCATTCTTGCGCCACACCCAGCTTTTTTCTGCGCATCCCGGCGCTCCGGGCTACCAGAATGGGGGTTTGCGCGTTATTATGGATAGTCGACAGCAACAACGAACAGGAGCAAGTCTTATACGTCCTCCCATGTCCCGGCGCCCGATGGCGCCCCCAATGCCGCTGAACGGGCCGCGGTTCAACGAATTCATCCAGTCGCCCAAGGTTCGCGTCATCGACGAGAACGGCGAAAATCTCGGCGTGATGTACACGCGCGAGGCAATTGAGCAGGCCGCCGAGGCAGGGCTCGATCTGGTCGAGGTGTCGCCGAACGCTGACCCTCCCGTCGCCAAGTTCCTCGATGTCGGCAAGTTCAAGTACGAGGCGCAGAAAAAGGCGAACCTCGCACGCAAGACCCAGAAGACGCAGGAGATCAAAGAGATCAAGATGCGTCCGAACATCGACGATCACGATTATGACGTGAAGATGCGCAACATTCACAAGTTCATCGGCGAAGGTGACAAGGTGAAGGTAACGCTGCGCTTCCGCGGTCGCGAATTGTCGCATGGCCAGCTCGGCATGGCGCTGCTCAAGCGCGTGCAGGAAGACTGCGCCGAAGACGCCAAGGTCGAGAGCTATCCGCGCATGGAAGGCCGTCAGATGCTGATGGTGCTTTCACCGAAGTGACGTGATGGCGGGCGGGGCGCCGCGATATGGAGCCCCGCCCGACACGACCGCGCCGCTCAGGCGCGAGGCAACCCGTCGATCCGTACGACCGGCACCGTTCCCAGCCCCTTGGGCAGCGTGATCGTGAGCCCATCCCGCGTCTGGCGATATGCCACGTCGCCGCCACCGAGTAGTCGCGCCCGCGCCACCCGCCCGGCCTTCAGGCCCAGCGCCTTCACCGTCACCGGCGCCGCGGGCGCCTTCAGGAAAAACAGGTACAGCGCGTCGCCCTTGGTGGTGAAGCGCACATCGCCCTCCACAAAGCCCTTGAACGCATATTCGTTCTGCATGCCGGCCGCGAGCTCGGTCGGCCCCTCGCCATAGCTCCGCCACGGCCGGCTGCCGAACACCGCCTCGCCGTTCACCGCCATCCAGGCCGCCAGATCGTCGAGGATCTTCTCCTCCTCGGAATCGATCGTGCCGTCGCCGCGCTGGGGCACCGAGAGCAGCAGGTTGCCGTTCTTCGACACGACATCGGCCAGCCGCTGCAGTACGTCGTTCGCCGACTTGTACGCCTTGTCGGTGTAGAGGCTGCGCTTGTAGAACCAGTCGCCAAGGCAGGTATCGGTCTGCCACGGCTCGTCCCACAGATGGTCCGAAAAGCCGCGCTCGACATCCTGTACGATCCCGAACCGAGCATAGGGATTGAGCTTCTTGGCGGTCGCGACGACGTCGATCTTGCCGTGCCAGTCGATCGAGCGGTTGTAATAATCGGCCACCGCGGCGAGCCCGATCGGGCCGAACGGCAGCTCGTAATTGTCGAAATAGCAGAAATCGGGCTTGTACTTGGTGACGAGGTCGACCTGGCGGAGCAGCCAGCGGCGGGCATAGTCGGCATCGCCCGGCGGGGCGGTTTCCAGCCACTGGCCGTCATTCTTCTCGTGCCACTTGCCCATCGCCTGCATCGAATCCATGCCGTCGGGCACGACGATATGCTTGCCGGTGTAGAGGATCTGCGGATCGAGCCCCTCCCACCATTGGCCGGCGCCATCGGCCTTGGTCAGGCGGAACGCGTCGTAGCGCTCGCCCTTGCGCGCGCCCTCGGCGTCATAGCCATAGGCGGTCTGGAACCAGTGCCAGGCGTGCGAGGCGTGGTTGGAGACGCCGAAGCGCAGGCCCGCCTCGCGCGCGATCTTTTCCCAGGTGCCGACCACGTCGCGCTTCGGCCCGACGCGCAGGCTGTTCCAGCCATGATGCGCGCTGTCATAGCAATCGAGATTGTCGTGATGGCAGGCAAGCGAGACGAAGTATTTCGCGCCCGCCTTCACGAACCGCTTCATCAGCGCCTCGGGCTCCCAGCGATCGGCGGTCCAGCGGTTCTGGACTTCCATGAAGCCGACATCGGCGGGGTGGCCATAGGTCTTGCGATGGAAGTCCGAGGCCGGGTGGCCCTGGATGTACATGTGCCGGCCATACCAGTCGCCCTGTTCGGGTACCGATTGCGGCCCCCAGTGCGACCAGATCCCGAACTTCGCGTCGCGAAACCAGTCAGGGTAGCGATAGTTGGCCACCAGCGACGGCCAGTTGGCCTGCACCGGCCCCTGCGCCACCACCTGCGCCCGCGCCACCGCCGGCAGGGCGGCGAGTCCCGCCAGAACCTCGCGACGCCGCCACCCTGATCCGATCATTGTTACCTCCGCTGAACCACGACAGTACCACCTTGATACCTGACTTCGGTATCAAAGCCATTGTCATCGGTCACGGGCTTTCCTGCGCTCACCCATTTCACGCGGAAGCTGCGGGCAGCAGGCATGCCCGCCCAGCCCTTGCCTTCGCGCGCGCCGATGGTCAGCGTGCCGGCCTTGTCGTCGTACGTCATCGGGATGCGGCTGAACGCGCCGCTCTTGTACTGCTCGCTGCGGCCATCATCCTCATAGAGCGAGAACTGGCCGTTCGCGCCGGTATAGACGGTGATGGTCAGCGGGGCATCGCGCTGCTGGTCAACATATTGCGTCACCGGGCCCATGGGAATGATGGCACCTGCCTTGACGAAGAGCGGCATCCGTTCGGCCGGCGCCTGGACCCCGGCGATGGTGCCGCCGCGATAGGCCTTGGCCGTGGCGAAATCATACCAGGTGCCGGTGCCGGGGAAATAGACGGTGCGGCTGCGCGCCTTGTACTCGGTCACCGGCGCGACCATGAAGGCATCGCCGAACAGATACTGATCGTCGATGTTCCGCGCCTTGGCATCGGCGGGGAAGTCCATCGCCATGCCCCGCATGATGCTGCCGTCCTTCATATAGGTGTCGGCACCCAGCGTGTAGATATAGGGCATCAGCCGGTAGCGAAGCTGATCGTACCACACCATCGAGGCGCGCATCGGCGAGCCCTCCGGCGAAATCTCGTAGATCTCGCGATACGGGAACTCGCCATGGCTGCGGAACAGCGGGCTGAACGCGCCGAACTGGAACCAGCGCAGGTTGAGCTCGCGCCACTCGGCCAGGTCTTCCGGCGTCGGATTCTTGACCGAGTAGCGATCCTCGAGCGCGAAGCCGCCAATGTCGTGCGTCCAGTTGGGGATACCCGACATCGATGCGTTGACGCCCGCCGAAATCTGCGCGCGCAGATCGTACCAGCGGCTCGCCACGTCGCCCGACCAGATCGCCGCGCCATAGCGCTGCAACCCGCCAAAGCCCGAACGGGTGAGCAGGAACGGCCGCACATCGGGCTTGAAGGCACGCCAGCCCTCGTAAAAGGCGCGCGCGTTCATCAGCGGATAGCTGTTGAAATACTGTGCCGCCGGCCCGATCGCCGTCGGCCCCATCGTGTCGGTCCGCTCCGGGATCGACAGGTTGGAGTGCATGTCCGGCTCGCTGGCATCGGCCCACCAGGCGTCGGTGCCGATCACGCCGAGCTTGGCCTGTACCTGCTTCCAGAAGATGCGGCGCCCTTCCGCCGAATAGGGATCGTAGAAGGTGCTGGCAAAGCCCGGCCCCACCCAGTCCTTGTTCCCCTGGCGCAGATTGCCCTGATAGGCGGCGCCGGCGGCGTTCAGTTCCTTGTAGTTCTCCGTCGTCGGATAGAATTTCGGCCAGACCGAGATCATGAAGTTCGCATGGTCGGCATGGACCTTGTCGATCATCGCCTTGGGATCGGGGAAGCGGGCGGGATCGAAATCATGGCTGCCCCATTCCGGATCGCGCCAATAGCGCCAGTCGAGCACGATATTGTCGAGCGGAATGTTCAGCGAACGATATTTCTCGACCACGCCGGTCACTTCGGCGGCGGTGTCATAGCGCTGGCGCGACTGCCAGAAGCCATAGGCCCATTTCGGCATCATCTCGGCCTTGCCGGTCAGCTGGCGATAGCCGGCGATCGCGCCGTCCATGCTCTCGGCGGGCACGAACCAGTAATTCTTGGCCTGCGCCACCTCGCTGGTGAACCACAGCGAATGCCGGTCCGGCGCGGGCAGCGGATCATTGTGGAGCAGCGCCATATAGCCGGCATTGGGCTCCCACTCGATGCGGATCTTGACCGGCTTGCCCTTCACCATCGGCAGGTCGAAATTGGCGTACCAGGGATTCCAGTTCTGGCGCCAGCGATCGAGCACCAGCTTCCCGTCGGCATAGACCTTGTAATAGCTCGATCCATAGAGCTGGAACTTGTGGGTGCCGGTCGCATCCGGCTGCACGTCGCCGGTCCACACCACGGTCTGCTTCTGCACGGCATTGCCGGCGGTGTTCTGGCCGCCCGTCGCCGCCACCGTCTGCGCCTTGGCGGCCGCGGGCCAGTTCGCCTGGTCCTTGATATACTGGTAGTTGATCGTCGCTTCCTGGCGGGTGACCGCCGGCTTGCCGTCGAGGAAATATTCGGCCTTCCAGCCCGGCTTGCCGTCGCTGGTGACCTTCATGTCCTCGCCCACCAGCGTATAGGGCTTGGGGTTGCCGAAACGGCTGATGCTGGCATTGTCCCACAGCAGGCCATAGCTGCGCGTCGAGACGACGAACGGCACCGCGATGTCCATATTGTGCTGGGCGAGTTCGACGTCCTCGCCATTATAGTTCATCTGGGCATTCTGGTGCTGGCCCAGGCCGTACAGCCCCTCGTCGGTGCCGCGGTTGAACTGCTGGCTGACCGATACGAACGGCTTGCCCTCCACCGTCACCGGCTTGAACGCGGCAGCGCCGGATTCGGCCAGGATTTCGCGGCCCTTGGGATCGAGGAAGCGGACGCGGCCGGTCGCGATCTCGACATCGGCGGTCGCGCGCTTCGCCTTCACCAGCACATGGCCGTTCGCGCTGCTGACGTCGAACGCGCCGGCGGCGGGCGGATTGGGCGCCATCAGGCTCGGCGCAAGCGTGCCGGTGTCCACGCCGCGCGGCATCGCGACGACGTGGAACATGCCGTCGCCATGCACCGTCACTTCCACCTTTGCCGCACTGCCGCCGGTCGGCATCACCACCACGCCTTCGGCGGTGCGACTATAGCCATTTTCCTGCGCCGCCTGCGCAGCCCCCATCGCGCTACCCGCCAGCAGCGCCGCGATCCAAACCTTCTTCATGCCCAAGTCTCCTGCCTCTTTTGTCTGTTTTGCCGCTCAGCGATAGCGGCCCATCGTAACCTTCAGCACCTGCGGCCGATCGATCAGGTTGAGCCCGTAATCGGTCTGGTCGCCGTTCCAGATGCGCGTCATCCGCCACTTGCCGTCGACGAACCTGCCCTCCTCGGCACGCAGCAGGATGCCGTTCGGCGGGCTGCCCTCCGCCGCCGAAAAGGTGACGCGAACATGGTCGCCAACCACCAGAAACTCATTGTCGGAGAGCTGGGCGACGGCGACGCCGCCGATCTTTTCCGCACCCCAGGGGGCAGGCTCGGATTTGAGGAAGGTCCATTCCTTCATGCCGAACTGCCACTCGCCCCAGGCGGCGGTGATCTGCCAGCCGCCCATGGTGGTCGAACGCGGCTTGCCGTCGTCGGGCTTGGCCACGCCCCAGGTCGGGCGCGTAAAGGCGATCCGCGCCCAGTCGCGCGCGAAGCTGCCCACGGTCTGGTACGGCAGCGCAAAGGCGTCGATCGTCGCCGGCTCCAGGTCGCGCGAACCCAGCGGATAGTTGAAATAGCCGGTGCCGTCCATGCCGAACGGCGCAAAGCCGATCGCCCCATGCCCCAGCGCCTCATAGAAGAAGCGCGCGAACTCGCGGGCGTTGCCGATTTCGGGCACCATCAGCGCATTGTCCGGCCGCGCATATTTTTCGAGATAGACGGCGACGTTTTCGCTCGTGCGGTCATAGATGTCGGGCGCGGCGAAATCGATGTCGGGCGCCGCCGCCTTCCAGATGTCGAGCACGTCCTGCTGCGGGCCACCGCTCGCCACGCCATCGGGATCGGGAACGTTGGACGGCCCTGCCAGTGCCGCGTTGACGTACATCGGCAGCGGCTTCACCGCCTTGCCCGCCGCCGCGATCGCATTGACGTAGCGCGCGACATACCAGCTGTTGAACGCGCGGTCGGCCTGTGCCCCGAACGCCTGCGCCCAGGTGCCGCGCTTGCCGGTCTTCTTCGCGAGTTCGGCCGGGATCGCCTGCGCGAACAGCCGGTTGCCCTCGGCCGAATAATCGCGCGGGTTGCGATAGCTGCCGGTCTCGTTTTCCGGCTGGACGAGGATCACCGTGTTCTGCGGATCATGGTCGCGCAGATATTCCATCAGCTTCACAAAGGCGCGCTTGTCGGCCGCCAGCGTCTCGGCCCCGTGCGCGCTCAGCACGCCGTGATCCTTGCCGTCGCGCGTCTTCATCCGCGGAAAACGCTTCGAATCGAGCTTTACCCAGTCGGGCGTATAGGCATAGCCGGTGTTCTTCCACGTCCCGAACCACAGCAGCACCACCCGCTTGTCGTGCGCCCGCGCCTGATCGAGCAGCGTCTGGAGAAAGCTGAAATCGAACTGGCCTTCGCGCGGCTCCACCTGCTGCCAGGCGATCGGCACTTCAACGGTGTTGGCGTGCATCCGATCGAGCACCGGCCAGGTGGTGGCGAGCGGCTCGGGATAGTTGCTGGAATTGTTGACCTGTGCGCCCAGCATCAGAAACGGCGCGCCGTCTACGATCAGTGCGTGGCGCCCATTCTTCGTCTCGATATGCGGGACGGGCGTGGCGGTCTGGGCAGACGCGGTGGTCGCAATGCCCGCGAGCAGCAACGCGCACGCAGCGCGTTTCAGCGGCTTCATTCTCATTTCCTCTCCCCTGTCGGATCGCCATAGAACAGCCCGCGTCCGTCGGTGCCGAGATATACCCGGCCCACCACGCGCGGGTCCCCTGAAATCACGCGGAAGCGCAGGCCCCATTGGTGTGCATCGTCGTTGATCCGCGCCCAGTGCGCGCCGAGATCGTCGGAACGCCAGATCGCGCGCAATCCGCCCATCGTTCCGATGGCGTAGACCGACGGGATGGCGCCCTTCCCCTTGCCCAGCCCGAACAGATCGACCTGCAATGCGCCGCTTGCCGGCTTGAACGACTTGCCGCTATCGGTGCTCCGCCACAGCTGCGGCCCCAGCTTCAGCCACAGCTCGCCGGCCGCGAAGGGTGAGGCGACCAGCGTCGACTGCTGCTCGCGGTTATGGATGCTTGCGGCGGAAAGATCGGCGGGTAGCCCGCGCCCGGGCAGCGGCGCAAAGTGCAGGCCGCCGTCCACCGAGCCCAGCACATGCCGATCATCGACCGCGTAGAAGCGCGCCGGATCGCGCTTGTCGGCGGTCGCGCGGGTGCTGCCCGGCAGCCCTTCGACGCGAATCCAGCGCTTGCCGCCGTCGCGCGTCAGCATCGGCTCAGGCGCTGCCACCAGCATCGTGCCGCCATCGGCCGATACGCTGATCGCCGCCTCGCCGTTCAGGTCTGCGCGCGCCGGTGGCGTGCCCATCGCCGGCACCTTGACCGGCACCCAGCTGCGCCCGCCATCCTCTGACCGCCCCAGCGATGCGTCGCGCGGGCGATCGGCATAAAGGCTGCCGCTGCGCACGATCACCTCGGGCCTCAGCCCCGCATAATCGAGCGTGTTGGTGTTCGACAGATAGGGGTTGGTGAAGCTCGGCTGCGGCGAAACGTCCAGATCGTCATGCACGAAGCCGGCAAGATCGCCGAAGCCGGAAACAAGGTGCGCGCCGCCGGTCGGGGAGATCAGCGTGATGATCGCGGTCTGCTCGATCCCCCGCACCCAGGGCGCCCATGGCACCGTCTGCGCACCGGCTGCATCCGTCGCATAGACCGTCGCGCCGGTGGTGTAGGCGATGTGCCCGGCATCGAACGGATCGATCGCCAGCCCGGTGATCCAGTGCCCGAAATCGGCGCCCTTGCCTTCGTGCAGCAGGAAGGGCGAGGCGGCGATGTCGCGCCGGCTGCGCGGGCCAAGATCGGTCCAATGCGCGCCGCCATCGCGCGACAGCCACAGCGAGTCCCCCAGCCGGTACCGGTCGAGCGTCGTGATCGCCACCGTCCCCGGCGCCGAGCGTGCAACCGCCACGCCCAGCACGCCGCCCTCCTGCAGGTCCGGCGGCGTGATCGCCCGGCCAGCGCCATCGGACGAGAAGCGCCACAACGCCCCCTGCCGCGCATCCGACTGGCCGATGCCGGTCGCATAGCCGACATAGACGGTGCCGTCCGGGGCCATCGCACCCTTCACCGCCAGCATTTCCGCCCCCGGCCCGGCCGCGGCCTGCCACGTCGTGCCGCCATCCTCGGAGCGGTAGAGATGCACGGCACCGGGATCAGCCACACCCGCCCAGATGCGCTGCGACCCCGCCCCGGCCATGCCGCTGGTCGGGTCGAACAGCACGAAGGAAACGCCGCCATGCGTCTGGCGCCGCGCCGGTGCGCCGAGCCCCGTCACCGGGAAGGTCGCGACCTTCGCCCAATGCGCGCCGGCATCGTCGCTGCGCCACAGCCCGTCATGGCGCGAGCCGAAGAACAGCGTGCGCGTGCGATTCGGATCGATCGCCAGCCGCTCACCCAGGCCCCGCCCCGCCTCGTTGCCGCCCATCGCGAACGGCACCGGCGTCACCGTCCAGTGCGCCCCGCGATCGTCCGATCGCAGGATCGCGGCCGGCGCCGCGGCGCCCATGCCGGCGGCCATATAGACGCGCGCCGGATCATGCGGATCGGGGGCGATACTCTCGATGCCCATATAGCTTGAGACAGCGTTGCCATCCTGCAGCGGCACCCAGCGCTCCGCCGCCGCATCCCAGCGATAGGCGCCGCCCATATCGGTGCGCAGATAGGCAAGGCCCCGCTCGGCGGGGCTGAACACGATGCCGGGCGCATAGCCCCCGGCGCCGACGGTCACGTTGGTCCAGCGATAAGGCAGCGATTGCGCCGCTGCGGCCAGCGGCGATGCGAGGAGCGCGAGCGCCGCAACGATGCCGAGCGGCATATGCCTTGCCTTTCGCATTCGCCCTCCCCTCTCATTCATTGATTCGGGCCGTGACCCATTTAGGATTTATATGATATAGTTAGCGCTACCAAACTCGGAAGAAAACCGCATTTCTGAAAATTACTTTCATGGATGGACCCACCGGGCGTTCAACGCCGCCAAGGCATGCCCGGCCCATCTTCATTTGACGAGGGGAGGAAGCGAATGACCGTTCGACAAGTTACCCGGCGCCAGCTGGTCGCCGGCGCGGCGTTGACCGCTGCAACCGCCGCATTGCCGGCCGAGGCGCGCAGCATGATCACAGGCGAGGCGGAGGAACGCCTGCCGCTGTGGCCGGGCAACCCGCCCGGTGCGCCGGTGCTGCTCCCAAAGCCGAAATATGACCAGCGATCGAAAGACCCCAATTTCAACGACCGCTGGCTCACCGGCGTCGGCCAGCCTTCGCTGACGGTGCGCCGCGCGGCCGCGCCGAACGGCACCGCCGTGATGCTGGTGCCCGGCGGCGGCTATGGCTTTCTCGCGATCGACAATGAGGGCGAGGAACAGGCGCGCTGGCTCAACGCCATCGGCATCACCGCCTTCATCCTGCGCTATCGCATCCCCACCGAAGGCTGGGCGAATCGCTCGATCGTACCGCTGGCGGACGCCCAGCGCGGGCTACGGCTGATCCGGGCATCGGCCGCGCGCTACGGCATCGATCCTGCCAAGGTGCTCGCGCTCGGCTTCTCGGCGGGTGGGCATCTCGCCGGCAGTCTCGCCACCCGCCATGCGGAGCGCGTCTACACGCCGGTGGACGCCGCCGACCAGCTTTCCGCACGGCCGGATCTGGCGGGGCTGATCTACCCGGTGGTGAGCATGGCGGCGCCGTTCACGCACGGCGGGTCGCGCGACAATCTGTTCGGCCCCGGCGCGGACCCCAAGGCATTGGCCGCGGCCTCGCTGGAAAACCGCGTCACTGCCGATACGCCGCCGATCTTCCTCACCCATGCCAGCGACGACGGGCTGGTGCCGATCGCCAACAGCCTGGCGCTGTACCAGGCGATGCTCGCCGCCCAGCGACCGGCCGAGCTTCACGCCTTCGATCAGGGCGGCCACGGTTTCGGCGTGCGCCTGGCCAAGAACGTGCCGGCATCGGCATGGCCCGTGCTGTTCGCCGCCTATGCCCGGCGCAGCGGCGTGCTCTCCGGCTGACCGCCGGGCCAGCGCCAACAAAAAGGGCGGGTGCCGAAACCGGCGCCCGCCCCCTTTTTGTCCGGCTGGGCCTGCGTCAGAAGGTGACGCGCACCGTGCCGGTGAACCGGCGATCGCTGACGAACCAGGCGCGCGTGCGGGTACCGATCGCGCTCTGCTGCATCAGCACGCGGTTTTCGGCATTCGCCAGATTCTGCGCCTCGATGCCGATCGAGATCTTGTCGCCCCAGGGCTTGAAGAAGATCGATCCGTCGAGCTGGCCGTAATCGTCGTTATAGACCGGCAGGCCCCAGGTGACGCAACGCGGATTGGCCGCCGTGTTGCAGGTGACGCCGCCCTCGGCCAGCGGGGTGCCGTCGGTACCCTGCGTGCCGTTGACGTTCACCGCCAACAGGTACTTGCTGCGCCAGTTATAGGCGAGCCGCAGCGAGATCGGTCCCTTCTCGTAATAGCCGGCAATGTTGTAGCTGTACTTGGACAGCCCTTCGAGCGGCAGCTTGCCGAAGATCGCGCCGTTGGTGTCGACGCCGTTGACAGACGCAAAGGCCGAGCTGTTGGGGTCGAGCGTCGAATTGATCGTCGACTTGCTGTCCACATAGGTGAAGTTCGACGTCAGCCCGAGGCCGCTGAGCACGCCGGGCAGGAAGTCGAACGACTGGTTATAGCCGATCTCGAAGCCCTTCAGCTCGCCGGTGCCGACATTCTCCGGCCGCGTCACCGCATAGGTCAGCCCGTCATAATCCTCGCTGACCAGCGTATTGCGGATGATGTTGTGCAGCTTCTTGTAGAACACGGTCGCGGTCAGCGAGCTGGCGCGGCCGAAATACCATTCGAGCGCACCGTCCACTTGATCGGCCGTGGTCGGCTTGAGCAGCGGATTGTTCGCGGTCGCGGTCAGGTTCAGGCGGCCGTTGGCCGTGTCGACCGCCGCGTTGAGCTGGACCGAGCCCTGCATCTGGTTGAAGTCCGGCCGTGCCATGCCGCGCGACACGGCAAAGCGTGCCTGCAGCTTGGGGGTGAACTTGTAGAGCAGGTTCAGGCTGGGCAGCCAGTAATCGTAATTGTTGCGATAGTTGCGAACCGAGCTGCTGCCGTCGAACACTGGGTAATCGGCGGGATCCTGGCCGTCGGGGATAACCACCGGCTGCGGCGTGACGAGGAAGCCGCTCGTCCGGGCCTTGGTGTTCACATAGCGCAGGCCGAGATTGCCCGACAGCGGCGTGCCCATATTGTCGAGGCCGAAGCGCACCGTGCCATAGAGCGCATAGGTCTGCTCATGCTGCTCGTTGCGCTGCGCGTCGCCGAACGCCGCGAGCTGGAACGCCGTGTCGCACGACGGGTTGAGTTCCTTGCACAGCGTTTCGGTGAAGCTGTGCAGCAGATTGTAGCTGTCCGGATAGCCGGTCGCCAGCGACGTCGCCGGGAAGATCACCTGCGTCGGCACATTGGCGTTGCCATGATAGTAATTGTTGAACTTGTAGGTCGAGCTTTCCGCCGGGAACTCGGACAGATAGGCGAGGCGCGGCAGGAACCAGCCGAGCTGCCAGTTCTGCGAAACCGCCTGCCAGTTATACGGCGATTCCTTGTTCAGCGCATCGCGATCGGTGTAGCGGCCGCCGACGCGCAGCGACTTCAGCACGCCGCCGGTATCCAGATCATAGTCGAGATCGACGCGATAGGCCCATTGCGTCGCCTTGTTGGCCGCCTTCTGGTCCATCGTGAACGCCCAGTAATAGTTGCTGGGGTCCGACAGATAGGCCTCGTCGACGGTCAGCGAGGGCACCCCGCCGGAGAGGTCGATCGTCTGGCTGGGCATGTTGACGCCCGTCGCCACCGTCGAGTCGAAGCTGTTGGTGGTGGCACGGACATGCTGGACGTCGAAGTTCGCCGACAGGCGATCGGAAATCCGCCATTTGACGTTGCCCGAAATGTCCGTGGTGCGCGAGTCGCGATCGGCGCTGCGGACGTTGCTGTTGAACGGCATCCCGCCATCGGTCGGGTTGGTCTCGGTGCCGCGGATCAGCGCGCCGGTTTCGTCATATTCGAACTGCGTGCCTTCGGCCGGCACGATGTTGTAGGCGTTGGTCTGCGAGAAGATCGCATGCTCGTCCCAGTGCATCTTGTAGCGCGACTGGAATGCGGTGACGGTCACGTCGACGTCGCTCGACGGCGCCCATTGCAGCGCGCCATACAGGCCCAGGCGGCGGCGGGTGAAGTCCAGCGTGCGCCAGTTGACGCCCTTCGGGATCCACACGGTCCGGCCCGGCTCCAGATCGGTGCGCGGGTAATAGGGCTCGACCTGGATGCCGTCGGTGCGGGTCGAATTGCGCGAGAAGGCGACGTCGAAGAGCACGCCGACATCGCCGATGCCGGTTTCCCAACGGTTGCTGTACAGCGCGGAGAAAGACGGCTCCCACTTCTTGCGAAGGTCGCCGCGCGTCGCCTGCGCGGAAAGGCTGATCACCTGGCCGCTCGAATCGAACGGCAGGCGCGTGCGAAGGTTGACGAGGCCGCCGATGCCGCCCTCGATCATTTCCGCCGACGGGTTCTTGTACACGTCGACGCCGGCGAGCAGTTCGGGCGGCACGTCCTCGAAGCTCAGCGAGCGACCGCCATTGGCCGAGAAGCTGTCGCGCCCGTTCAGTTCGGAGCGGACGAAGGTAAGGCCGCGGATGCTGACGCCCGACCCTTCGACCGAGAAATGGTCGGGATCGTTGCGCGCCATGAAATGGTCGATCGTCACGCCGGTCACGCGCTGCAGCGTTTCAGTCACGCTGCGATCGGGCAGCTTGCCGATGTCGTCGGCGGTCACCGAATCGACGATCTGGTCGGCATTGCGCTTGATGTTGATCGCGCTAGCGATCGAGGCGCGCTGGCCGGTGACGATGATTTCCTGCGAGGCATCGTCCTGGGGCGCGGCGGCGCTCGCCTGGGCGGCGGCATCATCCTGCGCGAACGCCGGCGTGGCGCTGACGAGTGCGAGCAGCGATGCGGAGACGAGCAGAGAGGCGGCGCGCAGCGCGGCATCGCTCGACGAAGGGAGAACGCGGTTCATGTCACTTCCTCAAAACGGTTGATCTATCGGGTGGTGAGCCCGGCCGACGTGGCAACGCTGTCGGTCAGGGCCATGCAGACGAATTGGCGTGGCAACGCTGTCATGCGAGGGACGAGACTGGTGGGGTCAGGCAGCCCAGCCAGGGGCGGACGATCGGCCCGATCGACGATCCCATCGGATCACCTGCCGTTCGGTGACACGGCGCAGGCGCCGGGTTCGATCTGATGCTGTGCGTGGATGCGCGGCAGATCGCCGGACCGCAAAAGCCTGTTCATTCCCGTCCCCTCCAAGTTTGTGCAGCCGAGTCTTTCGCCCGGTTAAGCCGTCATCCATAGGTAAAACTGTGAGCGCTAACAATGCGATTGATATTATTTTTCGCATTGACAGGTTTAATGTGTCCTCGCGGCCACACCCGTCGCGAGAAATTCCCGTTTTCAGCTTCTGATAGAGTAACTTAACGGAAACCCGCGGCGGCGCCGGCAAACAACCGCGCGGGCATCACGATCCGAATTGTGCGTTCAGGCGCCCGCCTCGCCGCTTTTCACACGCGGCGTCGGGCGGCGAAGCCGCACTGGCTTGGGCACCGAAAGACTCGGCACGATGGGGCCGTTGCCGGGATTGAACCAGCCGAGCGCCGCCGAAACCGCGCGGGCGGTGTCGACGAGCATCACCAGTGCCTCCTCGTCCGAGACATGCGGCTGATCGTCGATCACCTCGAGGAACGGGATCGTCAGCGCAGCGACGACATGGCCGTCAAAGCCGAAGATCGGGCAGCTCAGATCGGAAACCCCCGCCATTCGCGTGCTCGGCATCGTTTCATAGCCCTGTGCCTCGACGATCTTGAGCCTTCGCGCCAGGCTGGCCGGCATCGCATCGTCGAACAATGCGGCGCGCCGATCCGGCTCCATCGCCGCAAGCAGCACGCGCCCCGAACAGCTGGTGAACAGGTTGACCTCGGTGCCCAGCCGCACCGCAAAGCCGGTCGCGCCGGGGCTTTCCTGGCGCGCGACGACCAGGCCGCGCGTGCCGTTGACCACCACCAGATGGCAGGACTGCATCGTCGCCGCCGCCAGCGCGTGCATCAACGGCGCGGCGACATGCGTCAGTTCCTGCGCCGGCGTCGCGCGATAGGCGATCTCCAGCACATGATAGGTCACGCGGTAGCGGTCGTTCGCCACATCCTTGTGCAGCCATCCGCGCCGGTCGAGCACGACGATGATACGGAACAGTTCGCTGATCGAACGGCCCAGCCGCTGGGCAATCTCGCTGATCGTCAGCCCCATCGGCTCGGTGCTCAGCAGTTCGATCACGTCGACGCCCTTTTCGAGTGCGGGCGCGGCATAGATGGTTTGCCGCTCGGGAGTCGGCTGGGCAGAGGACCGGGTCATGGCACAAACCTAGCCGCTGCCACTTCGTCTGTCATGCCAATCGCGCGCAACCCACCGCGAACCCAGCGAAATCGGTTGCAATGAAAGTTACTTTGACTGATGAAAGCTGTAATTGGACTAGGGGAGCCTATGCGTTTCAAGGGAAAGACCGCGCTCGTCACGGCGGCCGCACATGGCATCGGACGCGCGGCGGCGTTGCGGCTGCGCGACGAAGGCGCGCGGGTGTTCGCGCTCGATCGCGATGCTGCGGCGCTCGCGACGATGGACGGGGTCGAACCGATCGTGCTCGATCTGCTCGACGCTGGCGCGATCGCCGCCCTGCCCGATCGCATCGGCGCGGTCGATATTCTGGCGAACATCGCGGGCTTCGTGGCCGCCGGCTCGATCCTCGACGGCAGCGATGACGACTGGATGCTTTCCTTCGATCTCAACGTCCATGCGATGCACCGCATGATCCGCGGCTTCCTGCCGGGCATGCTAGCAAAGGGCGGCGGCGCGATCGTCAACATGTCGTCGATCGCCTCCAGCGTGAAGGGCATTCCCAATCGCCATGCCTATGGCGCGTCCAAGGCGGCGGTGATTGGCCTTACCAAGGCCGTCGCCGCCGACTTCGTGGCAAAGGGCATCCGCTGCAACGCGGTGTGCCCGGGCACCGTCGACACGCCGAGTCTGCGCCAGCGCGTCGCCGATCAGGCCGCGCAGCAGGGCATCAGCGTCGAGGAGGCGCATGCCGCCTTTGTCGCGCGCCAGCCGATGGGCCGGCTCGGCCAGGAGGACGAGATCGCGGCGCTGGTCTGCTATCTCGCCAGTGACGAAGCCGCCTTCACCACAGGCGCGGTGCACGTGATCGACGGCGGCTGGGTGAACTGATGGACATGGCTGTTTCCGCACCCACGGCACTCAAGGCCCGCATCACCGGCCTGCGCACGGTCGACCTGCGCTTCCCGACGAGCGCCTCGCTCGACGGCTCCGACGCGATGAACCCGGACCCCGATTATTCGGCTGCCTATGTCATCCTCGAAACCGACGTCCCCGGCCTCGAAGGCCATGGCCTCACCTTCACCATCGGCCGCGGCAACGACATCTGCGTCGCGGCGATCGAGGCCATGCGCCATCTCGTCATCGGTCTCGACCTCGCCTGGATCGCCGAGGAGCCGGCGCGGATGTGGCGGCACCTGACCGGCGACAGCCAGCTGCGCTGGATCGGCCCCGACAAGGGCGCGATGCACTTGGCAACCGGTGCGGTGGTCAACGCGATCTGGGACCTCTGGGCCAAGGCCGAGGGCAAGCCGGTGTGGCGCCTCGTCGCGGACATGACGCCCGAGCAGCTCGTCCGCGCGATCGACTTTCGTTACCTCACCGACGCGATCACGCCCGAGCAGGCGCTCGCGCTGCTCACCGAGCGCGCGGCAGGCAAGGCCGAGCGCATCGCCACGCTCGAAGCGAACGGCTATCCCTGCTACACCACCTCGGCAGGCTGGCTCGGCTATCCCGACGAGAAGCTGCGCCGCCTCGCGCAGGAAGCGGTCGATGCCGGCTTCCACCATATCAAGCTCAAGGTCGGCCGCGACCTGGAGGACGATATCCGCCGCGTCCGCATCGCCCGCGAGGTGCTGGGCCCCGATCGCAAGCTGATGATCGACGCCAACCAGGTATGGGAAGTCGGCCAGGCGATCGAATGGGTCAACGCGCTCGCCTTCGCTAAGCCCTGGTTCATCGAGGAGCCGACGAGCCCCGACGACGTGCTCGGCCACAAGGCGATCCGCGATGGCATCGACCAGGTCCAGGTCGCGACCGGCGAGATGTGCCAGAACCGCATCCTGTTCAAGCAGTTCATGAGCGTCGGCGCGGTCGACGTGATCCAGCTCGACGCCTGCCGCATCGGCGGGGTGAACGAGGCGCTGGCGGTGCTGCTCCTCGCCGCGCGCTACGGCCTGCCGGTATGCCCGCATGCCGGCGGCGTCGGGCTGTGCGAATACGTCCAGCACTTGTCGATGATCGACTATCTGTGCTTTGCCGGCACCATGGACGGCAGGGTCATCGAATATGTGGATCATCTCCATGAACATTTCCTGGAGCCCTGCGTGATCCGCGACGCGGCCTATATGCCGCCGCAGCGCCCCGGCTATTCGATCGAGATGAAGCCCGAGACGCTCGTCCAGTATCGGTTCGGCGCATGAACCTGGGGCTCGCCGGCAAGGTCGTGATCGTCACCGGCGGTTCGTCCGGGATCGGCGAGGCCATTGCCGCCGGGCTGGCGCGCGAAGGCGCCCGGCCCGCCATCATCTCGCGCGAGCCGCCCCGGCCCGAGCTGGTCGCGCAGCTGGGCGCGGACTGGCTGTTCCACCCCTGCGAGCTGGCCGAGGACGATGCCGTGGTCGCCGCGGTCGACGCAGTGGCGGCGCGCTTCGGGCGGATCGACGGGCTGGTCAACAATGCCGGGCTGAACGACAATCTCGGCTTCGAGGCGACTCCGGCGCAGTTCCGCGCCTCGCTCGACATCAACCTCGTCCATTATTTCGGCATGGCCCGCGCCGCGCTGCCGCACCTCAAGGCGGCGCAGGGCGCGATCGTCAATATCGGCTCGAAGACCTCGATCACCGGCCAGGGTCACACCAGCGCCTATGCCGCCGCCAAGGGCGCGGTGCTGGCGCTGACCCGCGAATGGGCGGTGGCGCTGCGCGGCGACGGCATCCGCGTCAACGCGATAGTGCCCGCCGAGGTCGAGACCCCCGCCTATGCCGAATGGCTGAAGAGCTTCGACGACCCCGCAGCCCGGCGCGAGGAGATCGAGCGCCGCGTGCCCTTCGGCCACCGCTTCACCACGCCGGAAGAGATCGCCGACACCGCGCTTTTCCTGCTTTCCGCGCGGGCGAGCCACACCACCGGCCAGTGGCTGTTCGTCGACGGCGGCTACACGCATCTGGACCGCGCCATCGAATGACCCCAACAGGGGCGTCGCACCAAGGAGAGGACATATGGCCAGCAAGGCCGGACGCTACACCCCCGCCATCATCCTGACGGTCTCGCTGTTCTTCCTGTGGGGAATGGCGAACAACCTCAACGACATCCTGATCGCGCATTTCCGCCGCGCCTTCACGCTGAGCGATTTCGAGACCAGCTTCGTCCAGCAGGCCTTCTACCTGGGCTATTTCCTGCTCGCGACCCCGGCGGCGATGCTCGCGCGGCGGCGCGGCTACAAGGCGGCGATCGTGACGGGCCTGACGCTCTACGCGATCGGCGCGCTGCTCTTCTATCCGGCGACGCATTTCGGCGAGTATCGCTGGTTCCTGGCGGCCTTGTTCGTGATCGCCTGCGGCCTCGCCTTTCTCGAGACCTCGGCCAGCCCGCTGATCGCCGAGCTCGGCAGCCCCGAGGGCGCCGCGCGCCGGCTCAACTTCGCCCAGGCGGCCAACCCGCTCGGCACGATCTTCGGCGTGCTGGTGGGAAAGTACTTCATCCTCTCCAGCTTCGCGCAGGACGAGAAGGCGCTGGCGGCGATGTCGGCTGCGCAGCGCACCGCGACGCTGCGCGGCGAGCTCGCCTCGGTACAGACGCCCTATCTGGTGATCGGCCTGGTCGTGCTCGCCTTCGCGATCGCCGCCGCGCTGATCGCCTTTCCGGACAACCGCAAGGAGGGCGATGCGCCCGCGGTGCCGACGGGCAAGGCGCTCGGCACCGTGCTGCGCGACCGGACCTTGGTGTTCGCGGTGGTGGCGCAGTTCTTCTATGTCGGGGCGCAGGTGGGGCTGTGGAGCTACACGATCCGCTACGCCCAGGTGAACCTGCCCGGCCTCACCGAGCAGGGCGCGGCCGACTATCTGTTCGCCAGCCTGGTGCTGTTCGGCATCGGCCGCTTCGTGGGTGCGGCGATGCTCGGCAAGGTCGCCGCGCCGCAGCTGCTGACGGTGTTCGCCGGGCTCTCGGCGGCGCTGACCGTGGCGGCGGTGTTCGTCGGCGGCACGACCGGTCTCTATGCGCTGGTCGCGGCGAGCTTCTTCATGTCGATCCAGTTCCCGACGATCTTCGCGATCGGCATCGGTGGCCTGGGCGCGCTCAAGCAGATCGGCGCCTCGCTGATCGTGATGGCGATCATCGGCGGCGCGGTGCTGACCGCGGCGATGGGGCATCTGTCCGACGTGGCGGGGATCAACCTCGCACTGCTGGTGCCGGCGGTGGCGTTCCTGGTGGTGCTGGGGTTTGGGGTACGGGCGACCGGGACGGCGGGGGATGTGGAGATGGTAACGGCGGGGCATTGAGTGGCATGCGCCGGTTGAGACTGTCGGCGGTCGTCAAAGGAACGGGCGGCGTTCTCGCGATCTACCTCGCTCTCCTGGCAGCGGACCGCTGGGGCTGGTCGAAGGTGCTGACAATTGTCGTGCTTGTGCTGTTGGCTCTAGCCGTCGGCGTAATCAGTAGCGGCCGATCCGCGCGTAAAGGCTAAGCGCCCCGCGTCTCAAGCCCCTCCCCTTCAGGGGAGGGGTTGGGGTGGGGCTGTGTCTCACCGAGACCAAGCGGCGTTCTGGAATCCCCCCACCCCCAAACCCCTCCTCCAAGGAGGAGGGGCTAGAGAAGATCAACCGACCAGCACCACATGCAAAAACCGCGGGCCATGCGCGCCGCGGACGTAAGTCCCTTCGATGTCGGTCGTGCCGCTGACGCCCGTTACCCAATAGTGCGCGCGCGGCACCGCCCCGCCCGGCGCGGCATCCTCCAGCCAGCGGACCAGCGCGGCCACCTCCAGCACCACGATATGGCGCAGCGCCAGGAAGTTGGGGAGCATCGGCGCGTCCGGGGAGGTCTCGAACACCAGCGAGCCGGTCTCCGCCACCCCGGCGCGGGCAAAGGCCAGCACCGCGCCGTCGTCGATCGGGCATTCCGCCAGCCGCGTCAGCCCGGCCCAGTCGAGCCCGTCCACCCGCGCATCGGGCGGCAGCCAGAGCGACGGTGCCGCGCCCTCGGCGGCGAGATAGCCCGCCACCGCCCCCGGCAATTCCGCCAGCGACCCAATCCGCGCATGCGTCGCCGCCACGCTCGGCAGGGCGAGCTGCGCCAGGAAGCGCGCCACCAGATCCTCCGGCCCCGCCGGCCGCTCGCGTTCCTCGCCTGCCAGCAGCGCCGCTGCCTCCGCCGCCAGCTCCGCCGAGTCGCGCGCGGGTCCCAGCCGCGCCAGGATCGCGTCGCGCGCGCTCATCGTTCGCCCTTTCGATAGCGGTCCATGAAGCTCTCCGCCGCCGGTGCGGGAAAGTCGCGCCCGCCGGTCCAGCCGCCGGCCAAGGGCAGCCGCGAGATCCAGCCGCGCCCGGCCAGCCGCATCGCCCGGATCGCCCAGCGCACGCCTGCGCGATACAGCCACGGCCGCCGCGCCGCCCAGGCCCAGAGCCCCAGCCCCGAGCGCAGCGTCACCGGCTCCAGCCCCTCGCGCCAGCTCTTCTCGCGCCAGCCGCGCAGCAGCGTCGGCAGGGGGATGGCGACCGGGCAGACCTCCTGGCACTTGCCGTTCATCGTGCAGGCGTTCGGCAGGTCGCGGCTCGCCGCCAGCCCGTCGAGCGCGGGGGTCAGCACCGATCCCATCGGCCCCGGATAGGTGCCGCCATAGGCATGGCCGCCGATCTGGCGGAACACCACGCAGTGGTTCATGCACGCGCCGCAGCGGATGCAGCGGAGCATCTCCGCCAGGCCGTCGTCGCGCATCGCGCTGCGGCCGTTGTCGACCAGCACGATGTGCATTTCCTCCGGCCCGTCGCGGTCCCCCGCCCGCTTCGGCCCGGCATAGAAGGTGGTGTACTGGGTCAGCGCCGCGCCGGTCGCCGATCGGGCGAGCAGCCGCAGCAGATGCACCGCATGGTCCATCGAGGGGACCAGCTTCTCGATCCCCGCCGTCACGATATGCACGCGCGGCGGCACGAGCGAGAGCTCGGCATTGCCCTCGTTGGTGACGGTGCAGACCTGCCCCGTATCCGCGATCAGGAAATTGGCGCCGGAGATGCCGACATCGGCGCCCAGCATCTCGCCCCGCAGCTGCCGCCTTGCGCTCGCCGCCATTGCCACGATGCTTTCCTCGACATGCGGTTCGCGGTGGCGGGCGTGGAACAGTGCGGAGACCTGCTCGCGCGTCTTGTGCATCGCCGGCCAGATGATGTGCGAGGGCCGCTCGCCGGCGAGCTGGATGATATGCTCGGCAAGATCGGTCTCGACACGGCCGATGCCTGCTGCCTCCAGCGCGTGCGGCAGGCCGATCTCCTCGCCGAGCATCGACTTGGAGCGCGCGACGCTCTTCGCCCCCGCCTTGCGGCAAAGGTCGACGACGATCGCGCAGGCCTCGTCGGCAGTGGCGGCCCAGTGGACTGTCGCCCCCGCCGCGGTCGCCGCCGCCTCGAACTGGACGAGGTAGCTGCCGAGATTGGCGATCACATGGTCCTTGATCGCCGCCGCCCGCTCGCGCGCCGCGGCGAAGCTCGGCCACGCCCCGATCGCCGCCCCGCGCTTGGCCTCGGCGGTGCCGGCGGTGCGCTCGACCGCGATCTTGAGCTGGCGGTCGGCGAGCGCGGCATCGACCCGCGCGTCGAAGGCCCGGCTCATTGCGCTTCGCCGATCGCCGGGCCGTCGGCCATGCCGGCCAGCACCTCGATGGTATGGAAGGCGCGCACGTCCGACCCGCGCCGGTGGAGCTTGCCCGCCATGTTCATCAGGCAGCCGAGATCGCCCGCGAGCAGCAGCCCCGCGCCCGTAGCCTCCACCGCCGCCGCCTTCTCGTCGGCGATCGCGTTGGAGATGGCCGGGTATTTCACGCAGAAGGTGCCGCCGAAGCCGCAGCAGGTCTCCTCGCCGGCGAGCGGCACCAGATCAAGCCCCTCTACCGCGCCGAGCAGCCGCCGCGGCTGCGCCTTGATGCCGAGCTCGCGCAGCCCCGAGCAGCTGTCGTGATAGGTCGCCCGCGCCTCCAGCGCCACGCCCTCGGGCCGCCAGCCACGCGCATCGAGCCAGGCGAGGATCTCCCACGTCTTCGCCGCCACCGCCTCGGCGCGCGGACCCCAGGCAGGATCGTCGGCGAGCAGTTCGGGATAGTGGCAGCGGATCGTCCCCGCGCAGCTGCCGGAGGGCACGACGATCGCCTCATACGACTCCAGCATCGCCACGTTTCGCCGCGCAAAGTCGGTCGCCGTCGCGCGATCGCCCGAGTTGAGCGCCGGCTGCCCGCAACAGGTCTGCGCCTCAGGTACCACCACCTCGCACCCCGCATCAGCGAGCACCCGCAGTGCCGCGAACCCCACCCGCGGCCGCATCGCATCGACCAGGCAGGTGACGAACAGGGCAATGCGCGGCGGCGAGTCAGTCATGGCGCCTCTTTGCACGAACTGGGAGGGCTTTCCAGAAACCGGGACGACTCAATCGTCGCTGGCCGCCCGCATCGCGGCGATTTCCGAGCGCAGCATCTCGAGCGCCAGCGTGGCCGCGCGCTTCGTCTCGCCCGGATCGCTCAGGAAACGGTGCTGCGTCAGCCCCAGCGACATCGACAGGACCAGATCGACCAGCCCCTTGCGGCGCTCGTGATGCTGATCGCCGGGCGCGAGAACCTTGAACGCAGCGAACATGGTGTGGCGGATCGCGTCGCGCGTCCCTTCGAAAATCGCGGCGATTCGTTCGTTCCGCGCCGATTCGGCGACGATCTCTGCGAATAGCGGGTCCGATTCGTCGGGTTCCGAGTCGATGAACGCGTCGAACCAGGCCCATACCAGCTCGGCATTTTCGGTCGCGATCCCCCGCCGAAGCTCTGCATCGGCGAGAAATTCGTGACAGTCCGCCTCCACGATCTTCGCGACGATCGCCTCTTTCGACGAGAAATCGCGATAAATCTGGCCGACCGCGACCCCCGATTCCTTGGCGATCTGGGCAACCCCGGTCGAGTGAAAACCGTTCGCAATGAACAACCTGCGCGCCGCACCAACGATTTTGTCGCGCCGCAGCATCGCCTTGTCTCGGCCCGTTGCGTAGCCTTCTCTCGTGGTTTCCGACATCCAATCCACCTATAAAATCATCTTGACCGCGTCACTCACTTCGCAGTAGCGGAATGTGAGCGATCGTTCACTCACATATATCACAACGGCAGGCCTTAGCATGACTTTTTTCCGTCACACCGCGCCGGCTCTGGCGCTTGCACTCGCAGCCTGTGGCGGTCAGCCCCAGCAGCCTCAGCAGGGCCAGGCTGGCCCGCCCCCGGTTTCCTATGTCACGATCAAGCAGCAAGCGGTGCCGCTGACCAGCGAGCTGCCCGGCCGCTTGACCCCCTATGAGAGTTCGGAGGTCCGCCCCCAGGTCAATGGCCTGATTCTCGAACGGCTCTTCACCGAAGGTGACATGGTGCGTCAGGGCCAGCCGCTCTATCGCATCGATCCCGCGCCCTATCGCGCGTCGGTGGCAAGCGCACGTGCCGCGCTCGCGCGTGCCAAGGCCGCGATCGCGTCGAACGACGCGCTGGCGCGTCGCTACGGCGAACTGGTCAAGATCAACGCGATCTCGAAGCAGGAATATGAAAATGCGGTGACGAGCGCCCAGCAGGCGCGCGCCGATGTCGCCGCCCAGGAAGCTGCGCTTCGCACGGCCGAGATCGATTTCGCCCGCACCACCATCCGCGCGCCGATCAGCGGCCGGATCGGTCGTTCGGTCTACACGACGGGCGCACTGGTTTCCGCATCGCAGGCCGATGCGCTGACCACCATCCAGCGGCTCGATCCGATCTATGTCGACATTCAGCAGTCGAGCGCCGACCTGCTCAAGCTGCGCCAGCAGATCATGGCCGGCAAGATCGCCCGCGACGGCAATGCCAAGGTGAAGCTGATCCTCGAAGACGGCAGCACCTATGGCCCGCAGGGAACGCTGCGCTTCGCCGACGTTACCGTCGACGAGACGACCGGCAGCCAGGTGATCCGCGCGCTGTTCCCCAATCCCGACGGCCTTTTGCTGCCGGGCATGTTCGTCCGCGCGCACCTCGTCGAAGGAACCCAGCAGAATGCGATGCTGGTGCCGCAGCGCGCGGTGAGCCGTGACGAGCGCGGCAACCCGATCGTGCTGGTCGTCGGCGCCCAGAACAAGATCGAGCCGCGCCCGATCCAGACGAGCCGCACCGCCGGCGAGAACTGGGTCGTCACCGGCGGGCTGAAGCCCGGTGACAAGGTGATCGTCGAAGGGGCGATGATGCTGCGCCCGGGGATGCCCGTCACGCCCCAGCCCTGGGATCCGAATGCCAAGCCCGCTCAGGGCCAGCCGGGCGCCGCCCCGGCGCAAGGGAAGTAAAGCCCCATGTCGCGCTATTTCATCGATCGACCCATCTTCGCATGGGTCATCGCGATCATCATCATGCTGGCGGGCATCCTCGCGATCCGCAGCCTGCCGATCGCGCAGTTCCCGGCGATCGCGCCGCCCGCCGTCTCGATCACCGCCACCTATCCCGGCGCTGACGCGAAGACGCTCGAAAACACGACGACGCAGATCATCGAGCAGCAGATGAAGGGGATCGACCACCTTCGCTACTTCTCGTCCTCGTCCTCGTCCGCCGGCACCGTCACGATCACCCTGACCTTCGAACAGGGCACCGATCCCGACATCGCGCAGGTGCAGGTCCAGAACAAGCTGCAGGCGGCCACGCCGCTCCTGCCACAGGAAGTGCAGCAGCAGGGCATCCAGGTCGCCAAGGCCACCCAGAACTTCCTGGTGGTGATCGGCCTCTATTCGGAAGACGGCTCGCACAGCGGCACCGATCTCGCCGACTATGCCGTGTCCAAGCTCCAGGATCCGCTGTCGCGCGTCAACGGCGTGGGCGACACCCAGATCTTCGGCTCGCAATATGCGATGCGCATCTGGGTCGATCCGGTGAAGCTCAACAAATATGCGCTGGCGATGTCGGACGTCACCAGCGCGATCCAGGCGCAGAACGCACAGGTCTCGGCCGGCCAGCTCGGCGCGCGCCCGGCGCCAAAGGAGCAGATGCTCAACGCCACCGTCTCGGTCCAGTCGCGCCTCACCACGCCCGACGAGTTCGCCCAGATCCGCCTGAAGAGCGGCTCGGACGGCTCCGTCGTCCGCCTCGGCGACGTCGCCCGGGTCGAGATCGGCGCCGAAAGCTACGGCTTCGATTCGAAGTGGAACGGCAAGCCCGGCGCCGGCATCGGCATCAAGCTCGCCCCCGGTGCCAACGCGCTGTCCACGGTCGAGGCCGTCAAGGCGCGGGTCAACGAAATCGCCAAGACCTTCCCGTCGGACATCAAGGTCATCTACCCGTACGACACCACGCCGTTCGTCCGCTTGTCGGTCGAACAGGTGGTCCACACGCTGATCGAGGCGGTGGTACTCGTCTTCCTGGTGATGTTCCTGTTCCTGCAGAACTTCCGTGCCACGCTGATCCCGACGATCGCGGTGCCGGTGGTGCTGCTCGGCACCTTCGCGGTGATGGCGGTCGCCGGCTATTCGATCAACACGCTCACCCTGTTCGGCATGGTGCTGGCGATCGGCCTGCTCGTCGACGACGCGATCGTCGTCGTGGAGAATGTCGAACGCCTGATCACCACCGAACATCTCACCCCGGTCGATGCCGCACGCAAGTCGATGGACGAGATCACCAGCGCGCTGGTCGGCATCGCCCTCGTTCTGTCGGCGGTGTTCCTGCCGATGGCATTCTTCGGCGGCTCGACGGGCGTGATCTATCGCCAGTTCTCGATCACGATCGTGTCGGCAATGGCGCTTTCGGTTTTCGTGGCACTCGTGCTCACCCCGGCGCTGTGCGCCACCATCCTCAAGCCGCACGATCCGAGCAAGCTGGAAGGCAATGGCCCGCTGGCGCGCTTCTTCCGCTGGTTCAACGACAAGTTCGATCGCGGGCAGGTCAAGTATGAAAAGGGCGTCCGCACCACGGCGCGCAGCTGGAAGCGTTCGGCGCTTGTCTATCTGCTGATCTTCGGCGGCATGGGCCTCCTGTTCATGCGCTTGCCCACGGGCTTCCTTCCCGACGAGGATCAGGGCATCGTCATCGCGCTGGTGCAGGGCCCGCCGGGCGCCACCTCCACGCGCACCGAAAAGGGCCTTGAGCTCGTCCGCGATCACTTCCTCAAGCAGGAAGCGGGCAATGTGCAGGGCGTGTTCACGATCAACGGCTTCAGCTTTGCCGGCTCCGGCCAGAACAGCGGCCTAGTGTTCATCCCGCTCAAGGACTGGTCCGAACGGTCGGGCCATGCCAACGCGGCCGCTGCGATCGCAGGTCGCGCGATGGGCGCCTTCTCGCAATTTCGTGACGGCATGATCTTCGCGATCACGCCGCCCGCGGTGCAGGAACTGGGCAACGCCACCGGCTTCGATCTGCAACTCGTCGATACCGGCGGCATCGGCCATGAACGCCTGCTCCAGGCGCGCAACATGATGCTCGGCATGGCGATGCAGGACCAGCGCCTGGTCGGCGTGCGTCCGAACTCGCTCGAAGATGCCCCGCAACTCAAGGTTGATATCGATCAGGACAAGGCAAAGGCGCTGGGGCTCGACATCTCGTCGATCAACAACACGATCGCCACCGCCTGGGGCGGCGCCTATGTCAACGATTTCGTCGATCGCGGCCGCGTCAAGCGGGTCTATGTCCAGGCCGATGCACCCTATCGCCTGAAGCCGGAGGACATCGCCAATCTGTTCGTCCGCGGCCCCAGCGGCACGATGACGCCGTTCACCGCCTTCTCCACGCTCAGCTGGGCACAGGCACCGGTACAGCTGACCCGCTATAACGGGCTGCCGTCGATGGAAATCCTGGGCTCGCCTGCCCCAGGCGTGTCGACCGGTGACGCAATGGCGGCGATGGAGGCGATCCATGCGAAGCTGCCGCCCGGCACGTCGCTCGAATGGACCGGCCTGTCATACGAGGAACGGCTGTCGGGTGGCCAGGCGCCGTCGCTCTACGCGCTGTCGCTGCTGATCGTGTTCCTCTGCCTCGCGGCGCTGTATGAAAGCTGGTCGGTGCCGATCTCGGTCCTGCTGGTGGTGCCGCTCGGCGTGGTCGGTGCGCTGCTTGCAGCGTGGCTGACCGGGCTGAACAACGACATCTACCTGCAGGTGGGCCTGATCACCACGATCGGCGTGTCGGCGAAGAACGCGATCCTGATCGTCGAGTTCGCCGAGGAACGGATGCGCGAGGGCATGAGCGCCTTCGACGCGGCGGTCGAAGCCGCGAAGCTGCGCCTTCGTCCGATCCTGATGACGAGCCTGGCGTTCATCTTCGGCGTGCTGCCGCTCGCAATCTCCACCGGCGCCGGCGCCGGCGGTCAGAATGCAATCGGACGCGCGGTGGTGGGCGGCATGCTTTCCGCAACCGTGCTCGCCATCTTCTTCGTGCCGATGTTCTTCGTGGTGGTCCGCAACCTGTTCGACCGCCGCCGGAACAAGAACGGTACGCCTACTGCAACCAACCAAGATGGCGGCGCCTCTGCGCCCCAGGGAGCCTGACGGCCGTGACCAATCGCTTCCCCCTGCTCCTCGCACTGGCCGCGAGCACGGCGCTCGCCGGCTGCAACCTCGCCCCGAAGTACAGCCGGCCCGATCCGGCAGTACCGGCGGCGCTGCCCCAAGGTGGCATCTACCCCGCCGCCGCCACCGACGCCCCCGACATCAGCAAAATCGGCTGGCGCGACTTCTTTGTCGATGCTCGCCTGCGCCAGGTGATCCAGCTGGGCCTCGACAACAACCAGGATCTGCGTCTTGCCGCGGCCAATGTGCTGCAGGCGCGGGCGCAGTATCGCGCCCAGCGTGCGGACATCTTCCCCACCGTCGGGGTGAGCGGCACCGGCACTTACACCAACACCGCGCAGTTCGCGGCGAGTGCGGGCGGTGCCGTGGGGGGCGCCGTTCAGGACGTCCAGAATTTCAGCGTGACAGGCGGGATCACCTCGTTCGAGATCGATCTGTTCGGACGGGTGCGTAACCTCACCCGCGCCGCACAGGAGCAATATTTCGCCAGCACCGAGGCTCAGCGCGCGTCGCGCGTCACGCTGATCGGCGAAATCGCCAATGCCTGGCTCACGCTTGCCTCCGATCGCGAACAGCTCGCGATCGCGGAGCAGACACTCAAGGCATATGAACAGTCGCTGGAGCTGACCCGGGCGCAGTTCCGTATCGGTACTGCGTCGGAACTCGAATCGCGCCAGGCGGAAACGAGCTACGAGTCCGCCCGCAACGACGTCGCCACCGCCAAGACCCAGATCGCGCAGGACATCAACGCGCTCCAGCTGCTGGTCGGCGCCCCCGTCCCCGCAGAGCTGCTGCCGGAAAAGCTGGGCGAACGCCCGGCCACCATCGATGCGCTTCCTGGTGACCTTCCCTCGGAAGTGCTGCTGCGCCGGCCGGACGTGCTTCAGGCCGAACACAAGCTCGTCGCGGAAAATGCCAATATCGGCGCCGCTCGCGCCGCCTTCTTCCCCAGCATCTCGCTCACCGCGACGGTCGGCTCGATCAGCTCGACGCTGGGCAAGCTGTTCGGATCGGGCACCGATACCTACACCGTCTCTCCGACGGCATCGGTAAACCTGTTCGATTTCGGCAAGAACAAGGGCAATCTCGATTATGCCCGCGCCTCGCAGCAGGCGGCGGTCGCCACCTATCAGAAGACGATCCAGACTGCGTTCCGCGAAGTTGCCGACGCGCTCGCCCAGCGCGGCACGATCGACGAGCAGGTTCGCGCCCAGACCGCGCGCGCCAATGCCGCCGAAATCGCCGCCCGACTGTCCGATGCACGCTATCGGGCCGGGGTCGATTCGTTCCTGACCGCCCTCGATTCGCAGCGAAGCGCCTATGCCGCCGAGCAGCAACTGGTCACGACGCGGCTTAGCCAGGCGAGCAATCTCGTCACGCTGTATCGAACGCTGGGCGGCGGGCTCGAGTAAGCCTCTTGTCACCTGCAAAAATATGCATACTCTCTCGGTCAAACAAAGAAGGAGAGGTGCGGTGTCGCAGAATGAAGTCCGCCAACCTGAGTCGCCCGCTGCCCAATCGGGCGACGAGGCGCTGATCATTCTCGAAAGCCTGTTGTGCGTGATGCGGGAAAAGAACCTGCTCACGCGCCAGGATCTCGAGCTGCTGTGCCAAAAGGTCGATCGTCGAGCGACCGGCATCAGCAAGAATCCCCTGCCCTGCTGCCCGGATAGAGCACAGAATGCGCGCAACTACCTCCATCGCCTGTCGGACTATCTCGGCCAGCGCTATGGCGGAAAGCATCTGCGACGGGTGAGCTGATCGGTCCGGCGGCATCGCTTTTGGTGCCGTTTCTCAAATGCTGGGAGCGCGGTGCAAATCGCGCTTTGGCAAGCATGGCAAATGCCGCTATCGCGCAATCGTCTTTCATTCCCAATCGAGGACGCTTGCATGAAGTTGCTTCGCTACGGCCCGCGCGGTGCCGAAAAGCCCGGTCTGCTCGACGCCGACGGCCGCATCCGTGATCTCACCGGGCTTGTGCCCGATCTCACCGTCGACGTGATCGAACGCATCCGCGCGGTCGATCCCGCCACCCTGCCGCTGGTCGAAGGCAATCCGCGCCTCGGCGTGCCGGTCGCCGGCATCGGCAAGTTCCTCGCCATCGGCCTCAACTATGCCGACCACGCCCGCGAAGCCGGCCTCGAACCGCCGCCCGAGCCGATCTTCTTCACCAAGGCGATCTCGTGCATCACCGGCCCGAACGATCCGGTGATGATCCCCAAGGGCTCGCAAAAGACCGACTGGGAAGTCGAGCTGGGCGTGATCATCGGCAAGACCTGCCGCTATGTCGACCAGGCCGACGCGCTCGATCATGTCGCCGGCTACGTCCTCGCCAACGACGTGTCCGAGCGCGCCTTCCAGAAGGAACTGGGCAGCCAGTGGGACAAGGGCAAGGGCTGCGACACCTTCGGCCCCGTCGGCCCTTGGCTGGTCACGCCGGACGAAGTGGCCGACTGCCAGGCGCTCGACATGTATCTCGATCTCAACGGCAAGCGCATGCAGACCGGCAACACGTCGACGATGATCTTTCCGGTGGCCGAATGCATCGCATACATGAGCCGCTTCATCACGCTCCACCCCGGCGACCTGCTGATCACCGGCACGCCCCCGGGCGTCGGCGAAGGCCAGAAGCCCGAGAAGATCTTCCTCAAGCCCGGCGACGTGATGGAGCTCGGCATCGCCGGCCTCGGCACCCAGCGTCAGGACGTGATCGCGTTCGATCTCGCTGCGCTGGAGGGATAACGCCCGCCATCACCCTTACCCTTCCGGCGCTTCGCGCCTCCCTCCCTCTCCCAAAGGGAGAGGGATTTAGCGCCCTCTCCCTTTGGGAGAGGGAGGGGACCCGCCGCCGCAGGCAGTGGGGAGGGTGAGGGTGACCTCGTAGCCCCCCTAAATCGCCTCCACTCCCAGTATTTCGATCGCCTCGGCCTTCCCGCCGAAATCCACCCGCTCGCCTTCTTCGGCGCCCAGCAGCGCGTGCGCGAGCGGGGCCTGGAACGCCAGCCGGTCGGCGGCCGGATCGGCCTCGTCATGGCCGACAATCTCGATCACGCGCTCGCGCCCACCCAGCCGGATCCGCACCCGCGCGCCGATCCCCGCCACGCCGTCCTCAGGGGGCGGCGCGACCTGCGCGGTGGCGCGGCGCGTGTTCCAGTAGCGTAGCTCGCGCTTCAGCGCTTCCTTGGCCTCGTCCTCACGCTCCGCCTCGATCGCGGCCTCCAGCGCGGCGATCTTGCCGGCAATCAGCGCCGGCCCTGCCGCCGTGACGATATTCGGCCCCGCCGGCAGCGGCAGCTCGAACTTCGGTTCCTTATGTTCCTCGTCGCTCTCACGGCGGAAGGCGACGCTCATCGCTGGGGCAACTCCTCCAGCGAGGAAGACACTTTCCACAGGTCGATCGCGCCTTCGGTCGCGTGCTTGTCAATCTCGGCCAGCTCTTCGGCCGTGAAGCTGAGGTTCTTCACCGCATCCAGCGAGTCGTCGAGCTGCTGCACCGTGCGTGCGCCGACCAGCGCCGAGGTGACGCGGGGATCGCGCAGCACCCAGGCGATCGCCATCTGCGCCAGCGTCTGGCCGCGCTTCTCGGCGATCGCGTTGAGCGCACGGATGCGGGCGATGTTCTCGTCCGACAGCAGGCGCGTGTCGAGCGACGAGCTGCCCTTGGCCGCGCGCGCATCCTCCGGCACGCCGTTCAGATATTTGCGCGTCAGCATCCCCTGCGCCAGCGGCGAGAAGGCGATGCAGCCGGTGCCGAGATCCTCCAGCGTGTCGAGCAGGCTCTCCTCCACCCAGCGATTGAGCATCGAGTAGCTCGGCTGGTGGATCAGCAGCGGAACCTTGTAGTCGGCGAGGATCGCGGCGGCCTGGCGCGTCAGCTCGGGCGAATAGCTGGAGATGCCGACATACAGCGCCTTGCCCTGGCGGTGGATCTGGGCGAGCGCGCCCATCGTCTCCTCCAGCGGCGTCTTGGGATCGACGCGGTGCGAGTAGAAGATGTCGACATAATCGAGCCCCATCCGCTTGAGGCTCTGGTCGCACGAGGCGATCAGATATTTCTTGCTGCCGCCGACATCGCCATACGGCCCGGGCCACATGTCCCAGCCCGCCTTGGTCGAGATGATCAACTCGTCGCGGTGGCTGGCGAAGTCGGTCGCCAGCACGCGGCCGAAATTCTCCTCCGCCGAGCCATAGGGGGGGCCGTAATTGTTCGCGAGATCGAAGTGGGTCACGCCGCGATCGAAGGCGCGGCGCAGCATCGCACGGGCATTTTCGAACACGTCGGTGCCGCCGAAATTCTGCCAGAGCCCCAGGCTGATCGCCGGCAGGTCGAGCCCGCTCACGCCGCAGCGGCGATAGGGCATGCGGCCGTCATAGCGCGCGGGATCGGCATGCCAGGGCTGGGGAAAGGGCATCGGGTAACTCCATCGTCTTTCGGGGCAGAACGTGCCGTAGCCGGTTTCGCTCCGTAACGAAATCGCCGACCCTCGGCCCGCCTAACCTACGATAGCGGAAGCAGATTTCTGGCCGCAAACCTGAACCAAAGGCCATGTCGCGCTTTGGTTCAGGCATGAAAGACGGCATCGATCCAGACACCGGCCATTCAACCCTGGGCGGCGATTATGAACAGCCTGGCGGGCATCTCCAACTGCGCGGCCGGCCGTGGCGACGCACGCTCGTCATCGCGCTGGTGATCGTGGCGGCGCTGGCGGTCATCCTGCTGACCTCATTGCCGCGATAAGGCAGGTTCAAATTGGCCGTTCACGATCGGGAACGGCATCGAAAAACCGAGCAGCGGCGGCCCCGCTTCAGACCATGAAGCTTTCGCCACAGCCGCAGCTGCCCCTGGCGTTGGGGTTGTTGAAGACGAAGCCGGCGGTGAAATCATCTTCCACCCAGTCCATCGTCGAGCCGATCAGGTAGAGCACCGATCCGCCATCGACGAAGAAGGTGCCGCCGGGCGTCTCGATCCTCTCGTCGAGCGGCGCGGCTTCGGTGACATAATCGACCGAATAGGCGAGCCCCGAACAGCCCCGGCGCGGCGTCGAGAGCTTGACGCCGACGGTGCCTTCGGGCGCCTTGGCCATCAGCGCGGCGATCCGCGCCTCGGCCGCGGGGGTCAGGTGCAGCGCCGCGGGGCGCTGCCGGGGCGTGGTCGCGGTGGTCATCACAGCATTCCCAGTTCGAGCTTCGCCTCGTCGCTCATCTTCTGCGGGTCCCAGGGCGGGTCCCAGACGAGATTGACGTCGGCCGTCGCGATTCCGGGCACCGCGCTCACGCGCAGTTCCACCTCGCCCGGCATCGATTCGGCGACCGGGCAGTGCGGCGTCGTGAGTGTCATCGTCACGGCGGCATGGCCGTTGGCGGTAACCTCCACGCTATAGATGAGCCCCAGGTCATAGATGTTGACCGGGATTTCGGGGTCATAGATTTCCTTCAGTGCCTCGATGACGCCTTCGTACAGCGGGCCGCCGGGCTCGGCCGCTGAGGGCGCCTCGGGCTTCTGCGCAAGGAAGCCGGACAGATAGTCGCGCTTGCGCTCGGCGGCAGGCTCAGCCGCATCCTCGACGCGCGCCTTGGGCGGCACCTCAACGGCCTCCACTTCTTCCACCACGATCTTGCGTTCTTCGTTCATCCGAAGATCCTCGTCACCCGTTCAATTCCTCGCACGAGCGCGGCGACATCCGCCGGCCCGTTGTACACGCCGAAGCTCGCCCGCGCGGTGGCGGGAACCTCCAGCAGATCCATCAGCGGCTGGGCGCAGTGATGCCCGGCGCGGATTGCGACATTGCCCTCGTCGAGGATCGTCGCGACGTCGTGCGGGTGTACGCCCTCCACCGCGAAGCTGACGATGCCGGCGCTGTCCGCCGGCCCGAACAGCCGCACGCTATTGATCGCGGAGAGCGCGGCGCGCGCCTCGGTCACCAGCGCGGTCTCGTGCGCATGGATGCGGTCCAGCCCGATGCCGTCCACATAATCGATCGCCGCATGCAGCCCGACCACGCCAACGATATGCGGCGTGCCCGCCTCGAAGCGGCCCGGCGGGGGCGCATAGGTCGTCTTGGCGAAGGTCACGCGATCAATCATCGATCCGCCGCCCTGATAAGGCGGCATCGCATCAAGCAACTCGTACCGACCCCACAACACGCCGATGCCGGTGGGCCCGTAGAGCTTGTGGCCGGAGAAGACGTAGAAGTCGCAACCAAGCTCGGCGACGTTCACCGGCAACCGCGCGACCGCCTGGCAGCCGTCGATCAGAATCTTCGCGCCGACGCCGTGCGCAAGATCGACCGCGCGGCGGACGTCGAGCACCGAGCCGAGCACGTTGGAGACATGGGCGAGTGCCACCAGCTTGTGCCGCTCGGTGAGCATCGCCGCCATCGCGTCGAGGTCGATGCGGTGGTCGTCGGTGAGCGGCACCACGTCGATTTCGGCGCCGACCTTCTCGGCAGCCATCTGCCACGGCACGATGTTCGAATGATGCTCGAGCGCGGAGAGCAGGATGCGATCGCCGGCCTTCAACTGGGTTGCGGCGTAGCATTGCGCGACAAGGTTGATCCCCTCGGTCGCACCGCGCACGAACACCACTTCCTGCGGCTTGCCGCCGATAAACGTCGCCACCCGTTCACGCGCCGCCTCGAAGGCCAGCGTCATGTCGGCCGAGCGCTGGTACACGCCGCGATGCACGGTGGCATAGGTCTCGCCATAGCCGCGCGCGATCGCGTCGAGCACCGGGCGCGGCTTTTGCGAGGTGGCGGCAGTATCGAGATACGCCCAGCCGCCCGGGATCGCGGGGAAGTCCGCCAGCACGTCGAGCGGGGCAACCTGATCCTCCCCGGCACGGGGGGGGGGACCGCCGGCGAAGCCGGTGGTGGAGGGGGCGTTCGGCGGGGCGATGGACTCGTGGCGATCCCCCTCCACCACGCCGCTGCGCGACGCGGTCCCCCTCCCCCTGCCGGGGAGGATCTGATCGATATCGGTCACAGCGCCGCCTCCAGCCACTTCGCCGCATCCGCCGCAAACGTCTCGCGCACCGGCTCCTCGCCGATCCGCGCGAGCGCATCCGCGACAAAGGCATGGGTCAGCAGCGCCTTGGCCTGCGATTCCTCGATGCCCCGGCTCTGCAGGTAGAACAGCGCATTGCGATCGAGTTCGCCGACCGTCGCGCCATGCGCGCACTTCACGTCGTCGGCGAAGATTTCGAGTTCGGGCTTCAAATTCACCGTCGCGCTGCGCTGGAGCAGCAGGCCGCGCAGCGACTGTTCGCCATCGGTCTGCTGCGCGCCGCGCGCGACTTCCACACGAGCGGCAAGGGTCGCCGCCGACTGGTCGGCCGCGACCGCGCGCCAGATCTGGCGCGACGTGCCTTCCACCTGCTCGTGGCGAACCGCCACCGCCGCTTCCTGCCGCTGGGTGCCGCTGGTGAGCAGCGCGCCGCCCATTTCGGCAAACGCACCCTTGCCGGTCAGCGTCAGCGCGCCGTCGATCCGGCTGCCCATGCCGCCGGCGCCGAGGAAGATCGACACGAGGCTCGCCGCCTCGCCGATCTCCGCCTCGTCGCGGATCGAGACGAAGCCGCCGCTCTGCACCAGCCGCACCGAGCGCATCAGCCGAGCGCCCTTGCCGAGCGCGATCGCGGTCAGCCGGTTCGCCCAGCCGGTGCCGGCGAAGGTTTCGACAACGGTGGCGACGGCATCGTCGGCCAGCATGATCCGCGCGGGCACGTGATTCTCGCCGCCGGTGCCGAGATGGACGATCTGGATGCACGTTGCCGCATGTTCGGGGCCGAGGTGCAGCGCCCACCCCTCGCCTGCGGCAAGGCTGCCGAGCGGGTGGTCGGTCGCCGCGATCTGGCTGGTCACCTCAACCGGGCCGGGCCGGCTATGCGCGGGTTCGAACGCGCCGTCGATAAAGCACAGGCGAGGGCCATCCAGATCGAAGAACAGATCGGCCGGGTCGATGCCAGTCGCCGCCTGCGGGCTCGCCGCCGCCGCCCGCAGCGCATCCATGTCGCTCCAGCGCCAAGCTTCCTGCCGCGTCGTCGGAAGATCGAGCACTGACATCAGATCCTCCCCGGCACGGGGAGGGGGACCATGCGCAGCATGGTGGAGGGGGATCGCAGCAGGGCCGTCCAGTGTGGATAGCCCCCTCCACCACCGCCTGCGGCGGCGGTCCCCCTCCCCGTGCCGGGGAGGATCAGAACCGCGCCGCTCATGCCGCTAGCGCTCCATAGCCTTCGCGCTCCAGTTCGAGCGCCAGTTCCGGCCCGCCCGAACGCGCGATGCGGCCGTCGGCCAGCACATGCACGAAGTCCGGCTTCACATAATCGAGCAGCCGCTGGTAATGGGTGATCAGCAACACCGCCTTGTCGGGCGCGCGCATGATCCGGTTGATGCCCTCGCCCACCGCCTTCAGCGCGTCGATGTCGAGGCCGCTGTCGGTCTCGTCGAGGATGGCAAGCTTGGGGTTCAAAATCCCCATCTGCACCATCTCGTTGCGCTTCTTCTCGCCACCCGAAAAGCCGACATTGACCGGCCGCTTGAGCATTTCCGCATCCATGCCGAGCGCCGCCGCCTGGGCGCGCGCCAGCTTGAGGAACTCGGCGCCGGAGAGCGGCGGCTCGCCACGTCCCCGGCGCTGGGCATTGGCCGCTTCGCGCAGGAACTGGACGTTCGACACGCCGGGAATCTCGACCGGGTACTGGAAGCCCAGGAACAGGCCGGCTGCGGCGCGCTCGTGCGGCTCGAGCGCCAGCAGATCCTGTCCGTCGAAATCGACGCTGCCGCTGGTCGCCTCATAGCCGCCCCGGCCACCGAGGACATAGCCCAGCGTCGACTTGCCGGCACCATTGGGCCCCATGATCGCGTGGACTTCGCCCGCGTTCACGGAAAGGCTCAGGCCCTTCAGGATTTCCTTGCCGTCGATTTCGGCGTGCAGGTTCTGGATGTTCAGCATCGGGTTCAGATCGCCACGGTCACGAGAGAAAGGGTCTTGGGCGGCGTGCCCACGTCATACGCATCGACCAGGGAGCCGTCGGGCAGCTTCCACATGATCTTGTACTGCTTCGGCGCAGTCACATGCGCCTTGATGTCGGCCTGGACGGCATCGAGCACCGGCACCAGCTTGCGCCACGCGCTCGGCTGGTATGGGCGGCCGTTAAGGAGCAGCCGGCCGGCTTCGAAATCCGAATCGATAAAGTCGCGGCACTGCTTGATCGCGGCGTCGATCTTTGCCGCGCGCGCGCCGGCATCCGCCGGCGCCACGCCGATCACGCGGACGATGCAGCGCGCATGATTGGTGGCCGCGCCGAACTGGGCGGAATTGTCGATCGCGACGCCCGACTGGAGCGCGAAGGCGGCGACAACAAGGGCGTTCAACATGCTGGATACTCCTGCGGGCCCGGAACGCGGCCCTGCGTCGTCAATAGGTCAGCCGAGATGAGCGCAGGCTGAGCGACGTGGGAAATGGCGTCTCGAACGATCACCCCACCGACCCCTCGAGCGAAATGCCGAGCAGCTTCTGCGCCTCGACTGCAAACTCCATCGGCAATTGCTGCAGCACTTCGCGCGCGAAGCCGTTGACGATCAGCGCGACGGCAGCTTCCTGGTCCAGCCCGCGCTGGAGCGCGTAGAACAGCTGGTCGTCGCTGATCTTGCTGGTCGTCGCCTCATGCTCGATCTGGGCGCTCGGATTCTTCACCTCGATGTACGGCACGGTGTGCGCGCCGCACTGGTCGCCGAGAAGCAGCGAATCGCACTGGGTGAAGTTGCGGACATTCTCCGCGCTCGCCGCAACCCGGACGAGCCCGCGATAGGTGTTGTCGCTGCGTCCGGCCGAGATGCCCTTCGACACGATCGTCGAGCGGCTGCCCTTGCCGAGATGGATCATCTTGGTGCCGGTATCGGCCTGCTGGCGATTGTTGGTCACCGCCACCGAATAGAATTCGCCGACGCTATTCTCGCCCGCCAGCACGCAGCTCGGATATTTCCAGGTGATCGCCGAGCCGGTCTCGACCTGGGTCCAGCTCACCTTGGAGTTGCGGCCCTGGCACAGCGCGCGCTTGGTGACGAAATTGTAGATGCCGCCCTTGCCGTTCTCGTCGCCGGGGTACCAGTTCTGGACGGTCGAGTATTTGATCTCGGCATCGTCGAGCGCGACCAGTTCCACGACGGCGGCATGCAGCTGGTTCTCGTCGCGCATCGGCGCGGTGCAGCCTTCGAGATAGGAGACGTACGCACCCTTGTCGGCGACGATCAGCGTGCGCTCGAACTGGCCGGTATTTTCGGCGTTGATGCGGAAATAGGTGGAAAGCTCCATCGGGCAGCGCACGCCCTCCGGCACATAGACGAAGGTGCCGTCGGAAAAGACCGCGCTGTTGAGCGTGGCGAAATAGTTGTCGCGCTGCGGCACCACCTTGCCCAGCCACTTCTGGACCAGCTCGGGATACTCCCGGATCGCCTCGCTGATCGACAGGAAGATGACGCCCGCCGCCTTCAGCTCGGCGCGGAAGGTGGTCGCCACGGACACCGAGTCGAACACGGCGTCGACCGCGACCTTGCGCGCGCCCTCGACGCCGGCAAGCACCTTCTGCTCCTCGATCGGGATGCCGAGCTTCTCATAGGTCCGGCGGATTTCCGGATCGAGCTCGTCGAGGCTGGTGATCGTCTTCTTCTGCTTCGGCTCCGCGTAATAATACGCGTCCTGATAGTCGATCGGCGGCACGTTGAGCTTGGCCCAGTCCGGCGCCTCCAGCGTCTGCCACAGGCGGAAGGCCTTGAGCCGCCAGTCGAGCATCCATTCGGGCTCGTTCTTCTTGGCCGAGATGTAGCGGACGGTATCCTCGCTCAGCCCCTTGGGCGCGAACTCCTGTTCGACGTCGGAGGCGAAGCCCCATTCATACTTCTTGTTCGCGGCGGCGAGCGCCTCGGCATTCTTGGTGGCCATCAGAAAGATACCTGGCTTTCCACGGCGAGGGCCGCAGAAGGAGAAGAAAGATCGGATGCGGAAGGTGCGTGCCCATGCACCGGCGCGGCGGCACCCGCAAGCGCAGGGGGCGTGCTGAGGCTGGCAAGGCTCACCTGCGCCAGCGCCGAGCGAACCGCATCGCTCACCACGCCCCAATGCGGCTTCACGCGGCAATTGCCCTCGACCGCGCAATCATGCCTGCCCGAATCGACACAGGTGGTCAGCGCGATCGGCCCCTCGATCGCCTCGACGATGTCGGCAAGGCTGATCGCCGCAGGCGGGCGGGCGAGGCGGAAGCCGCCGCCGGTGCCGCGCGCACTTTCGATCAGGCCGGCGGCGGAAAGCTTGCTGACCAGCTTCTGCACCGTGGGCAGCGGCAGGCCAGTCTCGTTCGCCAGCAGCGTCGCATTGAGTCGGCCCGATGCGCCGCAATGGCGCGCGGCGGCCGCCAGCATCACCACGGCATAATCGGCAAGGCTCGAAAGACGCATCGACTCCCAATCGGACAAAGTTGATCCGATTGGCGATGTGGGCTCAGCGGTCGTCCAGGTCAACCATCTCGGGGATGACATCGGGCAGAAAATGCAGATTTTCGTCTTCGAGCGTCGCCGCAAGCACCGGATCGATGCCCTCGCGCAGCGAACCCGGCGTGTGGCCGGTGAAATGCTTGAGTTCGTTGATCAGGTGCGACTGATCGGCAAACGGCCCCATCACCTCGTTGAGCGATGCGCCGTGATAGATGCGTACTGCGGCGCCGATCGCGCGGAATTTCCGGCGCAGATGGTTGGGCGGCCCAGCGAAATATTCCTTGCACAGCCGCTGCACCTGGCGCTGCCCCATGCCGGTTTCCGCCGCCATCGCGCTATAGAGCGCGTCGAGCGTCAGTTCGTCGGACGCCGACCATTCGCGCACGATCCGCAGGAAGATCACATGTGCCCGCGGCACCCGGCGTGCGCGGTCGAGCCGCTCGATCATCAACGGCTCGATCGCGGCTACCATCTCGTCGAGCGTGTCCATCGTCTGCAACTGCGCATGAAGCCGCATCACCGAGTCGCCGAAAATTTCCTGCGCGTCGATGATGCGGTCGGCGATGCGGTCGGCGCTGATCCCGATCAGCGACCGCCAGCCGATGCCGCGCAGCGAAATGCCGAAGCACCGCATCGGGCCGCTCATCCGATAGCGCCAATGGGCCGTGCCCGGGCCGTTGACCATCACCGGGAAGGTCGGATCGGTGCGGCCGTCCGGGAAAGTCACCTCGCCGCTGCCACGCAGGATGAAGCGCCACTGGCCCAGATCGACGCGCTCGGTGCCCCGGATCACCGCGACTTCGTTGAGATACAGGTAGAATGCCGCGACATGGGGTACGAGCCGGCCACTCGACGGCCTGAATTCCAGAAACGGAATCGGGCTCGCGCGACCAATCGCCGCTCGAGACACCTGCCGCTCGATCGCCTCGCCCATGCGAACCTGCACCCCTGCAATTCAGTTCGTCGCTGGGCTGGAGCATGTCGGCGCGCGAAGCGCAACGTAAAAGTGGCCCGGTCAGTTGCCTGACCGGGCCAAGAGGAAAGGGTTCCCCCCGTTAAGCGGAACCCCTCGGGTCGCAAGTTCGTATTACCCGAATCGGGATGCCGGGTATTGTACGGAATCGACATACTCCATTTTGACCTCGTCGCCGGGCGGTGCGATGGAGGCGCGATATGGCCGGCACTCCGCACACCGCGCTCTTCGCGCTCGACCCCGAACAGGCGCATCGCGCCACCATTCGCGTGCTCGCACTCTGGGCACGGTTCGGCCTGCCATTTGCATCCAGATCGGTTCCGAACGATGCCGTCACGCTCGCCGGCATCACCTTTCCCAATCGCGTCGGGCTCGCCGCGGGGCTCGACAAGGATGCGGAGGCGATTCCGGGCCTGTTCGCGCTCGGCTTCGGCGCGGTCGAAGTCGGCACCCTCACCCCGCGCGCGCAGCAGGGCAATCCGCGCCCGCGCCTGTTCCGGCTGATCGAGGATGAAGCGGTGATCAACCGCATGGGCTTCAACAATGGCGGCATCGACGCCGCGCTCGCGCGAATCGCGGGGCTCAAGGCGCGCGCCGGCGTGCTCGGCATCAATGTCGGCGCCAACAAGGATTCGAGCGACCGCGTCGCCGACTATGCGGTGGGCGTCGCCAAGGCCGCACCGCATGCGGATTACATCACGATCAACGTCAGCTCGCCCAACACGCCCGGCCTGCGTGATCTTCAGTCGCGCCCCGCGCTCGACGAACTTCTCGCTGCCGCGCATCAGGCACGCGGGCGCACACCGCTGTTCCTGAAGATCGCGCCTGACCTCGATCGCGCGGGTCTGGAGGGCGCAGTGCGAGCGGCGATCGACAACCATGTCGACGCGCTGATCGTCTCCAACACCACCATCTCGCGTCCGCCGCTCGCGTCGCCGCAGGCGGGTGAAGCCGGCGGACTTTCGGGCCGGCCGCTCAAGGCGCTGGCGCATGCCAAGCTGGTCGAGGCACGCGAGGCATCGGGCGGCCAGCTGCCGCTGATCTCGGCCGGCGGGATCGACGGCCCGGACGAGGCGAAGCGCCGCATCGATGCGGGTGCGGTGCTCGTGCAGATCTATTCGGCGCTCGTCTATCATGGCCCCGGTCTGGCACGCAGGATCGCCGCGTCGCTCGCCTGACCGCTTGCCTCCCGGGCAAAGCGCGCTAGGCCTAGGGCGATGAAAAAACTGGTCGCATCGCTTCTCCTACTGTTCGCTCCTCTGGTCACGCATGCCCAGGGTATGGTCAGCGCCGCCGATCCTCGTGCCGCCGCCGCCGGCGTCGAGATTCTGCGCGCGGGCGGCACCGCCACCGATGCGGCGATCGCGACGATGCTGGCGCTCAATGTGGTCGAGCCGCAAAGCTCCGGTATCGGCGGCGGCAGTTTTCTGGTGCTGTACGACGCGAAGACCGGCGCGACGACCAGCGTGGACGGGCGCGAAACGGCGCCGATGGCGGTCGACGATCACTGGTTCTACGATGCCGCCGGCAAGCCGCTCAGCCATTTCGCGGCGGTGCCCGGCGGGCGGAGCGTCGGCGTGCCGGGCGCGCTGCGGGCAATGGCGCTGGCGCACCGAAAATCGGGCAAGCTCGCCTGGGCCAGATTGTTCGCGCCCGCGATCCGCCTCGCGCGCGAGGGATTTGAGGTGACGCCGCGGCTCAACAATTCGCTGGCCCGCTTCTCAGGCCATGTCGATCCGGCCTGGCGGGCGCTGTTCTTCGGCCCCGACGGCACGCCGCTGCCGGCGGGCACTCGCGTTCGCAATCCGGCGCAGGCCGCTCTGCTCGAACGCATCGCGAAGCAGGGGTCGGACAGCTTCTATGTCGGCCCGCAGGCGGCAAAGATCGTCGCGACGGTCAACGGCGCCGCGCGCAACCCATCGAAGATGACCACCGGCGACCTCGCGGCCTATGACGCGAAGGAACGCCCGGTGCTGTGCGGCGGCTATCGCGGCTACAAGGTCTGCTCGATGGGCCCGCCCTCGTCGGGGGGGATCACGGTGCTGATTATCCTCGCCCAGCTCGAACGGTTCGACATGGGCGCGCTCGGCAAGGAGTCGGCCACCGCCTGGCACCTGTTCGCCGAAAGCTCGCGGCTCGCCTATGCCGATCGCGATCTCTATGTCGGCGATCCCGATTTCGTCCGCGTGCCGCTCGCCGGCCTGCTCGATCCCGCCTATATCGCCAGCCGCTCGGCGCTGATCGATCCCGCGACGACGATGGCCAGCGTGAGCGCCGGGACGCCGCCGGGCGCGCCGAAGCGCGTACCCGCCACGGTGCAGGAGGTTGCCGGCACCACCGATCTCGCCGTCGTCGACGCGCAGGGCAATGTCGTTCAGGTGACGACCACAGTCGAAGGGCCATTCGGCTCCGGCCTGACGTTCGACGGCACCATCCTGAACAACCAGCTGACCGATTTCGACATCGTGCCGGAAAAGAACGGCTATCTGGCCGCCAACCGGGTCGAGGGCGGCAAACGCCCGCGGAGTTCGATGGCGCCGACGATCGTGTTCGGCCCCGACGGCAAGGTGCGGCTGGCGATCGGCGCCGCCGGCGGGTCGACGATCATCGCCCAGGTGGCAAAGGCGATCATCGGCGTCGTCGACTGGCACCTGTCGGCGCAGGACGCGATCGGCCTCGGCCTAGTCTATGCGCCGGGCAAGACCGCGATCGTCGAACGCGGCACCAGCGTCGCCGCGCTCGTGCCGGCGCTCGAAGCGCTGGGCGAAACCGCGCGCGTGGCGCCGATGGGGCTGAAGGCGAACGCGATCGAACACGTTGACGGCCGCTGGGTGGGCGCCGCCGATCCGCGCAGCGAGGGCGTCGCGATGGATCAGGACGGCTCGGTAACAGTTATTGAGCGGGTGGGCGCCAAGCCCGACCGCCCTTCGGAGTAGAGCGGAACAAGCCACGCGAAAATACGGGCGTCCGCAGGGGGAAGATGGATGCGCAAGCTTGAACGGTTCGACAATCTGGTAACGATGTTCTTCGCCCGCGCGCGCGAAAAGGGCGATGCGCCGTTCCTGTGGCACAAGGCCGGGGGCCAGTGGCGGTCGACCAGCTGGGCCGAAGCGGCGCGCCAGGTGGCAAGCCTCGCGACGGCGCTGACCGCGCTGGGGCTGCGGCGCGGCGATCGGGTAATGCTCGTGTCGGAAAACCGCCCCGAATTCTGCATCAGCGATCTTGCGATCATGGCGGCGGGCTGCGTCACCGTGCCGACCTACACCACCAACACCGAACGCGATCACCAGCACATCATCGAAAATTCGGGCGCCTGTGCGGTGATCGTATCGAACACCAAGCTTGCGCGGACGCTGCTGCCCGCTGTGTTGCGGTCATCGACCGGGCGGATGGTGATCGGCATCGACGATGTTCGGCTGGGTCAGCAAGGCAGCGTCGATTATCACGACTGGTATGCGCTGATCGCCGCGCATCCGACCGAAATCGCCACCGCCGCCGCGCGCGCCAGCTTTCGCCGCGAGGATCTGGCCTGCATCATCTATACAAGCGGCACCGGCGGCTCGCCGCGCGGCGTGATGCAGCACCACGGCGCGATCCTGCACAATTGCGAGGGCTGCACCACGATCATCTCGGAAGATTTCGGCTGGGCGGACGAGGTTTTCCTCTCGTTCCTGCCGCTCAGCCATGCCTATGAGCATACCGGCGGCCAGTTCTTCCCGATCGCGCTGGGCGCGCAGATCTATTATGCCGAAGGGCTCGAAAAACTCGCCTCGAACATCGAGGAGGTTCGTCCAACCATCATGGTAGTGGTGCCGCGCCTGTTCGAAGTGCTGCGCACCCGCATTACCAAGCAGGTCGCAAAGCAGGGCCGCTTCGCTAACTATCTGCTCGAAAAGGCCGTTGCGATCGGCGGGCGAAAGGCATCGGGCAAATTCGTGCTCGGCGACGTGCCGATGAACCTGCTGCTGAATGCAACGCTGCGACCCAAGCTGACCAAAAGGTTCGGCGGGCGGATCAAGGCGCTCGTGTCCGGCGGCGCGCCGCTCAATCCCGAAGTCGGCGTGTTCTTCCAGTCGCTTGGGCTCACCTTCCTGCAAGGCTATGGCCAGACCGAAGCAGCACCCGTCATCTCGTGCAACCGGCCGAGCGCCGGGCTGCGCATGGACACGGTCGGCCCGCCGCTGGAGGGCGTCGAGGTGCGGATCGCCGAAGATGGCGAGATCCTGGTGCGCGGCGAGCTCGTCATGCACGGCTATTGGCGCAACGAGGCCGAGACCGAACGGGTGCTGAAGGATGGCTGGCTGCACACCGGCGACATCGGCATGATCGACGAAAAGGGCCGGATCAGGATCACCGATCGCAAGAAGGACATCATCGTCAACGACAAGGGCGAGAATGTCTCCCCGCAGAAGGTGGAGGGCATGCTCACCCTCCAGCCGGAGATCATGCAGGCGATGATCTATGGCGACAAGCGGCCATATATGACGGCGGTGATCGTCCCCGATCCCGAATGGGTCCAGGAATTCTGCGCGCGCACCGCCACGCCGTGCAAGTTCCGCGATCTATCGCGCGATGCCGATTTCAAGGCGGCGCTCGGCGCGGCAGTGGAGCGGGTGAACCGCGATCTTTCCGTCACCGAACGGGTGCGCAAATTCACGCTCGCCGACGCGCAGTTCACGATCGAGAACGAACAGCTCACCCCCAGCATGAAGATCCGCCGCCACGTCCTCAAACAGGTCTATGGCGAGCGGCTCGACGCGCTGTACTGAACCGATCGGCCGGGGCTATTTGGTGGCGCCGCCCTCCGGCAGCACCACCATCGTCCAGTCCTTGTCCGGCCGCAGATATTTCGCGGCCAGCGCCTGGAGCTCCGCCGGGCTCGTCCGCGCATAATCCTCGGGCAGCGTCCGCATCGCCGCGATCCGCGCGCGATCCTGGGTGCCGCCCTCGACCAGGCTCATCCAGAACATGTTGCCGCTCGACATGCGCAACAGCTGTTGCTTGAGCGGCGTCAGCGCGCGCGCCAGTTCGTCGGCGTCGATCGGCTTGGCCCCGAGATCGGCGGCTATGTCGCGGGCGAGCTTGAAGAAAAAGCCGGTCTTGTCGGGCGGGATCATCCCCAGCGCGACGATTTTGCCACCCGTATCGAACCCGACCGGCCAGTCGCTCATCACATTGGGCGAATAGCTCACCCCCGCCTGGCTGCGCAGCTGATCGATCAGCCGATCGCGGAACACCGCGGTCAGCACGTCGAGCTTGCGGCTCTCGGCCAGCCCCGCGCTGCCGCCGCCGGTCGGCCAGGCGATCACCGCCGCAGCCTGATCCTCGGCCCCGGTATGGGTGCGGACCACCGGCGTCTCGACATGCGCGGGGAATCGCACCGGCGCGCCGCTCTCTGCGCCGGCAGCACGCGGTGCCAGCGCGCCAAAGCTCGCCGCCACCGCCTTGATCGTCGCCTCGGCATCCATGTCGCCGAAGACCTCGACCTCGATCGGCCCGGTCTTGAGCAGCGGTTCCCAGAAGTTGCGGAACGCCGCCGGGGTCAGCGCCTCGAGTTCGGCACGGCTCGGCACGCCCCAGCGCGGATCGCCATCGTGGAGCAGCGCATCGAGATCGCGCCCCAGCACCGCGTCGGGCGAGGCCGAGAGCCCCGCATAGCCGGACAGGAAGCCCGTCTTCGCACGCAGCACCGGCTGCGGATCCCAGCCGGGCCGGGCGAGCTTGGTCGCGAACAGCCGCAGCTGATCGGCAAGGTCTTCCTTGTTGGTCTGGGCGTTGAACTCGAACGCATCGTCGTCGACCGAGAAGCCGAGTCCGATCTGGCGATTGCCGGTCAGCGCGTCGAGCTCATCCGCCCCAAACTTGCCGATGCCGCTCGCCATCAGCGCGATCGGCCCGGCAAAGGCCGGCGTACGGCGATCGCCCGGCATCGCCCGCAGTCCGCGCCCGAACCGGACATTGACCCACACCTTGCCGGTCTCGGACGAATCTTCGCGCATCAGCAGATGAACGCCATTGGCGAACACCACCTCCTCAAGCTTCAGGTCGGGATCGATCTCGCGGCGGCTGGTGACGGTGCCGGGCTTGCCGATCTTCGGCAGCTGATCGAACCGCACGTCGAGCGTGCGGCGCTTGGTGGCGGCGGCCTTCACGTCCGCCTGCAGCGCCGCCGTCACCTTGGCGACCGCGTCGGCATCGGGCGTCTGGGTGTTGACGAGCGCGCGGGTTGCCGTGCCCTCGAACACCTTTTTCGCCGATGCCTGCACGGCGGCGGGGGTGAACATGCCCTTGTCGATCGCGCCCTTGAAGATCGCATAGGAGGCCTCGGGCGTCGTCACCGTCTCGTTGATGTCGACCGCCTCGACCAGATCGTCGGCGATCGACGCGCCCGCCTCGACCGGCGCAGTGGCGATCCGGTTGCGCATCGATGCGTCGATCTCGCCCAGTTCGCGGTCGATCTCGGCCTGGGTCGGCGGCGTCGCCATCAGCGCGGCGGCGGTGGCGCGCACGTCGCGAAGCGCGCCCTGCCAGTCGTCGGTGGCGGGCAGCACCGTCAACGTGGTGACGTTCGCCGATCGCGCAATGTCGCTCAGATCGGCCATCGCGGCGATGAACGACGCCCCTGCCCGCGCCTTCGATTCGAGCCGCCGGTTGAGGATGCGGATCGCCACCAGGTCGATCATCCGCTTCTGGTTGAAGATCACCGTGTCGGCGAACACCGTCCAGGGCCGCACGATCGTCATCATTGCGATCGGCTGCATCGCCGGCTCGACGATGCTCGCGGCCACCGGATGCCCGGTGCTCGGCTTGCCGAAATCGGGTGTCGCCGGCGCGGGGCCGACGCCCTTCCAGTCGCCGAAATATTTGCCGATCAGCGCCTCCAGCATCGGCAGCTGCGCGTCGGTGACGTCGCCGATCACGATCACCGTCGCGCGCTCGGGCCGGTACCAGCGGTCGTGGAACGCCTGCACGCTTTGCGGCGTCGCCGCGTTCAGCGCCTCGACCGTGCCGATCGGCTCGCGGTCGGCGATCGGCTGACCTGCGAACATCAGCTGGAACAGCGCGTCCTGCATTCGCTTCTGGGGCGCGGGCTGTTCGCGCCCCTCGGCCAGCACCACCGGCCGCTCGGCGCCGAGCGACTGCGCGGTGATCGCCGGCGCCTTCATCATGCCGGACAGGATCTTGAAGCTCTCCTCCAGTCCCTCCGGCTTCCAGTTGGGCAGGTCGAGCTTGTAGGTGGTGCTGACGAACGTCGTCGCCGCATTGCTGTCAGACCCGAAGGTTACGCCCAGCCGCTGCCACACGCGCTTCGATTCGCCGTCGGGCACATAGGTCGACCCGCGAAAGCTCAGATGTTCGAGCAGATGGGCGAAGCCGCGCTCCGAATCGCGTTCCATGAGCGAACCGGCGTCGATCCGCACGCGAATCGCCATCTGCCCCGGCGGCACGCCGTTCTTGCGCACCGCATAGCGCAGGCCGTTGGCCAGCCGCCCGAACTTCCATTCGTCGTCATGGACGAGGTCGCTGCCCTTGTAGAGCCAGGGATCCTCGCTCGTCTGGACGCCTTCGGGGCGCCCCTGCGCGTGAACCGCAGCGGGCAGCACCGGCGTGGCGAAGGCAAGCAGAAGCAGGGCGAGACGCGATAAACGCAGGGATGGGAGCATAGGGCCCTTCTAGTGGACAGCGTGGCGGCTTGCCACGTCGAACCTTTCTGCCCGCTGTACGCCACAAGATTTCGTGCTCCCGCCACGTTTTGGACCCAGGCCGCAGCCTAGAAGATCCCTTAGCGAAGCCGCGCCGCACCACCGGAAACCGGGGGCGGCGCGCCAGCGGGGGATGGATTGGCGTGACATTGGCAAGGCAAGAGGCGCAGCATGCGATCACCGGCGTGGACGAACGCCCGGGCGCCGTCGCGCCTGCGCGCCCGCTGTTGATCCGCTGGGGAAAGCATCTGCGCGGCGCGTTCGACCGGCTGATCGAATCCTCCTCGCTGGTGCCGAACACGCCGGTGCTCGACATGCGCGCCTTTCCCTGGACCGCGGCGCTGCGGGCGGATTGGCGCGCGATTCGCGACGAGGCGATCGCCGCGATGGCGGCATCGCCCGGCGCGCCGCCGCTTGCCACGATTTCGCCCGATCATCGCGCGATCGCCCCGGTCGATGCGTGGCGCAGCGTGTTCCTGTGGGGCTATGGCTACCGCGTCGACGAAAATGTCGCGCGCTGCCCGCAAACGGCCCGCCTGGTCGAGCGCATCCCCGGGCTGAACAGCGCAATGTTCTCGATCATCGCGCCCGGCGCGCATATCCCCCCGCATCGCGGCGTGACCAAGGGGCTGATCAGCTGCCATCTCGGCCTTGTCGTGCCGCGCGACGGCGATGTGCGGATGCGGATCGACGACCGCGTGGTGCGCTGGGCCGATGGCGAGACGCTGGTGTTCGACGACACCTATGACCACGAAGTGTGGAACGAGAGCGCGCATACCCGCATCGTCCTGCTCATCCAGTTCCGCCGCCCGTTGCGCAATCCGGGCCGCTGGATCGCCGACACGCTGCTCGGCGTGATCCGCCGCTCGGCCTTTGTGCAGGAGGCACGGGCCAATCTGCGGCGCTGGCATCGCGGCGAGTGCCTGGTCGAGCGCTGACCGGCACGTTGTCGGCACCCCGGCAGCGCGCTAGACCCGGCTGCATGCCACGCCCCTTCCACCTCGCCTTCCCGGTCCATGATCTCGCCGCCGCCCGCGCCTTTTATGCCGGCGTGCTCGGCTGCCCGGAGGGGCGATCGTCGTCGAGCTGGATCGATTTCGATCTGTTCGGCCATCAGATCGTTGCCCATCTCGATCCCGCCGCGCGCCCGGTCGCGGTCGAGAATGCCGTCGACGGCCATGACGTGCCGGTGCCGCATTTCGGCGTGGTGCTGACGATGGAGGCTTGGCACGCGCTCGCCGCGAAGTTGGCGGATGCGGGCATCGCATTCGGCATCGCCCCGCATATCCGCTTCAAGGGCCAGCCCGGCGAACAGGCGACGATGTTCTTTCGCGATCCCAGCGGGAACGCGCTCGAATTCAAGGCGTTCGCCGATGACGCCATGTTGTTCGCCCGATGACCCCGCAGACGATCAGCGTCGATATCCCGCATCAGCTGGGCCGCGCCGGCGCGCGCGAGCGCATCGGATCGAAGATCGGCCGGCTGGCGGACAAGATCCCCGGCGGCGCGACCGTCGAGCATCGCTGGGAGGGAGACAGCCTGCACTTCACCGTCGCCGCGATGGGGCAGACGGTGGCCAGCCGGCTCGACGTGCTCGACGCGCATGTCCATGCCGAAATCGCGCTGCCCGGCATGCTCGGGCTGTTCGCCGGCAAGATCCGCGAGATGCTGGAAAAGGAAGGCCCCCGGCTGCTCGCCTGAGCCGCCGGGCGTGGCGGATCAGCGCGCCGCGCTCACCCGCCAGATGACGTTGCCGACATCGTCGGCGACCAGCAGCGCGCCGCCCGTGCCGACGATCACGCCCACCGGCCGTCCCTGCGCTTCGCCCTTGGCGTTGAGGAAGCCGGTCAGCACGTCCTGCGGCTTGGCGTCGCGCTTCGGAAAGCCGTCGCTGCCGAACGGCACGAACACCACCTTGTAGCCCGATGGCGGCTGGCGGTTCCACGATCCGTGCTCGCCAACGAACGCGCCATTGGCATAGGCCGCGCCCAGCCGCGCACCATCGGCAAAGGTCAGGCCCAGCGGCGCGGTATGCGCGCCCAGCGCGAAATCGGGGCGGCGGGTATATTCGCGCAGATCGGGCCGGCCCGGCTCGACGCGCTGGTCGACATAGCCGCCCCAGTAAAGCCACGGCCATCCGAAGAACGCGCCGAGATCGACACGGCTCATATAATCGGGCGGCATGTCCGATCCCATCATGTCGCGCTCGTTGACGACCGCCCACAGCGCGCCGCTATTCGGCTCGAATGCCATGCCGTTGGCGTTGCGGATGCCCCAGGCGAAGACGCGGCTCGTCTTGTGCTCGGGATCGACCTCAAGGATCACCGCGCGGTTGGTCGGCTGCTGCGACGCGGCGGCGAGTTCGCCCGGCGTCGACGCGGTATAGATCGGCCCCTCGGCCTCCAGCCCGTCATCGGCGATGTTCGACGACGATCCAACGCTGACGTACAGCGACTTGCCGTCGGGCGCGGCGACGACATTGCGCGCCCAATGATTGCCGCCGCCCGGCAGCGACAGGATCTTCACGGGCTTGGCGGTGATCTGCGTCTGCCCCTCGCGATAGGGATAGCGCACCAGCGAGTCGGTATTGGCGACGTAGAGCCAGTCGCCCATCACCGCCATGCCGTAGGGCGAGTTGAGCCCGGTGAGGAATGCGGTGCGGACATCGGCCACGCCGTCGCCGTCGCTGTCGCGCAGCAGCGTGATCCGGTTGGCCGAGGGCACGCCGGCGCCGGCCTTGTTCATCAGCCGGCCCATCACCCAGCCTGTGATGCCGCCATCCTCGCGCGGGGGCGAATTGGTCTCGGCGACCAGGATGTCGCCATTGGGCAAGCGGTACAGCCAGCGCGGGTGATCGAGCTTGTCGGCGAAGCGTGCGACCTGAAGCCCCTTGGCTGCCACCGGCTTGGTGCCGGCCGGCCAGCCGACGGCCTTGGCCACATCGACGGTGGGCACCACCTGGCTTCGCGGCGCAGTAAGCTCCGGGGTCCGGCCGGTCACGGCCACCTCGCTTAGCCGCGCGATGTCGGGGCGGGCGAGCCAGTACCAGGCGGCGACGCCAGCGACGACGAGGATGCCGAGGACGATCAGGATACGCTTGAGCATGACGCTGGATTAGGGCGCGCGCGCCGCGAAGCCAATGGCGATTATCGCCCGCACAAGAACGCCACCCCCGCAGGGGGCGGGGATGGCGTCAGGGGATGGGGCGGTGCGGCTCTCCAGCGCCGCCCCAACGCAGACGAACCGGCCTTACAGGTCGATCCGATCGGCGTTCATGACCTTGGTCCAGGCCTTGCCGAATGCCTCGACAAAGGCACCGGCGGCATCATCGGTGGCATAGGCCTCGGCGAGGGCGCGGAGCTGCGAATTCGATCCGAACACTAGGTCGACGCGGCTCGCCGTCCATTTCCGCTCGCCGGTGCGGCGATCGGTGGCGACGAAGCTGCCATCGTCCTGCGCCGTCCACTTCATCGTGAAGCTGGTCGTCAGCAGATTGCGGAAGAAGTCGTTGGTCAGCGTCTCCGGCCGATCGGTGAACACGCCGTGCTTGCTGTCGCCATGATTGGCGCCCAGCACGCGCAGGCCGCCCAGCAGCGCCGTCATCTCGGGCGCCGTCAGCGTGAGCAGATGGGCGCGATCGACCAGCAGTTCCTCCGCCGAGAAATAGGCGTCCCGCCCGTCATAGTTGCGGAAGCCGTCGGTCTTGGGCTCGAGCGGTGCGAAGCTGTGCGCGTCGGTCTGCTCGGCCGTCGCGTCGGTGCGGCCCGGCGTGAACGGCAGCGACAGGCTGTGGCCGGCCTTTGCCGCCGCCGCTTCCACCGCCGCATCGCCGGCAAGCACGATCAGATCGGCCAGCGACACCTTCTTGCCGCCGCTCTGGCCGGCGTTGAAGCGGGTCTGGATGCCTTCGAGCACCGCCAGCGCCTTGGCCAGCTCGGCCGGCTCGTTCACCGCCCAGTCCTTTTGTGGTGCCAGCCGGATGCGCGCGCCGTTCGCGCCGCCGCGCTTGTCGGAACCGCGATAGGTCGATGCCGATGCCCAGGCGGTCTTCACCAGCCGGGCGATCGACAGGCCGGACTTCAGCACCTCCGCCTTCAGCGCGGCGACGTCCGCCGCGTCGATCAGCGCATGGTCGACCGGCGGCACCGGATCCTGCCAGATGCGCGGCTCGGCGGGCACTTCCGGCCCGAGCAGCCGGCCGTGCGGGCCGCTGTCGCGGTGGGTCAGCTTGTACCACGCCTCGGCAAAGGCATGGGCGAACTGATCGGGATTCTCATAGAACCGCCGCGAGATCGGGCCATAGGCGGGGTCGAAACGCAGCGCGAGGTCGGTCGTCAGCATCGTCGGGCGATGCTTTTTCGACGGATCGTGCGCGTCCGGGATCACTTCGCCCGCATCCTTGGCGACCCACTGGTGCGCGCCGGCCGGGCTCTTGGTGAGTTCGTACTCATATTCGAACAGGTTCTTGAAGAAGCCGTTGCCCCACTGGGTCGGCGTCTCGGTCCAGGTGACTTCCAGCCCGCTGGTGATCGTGTCGCCCGCATTGCCGCTGCCATAGCTGTTGGCCCAGCCCAGCGCCTGCATCTCGACGGCCGCGCCCTCGGGCTCGGGGCCGACATATTGGCTGGGATCGGCGGCGCCGTGGGTCTTGCCGAAGGTGTGGCCGCCCGCGATCAGCGCGACGGTTTCCTCGTCGTTCATCGCCATCCGCGCAAAGGTCTCGCGGATGTCGTGCGCGGCGAGCAGCGGATCGGGGTTGCCGTCCGGCCCTTCCGGATTGACGTAGATCAGGCCCATCTGCACCGCCGCCAGCGGATTCGACAGGTCACGCTCGCCCGAATAGCGGCCGCCCGGCTTCTCACTGGTCTGCAGCCATTCGCGCTCGGGCCCCCAGTTGATGTCGCGCTCCGGCTCCCACACGTCGGCGCGGCCGCCGCCGAAGCCCGCCGTCTTGAAGCCCATCGATTCGAGCGCGCAATTGCCCGCCAGGATCATCAGGTCCGCCCAGGAGAGCGCCCGGCCATATTTCTGCTTGATCGGCCAGAGCAGCATCCGCGCCTTGTCGAGATTGGCATTGTCCGGCCAGCTGTTGAGCGGGGCGAAGCGCTGCGTGCCCGAGCCGGCGCCGCCGCGGCCGTCCCCGATGCGGTAGGTGCCGGCGCTGTGCCATGCCATGCGGATGAACAGCGGCCCGTAATGGCCGAAATCCGCCGGCCACCAGTCCTGCGAATCGGTCATCAGCGCGAAGATGTCCGCCTTCACCGCGGCCAGGTCGAGTTTCTGGAACTCGGCGGCGTAATCGAATTCGGGGCCCATCGGGTCACCCGCGGGCGGGTTCTGGTGCAGTGGCGTCAGGTCGAGCTGGTTGGGCCACCAGATGCGGTTCGTCATTTCGAACAGCACGGCATGGCCGTCCATCTTGCCCCCATGCATCGGGCATTGCGATTCGGCGTTCATCTCAGGCACCTCCAGGGCGGTTTCGAATTTCTGACGCGCAGGATGCCATTCCCATCGCCATCGCAGAAACAGATTAGTCCGCCGTCACTGATCGAAAATATCGAAGGCGTCACGATATCCATCGGTATGCCCCCGCCTGTGCAACCGGGCGGGTGCTGCATGGTTCAGAAAACAAGCGGGGCATAGGCAAAGCGCCCCCGAACTGGTTACAAGCGATACCATCCAGACGATATCAACCGGAGAGCCTGAATGACCGACGAAACCGAAGCCGATCTGACCGGCGCCACCCCACGCCGCCGGCCCAAGCCGGACATCGACTCGGTTGGCGGTCGCAAGCTCCGCCCCGCGACGCTGATGATGGGGCATGGCTATGATCCGGTGCTGTCGGAAGGCTCGCTCAAGCCGCCGATCTTCCTCACCTCCACCTTCGTCTTCCCCAATGCGGCGGCAGGCAAGCGCCATTTCGAGGGCGTCACCGGCAAGCGTCCGGGCGGGGCCGAAGGACTGGTCTATTCGCGCTTCAACGGCCCGAACCAAGAAATCCTTGAGGACCGGCTGGCGGTGTGGGAGGAGGCGGAGGACGCGCTCGCCTTTTCCAGCGGCATGTCCGCGATCGCCACCCTGTTCCTGTCGATGGTCAAGCCGGGCGACACGATCGTCCATTCCGGCCCGCTCTACGCGGCGACCGAGACGCTGATCGGCCGCATCCTCGGCCGCTTCGGCGTCAACTGGCTCGACTTCCCGGCCGGGGCCACGCGCGAGGAGATCGACGCGGTGCTCACCAAGGCCGCCACCGGCAATGTCGCGCTGATCTATCTAGAAAGCCCGGCCAACCCCACCAACGCGCTGGTCGACGTCGAAGCCGTTGCCGCCGCCCGCGACGCGATCTTCACGGGGGAGGACAAGCCGCCGATCGCGATCGACAACACCTTCCTCGGCCCGCTCTGGTCGCAACCGCTCAAGCACGGCGCCGACATCGTCGTCTATTCGCTCACCAAATATGCCGGCGGCCATTCGGATCTGGTGGCGGGCGGCGTGCTCGGCAGCAAGTCGCACATCAACACGATCCGGCTGATGCGCAACACGATCGGCACGATCTGCGATCCCAACACCGCCTGGATGCTCCTCCGTTCCCTGGAGACGCTTGAACTCCGCATGGGCCGCGCGGGCGAGAATGCGGCCAAGGTCTGCGAATTCCTCGCCGCGCACCCGAAGGTCGAAAAGGTCGGCTATCTCGGCTTCCTCGAACGCGGCACCGATGCGCGCCAGGCCGACATCTATCGCCGCCACTGCACCGGCGCGGGATCGACCTTCTCGCTCTACCTGAAAGGCGGCGAGAAGGAGGCGTTCGCGTTCCTCGACGCGCTCAAGATCGCCAAGCTGGCGGTCAGCCTCGGCGGCACCGAGACGCTCGCCAGCCATCCGGCCGGCATGACGCACCTCTCGGTCCCCGACGAGCGCAAAAAGGCGCTGGCGATCACCGACAATCTCGTCCGCATCTCGATCGGCGTCGAGGATGCCGACGATCTGATCGCCGATTTCGAAGAGGCGCTGAAGGCGGTCTGACTACGAGCATGGAGGGAGGGCCGCAACGCCCTCCCTCCATGCCTCACTTCAGCGAGGCCGCCGCATCGGCGACGAGGTCCGCCATCCGCTGCTGGTCCTTCAGCGAGGGATGGAAGTGACAGCCGGTCAATTCGAGCGGCGGCACCGCCAGTGCCGTCGCACCGGTGGCGCTCGCCACCGCGCGGACCTCGGCGATGAAGCCGGGCGCGCCCATCAGCAGGAAGCGCGCGTTCGGGTTCGCCGCCTGCAACCGCCCCACGAACGCCACATAGCGCGAGCGATAATCCGCCCGCAGCGCCGCCTCGTCCGCCCAGGCCTCGCCGGCATGGACCGGCGTCGAGAAATCGTTGGTGCCCAGGTTGATGACGATCAGTTGCGGCGCCCAGCCGTCGCGTGTCGCCGGCGCCGGCTCGCCCGGTATCGCCCGCGCATAGAGCATGGGCAGCGTTTCGCCTGGATTGCCCCCCGCATAGTTGCGCACCACACCGCGCCCCGAAAATGCGATCACGCGGTAATCCGCGTTCCAGCGCTTTGCGAGCAGCGGCCCGAACGCCTGCTGCGTGTCGGTGCTGTCGTGCACCATCCCCTCGGTGCAGTCGCGCGTGGTCGCGGTGTCGCCATAGCCCACGCTGTGCGAATCGCCGATGAACTCGATCGCGCGATCATGGCCGGGCGGCGCCAGCGGCGTGCCGCTGGTGGTGATGCCGATCATCCGGCTATGGCCGCTCTGCGTCTCGGTCAGCTTCTCGACGCGGATCAAATGCTCGCCCTCGGCCAGCCCGCCGAACCGGCGCGACACCTTGCCCGGCTTCTTCAGCACCGCGCGGGTCGTCCCGTCGATCAGGATCGCGATATGGTCGGTCGGCGCATCGAGCGACACCGTCACCGCCGTGCCGCGGAACCGCCCCTCGAAATAGGTGCCCGGCCAGCCGAACCGCCCGTCGGCGGTCACGCGGCCGCCGGCGTGCAGAGGAATGGCGGTCTCGGCGGGCGCCAGCGTCAGCGCGGCGGCAAGGGCAAGGCGTAGCATCGCCCTCGCCTAGCAACCGCGCCGCGCCGCGTCAGCCCCAGAGCCGTTCGCGATACGCCTCGAAACAGCGCGCGCCGCAGCGCAACCGGATCAGCGCGCCTTCCGCCATCGCCGTCGCGCGCGCCGGGTCTTCCTCGACGGCCGGGCGGATCGCCTCGCGGTTCCAGTCCTCGCTGTGCTTGATGTCGAGCACCGCGTGCAGCGTGAAATAACGGGCTTCCTTCGGGCTCAGCCCCACCCGCTTCAGCCCTTCGGCCACCATCGCCGACCGCCCCGGCGCGGTTAGTTCGATCACGCCCAGCGCGCCAACCGAATGCCAGGCATAGCGGCGGTTGGCAGCCATCGCCGTCATCGCATTGGCAAGGCACAGGCTTTCCCAGCGGGTGTTCTCGATTACCGGCGTCACCGCCAGCGTCTCGACCAGCCCGTCGAGCATCGGGCCGTGCATGCCCTTTTCGGTGCCATGCCCCATCTCGTCCCAATAATTGCGGGCAAGCTCCAGCTTGGGGCGCACCGGCAGCTTCACCTGCGTCATCGCCACCAGATCGTCGAACCCGGCCTCGCCGGCGGCTTCCTGCTCGAAGAACCAGCGCAGCTGGTCGCGATCGGCGTCGGTCGCCAGCCACGGGAACAGCGGGTCGCCCTGCCCCGGCCCGGTTGCCTTCAAACCCTCGAACCAGTCGATGAAGCCATCGGCGTCGGTCGGCGCCGCGGCCGCCTCGTCCATCACCTCGGCGCGAAGCTCCTCGAGGAATGCGCCTTCCAGCCGCTGCATCCGCGCATCGCGGTCGAATGCACGCTGCCAGTCGTCGCTCGGAAAGCCGGGGGAAAGCCGCTCGCGATTCCAGTGCGCCAGCCCGCGCTGGAAGCTGTCGGTCAGGAATTGCGACGATCGAAGCGGCGCGAAATCAATCGGTTGAGTCGCCATGACGGTATGTCTCCTAATGCCGGCTCAACCGCCAAGCAGGTTCGCCGGTTCCGCTTGCCGCCTTTGTCTTCAATCGCTTGGCGTCCGCCCCCGGACTGTGTTAGCGCTAACGCCATCAGTGCGGAGTCCATCCGCCATCGGGGAGGAATGATGCGAACGATCGCCTATGCGCGCCTGCTCGGCGCCGCCTTGCTTGCCACCAGCGCGCTTGCCCAGCCGGCCACCGCCCAGCGCGGCCCGGCGCTGACGCTGAACGACAGCGGCTATTTCGAAGCGCCGGGCGTCAACGTCCTCGTCTTCTCCAACTGGTATGACGGGCTGTTCGCCGATTCGAAAATCAGCGGCGTCGAGATCATCCAGCAGGGCGAGCGGACCGCAACGAACGGCGATGTCCGCCTTTCGCCCACCCCCGGCCAATGGGATCCGATCGGCCGGATGGTGAAGCGCACCGTCGATCCCAAGACCGGCGCGATCGAGGCGCTGCTCGAATATCCCGATTATCAGTTCCAGTACCGCATCCGCGCCGAACGACAGGGCGACGGCGCCAGGATCACCGTGCTGCTCGATCGGCCGCTGCCCGCTGCGCTCGCCGGCAAGGCCGGGTTCAATCTCGAATTCCTGCCCGCCGCCTACTTCCACAAGGGGCTGATGGCCGATGGCAAGGCGCAGATCTTCCCGCTCTATCCCGCGAGCGACATGGTCGCGGGCGGCGAGCGCAATGCCGCCAGCGGGCGCGACATCGGCCCGGGCGCCGAGCCTTTGCCCTTCGCCACCGGCACCACGCTGGTGCTCGCCCCCGAAGACCCCGCCCGCCGCGTCACGATCCGCTCCGCCACCGGCCCGATCGGCCTCTATGACGGCCGCGATCAGGCGCAGAATGGCTGGTTCGTCGTCCGCGGCCAGCTGCCCGCCGGCAAGACCGGCGCGGTGCTCGAATGGACGCTCACCCCCAATGCCGTGGCCAGCTGGACGCGCCCGCCGGTGATCGGCCATTCGCAGGTCGGCTATGCGCCGGGCCAGGCCAAGGTCGCGGTGATCGAGCTCGATCCGGCGATGAAGGCGCCGCCGGCCGATGCCCGGCTGCTGCGCATCGGCGCCGATGGCAGCGCGACGCCGGTGCTCACCGCCCCCGCCAAGCCCTGGGGCAAGTATCTGCGCTACGCCTATCGCCAGTTCGACTTTTCGGCCGTGCGCGAACCCGGGCTCTACCAGATCGATTATGCCGGCGTCCGCACCGCCAGCTTCCGCATTGCGAACGACGTCTATGCCACCGCGTGGCAACCGACGCTCGACGTCTACATGCCCGTTGCGATGGATCACATGCTGGTCAACGAGGCGTATCGCGTCTGGCATGGCGACAGCCACCGCGACGATGCGCGCCAGGCGCCGCTCAACCATGAGCATATCGATCTCTATGCGCAGGGGCCGACCACCGACACGCGCTTCAAGCCCGGCGAGCACATCCCCGGCCTGAACGTCGGCGGCTGGCTCGACGCCGGCGATTTCGACATCCGCACCCAGACCCAATATGCGACGGTGCGCGACCTGGTCGATATATGGGAGCGCCACCGCGTCACCCGCGATCAGACGCTGGTCGATCACGATCTTCGCCGCGTCGAGATGCACGTGCCCGACGGCAAGCCCGATGTGTTGCAACAGATCGAACATGGCGTGCTCTATCTCGCCTCGATGTACGACGCGGTCGGCCATGCGGTGCACGGCGTGATGGAGCCCGATGTCGCGCAATATACCCATCTCGGCGATGCGGCGTCGAAGACCGACGGGCTGATCTATGATCCCTCGCTCAAGTTCGGCGAGCGCAAGGACGGGCGCAGCGGCACGCCCGACGATCGCTGGGTGTTCACCACCCGCGCCAGCGCGCTCGATTATGGCAGCGTCGCCGCACTCGCCGCCGCCAGCCGGGCGCTGCGCGGCCATAACGATACGCTCGCCGACAAGGCGCTTGGCATCGCGAAGAAGGTCTGGGCGGAGGAAGAGAGCCACCCGCCCTTCACTTATCAACACGGCAACACGACCGGCAACTGGCTGCCCGGCGAGCAATTCGACGCGGCGGTGGAATTGCTCGTCACCACGCGCAACACGCAATATGCCGCGAAGGTGCAGGCGCTATGGCCGCAGATCGCGCCGCGCTTCATGTTCTTCGCGCGCACCGCGCTCCAGGCGCTGCCCTATATGCCGGCCGACTATCGCGAAGCGGTCGCCGCCGCCGCGCGCAAGTGGAAGGCCGGCTTCAAGACCGACAATCCCTATGGCGTCCCGATCACCCGCGGCGGGTGGGCAGGCAATGGCGCGGTGATCGAAACCGGCCTCACCGATTATGCGATCCACAAGGCATTTCCGGAGATCAGTGACGGTGCGCTCGTCTTCCGCGCGCTCGATTATCTCTACGGCACGCATCCCGGATCGAACCTTTCGTTCGTCTCGGGCGTCGGCACCCGCTCGAAGGAAGTCGCCTATGGCAGCAACCGCGCCGATTTCAGCTTCATCGCCGGCGGCGTCGTGCCGGGCGCGCTGATCCTCAAGCCCGACTTCCCCGAAAACAGCGAGGACTGGCCGTTCTTCTGGGGCGAGAACGAATATGTCGTGAACATGGGGCCGCTCTATATCGCGCTCGTCCAGGCGGCGAACGATCTAGTCGGCGGGCGTGCGCTGGCTGCATCCGCCACGACCAAGTAGGTAATTGCAACAATTGCACGCGCCTCGATAGGGCTGCATCGCCGCCAGCGTCGCAGCCCTATAAGAGGTTTCATGTCCCGTATCGCGCACCCCGGTCTCGCCGCCAAGGTCACCACCGCCGAACATGCCGCTTCGTTCATCGCCGATGGCATGGCGGTGGGGATGAGCGGCTTCACCGGCTCCGGCTATCCCAAGGCGGTGCCGACCGCGCTCGCCGCGCAGATCGAAGCGGAGCACGCCGCCGGCAAGCCGATGCGGCTCAAGGTGTGGACCGGCGCCTCAACCGGGCCTGAACTCGACGGCGCGCTCGCCCGCGTCGACGGCATCTCGGCACGGCTGCCCTATAATTCCGATCCGATCGCGCGTGAGAAGATCAACGCCGGCGAGATCGACTATGTCGACCTGCACCTCAGCCAGGTTGCCCCCCTCGCCTGGGAAGGGTTTCTGGGGCCGCTCGACGTCGCGGTGATCGAAGTCGCCGGCATCCGCGAGGATGGCTCGCTGATCCCCTCCACCTCGGTCGGCAACAACAAGACCTGGCTCGATGTCGCCAAGCGCGTGATCCTCGAGGTCAACCACTGGCAGAACCCCGCGCTGGAGGGGATGCACGACATCTATTACGGCACCGCGCTGCCGCCCAACCGCGTGCCGATCCCGCTCACCGCGCCCGACCAGCGCATCGGCCAGCCGACGCTGCGCTGCGATCCGCACAAGGTGATCGCGGTCGTCGAAACCAACGCCCCCGATCGCAACCTGCCCTTCGCTGCGCCCGACGCCAGCGCGCTCGCGATCGCCCAGCACCTGATCGAATTCCTTCGCCACGAAGTCGGCAAGGGCCGGCTGCCGCCGTCGCTGCTGCCGCTGCAGTCGGGCGTGGGCAACATCGCCAATGCGGTGCTCGCCGGCCTGCTGACCGCGCCGTTCGAGAATCTGACGGCCTATACCGAGGTGCTTCAGGACGGGATGCTCGACCTGCTCGCGGCGGGCAAGCTGCGCATGGCGAGCTGCACCGCCTTTTCGCTGAGCCCCAGTGCCGCCGAGCGACTGAACAGCGACCTCGACCGGTTCCGCGACCGCATCCTGCTGCGCTCGCAGGAGATCAGCAACCATCCCGAAGTCGTGCGCCGTCTCGGCTGCCTCGCGATGAACGGCATGATCGAGGCGGACATCTACGGCAACGTCAACTCCACCCATATCATGGGCTCGCGCATCCAGAACGGCATCGGCGGATCGGGCGACTTTGCGCGCAACGCCTATATCTCGATCTTCATGTCGCCTTCGACGGCCAAGGGCGGGTCGATCTCGGCGATCGTGCCGCACGTCAGCCATGTCGATCATATCGCGCAGGACGTGCAGGTTGTGGTGACGGAGCAGGGGCTGGCCGATCTGCGCGGCCTCGCGCCCCGCCGCCGCGCCGAGCAGGTGATCGAACGCTGCGCCCATCCCGATTATCGCCCGATGCTCCGCGACTATTATGCGCGTGCGCTGGCCGGCGGCTATGGCCGGCAGACGCCGATGCTGTGCGGCGAGGCGTTCGCCTGGCACCAGCGCTTCATCGAAACGGGAACGATGCGCGGCTGACGATACGGGCCGTGCCGCCGGTCCCGAGGTTTCGGTTCTATAATGAGGGGGAAAGCGGCCGCGCCGGGCGGTCGCGTCACCCGGATGGACCCGCTTGACCCCGCCTCTTTCGACGGACGCGCTCGACCCGCTTGAACGCACGCTTCGCCACCGTATGGGCATTTCGGCGGCGGCGATCGGCGTGATGCTGCTGATGCATGCGATCGATCCGTTCGTTACCTATCGGGACGCGAAGGTCGCGTTCTTCCTGATCGAGATGGCCAGCGCCGTGCTGGCGCTGGTGCTGCTGCTGATCGGCGGCCCGCGCACGCTGCGGATCCTGCGCGAGCGGCGCGAGGAGGCCGACCGCGCGCATGCCGAGCGCAAACAGGTCAACCACCTGTTCCGCATGACCGAGATGCTGCAAAGCGCCGGCGGCTATCCCGATGCCAACGCCGTTCTGGGCGCGACGCTCGGTTCGCTGCTCGACGGCTTTGGCGGGGCGCTCTACGTGTTCAACAACTCGCGCGACCGGCTCGAACTGTCGGGCACCTGGCACTGGCCCGATGGCGAGACGCCCCGGCCGATGCTGACCCCGGGGCAGTGCTGGGCGCTCAAGCGCGGCAAATGGCATCTCAACGCCGACGGCCCGGGCGTGCTGCGCTGCGACCATCATCTCAGCGGCACCGCAGTGCTCGAACTGCCGATGACCGCGCATGGCGAAGTCCAGGGCCTGCTCCAGATCGCCACGGCCCGGCCCGATTCGATTACCGAGCTCAAGCGTATCGAGCCGCTTGCCACCGCCATCGCCGATGCGATGTCGCTCGCCGTTTCGAACATCGCGCTGCGCGAGAAACTGCGCACCCAGGCGCTGCGCGATCCGCTCACCGGGCTCTACAACCGCCGCTATATGGAGGATGCGCTCAGCCGCTATGCCAGCATGGCCGAACGCAGCGGCGCGAGCCTTTCCGCGATCATGATCGACCTCGATCACTTCAAGAAGCTCAACGACGAATTCGGCCACGCGATGGGCGACGCGGTGCTGCGCGAAACCGCCGCGACGATCATGGGCGTGCTGCGCCCCTCCGACGTCGCGTGCCGCTATGGCGGCGAGGAATTGCTGGTGATCCTGCCCGAATGCGCGCTCGCCGAGGCGATGGCCAGGGCAGAGGTCATGCGCGCGAGGATCGAGGCGCTGTCGGCAACGCACGACGCGCGGATCTCCGCCTCGTTCGGCGTCGCGTCGATGCCCGAATGCACCCGCTCGCATGGCGATCTGCTCGGCATCGCTGACGCCGCGCTCTATCAGGCGAAGGAAGGCGGGCGGAACCGCGTCGTCGCGGCGCCCGCCCGTGAATCGCCGCAGCTTTCGCTCGCGGCCGAATAGCTCAGCCGTCGCCGACGCGCTCGATATCGGCACCCACCGCCTGCAGCTTTTCCTCCAGCCGCTCATAGCCGCGATCGAGGTGATAGACGCGGTTGACCTGCGTCTCGCCCTCGGCGGCCAGCCCCGCCAGGATCAGGCTCATCGACGCGCGAAGATCGGTCGCCATCACCGGCGCGCCGGTCAGCCGCGGCACGCCGCGCACGATCGCGGTGCGGCCGCGCACTTCGATATCGGCGCCCATCCGCGCCAGTTCGGGCACGTGCATGTAGCGGTTTTCGAAGATCGTCTCGGTCAGCACGCTCGCGCCATCGGCCTTGCACAGCATCGCCATGAACTGCGCCTGCATGTCGGTGGCAAAGCCCGGGAACGGCGCGGTGTTGAGCGTCAGCGGCCGGATGCCGTTGTCGGCCGCGATCCGCACGCCGCTCGCCGTCTCCTCGACGGTGATCCCGGCATCGACCAGCGCGTCGAGCGTCGCGCGCATGTCATCGGCCGAAGCGCCGACCAGTTCGACATCGCCGCCGGTGATCGCGGCCGCGCAGGCATAGCTGCCCGCCTCGATCCGGTCGGGCATCACCGCATAGGTCGCGCCGTGCAGCCGCTCGCGCCCGTCGATCTCCAGCGTTTCGGTGCCGATGCCGCGGATCACCGCGCCCATTGCGACGAGCAGCTTGCACAGGTCGACGATCTCGGGCTCGCGCGCGGCATTTTCCAGCACGCTCGTGCCGCGCGCCGTCACCGCCGCCATCAGCGCATTCTCGGTCGCGCCGACCGAGACGACCGGGAAGCGGAATCGCCCGCCGGCGATCCGCCCGCCCGGCGCGCTCGCCTTCACATAGCCCGCGCTCACCTCGATTTCGGCGCCCAGCGCCTCCAGCGCCTTCAGGTGCAGGTCGATCGGCCGGTTGCCGATCGCGCAGCCGCCGGGCAGCGATACCGTCGCCTCGCCCGCCCGCGCCAGCAGCGGCCCCAGCACCAGGATCGACGCGCGCATCTTTCGCACGATGTCATAGGGCGCGACGGTCGAGGTCAGCCGCCCCGCCCGTGCCGTCATCACCCGGCCGAAATCATTGGGGCGCGTGCCCTCCACCGCGGTCGATGCGCCCAGCTCGTTCAGTAGATGTCCGAAGCTGTCGACGTCCGCGAGACGCGGCAGATTGCGCAGCGTCAGTGGTTCATCGGTGAGCAACGCACATGGCATCAATGTCAGCGCCGAATTCTTGGCGCCGGAAATGGCGATCTTGCCCGAAAGGCGCTTGCCGCCGCGAATGAGAATGCGATCCATGCCGGGCTTCTACCGGCTTCACAGGGAGGCGCAAGCGCAGCCCGCCGCAACCGCTTGATCGACTTTAATGCGCTCATTTCGTCGCGCTGCTTTTCAGGAGACATTCCGGGGGTGATGCCAAGCGTGCCAGGTAGTTGTTTTGCAGATGTTCTGAGTGAGCTCGTTACGCTCACGTCGATGGAGCGTGCCGCCCTCGATAATCTCGAGGTGCGGCAGCGCCATTTGCGTCGGGGCGCAATTCTTCAGCGGGAGAACGAACCCTGCGGCGAATTGTTCATTCTGCGCAAGGGCCTGATGATGAGCTATGTGCTGCTCGACGACGGCAGCCGCCAGATCCTGCGCTTCCTGTTCCCGGGCGACATGCTCGGCATTTCCTCGGCAATCTATCAGGAGGCGCCGGAAACGCTGTGCGCCCTCTCCGATTCGGTGGTCTGTCCGTTCGACCGCGCGGCGCTGGCCGACATCATGACCGCGCACCCGCGGCTGTCGGCGATGATCCTGGTCTATAGCCAGATCGAGCGGGTGGCGCTCACCGATCGGCTCGCCGCGCTGGGCCGCACCAGCGCCAAGGCGCGCGTGGCGGCGCTGCTGCTCGAACTTCGCAATCGCCTGCGCGCCACCGATCGCGACATCGGCAACGTCTTCCTGCTCGGCTTGACGCAGGAGGAGATCGGCGATGCCACGGGCCTCACCGCCGTCCATGTGAACCGAATGCTGCGCCAGCTCGAGGAGGACGGGATGATCGCCCGCGAGGGCAGCCGGGTCACGCTGGTCGATGAAGGCGCGCTCGCCGCGGCGGCGAACTATGTGAACCGCTATCGCGGGCTCGATCTGCGCTGGCTGCCGGCACCGCGCTAGCCGCGGCTCATCGGCGGCGGTTCAGGCCTTTTCCAGCGTGCATTGCAGCGGATGCTGGTTCTGCCGGGCGAAATCGATCACCTGCGACACCTTGGTCTCCGCGACCTCATAGCTGAACACGCCGCACACCCCCACGCCGCGCTGATGCACATGCAGCATCACCCGCGTCGCCTCCTCGATGTTCATGCGGAAGAAGCGCTGGAGGACGAGCACGACGAATTCCATCGGCGTGTAATCGTCGTTGAGCATCAACACGCGATAGGGCGTCGGCTTTTTCGTCCGCGTGCGCGTGCGCGTCGCGATGCCGACCGAGGGATCATTGCCCCGCTCGTCGTCGTCGCCGTCTTCGGCCATACGGATGTCAATCGCGGTCAGTTCGCTCATTGCTCTCAAAATATGCCGCTGGTCGGTTGAGGGCAAGGGATCGCGACGATTTCCTGCCCCAAAAGCCATTGCCGCTCCGATACGCAAAAGGGCGATCGCCACCGGCGACCGCCCCTTCGATCCGGCAAGGACAACCGCTCAGGCGGCGGTCTTCGCCTTTTCCATCGCCACCGCGAAGCGGTTCGACAGCGGCTGCGCGGCGTCGCCGGCGATCTTCATCATCGCTTCGGCGTGCTTCGACGTCTCGGCGACGTACGAATCGAACGCGCTGCGCATGTAATCGCTCTGCAGCTTGAAGAAATCGGTCGGCGACTTCACCGACGCCAGGCTCTTCATCGTCGCGGTCGCGGTCTCGAACGACTTGCGGCTGTATTCGGCCGCTTCCTGGCCGAGCGACTCGAAGCCCTTGGCAGCAATACGGCCCGATTCGACCATCGCTTCCAGGTTGCCCTTGGCAAACTCATTGGCCTCTTCGGCCATCTTGGTCGACTTTTCCATCATCGCCTTGGTGCGGTCGTTCAGGTCCGAAAAGAACGCCTGGGCCTTGGCGGTGCCGTTCTCGATGGTGGTTTCCATGGTAGCTTTTTCCTTCGCGATGCTGGTGGTGACCGCCGGCGCGACGGTCTCTGCTGTCTTCGTCATTTCCTCGGCGGCGGCTTTGGCCGGCTCTGCCGCGGCTTCGACGGTCTTCGGTACGGTAGCTTCTACTTCCTGCGACACAGCCGCCAGCGCCTCGGCAGGCGCCTTCACCGCCGGCGCCGCGACCGGTTCGGTCGCTTCGACAACGGGTGCGGGTGCCGCCTTCTCAGCCGGAACGTCGCTCTTTGGCGCGGCCGGCTTGGCGGCCCGGGCCATCGGCTTGGTTGCCGCGGGCTTGGCCGTGGTCTTCGGTCCTTTGCTGGCCATTTGACTCGGTTCCCTGACTATTGCTGCACCGCAGCATATAGCGCTGCGGCGATGACATTGCAAGGAACTATTGTGCAGTGCAGCATAAATTCCGAAGTGGAATTTTATGATTTTATATCAGCGAGTTCTGACGTACTCGCCCGGCGCATTGGCCAATGCAGGCAACGCACCCTCCCCGGGGATACGTGATCCGCTCGCCTCGACTTTGCCACCGCTTATCGCAGAAAGCCAAGTCAACCAGTCCGGCCACCAGCTTCCCGGCCGCTCGACCGCTTTTTCAACAAAGTCTTCAAGCGACTCGGTGGGTTTGTCATTGGTCCAGTATTGGTATTTCTTTGCAGCAGGCGGATTGACGACACCAGCGATATGACCCGATCCCGCTAGAACGAAGCGATGATCGCCGCGGAAATGCTTTGTCATCTTCCAGACACTTTTGGCGGGTGCGATGTGATCTTCGCGTCCAGCCTGGATATACACCGGTGTCTGCACCTTTGACAGGTCGATCGGCGTGCCGCCGATGCTGAGCGCACCAGGGGCGATCAGCTTGTTGTCGCGGTACAGGTCGGTCAGGTAGCTCAGGTGCCACGCCGCCGGCAGGTTGGTGACGTCCGAATTCCAGTGGAGCAGATCGAACGGGGCATAATCCTTGCCCATCAGATAGTTGTTGGTGACGTAATTCCAGATCAGGTCGCGCCCGCGCAGCAGGTTGAACGTCGCCGCCATGTAGCGCCCGTCGAGGAACCCGTCGGCGCTGAGGCTTCGGATCATCGCCAGCTGGTCGTCATCGACGAACACGCGCAGTTCGCCGGCATCGGCAAAGTCCACCTGCGCGGTGAAGAAGGTCGCGCTCTTCACCTTGTCCGCCTGTCCCCGCGCTGCGAGCACCGCCAGCGTCGCGGCCAGCGTCGTCCCCGCCACGCAATAGCCGATCGTGTGGACACTCTCGACGTCGAGCAGGTCGCGCACCGTGTCGATCGCGTCGATCTGGCCGCGCTCGACATAATCGTCCCACACCACGTCCTTCATGCTCGCATCGGCCGAACGCCACGAGACGACGAACACGGTGATCCCCTGGTCCACCGCCCAGCGGATGAAGCTCTTCTCCGGCGTCAGGTCGAGGATGTAGAAACGGTTGATCCAGGGCGGGAAGATCACCAGCGGCGTTTCCAGCACCGTATCCGTCGTCGGCGAATATTGGATCAGTTCGTAGAGCGGTGTGCGCTTCACCACCTTGCCCGGCGTCATCGCCAGGTTGCGGCCCAGCTCGAACGCGCCCTCCGCCGTCTGCGTCATCTGGCCCTTGGCCATGTCGGCCAGCATGTTCTGCAGGCCCTTGAGCAGGCTCTCGCCCTTCGTCTCGACGATCTTCTCGATCACCTGCGGGTTGGTTGCGGGGAAATTGGTCGGGCTGATCGCGTCGATAAAGCCCTTGGTGGCAAAGCGGATCTGGTCCTTCTGTCGCTCGTCGACATGCTCCAGCGCCTCGACATTCTTGAGCAGATGGTCGGCGATGACGAAATAGCTCTGGCGCAGGAAATCGAACACCGGCTCCTCGCGCCATTGCGGCGCCTTGAAGCGCTTGTCGCGCGCCTGTTCGGGCGTCTCGACGAACGGCTCGGCATTGGCGGGGTCCAGAAAGCGCTGCCACAGCTGCATCGTATCCGCCCACAGGCCCGCGCTCGCGCGCATCGCGGCGGTCGGATCGATCATCGGCCCGAACGGCGGCGCCGCCGGCACATGCTCCATCAGGTCGAGCCCATGTTCCAGCATCATCTGCTGCGCGCGCCCCAGCACCCAGGTCCAGTGCTGCAGGTCTTCCAGGCTGGGCAGGGTCGGCGTGAGCGTATCGGCCATTTACGTCCTCTCCTTTGCCTCGCCTTAGCGCAGGCGAAGCAATGCGTCATTCCCGGCCGCGCGTTTATGGCGTAGAACGCGGCCACGACACAATTTTGTGTCGCCATTCACAACCCTTGAAAGTCGAGGAAATGTCCGAAGAATTCTACCGCATCAAGCGCTTGCCCCCTTATGTCATCGCCGAAGTGAACGCGATGCGGGCAGCGGCGCGCGCGGGCGGAGAGGACATTATCGATCTCGGCATGGGCAATCCCGATCTGCCGCCGCCCGATCACGTGATCGAAAAGCTGTGCGAAGTGGCGCGCAAGCCCGATGCACATGGCTATTCGCAGTCCAAGGGCATTCCGGGCCTCCGCCGCGCCCAGGCGAACTATTATGGCCGCCGCTTCGGCGTCGATCTCGATCCCGAAACCGAAGTCGTGGTGACGATGGGCTCGAAGGAGGGCCTCGCCAGCCTCGCCACCGCGATCACCGCGCCCGGGGACGTGATCCTCGCGCCCAATCCGAGCTATCCGATCCACACGTTCGGCTTCATCATTGCCGGCGCCACGATCCGCGCGGTGCCGACCACGCCCGACGACGCCTATTTCGAAAGCCTCGAGCGCGCGATGAACTTCACCGTGCCGCGCCCCTCGATCCTCGTCGTCAACTATCCGTCAAATCCGACGGCGGAGACGGTGGACCTCGCCTTTTACGAGCGGCTGGTCGCATGGGCGCGCGAGAACAAGGTGTGGATCCTCTCCGACCTTGCCTATTCGGAGCTGTATTTCGACGGCAAGCCGACGCCGTCGATCCTCCAGGTCAAGGGCGCCAAGGACGTCGCGGTCGAGTTCACCTCGCTCAGCAAGACCTATTCGATGGCGGGCTGGCGCATCGGCTTCGCAGTGGGCAACAAGCAGCTCATCGCGGCGATGACGCGCGTGAAGTCGTACCTCGATTACGGCGCGTTCACCCCGGTCCAGGCCGCCGCCTGCGCCGCGCTCAACGGCCCGCAGGACATCGTCGAGAAGAACCGCCTGCTCTATCACAAGCGCCGCGACGTGATGGTGGAGAGCTTCGCCCGCGCCGGCTGGGAAATCCCCTCCCCGCGCGCTTCGATGTTCGCGTGGGCGCCGCTGCCGCCGGCGCTGGCGCATCTCGGCAGCCTCGAATTTTCCAAGCAGCTGCTCACCCATGCCAAGGTCGCGGTGGCACCCGGCGTCGGGTACGGCGAAAATGGCGAGGGCTTCGTCCGCATCGCGATGGTCGAGAACGAACAGCGCCTCCGCCAGGCCGCGCGCAACGTGAAGAAGTATCTCCAGTCGATGGGAGTCAACACGCCGGCGGCGAACGCGGGGTAAACGGTCAGGAAAAGGCCACCCTCACCCTTTCGGCGCTTTGCGCCTCCCTCCCTCTCTCGTCGGGAGAGGGAAGGGGCCCGCCGCCGCAGGCGGTGGGAAGGGTGAGGGTGGGTCGACAAGCGGCTTGCGAACCGCCCCCCATCCGGGGCAAAGGCGCCGCCCATGTCCCGTCCCGGCTTCGCCTTCTCCACCCGCTTCCGCGTCCGCTATTCCGAAATCGACGGGCAGAAGATCGTCTTCAATTCGCGCTATCTCGAATATGCCGATGTCGGCCTCACCGAATTCTGGCGCTGGGCCGATCTCGCCGCGCTAGGGCCGGAATGGACCGACGCCGAATTCAACGTCGTCAATGCCCAGATCGACTATAAGGCGCCGTTCCGCTTCGACGATCTGGTCGAGGTGTTCGTCCGCGTCGAGCGCGTCGGCAATTCCAGCATGACGATGCGCGCCGATCTCTGCCACGCCGAAACCGGCGCGCTCCATGCGGAGGTCGCGATCACCAGCGTCCATCTCGATCTCGACACGCGCCGCCCCCAGCCGATCCCGCCCCGCGTGCGCGAGGCGCTGCTGGCGCTCGGCGGCTAGGCGTTCAGGCGATCACATCGGCAAAGGCGCCGCCCTGCGCGCGGCCCAGCTTGCGCGTCATCTCTTCCTCGATCTCGCGCCGGATCGCCGCCTGGCGTTCGGGCGGCAGCGCGTCCAACTGCGCCTCGCTCAGGCTGTGGCGCTTGAGTACGGCTTCCTTGGTCCGCTCGGCCGGGCTCTTCTTCGCCTCGCGCAGGAACGCCTCGCGGCTATCGTCGGCGGCGCTCCGCACCGGGGCGGGCGACGTACCGCCCGCAAGCGCCCCGGAAACAACGCTGCCGAAAGCCGAAACACCGAACGTCATGCGCAAAGTCCCCTGGTGCACAGGGGCATTATAGAGGCGACGGGGTCGCCGGCGGCTCCTCGACATCTTCGGGCAGCGCCCAGAGCAGGTCGCCCTTGCCCAGCACCCGCCCGTCCTGCGCCTGCACCGTCACCGGCGCGATCGGCTTGCGGTCGCGCGCATCGACCAGGATCGGCGAGGCGCGCACCCCCGTCTCCCACCGCTCGCCCCACTGGCGCAGCGCCACCATCGTCGGCAGCAGCGCATGCCCCTTGTCGGTCAGGCGATACTCGACCTTGCGGCGATCCTCGGCGCAGGGCCGGCGTTCCAGGATCTCGTGATCGACCAGCCGGGCCAGCCGGTTGGCCAGGATGTTGCGCGCAATCCCCAGCTCGGACTGGAACTCTTCGAAATGGCGCAGCCCGTTGAACGCGCCGCGCAGGATCAGGAACGACCACCGCTCGCCCATCGCCTCGAGCGCCGCCGGCAAACTGCACTCGCGCGCCACTTCGCGCAGCTTCGCTCGGATCGCATCGTTCATCCACCAGACCCTATCGCAAAAGCGCCGCCCACGAAACCTCGCCCATATTGCATTGCCGCATAGGTATTCTATTGCAACTTATACGAGTGTCAATTAAGGCCGGGCGAAAGAGCGATCGACGATGATCCGCCGTGTCGAGGAGGAACGAAGATGAACCGGTTTGCCGCTTTTCCGATCATGATCGCCGCTGCGCTGGCGCCGATGCAGGGCCAGGCGCGGCCGAGCGACGGCTATTATGTCGCCGTCCCCGCCACCCCCGCCGAAAAGGCCAAGCTCGTCACGCGCTCGACGATCTGGAAGTGCGACGCGAGCGGCTGCACCGCCGCCCGGTCGACCAGCCGCGACACGATCATGTGCGAGTTGCTGGTGCGCGAAGTCGGCCCGCTTTCTGCCTTCCGTGCCGGCGAAACGACGTTCGATGCCGACGCGCTGGCGCGCTGCAACGGCAAGGCGCGCTGATAACACGGGCCGCCGCGCGCAATTTGGTTGCAAAGCGGCGGCGGTCCGCCCCATCTACACGCTGTGCTGCGTCAGTATGAACTTGTAGATCGGGTCCTTTCCTACGACCCCCAGGCCGATGAGGCGTTGCTCAACCGCGCCTATGTCTTCTCGGTGAACGCCCATGGCACCCAGAAACGGGCCTCGGGCGATCCCTATTTCAGCCACCCGATCGAGGTGGCGGGCATCCTCACCGATCTGCATCTCGATGCCGAGACGATCGCCACCGCGATCCTGCACGACACGATCGAGGACACCGTCGCCACGCCGGAGGAAATCCTCCGCCTGTTCGGCCCCAATGTCGCGCGCATGGTGGACGGTGTCACCAAGCTGTCGAAGATCGAGGCGCAGACCGAAAGCGAGCGGGCGGCCGAGAATCTGCGCAAGTTCCTGCTCGCCATGTCCGACGACATTCGCGTACTGCTGGTCAAGCTCGCCGATCGCCTCCACAACATGCGCACGCTCCACTTCATCAAGAAGGAGGAGAAGCGCCGCCGCATCGCCCGCGAGACGATGGAAATCTATGCCCCGCTCGCGGAGCGGATCGGCATGTACGAGATCATGAAGGAGATGCAGACGCTCGCCTTCCGCGAACTCGAACCCGAAGCCTATGAATCGATCACCCGCCGGCTCGAATCCTTCCGCGTCGAGGGGGAGGATCGCGTCGCCAAGATCGCCTCGGGACTCAAGCTGCTGCTCGGCCGCGGCGGGATCGAGGCGGAGGTCAGCGGGCGCGAGAAGCACCCCTATTCGATCTGGAAGAAGATGGCCGAGCGCCATGTCAGTCTCGAACAGCTTTCGGACATCATGGCGTTCCGCGCGATCGTCGAGACCGAGGAGGAATGCTATCGCGCGCTCGGCGTGATCCACCGCCGCTGGCCGATGGTGCCCGGCCGGTTCAAGGATTACATCTCGACGCCGAAGCGCAACGGCTATCGCTCGCTCCACACCACGATCATCCACGCCGCCGATACGCGCGTCGAAATCCAGATCCGCACGCGCGACATGCACGCCCAGGCCGAATTCGGCCTCGCCGCGCACTGGGCCTACAAGCAGAGCGCGGTCCGGCCGGACACGCAGGTCAGCTGGATTCGCGACCTGATCGAAATCCTCGAACATGCCGAGAGCCCCGAGGAGCTGCTCGAACACACCCGCATGGCGATGTATCAGGATCGCATCTTCGCCTTCACTCCCAAGGGCGAGCTGATCCAGCTGCCCAAGGGCGCGACGCCGATCGACTTCGCCTATGCCGTCCACACGGATCTCGGCGACCAGGCGGTCGGCGCAAAGATCAACGGCAAGGTGGTGCCGCTGCGCACCGAGATCGAACAGGGCGATCAGGTCCAGATCCTCCGCTCCAAGGCGCAGGAGCCGCAGCCCAACTGGCTCAATTTCGCGATCACCGGCAAGGCGCGCGCTTCGATCCGCCGCCATATCCGCCACAAGGAGCGCGACGAGACGATCCGGCTCGGCACCAAGCTCTATGACGAAATCGTCACCCGGCTGCCGGTCCAGCCTGGCGAAGGCGCGCTCGCCGATGCGCTCAAGCGGCTGATGCTGCCCGACGAGGAGACGCTGATGGAGGCGATCGCCCATCGCAAGCTCACCGATCGGCAGGTGATGGAGGCGCTGATGCCGGGATCGGCGACCGGCGACGATCACGACATGCCATCGCAAAGCCATGCGATCGAACTCAAGGGGCTCACCCCCGGCATGGCCTTCCGCTTTTCGGAGGATTGCCGCCCGGTCCCCGGCGACCGGATCGTCGGCGTGCGCCGGCCGGGCGAACCGATCGAGGTCCACCGCATCGATTGCCCCAGCCTCGCCGATACCGAGGATCAGGACTGGGTCGATCTCACCTGGGGCGATCGTGCCGAAGGCGGCACCGCCGAAATCAACGTCACGCTCAAGAACGAACCAGGCGCGCTCGGCATCGTGGCGACGCTGATCGGCCAGTACAAGGCGAACATCCTCGGCCTGCGGCTCGACAATCGCGACACCACCTTCCACACCAACACGATCGTGCTGGAGGTCCGCAACGCCGCGCATCTGATGAAGCTGCTCGCCGGGTTGCGCGCCGCCGATGCGGTCAGTTCGGCGGAGCGCGTCTGAGGCAACCTCACCAGCGCGCCTGTCGCGCTGCGGCACGCGGCCGTTGCAACCTTCCTCGTGACGGCGCCCCGGCGCCTCGCTACAGAGCCCGCCCATGAATCGCCCGCAACTCTCGATCGTCGTCCCCTGCTATAACGAGGAAGCGTGTCTGGACGCGCTCCACGCCCGCGTCAGCGCCGCCGCGCAGGCGGCGGTCGGGCAGGATTACGAGATCGTGTTCATCAACGATGGCTCGCGCGACCGCAGCTGGGAAGTGATGCAGCGGCTTTCGGCCGCCGACCCGCATCTTGTCGCGATCAATCTCTCGCGCAACCACGGCCATCAGCTGGCGCTCACCGCCGGGCTCGATCTGTGTGCGGGCGAACAAATCCTCATTATCGATGCCGATCTTCAGGATCCCCCCGAGCTGCTGAGCGAGATGCGCGCGACGATGGCGGCACAGGAGGCGGACGTCGTCTATGCCGTGCGTCGCAAGCGCGAGGGCGAAAGCCTGTTCAAAAAGGCGACGGCGGCGATCTTCTATCGCATGCTCGATCGCATCACCGATACGCCGATCCCGCTCGATACCGGCGATTTCCGCCTGATGAGCCGGCGCGCGCTCGATGCGCTGCTGTCGCTGCCCGAACAGGCGCGCTTCATCCGCGGCATGGTCGCCTGGATCGGCTTCCGTCAGGTGCCGTTCGTCTATGATCGCCACGAACGCCATGCCGGCGAAACCAAATATCCGCTCGGCAAGATGATCCGCTTCGCGCTCGATGCGATCACCGGCTTCTCCACCGCGCCGCTGCGCTTCGCCAGCCATGTCGGCCTGCTGCTCACCGCCGCGTCGCTGCTGCTGATCGTCTATATCCTCGTCGCCTGGCTGCTCGGCAGCGCGATTCAGGGCTGGACCTCGACGATGCTCGTCGTGGTGGTGATCGGCGCGGTGCAGATGTTCGTGCTCGGCATGATCGGCGAATATCTCGGCCGGCTCTATGTCGAATCGAAGCGCCGCCCGCTCTATCTGATCGCCGATGTCGCCGGCCCGGTGCAGGGCCATGCCGCGCTCGGCTATCGCTTCGAGGATGCCCGCCCGGTCGGCGTCTCGCCCCAGGCCCCCGTCGTCGACGAAGGCTGATTGCGGCGCGCCCACCGCGCCGTGTGGCGATCGCCCTGCCCCCCGTCGGGCCGCAGGGCGATCGCATATGAAGACGATGGTCTGCGGCTTCAAACATCCATCGTCATTCCCGCGAAGGCGGGAATCCATTGCCCTGAGCGCTGGGGGAAAGAGCCTCGGCATCCACGCCGATGAATCCCCGCCTTCGCGGGGATGACGACGTATTGTGAGGATAAGCGATTGCCCGGCGTCCGGCCGATCCTTGCAAAGTAGGATAATCGATCGTCTCGTCCGCTCGTGACGATCAGCGGCACCCGGTCGCTGAAACCGCACGACGGAGGGCGTTCGCTTCATGCGCGTAGAGTGTGAACTTTGGCAACTTTGGCGACGTTGCGAAACCGGCGCGCCCGCTCGCTGCTGGTCAGCCCTGCGGTTCGGCCAGCACGATGATCGAAAGGCCCGGCGGCATCGGCACCCGCCCCAGCAAATGCCGCTCCAGCCCGAAGATCGCCTCGAACGCGCGGTTGAGCAGCTTCGGCGGCGGCGAATCGTCGCTGTCGTCCTTGCCAGTCAGCTTGCCGGCGATCCGCGCCGCGACGGCCGCCGGGAACAGCAGCGAATTGAACCAGCGCAGCCGCGACCAGCGCAGCCCCGCGCGCTCCAGCGCCGAAACCAGCGTGCCCTTGGAATAGCGCCGTTTGTGGTGGTTCACCACGTCGTGCGCGCTCCACATCCATTGATGCGCGGGCACGGTGATCAGGATCTTGCCGCCCGGCTTCAGCGCCCGCGCCATCGCCTTCAGCGCGGCGACGTCGTCGTCGATATGCTCGACCACGTCGAGCACCGCGATCAGGTCGTAACTGCCGGGCTCGACGCCGGTCAGTTCGGGCAGCGGCGATGCGCCGACCGGCTTGCCCAGCCGTTCGCTGGCGATGGCGGCGGCGGCGGGATCGATCTCGATCGCATCGACGTCGCCGAACTGCGCCAGCATCGGCAGATTATGGCCGGTGCCGCAACCGATCTCGAGGATGCAGGCGCCCGCGGGGACCTTGCCATAGCGCGCCAGATAGTCGGACAGGATCTCGCGGCGTGCGCGGTACCACCAGTGCGTGGAATCATGCGCCGCCATCCGGTCGTAGACGATGCGGTCCATCAGGCGAACACCAGCAGGCGGTTGAGCGCGAAGGTGACGAGCGGCGTCACCAGCACGACGGGAACGAGCGGCCACCAGGTCTCGCCCTGCACCAGCCCGCCGGTGAGCGCCCAGGTGAAGGCGGCGTTCATCAGCATGCCGGTCGATTGTACCGCGAAGAATTTTGCCTGGGTGCCGGGGCCCTGCTCGGCCGAATGGCCCTTGAAGCTCCACCGGCTGTGAAACACGTAACCGAACACCACCGCGACGAGGAAACCCGCAACCGATGCCAGCACCGGATGGATCGCATAGGTGGCGAGCGGCCAATAGACCGCGGCATAGACGACCGTCGAAAGCCCGCCGACGATCACGAATCGTATCAGCTGGCCCAGCACGCCGCTGGCCCGCAATGCTTCAACTCTCTGGATTACCGCCGTCACTGTCGCTTGCCCTTGCACCATCGCTCGCCCTAATGCGCGCCAGCATCCGAGGAAAGCGATTTTGACGCGAAAGATTCTGGTCAGCCGGCAGCTGCACGACGAACTCGACCGCAACTGGCTCGGCTGGACGCTGGTCGTCTGGCTATGCGTGACGATCTGGTTCCTCGTCCAGCGCCAGGGCAATATCTACTGGCTGTCGCTTGGTGACACCGACGATAACATGCGGCTGATGCAGGTGCGTGCCCTGCTCGCCGGCCAGGGCTGGTACGATCTGCGCCAGTATCGGATGGATCCGGCGCTGGGCGGATTCGACATTCACTGGTCGCGGATCGTCGATCTGCCGATCGCCGGGCTGATCCTGTTGCTCAAGCCGTTCGTCGGCATGGCGACGGCGGAGAAATGGGCATGCGGTCTCGCGCCGCTGCTGCCGCTGTCGATCACGATGGTCGCATTGTCGCTGGCCGTCCGTCGGCTGGTGGCGCCGCTCGCCTGGCCGATCGCCCTGGCGCTGCTCGTGTTCACCTGCTCGTCGACGCTGCCGATGTTCGCGCCGATGCGGATCGATCATCATGGTTGGCAGCTCGCGGCGCTGGCGGTGACGGTGGCGGGTCTTGCCGATCGTCGCGGCGTGCGCGGCGGCGCGGTGGTGGGGCTGGCGAGCGCCTTCTCGCTCAACATCGGCCTCGAAATGCTGCCCTTCTGCGCGATGGCGGGGGCGATCATCGCGCTACGCTGGGTGTGGGATGCCGCCGATGCCCGGCGACTGCTGGTGTACGGCGCGACGCTCGGCGGCGGGTCGGCGGTCGGCTTCGCGGCCTTTGCGTCGTACGCCAATCAGGCGATGCGCTGCGATGCGCTGACGCCGGTGTGGCTCAGCGTGATGGTGGCGGCGGGCGCGCTGCTGGTGGCGCTTGCGCTCGTCAGCCCGGCGCGGCGCTGGGTACGGCTGGCGCTCGCGGCGCTGGCCGGCGCGGCGATCGTCGCCGGCTTCGTCCATTTCTTCCCGCAATGCCTCGGCCGGCCCGAACAGGTGTCGGACGAACTCTACACCACCTGGCTGGCCAATGTCCGCGAGGCGCGGCCGATCTATCGCCACCCGCTCGACACCGCCCTGCCGATCGCGATCGTCTCGGTACTCGGGGTGATCGGCGCCGCCATCGCCGCCTGGCGGGCGCGGCGCAGCGACCGGGCGGTGGGCTGGGCGGCGGTGACGCTGTTCACGCTCTTCGCCGCGCTGATGCTGCTCTGGCAACTGCGCGCCGGGCCGGGTGCGCAGCTGCTCGCGGTGCCGGGGATCACCGCGCTGATCTGGCTGCTGGTGCCGCTGCTCCTGCTGCGCGGGCCGCTCTGGCTGCGGATCGGCGTGGCGCTGCTCGCAGCGGCGGTGGTCGCGGTGATCGCCAGCGGCGTGCCGATGCCGTGGAGCAACAAGAGCAAGGGCAAGGCTGCGGTCAATATCGTCCGTCAGGCGAATCTGGCGTGCAACCGCACCTCGCAGCTGCGCACGCTCAACGTCATCCCGCCGGCGACGCTGTTCAGCCATGTCGATCTGGGGCCGCGGCTGATCGTCGTCACCCACCACAATGCCGTGGCCGGGCCCTATCATCGCAACGGCCAGGCGATCCTCGACGTCCACCATGCCTTTACGGGCCCGGCGAGCGCGTTTCGGGCCATCGCCGCGCGGCACAAGGCGGGCTATCTGCTGATCTGCCCGAACATGTCGGAGACGACGGTGTACCGGGCGCGCAATCCGGTCGGCTTTTATGCGCAGCTTGCCAAGGGCAAGGTGCCCGACTGGCTGGAGCCGGTCACGCTGCCGGCCAATTCGCCCTATCGCCTGTGGAAGATCCGTTACGCCGATCCGGTCAGGCCGCGCCCAAAGCGGCCCTGATTCCGTCGATCACGAACTGCACCGCCAACGCGCCGAGGAGAACGCCCAGCAACCGAGAGACCACCGCCTCGATCTTGGCACCAACGATCCGCATGATCGGCCCGGCGGCGAGCAGCGCCACCAGCGACAGCAGCAGGATGGCCAGCATCGCCGCCAGGATCGTCGCCTTCGCTTCGATCCCGTCGGTCTGCGACATCAGCAGCATGATCGACGCGATCGAGCCGGGGCCGGCGAGCATCGGCATCGCCATCGGAAAGATCGAGATGTCGGCCGCGTCCTCGGCCTTCACCTTCTCCGCCCGGTCCTCGCGCCGCTCGGTCCGCTTTTCGAACACCATCTCCAGCGCGATCAGGAACAGCATGATGCCCCCGGCGATCCGAAACGCATTGAGGCTGATGCCCAGCGCATGGAGCAGCGCCTCGCCGAACAGCGCGAAGCCCAGCAGGATGATCGCCGCGACGAACACGGCGCGCGTCGCCATCACCCGCCTGTGCGCCGCGCTGGTGCCCGATGTGAGCCCGGCGAAGATCGGCGCACAGCCCGGCGGGTCGATCACCACGAAGAAGGTGATGAACGACGAGACGAACAGCTCGATCAAATCGCGTCCGCCTCGATCGGCACGCCGGCATTGCGGTGCGCGGCGACCAGGGTGTTGCGCAGCAGGCAAGCGATGGTCATCGGCCCGACGCCACCGGGTACAGGTGTGATCGCCCCCGCCACGCTCGCCGCGCCTTCGAAATCGACGTCGCCGACCAGCCCGTCCTCGGTGCGGTTGATGCCGACGTCGATCACCGTCGCCCCCGGCTTCAGCCATTCGCCCTTGACGAAGTGCGGGATGCCCACCGCCGCGACGACGATATCGGCATGCTTCAGGTGATGCGGCAGGTTGCGGGTACGCGAATGCGCCACCGTCACCGTCGCGCTCGCCTTGGTCAGCAGCGCCGCCATCGGCTTGCCGACGATGTTGGAACGGCCGATCACCACCGCATTCAGGCCGGAAAGATCGCCGAGCTGGTCCTTTAGCAGCATCAGGCAGCCGAGCGGCGTGCAGGGCACGAAGCCGTCGAGCCCGGTGGCGAGCCGCCCGGCATTGACCGGGTGGAATCCGTCGACATCCTTGTCCGGGCTGATCCGCAGCAGCACGGCGAGTTCGTCGATATGCCTGGGCAGCGGCAGCTGGACCAGGATGCCGTCCACCGACGCATCCGCATTCAGCTGTTCCACCAGGGCGAGCAGGTCGTCCTGCGTCGTATCGGCGGGCAGGCGATGCTCAAAGCTCGCCATCCCCGCCTCGCGGGTCTGCTTGCCCTTCGATCGCACATAGACCGCCGATGCCGGATCCTCGCCCACCAGCACCACGGCCAGGCCGGGCACGCGCCCCGCCGCCGCTTCAAATGCAGGAACCATGTCCGCGATGCGGGCGCGCAGGCCCGCGGCGAACGCCTTGCCGTCGATGATTTCAGCCGTCATGCCGCTCGCCATAGAGGCTGCGGGCGATCTGTTCCAGCGCCGTAGCGTTTCCGTTGAGCGAAAGCCGTTTCAGCCGCGCCGTTTCACCGGCAATCAGCGTCACGTCGCGCTTGGGCACGCCGAATACCTTGGCAACCAGCGGCACCAGCGCGGCGTTGGCGGCGCCTTCGACCGGCGGCGCGGTAAGGCGGGCGAGGAAATGGTCGTCGGTGCCCGCCGCGAGCATTTCCCTCGACGACCGCGGCGTCACCCGCACCGCGATGTCGATCCCGCGATCGGTTCGCCGCCACGCCGGCATTGGCGCCTCAGTAGCCGGCGCTCGCCACCTGCATCGCGATGTTCGGCACCACGATCGTCTGGAGGATGTAGAGGATCAGCAGCACGACCAGCGGCGAAATGTCGAGCGCACCGAAATCGGGAAGGATGCGCCGGATTGGGCGATACAGCGGCTCGGTGATCCGCTGGAGCGCATACCATACCGAACGGACGAGATCATTGTGCGTGTTGATGACGTTGAACGCGATCAGCCACGACAGGATCGCCTGGATCACGATGATCCACCAGACGATGGTGAGGAGCACCTGCACGATCTGCAGCAGCATCAGGATGGACTGGGTCAAACTTCTCTCCGCGACACGATATCGTCAGGATTACAGCAAAGGGCGGCTGCCGAACAAGTTCAGCTATGGACCAGCGTGCCTACCCCCTGGCGGGTAAAGATTTCGAGCAGCATGCCGTGCGGGATGCGCCCGTCGAGGATCACCGCCGCGTCGACGCCGGCGGCGACCGCGTTGACGCACGTCTCGACCTTGGGGATCATGCCACCGGAGATCGTGCCGTCGGCCTTGAGCGCCGCGACGCGCGCCGCGTCGAGATCGGTCAGCAGGTCGCCCGATTTGCTCAGCACACCGGGCACGTCGGTCAGCAGGAAGAAGCGCTTGGCACCGCACGCGCCGGCAATCGCCCCGGCCATGGTGTCGGCATTGATGTTGTACGTGTGCCCGTCCGCCCCCAGCGCGATCGGCGCGACGACCGGAATGAAGCCCGATGCGGCGAGCGACTTGAGAATCGCGATGTCGACCGAGACCGGCTCGCCGACAAAGCCCAGATCGACATGCCGCTCGATGCCCTGCAACGGATCGGGTTCGCTGCGCTGGACCTTTTCGGCGCGGACCAGCCCTGCATCCTTCCCCGAAATGCCGACGGCCTTGCCGCCCGCGGCGCTGATCCAGGCGACGATTTCCTTGTTGATCGATCCCGCCAGCACCATTTCGGCGATCTCGGCGGTCGGCTTGTCGGTGACGCGCAGGCCACCGACGAAGGTCGATTCGACACCGAGCCGCTTGAGCATCCGGCCGATCTGCGGGCCGCCGCCATGCACGACGATCGGGTTGATGCCGACGGCCTTCAGCAGCACGACATCCTCGGCAAAGTCGCGCGCGAGCTCGGGATCGCCCATCGCGTGGCCGCCATATTTCACGACAAAGGTGGCGCCGGCATAACGCTGCAGATAGGGCAGCGCCTCGGTCAGCGTCTCGGCCTTGGCGAGCAGTGCGGGATCGGGAGCGTGGTTGGTCATGGCCGGCCCTTTAGAGCCGCTCAGGCGCGACGTCCATCAAGCGTGCGCCCCACCCACACGAAGAAATAGATCAGCGGCGGCACGAGGATCAGCGAGAGCACGACCTTGGTGAGCATCTGGCCGACCAGCAGTTGCCCGATCGGGAAGACGCCGTAAAAGGCCACGGTAACGAAAATCAGCGTATCGGTGATCTGGCTGAGCGCACTGGCGATCGCCGATCGCAGCCACAGCATACCGCCGCCACCCGCGCCGCCCTTCAGCGCCGAGAAGATGGTGACGTTCAGGATTTGCGAGATGCCATAGGCGATGATCCCGCCCAGCCAGATTCGCGGCGTGCCCGACATCATCAGTTCGAACGCCTGCAATCGATCCGGCTCCATGCTGGGCGACGCCGGCAGCGCGAGCACCACCAGCGCGAGCACCACGGACGTGACCAGCGGCGCGAAACCGAACAGCACCAGCTTGCGCGCGACATCGGTCCCGAGCAATTCCGCCACCGCGCTCGATACCGCCACCAGCAACAGGAAAGCGAAGATCCCCGCCTCCACCGCGAGCGGGCCGACGCCAACCAGCGTGCCGATCTGGCTGATCGGGCCGAGCGCGACCTGCTTGTTGCCGAGCACGCCGGCGATGCAGACCATGCCGCCATAGAAGATCGAGAGGAAGAAGAGCGAGCGCGGAATCGCGGGCCGGGTGTCCATCGGCGGTTGCTAGCGCCAAAGCGCGCGCCGGGAAAGTGTGGAGCGGCTCGCCACGCTTTCCCAGCTACCCACTGGCAAGATGCGTCGCGGCGTGTATGGTCGGCAGGTTTGCTGGCCGTGATTCCGGTAGCGCTTGGGACCTGCGACTTTAGAATGACTCACTTCCCGATCGGCATCTTCGGGGTGCTGGCGATATTGGGCATTGCCTTCCTGCTATCCAGCGATCGCCGTGCGATACGCCTCCGCGTGGTCGGGGCCGCCTTCGCGCTCCAGGCGGGCACTGCGTTGCTGGTTCTGCGGACGAGCTGGGGCCAGGCGGGGCTGCACACCATGGCCAGCGGCGTTTCCGCGCTGCTCGGCTATGCCAGCGCGGGCACCAGCTTTCTGTTCGGCAATCTCGCCAAGCCCGAGCTGGGCGGACAGAGTTTCGCGATCGCCGCGCTGCCGGTGATCATCTTCTTCGCCGCGCTCGTCTCGATTCTGTACCATCTCGGGATCATGCAATTCGTCGTCCGCTGGATCGGCGGCGCGATCGAAAAGGTCACCGGCGTCAGCAAGGTCGAGTCGCTGTGCGCGGCGGCCAACATCTTCGTCGGCCAGAGCGAATCGCCGCTGGTGATCCGCCCCTATCTGGCGCGACTCACCCCGTCGCAGCTGTTCGCGGTGATGAGCGTCGGCATGGCAGGCATCGCCGGCACCATCCTGGCGGCCTATGCCAGCCTGCTCGGCCCGGCATCGTTGCCCTATCTGCTCGCCGCCTCGTTCATGGCGGCGCCGGGCGGGCTGCTGATGGCCAAGATCATGATGCCCGATGTCGGCCCCGTAGCAAGCGACGACGCCATCGCCGACGAGGCCGAGGCGATTCGCGTTGCCGAAGCCGATATCGAGGAGGAGCGCGCCGCGAACATCATCATGGCCGCCGCGACCGGCGCGTCGACCGGCGTCAAGATCGCGGTGGCGGTCGGCGCGATGGTGCTCGCCTTCGTCGCGCTGGTCGCGCTGGCGAACGGCCTGCTGGGCGCCGCCGGCAGCTGGGTGGGCTATCCGGGGCTCAGCTTCCAGTCGATCATCGGCGCCATTTTTGCGCCCGTCATGTATCTGCTCGGCATCCCCTGGCATGAGGCGCTGAGCGCGGGCGGGCTGTTTGGCACCAAGGTGGTGCTCAACGAATTCGTCGCGTTCATCGATCTGGGCAATACCGCCGATCTCGCGCCGCGCAGCAAGGCGATCATCACCTTCGCGCTGTGCGGCTTCGCCAATTTCAGCTCGATCGCGATCCAGATGGCGGCAACCGGCAGCCTGGCGCCAAATCAGCGCCCGGTGATCGCCCGGCTGGGCATCAAGGCGCTGGTGGCGGGCAGCCTTGCCAACCTGATGTCGGCGGCACTGGCGGGGCTGTTGCTGCCCTGACGCCGGCGGGAAACGGGCGCCGGCTCCATCGAAGGGCAACGCCTGGCGCTTGCCCTGCGCCGTCAGGCGTTCGGCTCATCCCCCGCCAATCCCTTCGATCACCTTGCCCGTGCCGCCACAGACCGGACATTCGCCGCCATCGATCCGGCCGGAGCCGCCACAGCAGATATCCTCGCCGCTGCCCGGCGTGCCGGGCGCAGCTTCGTCGCCGGGGTTGAGGGGGTCGGCCATGATCCTGCTCCTAGCTGTCGATATGCACGGCCAACCAAACGCTTGGGCGGTCGGACGCGGTCCATGTCACCCAATGTTTCTGTCCTGCGGCGATCAGCAGGTGATCGCCGGGAACTAGCCGCACCTCGGCACCGTCCCCGATACGGATGCCCGCCGCGCCTTCGAGTAGCACCACCCACTCGTCCCAGCCCTGCACCATCGGCCTTTGCTCGGGCGTGGCCTGCCCGTGCGACACGATGCGCTCGATCCGCACGCCCGGCCGGGCGAGCAGATCGGTGAAGACCTCCCCCTCCCGCGCATCGGGCAGTGCCGCCAACAGGTTCGCCATCCGCACCCTATCCTCCTTCATCGCGCCGTCCTCTCCCTTGGCTTCCCCCGTCAAACACGCCAATAGCGCGCCATGCCCCGTTTCCAGTTCACCATCCACGCCACCGACGGCAAGGCGCGTCGCGGCACCATCGCGATGCAGCGCGGCGAGATCCGCACCCCCGCCTTCATGCCGGTCGGCACCGCCGCCACCGTCAAGGCGGTCAAGCCGCAGGACGTACGCGCGTCGGGCGCCGACATCCTGCTCGGCAACACCTATCACCTGATGCTGCGCCCCACCGCCGAGCGTGTCGCGCGGCTGGGCGGCCTGCACAAGTTCATGGGCTGGGACCGCCCGATCCTCACCGATTCGGGCGGCTATCAGGTGATGAGCCTGTCCGAGCTGACCAAGCGCAGCGAGGAAGGCGTCGCCTTCGCCTCGCACCTCGACGGCTCGCGCCACATGATGAGCCCCGAGCGCTCGATGGAGATCCAGCGGCTGCTCGGCTCCGACATCGTCATGGCGTTCGACGAGCTCGTGCCGACCACTTCCACCCGCGACGTGCAGGCCAGGGCGATGGAGCGCTCGATGCGCTGGGCCAGGCGCAGCCGCGCGGGCTTCGATTCGGGCGAGGAGCATGCCGCCCGCGCCGCCCTGTTCGGCATCCAGCAGGGCGCGCTCGACGAGGGGCTGCGCAAGGCCAGCGCCGATGCGCTCAAGGACATCGGCTTCGACGGCTATGCGGTCGGCGGCCTTGCGGTGGGCGAGGGCCAGGAGGCGATGTTCGGCGTGCTCGACTATGCCCCCGGCCAGCTCGACGCGACCAAGCCACGCTACCTGATGGGCGTCGGCAAGCCCGACGACATCGTCGGCGCGGTAGAGCGCGGCATCGACATGTTCGATTGCGTGCTGCCCACCCGCTCGGGCCGCACCGGCCAGGCGTTCACGCGCAGCGGCCCGATCAACGTCCGCAACGCCCGCTTCGCCGAGGATCAGGGGCCGCTCGATCCCGCCTGCCCCTGCCCGGTCTGCGGCACCTGGAGCCGCGCCTATATCCACCACCTCGTCCGCGCCGGCGAGATCCTGGGCGCGATGCTGATGACCGAGCACAATCTCTGGTTCTACCAGACGCTGATGGCCGATCTGCGCGCGGCGATCGAGGAGCAGCGGCTGACGGCGTTCGCGAACGACTTCCGGGCGAGGTATCAGGCGAAGCAGGGGTGATCGCCGCGCGGTGCGGGGCAAAAGCTGCCGCACCGCCGCGCGCGCCCCTCACCGTGTCCTATAATCCGGGAAGGACCATCGTCGCCCGGAGCCTCGCTTGCCCCATTCCCTAGACCGACCGCAGCGGGTGCTGTTCTATCTGCCGATGGTGACGAACTGGTGGTTCGTAAACATCGTCGAGCCGCTGATCCGCCGGCTGGCCGCTGCCCATGAGGTGCATGTCCTCGCGCCGGTTCCTTGGTGCGGCACCGGGCTGGGGCCAGAGGAACTGGCGCGCTGCACGGACCTGGCGGAGGTGCGCTGGTACATCATGGACGGACCCGACCATCCCAGCATGCGGACCGTGCCCGATGATGCCGAAGGGCTGATCGACTTCGTCCGCAGCATCGCGCCGGACGTGGTGCTGTGCCGCACCGCAGACCATGCAACCGCCGCCCGGTTCCCAGGCACCATGCGGTTGCTGATGGAGGGGCGGTTCGAACCCTTCGCGCCGCCGCCGCGCTGGATCCTGCTCGCCGAACGGCCCCATGATTACGGCCTGATCGCCCCCTTCTCGTACGACCAGAGCGATCGCCTGCGCGCGCTGATCGCGCCAGCATGGGATCGACTTCGGCAACGGCTCGTCCCGCCGCCGGGCGAGCGCGAAGCCCTGTTTTCCCGCCTTGCCATACCGCTCGACCGCCCGATGCTGCTGCTGCCGCTCCAATGCGAGACCGAAGACAATTTCCTCGCCATGCACCGGGTGGGCACCAAACCCAACGCGGCGCTGGTCGCGGAAGTCGCCGCGCAGTTGGGCGACCGCTTCACGCTGGCGGTGACCAACCATCCGCTCAACGATGCCCATTTGGACGCTGGTCCGCTGCTCCAGGCGATCGACGACTGCGACCGGGCAGTGCTGCTGCCCCCGACGATCGGCATGTTGCCCGCCACACTCGTCGCTGCCCGCCATGCCGACGGCATGCTGCTGGGCGATTCGAAGACGTTTGCGCTGGCCGGGTTTTTCGGGGTCCCGATGCTGCGGCGCTCGCGCTTCGCGACAGGCGCTTGGCTGAACGCCTATGCTGAGCTGCCACTGTTTCTCGACGATATCGCCGCAGGCAATGCCCGGACGCCCGACGCCGAAGAGGCCCAGCTGTGGTTCGCGCAATATCTGATCAACGACGCGTTCGATCCGACCGACCCCGCCGACGACGTGCTTGCGCGGCTTGCCCGGCCGGTCGATCCGGCTCGCTGGGACGCGGGGCTCGCGCGGCTGGAGCGTATCCTGCCGGCGCTGTTCGCGGCCGAGGTTCAGCCCAGCGGGTAAAGCGCGCCCGCCACCCATCGCAGCTCGGCGCGAAGCACGCCCCAGGCGCGCGCCGCCGCGCGACTGTCCATGGCCTCGATGCCGATGCCGCGCGCCTCCAGCGCCTTCACCAGCGATAGCGGCGGCCGCACCAGCGTCGCGCCGGTGCCAAGCAGCAGGAATTCCGGCTGCGGATCGATGGCAAAGGCAGGCGCCAGGTCCGCCTCGGTTAGTTCCGTCACCCCCGGCGGCGACCATCCATCCGCGCGCTGCGGCGTGATGATCAGCCCGTGATAGACATTCTCGTCGACACGAAAGCCGCCGCCGGAAAAGCCGGAAATCAGCGGCCCTTCCGCGCTGCGCCGTTCGATCTTCACGTTACGGCCGCTCGCGCGGACCCACCCGCTCGGCGTTGTTCGCGATCGAATCGCCCTTTTCGGGCTTCACGCCCGGCTTCAGCCCCAGCGTGATGAGCAGCGACGACGATACATAGACCGACGAATAGGTGCCGACCACGATGCCCAGCATCATCGCTGCGGTGAAGCCGCGCAGCACATGGCCGCCGAACAGCAGCAGCGAGCCGAGCGCCAGCAGGATGGTCAGCGAGGTCATCACGGTACGCGGCAGCGTTTCGTTGACCGACAGGTCGATCAGCTCGCTCATCCCCATCTTGCGGTATTTCCGCATGTTTTCGCGGATACGATCGTCGATCACCATCTTGTCGTTGATCGAATAGCCGATGATCGTCAGCACCGCCGCGACGATGTTCAGATCGAACACCAACCGGGTCAGCGCGAAGAAGCCGAGCGTCATAAGCACGTCGTGCAAAATGGCGACCGCAGTCGACACGCCGAACTGCCATTCGTAGCGCAGCCATGAGAAGATCGCGATGCCGATGATCGCCAGCAGCACGGCGATCACGCCGTTGCGAACCAACTCGCCGGACACCTTACCCGAAACGGTGGACTGGGTAGAGAAGGTCGCTCCGGGGAATTTGGCCTTCACTGCCGCGTCCACCTTTTCCACCATCGCGTTGGTCGCACCCGGATCGCTAGAGTCCGGCACCGGCAGACGGATGGTGACAAGATTCTTGCCGCCCATTTCCTGAAGGACGGTTTCACCAAAGCCGAGGGCGTTGACCGTCGCTCGCAGCTCGTCGAGCGGCGGCGAGGAGACGAACTTCTCTTCGATCGAGACACCGCCGACGAAATCGACGCCGAGGTTCAGCCCGCGCGCCGCGACCAGGCCGATCGCGGCAATCGTCAGCAGCGCGGTGATCGCGAATGCGATGAAGCGCGCCTTGACGAAGCTGATGTTCGTGTTGTCGGGGACGATCTTTAGGAGCCGCATGGTTCCGCGCTTCCTTTAAATGTGGATCTCGCTCGGGCGCTTGCGGCGCAGCCAGAGCGTGACGAGCATGCGCGTGAACACCACGGCGGTGAAGACCGAGCTGGCGATACCGATCAGCAGCACCACCGCGAAGCCGCGGATCGGGCCGGAACCGAGCACCAGCATGATGAAGCCCGCAATCGCATGCGTCACGTTCGCTTCGAAGATGGTGCGGCTCGCTTCCTTGTAGCCGAGCTCGACCGACTGCATCACCGTGCGCCCGCGCCGGCGTTCCTCGCGAATGCGCTCGTTGATCAGCACGTTGGCGTCGACTGCGGTACCGATGGTGAGCACGAAGCCGGCGATGCCGGGCAGCGTCAGCGTCGCGCTGAGCAGGCCCATCACCGCCAGGATGATCAGCACGTTGAGCGTCACGGCGATGTTCGCATAGACGCCGAAGCGGCCATAGGTCAGCACCATGAATACCACGACCGCGACGATCGCGATCACCGACGCGGTGACGCCGGCGCGGATCGAATCGGCGCCCAGTTCGGGGCTGACGGTCGATTCCTGGATCACCTTCAGGTTGATCGGCAGTTTGCCCGAACGCAGCGCGATGGCGAGTTCGTTTGCGCTCTCGACGGTGAATCCGCCCGAGATCGAGGCACTGCCGCCAAGGATCGGCTCGTTGATGTTCGGCGCTGAGATCACCTTGTTGTCGACGATGATCGCGAACGGCTTGCCGGTATTTTCCTGAGTCACCCGGGCAAAGCGCTTGGCACCGGCGCCGTCGAGCTGCAGCGTCACGTCGGGCCGGCCCTGCGGATCGTAGCTCTGCTTGGCATCGACCAGCATGTCGCCGGTGATCATCGCGGTGCGGTTGACCACGATCGGCGCGCCGTTTTCATATTGCAGCAGCTGCGAGCCGACCGGAATGTCGCCGCTGGCCACCTGCTGCGGGGTCACGCTGGTATCGACCAGCTTGAATTCGAGCTTGGCCGTCTTACCGAGCAGCGCCTTGAGCTGGCTCGGATCCTGGAGGCCGGGCACCTGTACGACAATGCGGTTGGTGCCTTCGCGGATCACGGTCGGCTCACGCGTGCCGAGCGCGTTGATGCGCTTGTCGACCACTTCGCGCGCGTCGTCCATCGCGGTTTCGATCTGCTGCGCCAGGCCCGCCTGGGTGGGCGTCAGCACGAACACGCTGGTATCGCGAACCGAGATTTCCCAATCGCGCTGGCCGGTGGTGCCCACGCCGTTGGTCATCGGCAGCAGCTTTTCGCGCGCGGCATCGACCTGGCTGGGATCGCGCACCATGAAGCTCAGCTTGCCGCCCTGGATCGAAATATCGCCGATCGCGACACGCGGGTCGCGGCGCATCGCCAGGCGCACCTGCTCGCGCATCTGCTCGAGCTTGGTCTGCTGGACATCGCTCGTATCGCCTTCGAGCAGCAGATACGAACCGCCGGCAAGATCGAGGCCGAGATTGACCGCGGGCTTGGGCACCCAGCTCGGCCAAGTGTTGCGGACGCTCTCTGGCACCAGGCTCGGCACGGCGAGCAGCACCATCGCGGCAAGGCCGATGACGATCGACCAAACCTTCCAGCGCGGGAAATCGAGCATCAGTCGTTCGCGGGCTTGGCGCCGAGCGGGCGCACTTCGGCGAGCGTCGACTTGACGGCACGCACCTTCACGTTCGGGCCGAGTTCGATTTCGACCTCATGATCCTCGACCCGCATCACCTTACCGACCAGGCCGCCCGCCGTGATGACGGTGTCGCCCTTCTTGACGGCCTTGACCGCATCCTGCAGCGCCTTCATCCGCTTCTGCTGCGGACGGATCATCAGGAAATAGAAGACGACGAAGATAAGGACGAGCGGCAGCATCGAAACGATTCCGGCGGCGGTGCCGCCCGCGCCTGCGGCCTGTGCATATGCTGGTGTGGCGAACATGGGTTTCCGAAAAGCCTGAATTAAGGGGGCGCGGAATGGCCCCATTTCAAGCGGCGGGCGCTATCACGGGGCGCCCTGCCGCGCAACCACTTGTCCCCGTGGGGTGCGGGACCACCCGTTCCCCGGCGGGACGCACACGCCCCGCCGCGGGCCCGGCGAATGCGACGGCGGCTATTGCCCGAGGATATCGAGCGCGGCGGCGGTCATCGCCTCGGTCGCGGTGCCGATCACCGCCTCGGCATCGGGCGCCCATTGTGCCGAATGCAGCGACGGCAGCGTCGCGTTCCCCGCCTTGGCGGCTTCCCACTTGTCTTTCGGCACGCCGCCGACCCAGAAGATCGTGCTCTGGATGTTCGGATCGGCAAGGTAGAAGCGGCCGAAATCCTCGCCGCCCATCACCGGCTTGGTCTCGACCACCCGGTCATCGCCGAAACGCGTGGCAAAGACCTGTTTGAGCCGGCCCGCCAGCGGCTGGGTGTTGAAGGTCGAGGGCGTATATTCGTCCTTTACGGTGACGACAGGCATATGATCGTCGGGCACGCCGGCCGCGATCGCCTCGCCGCGCGCGATCCGGGCGATCCCGTCCAGCAACTGCTTGCGCGACTCCGGCGTGAAGCTCCGCACCGTCAGCAGCATCGTCACATCGTTGCCGATGATATTGTGCTTCGATCCGCCGTGGATCGCCCCCACCGTCACCACGGCCGGCTGGAGCGGGTCCATTTCGCGGCTGACCAGCGTCTGCAGCGCGGTGACGATCCGCGCCGCCAGCACGATCGGGTCCTTGGTCGTGTGCGGATAGGCGCCGTGGCCACCCACCCCCTTCACGACGATGTCGACCGAATCGACATTGGCGAGCGCATAGCCCGGCGTCACGCCGATCTGGCCGGCGGGCTGGCTGGCGCTGTCGTGAAAGGCGATGGCGTAGTTCGGCCGCGGGAAGCGGGTGAACAGCCCGTCATCGAGCATGTCCTTCGCGCCCCGCCCGCGCTCTTCAGCCGGCTGGGCGATCATCACCAGCGTACCGTGCCAGCGGTCCTTCATCGCCGCCAGGTTGCGCAGCGTGCCGACCCAGCTCGCCATGTGCGTGTCGTGCCCGCAGGCGTGCATCACGCCGCTTTCGATCCCTTCCTCGGTGACCGCGCGAACCTTCGACGCATAGGGCAGCCCGGTGTCCTCGGTCACCGGCAGGCCGTCCATATCGGCGCGGATCAGCAGCACGGGGCCATTGCCGTGGCGCAATACCGCGACGACGCCGGTGCCGCCGACCTTCTCGGTCACCTCGAAGCCCGCCGCCCGCGCCGCGTCCGCCAGCTTTGCGGCCGTCTTGACCTCGTGCAGGCTGAGTTCGGGATTGGCATGAAGATCGCGATAGAGCGCCATCAGCTGCGGCATCGCCCGGTTCGTCGCCTCGCGAACCCGATCGGCAGCATGGGCGGGCGCGGCCAGCGTCAACGCCCCCGCCAGGAGCAGCAATCGAACCATCTTGTCCCCCGAATTGCCATGCCCGCACTCTCCCCCGCGGACGCCATGGTGTCAAACGGCGGGGGCGATCTCGATCACGTCCAGCTTTGATTCGAACTGCGGATAAGGCAGCACGAGCCGCCAGCGCAGCGGAGCGATCCGTTCGACATAGCCGATCATGTCGCGCGCATCGTCGAGCCCGTAGCGGATCGGCACGCGCTCGTCCCCGACGACGAGCGTCCCCAAAAAAATGCCGCGGGCCGCCGAGTCGGCGAACAGAAACCCGTCGGGCCGCTGCACGCCAATCTGCGCCTGGAAACCCCGCCCGTTGTCCTTCGCCGTCACCGTGCAGGGCTGCCAGTCATAGCGGACGAAGCCGGCAACCGCGGTGCCGCCGCCGCCCAGTTTCGACGTCCGGCAGCGATAGGTGCCGGGCGGCGGCAGCGGATCGTCGAGCGCGCGATCGGGATCGAACAGCGCCGGATCGTCGGCGATCGTCGCGCCCGCCGCAGCTTTCGCTGCCGGCAGCGCGTCGTCCCAGGCCGTGCGCCAGTTGCGCAGCCGCTGGCGATCCTGATCGGTCGCCAGCGCGCGCCAGCCCGCGCTCGTATCGATCTGTGTCGACGTGCCCTCGCGATAGACGCTGCAGCCGCAGACAGCGGCCGACGCCAGCATCGCCGCCGATGCGCGCAGGGCCCTGCTCGTGAACAAGGCCGTCACGCAGCCGTCCAGCCGCCGTCAATCGAATAGTTCGCGCCGGTGATCTGCGCCGCTTCGTCACGGCAGAGGAACAGCGCGAGCGCGGCCACTTCCTCAGCCTGCACGAACTGCTTGGTCGGCTGGGCATCGAGCAGCACGTCGTTGATCACCTGCTCGCGGGTCATGCCGCGCGTCTTCATCGTATCGGGAATCTGGTTTTCGACCAGCGGCGTCCAGACATAGCCCGGCGAAATGCAGTTGACCGTGATGCCGAAGGTGGCGGCCTCCAGCGCAACCGTTTTGGTAAGCCCCGCGATCGCGTGCTTCGCCATGATGTACGCGGTCTTGTTCGGGCTCGCCACCAGGCTGTGCGCCGAGGCGGTGGAGATGATGCGCCCCCATTTCGCCTGCTTCATGTGCGGCAGCGCGGCACGGATCATGTGCCAGGCGGACGACATGTTGATCGCGATGATCGCGTTATACTTCTCGATCGGGAAATCCTCGATCGGCGCGACGTGCTGGATGCCGGCGTTGTTGATGATGATTTCCGGCCCGCCGAGTTCGGCGTGGCAACGCTCGACCATCGCGGCGATCTCATCGGGCTTGGTCATGTCGGCCGCGTCGTAAAGTGCGCTTGCGCCGCTGGTTTCCGCCAGTGCCGCGCGCTCGCGCTCGATCGCGTCGGCATCGCCGAAGCCGTTGATCATCACGCTCGCGCCCTCGCCCGCCAACGCCTTGGCATAGGCGAGCCCGATGCCCGAGGTCGAACCGGTGATCAGCGCGGACTTACCCTTCAGGAACATCAGATCAATCCTTCCAACTAGCGCTTGGTGAGGTCGAAGGCGGCGGTGCGGCCATCGAGGATATCGCGGGCGACGATCTGGGCATTGGCCATGGTTTCGGCAACCGCAGAACGGCCTGCCTGCCAGTGTTCGCGCATCGTCCGAGCAGAAAATTCGAAGTCACGCGCGCCGCCTTCCCAGGCATTGGCGCGATAAATCAACTGCACCAGGCTGACCGGATATTCGGTCACCAGCGCCCGCACCGCCTCGACATCGGGATCGTCGGCGAGATCGGCGGGCAGCTTGTCGAGCAGGCGCCGGACCGTCTCGCGCGCGGTGCGCAGTCGCATCCGTTCGTCCGAGATCGCACGCGTCCGGCTGGAATAGCGGATTTCCTTTTCGCGCGCCATCACGTCCATGATCGTGCGCGGCATGGTGCCGGCGGCGGGGAACAGATCGACCTGGAAGATCAGCGTGCCGGCCTCCTGCCGGTCGAGCACATGGGTGAGCGGCGTGTTCGACACTAGGCCGCCGTCCCAATAGAATCGCCCGTCGATCTCCACCGGCGGAAGCCCCGGGGGCAATGCGCCGGACGCCATGATGTGGCGGGCGTCGATCCGATCGTCGCGCGTGTCGAAATAGCGGAAATTGCCGCTTTCGATGTCCACCGCCCCCACCGAAAGCCGCACCGGCCCGTCGTTCAGCAGATCCCAGTCGACCAGCCGGTTGAGCGTTTCGACCAGCGGTGCCGTGTCGTAGAAGCTGAGCGCCCCGGCGCTGCCCGGCACGGCAAAGCCCGGCGCCAGCGGTCGCGGCCGGAAAAAGCCGGGCACGCCGCCGATCATCACCATCGCCGCGGCCCATTCATGCGCGAACTCTCGCATCCGATCGTTCAGCGGAATCGAGAAATCGCCCAGCGCGCCGGTGATGCCTTCCCAGAAGGCGCGAAAAGCCTCCAGCCGGCGCTCGGGCGGGTTGCCCGCGAACAGTGCGGCGTTGATCGCACCGATCGAGATGCCGGCGACCCAGTCGATCTCGACGCCGATCGCGTCCAGCTCCTCGACGACACCGGCCTGGAAACTTCCCAGCGCCCCGCCGCCCTGAAGCACCAGCGCGACACATTCCGGCAGGGGCATCCCCGGTGGGGAACGGCGGCGTACGCGAGACTCGACATCGGCCATGCCGTGCGGTGTGGCGCATCGTTCGCTGCGGAGCAACATCAACCTTGGCGATCGAAGATGCAGTCCGGTGCAACGCAGCGCGCTTTCGCGCATTGTGCGACGAAGCGAAGGCGCGGATGCGCATCTTTTTGGGGGAATCGCCATGCGGCTCGACGATCTTGACCCGACCGACCATGCGAGGGACCTGGGCTCCGGCGGCGGTGGCGGCGGCTTTCCGCTGCTCGGCCTGCTGCCGCTGTTTCTCGGGCGCGGCATGGGTTGCGGCGGCATCGCGCTGATCGGCATCGTCGCGCTGGTGATCTTCGCGATGGGCGGCGGTGGCGGGATGCTGGGATCGAGCGGCGGCCAGAGCGGCGCCGGCCAATCCTCCACCGTCGGCCAGTCGGGCGCGAGCGTCTGTCGCGTCAACGAGCGCCGGCTTGAGGCGTGCCGGGTGATGACCAGCACCGACGATACCTGGGCGGCGATCTTCCGCGAGCTCGGCCGCAATGATTATCGCCCGGCGACGATCAACTTCTTCCAGGGCGGCGCGCAGACCGGTTGCGGCGCCGCCACCTCGGCGGTCGGCCCGTTCTACTGCCCGAGCGATGACGGCGTGTATATCGACACCGCCTTTTTCGATGAGCTTCAGAACCGGTTCGGCGCCAAGGGCGATTTCGCCCGCGATTATGTGATCGCGCACGAAATGGGCCATCACGTCCAGGATCTGCTCGGCACCTCCCAGCAAGTGTCGCAGGCACAGGCACGCGCGTCGAAGACCGAAGGCAACCAGCTTTCGGTGCGGCTCGAACTCCAGGCCGATTGCTATGCCGGCGTCTGGGCGGCGCGCAACCGCGACCGGCTGGAGCCCGGCGATGTCGAGGAAGGCATGACCGCGGCCAATGCGATCGGCGACGACACGCTCCAGCGCGAGGCACGGGGCAGCGTCGTGCCCGACAGCTTCACCCACGGCACCTCGGCACAGCGCATGGCGTGGCTCCGCCGGGGGCTGGAGACCGGCGACCCGCGCCAGTGCGACACGTTCAACGCGGCGCTGTAACCGTTATCGCTTGACCCGCCCCCCCCGGTCCGTGACAGAAAGGGCCGACCGGGGGGAGACAGTGATGCATTCGACGACGGAGGAGCGCGGCGCATTCGCGTTCCTGGGCAGTTGGCGCGAGTTCGCGCCGATCGCGTTCACCAACCTGCTGCTGACACTGGTGACGCTTGGAATCTATAGTTTCTGGGCACGCACGCGTGAGCGCCGCTATCTGTGGAGCCGCACCCGCTTCATCGACGACACGCTTGAATGGACCGGCACCGGGCTGGAGCTGTTCATCGGCTATCTGATCGCGATGGTCGTCGTGTTCGTCCCGCTCGCCGGGCTGCAATGGCTGATGCAAGCGCTGATCACGCGCGGCCATGTGCTCTCGGCGGGCCTGATCGGCCTCAGCCTGTATCTGGCGCTATTCTATCTCGTGGGCATCGCGCTGTTCCGCGCGCTTCGCTATCGATTGAGCCGTACCTTCTGGCACGGCATTCGCGGCGGCAGCGACGCGCAGGGGTTCCGCTATGGTCTGTCGCACATGTGGCGCACCATCGTCGGCGCGCTTGCGCTGGGCCTGCTGGTCCCCTGGGCGATGGTGTCGCTGTGGAACCGGCGGTGGCGCGCGATGAGCTTCGGCCCCTATCGGTTTGAGTGCGATGCGCGCGCCAGCGGGCTGATGGGACGCTACCTCCTTTATTATCTCGCCCCGATCGTGCTGGTGATCGGCGGGGTCTTCATGGCGGTCCTGACGGGCAGCGTCTCAGCAGAGGCGCCGCCCACACAGGGCGCGATCGCGCTGGCGGTCGTGCTGATCTACCTCCTGTTCTTCGTCGTGTTCGGGCTGATCGCGCTGCATTATTATGCGGGCTATTTCCGGGAGGTGGTCGGAAGCCTGTCGCTTGGCGACCTCGAGTTTGAATTCACCGCCGGCACGGGCGACTGGGTGAAGCTGATGCTCGGCAATATCGGTCTGGTCATCATCACCCTGGGAATCGGCGCGATCTTCATCGGCTATCGCAACTGGTCGTTCTTCGTGCGCCACCTGCGCGCCTATGGCACGCTCGACCTGGCGACCTTCACCCAGTCGACCACCCGCGCGCCCGGCCAGGGTGAAGGGCTATTCGACGCGTTCGACATGGGCGCGCTGTGACGACGGCGTCGCGCGTCTGGCATTATGACGGGCGCAGCGGCGATCGCTATGAGGCGGTGATCGCGGTCACCGCCGATGGCTGGCATTTCACGCTCGATGGGCCGGCGGTCGATCCGGGCCCCTATGCCTTTGCCGATCTGCTGCCGCAGAGCGCAAGCGGCCCCGACGCCCGGTTTTCGCTGCGCGGACGACCGGGCTGGCGGATCGGCTTCATCGACGCGCCGGCGCCCAACATCGCCGAACGCCTGCCGAAGGCGGTGCGCTATGGCCGCGCAATCGACCGGTTCGGCCTTTGGCAGTCAGTCGGCGTCCTCGCGGTCATCGCTGTTCTTATCGTGGTCGCCGTGCTGCAACTGCCGGCGATCATCGCCAGCCTGATCCCACGATCGACCGAACGGCAGATGGGATTGCTGCTCGTCGGCAATTTCGGCAGCTATGCCTGTTCGACCCCCGCCGGCGATGCGGCGGTGAAGGCACTCACCGCCCGCCTGGACGCGGGCGACGATGTGACGATCCGGGTGGTCCGCGTGCCCGTCGTCAATGCGGTGGCGTTTCCCGGCGGGCAGGTGGTGCTGTTCGACGGGCTGATCCAGCAGGCGAAATCGCCCGACGAGGTGGCCGGCGTGCTCGGACACGAGCTGGGCCATGTCGCGCATCGCGACGGGCTGGAGGCGCTGATCCGCCAGTTCGGGCTGAGCATGGCGCTGGGCGGTATCGACGGCAATGTCGGTGCGTACAGCAGCGCGCTGCTGAGCGCGAGCTACTCGCGCAAGGCCGAGTCGCGGGCGGACGATTTCGCGATCGAGACGCTGCGGACGGCGAACATCTCGCCGGCACCCACTGCGCAGCTCTTCGCGCGACTGGGGCATGAGGAGGCGCTGCCCGGCGGCGCGGAGCGCGTGCTCGGCTATCTCGAATCGCACCCGCTTTCGCGCGAACGCGAGGCGCGGTTCACCGGGAGCGCGTCGAAAACGGCCCGCTACACGCCCGCGCTCACGCCCGCCCAGTGGCAGGCGCTGCGGACGATGTGCGCCGAACGACGCTGACCGGCTCAGGCCAGCCCGAGCATCTTCCCCGCGAGCGTCGACAGGCCGGCAACGGCGATCGATAGCCCGAGGATGAGCTGGGGGGTGGCGACGAACCGGCGGACCGGGATGGCGATGGCACGTTCAACCTTTGACATGCGACCATAATGCCCGAACCGGCGGGAAAGTCTCACCGACAATCGCGATGACTGTAATGCACTGCGTCGCTCGCAGGCCCGCGCTGGCGATGCCGCCGCCGACGCGCTACATCGCCGGGCATGACCAGCCTGCCCCGCCTCGCCCATCATCACACCCCCGGCGCCGCGCCGACGATCGTGTTCCTGCCCGGCTATCGATCTGACATGCAGGGATCGAAGGTGCTGGCGCTGGAGGCATGGGCACAGGCGCGCGGACAGGCGTTCCTCCGCTTCGACTATGCCGGCTGCGGCGATAGCGAAGGGGCGTTCGAGGATCAGACACTGGCGAGCTGGCGCGACGATGCGCTGCGGCTGATCGACACGCTGACGGCGGGGCCGATCGTGCTGGTCGGTTCGTCGATGGGCGGGTGGATCATGCTGCTCGTCGCCCAGGCCCGGCCCGAACGGGTGGCAGGGATGGTCGGCATCGCCGCCGCACCCGACTTCACCGACTGGGGCTTTACCGAGGACGAGAAACGAATCCTGGCCGAACAGGGCCGGCTGGAACAACCCAATGACTATTCGGACGAGCCGATGGTGACGACGCTCAGCTTCTGGCGCTCCGGCGAGGCCAATCGCGTGCTGGCCGGGCCGATCGACTTTGCCGGCCCGGTGCGATTGTTGCAGGGGCAGCGGGATCGTGAAGTACCCTGGCAACATGCGCTGGCGATCGCGGCCGCGCTGCGTTCAGACGCGGTGCAGACCTGGTTCGTCAAGGATGGCGACCACCGGCTTTCGCGCGATGCCGACATCCGCCTGTTGTTGCGCGCCACTGAGGACGTTCTCGATACATGCTGCTCCCCTTCCTCCTCCTGATCGCGCAGGACCAAGCGCAGACGACCGGCACGACGGCAAAGGCCGGGCCGGTGCTGCGCGATGCCGCATCCGCAACATCCAGCCATCACCCCGCGCCGGTGAACGGTGAACCGCCGCGCTTCACCCAGTGCATGGATCTGGCCACCGGCGCCGATCCGCAGGCGGGCGTCGCCGACGCGCTGAAATGGCAGGGCGAACAGGGCGGCATGTTCGCGCGCCAGTGCCTGGCGGTCGCCTATGCCAACCAGCAACGCTGGGACTCGGCCGCCGTGGCTTTCGAGGACGCGGCGAACGAAGCCGAGGCGGGCAAGGACGCAGCGCGCGCCGCCGCCTATTGGGCACAGGCCGGCAATGGCTGGCTGGCGGCCGGCGATCCGGCCAAAGCACGCGGCGCGTTCAACGCGGCGATCGCGACCGGCGTGCTGAAGGGGCTTTATCTGGGCGAGGCCTATCTCGATCGCGCGCGGGCGGCGGTGGCGGCGAGCGACATGGCGGCGGCACGCGCGGACATCGACGTCGCGCTCGCCAAAGTGCCCGCCGATCCGCTCGCCTGGCTGCTGTCGGCGACGCTCGCCCGGCGGATGGACGACCTGCCCCGCGCGCACAAGGACATTGCCGAAGCGGTGCGCAGCGCCGGCGACGATCCCTCGGTCCAGCTGGAGGCAGGCAATATCGCTGCCGCCTCGGGCGACGCGGCGGGCGCGCGGGCCGCTTGGGGCAAGGTGGTGAAGATCGCACCCGGCAGCGCAGCGGCAAAGGCGGCGCAGGCCGCGCTGGCGCAGTTCGAGACGACCTCGCCCTAGCGGCGGCGCTGGCATCCGGGGGGGCGGGCGCCTATCTCGCGGGCAAGGCATTGAGGGAGTGCATGCGCGTGAAATATCTCCATACCATGATCCGCGTCACCGATCCGGACGCGACGATCGGGTTCTTCGACCTGCTGGGCCTGAAGGAAACCCACCGCATCGTGAGCGAAAAGGGCCGCTTCACGCTGATCTATCTCGCCGCCGACGCCGATATCGATCCCGAAACCGGGCGCGGTCGGGCGGAGGTGGAACTGACCCACAACTGGGATCCGGAAGATTATGGCGGGGGCCGCAATTTCGGCCATCTCGCCTTCCAGGTCGACGACATCTACGAAACCTGCCAGCGGCTGCTGGATGCCGGCGTGACGATCAATCGCCCGCCGCGTGACGGCCACATGGCGTTCATCCGCACGCCCGACAAGATCTCGATCGAGCTGCTCCAGAACGGCCATCTGCCGCCGCAGGAGCCCTGGGCTTCGATGCCGAACACCGGCGAGTGGTGACCCAGCGATGAGCGAACTCCAGATCGTCCGCATCCCCGCGCTCGCCGACAATTATGTCTGGCTGGTGCACGATGACGCCAGCGGCGAGACCATCGTGGTCGATCCCGCCCAGGCGGCGCCGGTGCTGGCAGCGCTGGCCGAGCGAGGCTGGGCGCTGACGGCGATTTGGAACACGCACTGGCATCCCGATCACACTGGCGGCAACGCCGAACTCAAGACGGCGACCGGCTGCGCCGTGATCGCGCCGGCCGCGGAAGCCGCGAAGATCCCGACCGCCGACCGGCTGGTCGGCGAGGGCGATCGGGTGGCGATCGGCGCCCATGATGCGACCGTCCTGAACGTGCCCGCGCATACCGCTGGGCATATCGCCTATCACTTGGCCGACGATCGCTGCGTGTTCGTCGGCGATACGCTGTTCGCGATGGGCTGCGGCCGGCTGTTCGAGGGGACGGCGGCGCAGATGTTCGCCAACATGCAGCGCCTCGCCGCGCTGCCGCCGGAGACGCGCGTTTATTGCGCGCACGAATATACGCTGTCGAACGGCCGCTATGCGCGCGCCGCCGAGCCCGACAATGCGGCGATCCGCGAGCGGCTGGCCGAGGTCGAGCGGCTGCGGGCAGCGGGCGAGCCGACGGTGCCGACGACGATCGGCGCTGAACGCGCGACCAATCCGTTCATGCGCGCCGACAGCGTCGAAATGCTTGCCGAGCGCCGCGCCGCGAAGGATAGTTTTGCCGGCTGATGCGTAGCTGAAGGACGATATCGACAGGGAGAGGCAAAATGCGGCGTCTATGGCTCATCACGGCAGTCGCGGTTGCGGGCTGCACGCACAATGCCGAATACCAGGCGTCCCGCGACGCGAAGGCGCAGCGCGAGCTGGCCGACGCGCTGGGCGATCGGCTGCCCAGCAAGCCGCAGGACTGTATCAGCCCCGGCATGGCAGACGGTCCCCAGGTGATCGACGAGCGGACCATCATTTATCGGCTCGCCGGGCGGGTCTATCGCAACGATCTGGTCGCCGCCTGCCCCTCGCTGGCGCCCTATGCGACGCTGATCGTCGAGATGCGCGGCACCCAGCTGTGCCGCAACGACCTGTTTCGCGTCCTCCAGCCCGGCATGATCGTGCCCAGCGCAAACTGCCGGTTCGGCAAGTTCACGCCTTATACCCGCAAAAAGACCGACTGAGCCGCCTCACAGCACATAGCGGCTGAGATCGGTGTTGCGGGCGATGCCGGCGAGTTGCTTGTCGACATAGGCGGCGTCGATCGTCAGGTGGGTGCCCTGGCGATCCTCGGCGTCGAAGCTAACTTCCTCGAGCAGCTTTTCCATCACGGTCTGGAGCCGGCGCGCGCCGATATTCTCGACCTGGGCGTTCACCTCGGCCGCGATTCGGGCGACCGCGCGGATGCCATCCTCGGCGAAGTCGATCGTTACGCCTTCGGTGCCGAGCAGCGCCGCATATTGCTGCACCAGGCTCGCCCGCGTGTCGGACAGGATGGCGACGAAATCCTCCTCGGTCAGCGCGGTCAGCTCGACTCGGATCGGCAGGCGGCCCTGCAATTCGGGTAGCAGGTCGCTGGGCTTTGCCACATGGAACGCGCCGGAGGCGATGAACAGGATATGGTCGGTCTTCATCGGCCCATATTTGGTGGCGACCGTCGTCCCCTCGATCAGCGGTAGCAGATCGCGCTGCACGCCCTCGCGGCTCACCGATCCGCCGCGCACGTCGGACACGGCGATCTTGTCGATCTCGTCGAGGAAGACGATCCCGTTGGCTTCGGCATCCGCCAGCGCCACGCGGCTCACCTCGTCCTGGTCGAGCCGCTTGTCGGCCTCTTCCTCGACCAGCTTGGTCCAGGCCGAGCGGACGTTGAGCTTGCGGCGTTTGAGCGGCGTGCCGGTCAGCCCCTTCATCATTTCGGAGAGGTTGATCATCTGCGGCGCGCCGCCGGGAACGTCGAACGGCATGTGCGGCGTCTGTTCGACCTCGATCTCCACTTCGGTATTGTCGAGCAGCCCCTCGTTGAAGCGCTGGCGGAACGCCTCGCGGGTTGCGGTGCTCGAATCCTTGCCAGTCAGCGCATCGAGCAGCCGGCCCATCGCCGCTTCCTCGGCCTTGTCCTTCACCGCCGAACGACGGCGATCCTTTTCGAGCCGGATCGCCTCCTCGACCAGATCGCGGGCAATCTGTTCGACGTCGCGGCCGACATAGCCGACCTCGGTGAACTTGGTCGCCTCGACCTTGACGAACGGCGCGTCGGCGAGCTTGGCCAGCCGCCGGCTGATCTCGGTCTTGCCGCAGCCCGTCGGCCCGATCATCAGGATGTTCTTCGGCGTCACCTCGTCACGCAGCTCGGCGGCGAGCTGCTGGCGGCGCCAGCGGTTGCGCAGCGCCACCGCCACCGCCTTTTTGGCGTCCTTCTGGCCGATGATATGGGCGTCGAGCGCAGCGACGATCGTCTTGGGCGTCAGGGTCTGGTTCATCGGATGTCTGGGGTTCTTTTTGCAGCTAAGTTTGTGAAGTTCACACTCGTGCGCGATCAGCTTGCGCTTTCGAGCGTTTCGATGGTCAGGCGGTCATTGGTGTAGACGCAGAGGTCTCCAGCGATCTTCATCGCCTTGCGCGCGAGCGTTTCGGCATCGCTTTCATAGTCGACCAGCGCGCGTGCGGCGGCGAGCGCGAAGTTGCCGCCCGAGCCGATCGCGGCGACGCCGCCTTCGGGTTCGAGCACGTCGCCATTGCCGGTCACCACCAGCGTCACATCCTTGTCGGCGACGATCAGCATCGCTTCGAGGTTGCGGAGATATTTGTCGGTGCGCCAGTCCTTGGCGAGTTCGACCGCAGCGCGCAGCAGCTGGCCCTGATGGCGCTCCAGCTTCGATTCGAGCCGTTCGAACAGCGTGAAGGCATCGGCGGTGGCACCGGCAAAGCCCGCGATCACCTTGCCGTCGCCCAGCGGGCGCACTTTCCGCGCGTTGGGCTTCATCACCGTGTTGCCGGCCGAAACCTGGCCGTCGCCCGCAATCACCACCTTGCCCGATTTGCGCACGGAGAGGATCGTCGTGCCGTGCCACGCATTGTTCTTGTCGCTCATGGCCCCGCATATGGGTTGCCCGGGCGAGGGTGCAAAGGGGGGCGCGGCGCGCGGGCTACCGCCCTGCCCGCCGCGCCCCGGATTTCACGCCGCCGCGCAGCGATCGAAATGGAAATGCTTTTCCAGCAGCCGCACATCGGTGATCGAGATGCCCGGCGTCTTGACCATCGCGAAGAACACCGTCTGCCCGGTCATGATCTCCAGCTTCGGCCGATCGACCTTGCCATCGGCGATCATCACCAGCTGCCCCTCGGCCAGCTGCTCGCGCCAGCGGCGCAGCGCTTTTTCGTCGCCGCATTCGGGATCGCGGACATGCACCATCCCTTCGATCCCGCTGCCGAACGCATCGCGCCAGTGATAGTCGCCCGCCTTGCCAAAGGCGTGGCTGTAGCCGCATTCGTTGACCATCCGGTGGCTGTTGAAGAATTCTTGGTCGCCGACCACTGCGAACGGCACCGTGCCGCCGCCATTCCACAACACCATGTCACCCACGCCGATCGTCAGCGTGCCGGGCGCCACGGCGAAGCCGCGCGCCTGGGGCTGCACGCGCAGGTGATGCGTCTGCATCTCGCCCGCCGCCTTGTCCTCGCGGACATGGATGACGTGCGGGAAATCGGTGCCGATCGCCTGGGCATGGCCCGGCACCACCGCATAGGCATAGTCGCCGGGCCGCATGAAGCGCTGGCCATAGCAATCCGCGCGGCCGAGCGCGCGGCTGTCGAGTTCGTTGTACATCGTTTCTCTCCCCTGTTTCAGGCCGGCGAAATGTCGGCGGTGAGGACCAGCTCGTCCTCGTCGCTCGCCTGCACGCTCGCCGTGATCGCATCGATGGTGACATGGACCGCCGGATCGACCGCGCTGGTCGCCGGCAGCACTTCGAACAGCTGGTTCTGCTGATAGATCGGGATGCGCAGCCCGGTGATGAACAGCCCGATGATCGGCCCGAGCAGCCCGGTGAGTCCGGCGATGCCGATCAGCGCAAGGATCGTGTTGACCGCGAGTGCCAGGAACGGCCCGATGAACGGGATCGCCAGCAGGATCGGCGTGATCGCCGCACCGATGACGACGAGCAGCCCGGCCGTTGTCGGCCCAAATTGCAGATTGGGCACACCAGCGATTTCCGCCTCGACCTTCCACACCCCGCCGCTGAGGCTGATCACCAGCTTGAAGTCGGCGGTGGTCTTGACGAAGTCGCCGAACGACACCGGCACCGAGATGGTGGGCCAATCGATGCAGATGCGCGGTGTGCAGACGCGCCCGACGCACGGGATGTTCACGCACACCTGCGGCAGGCAGAAATCGGGCAGGATCGTGCTGAGATCGATGCCGATGCTGAGATCGGCGTGCCAGTTGGCGCGCAGATCGACGACGCGAATGATGTCCGGCGCGATCAGATCGACATTGCCGCTGACCAGATCGGCCGAGACGGCATAGCTGGCGACGAACGGGCCGAGGCTGCCCGAACCGCTTTTCGACTGGGTGGGAACGAGGGCGATGGCCGTATCCACCAGCTTGTTGGCGGCGGTCTCGTCGACGGCCGCAATTATCTCCGCCATGGCGGTTCTCCTGTGATTGGGGTGTCAGACGATGCCGCGTGCCTTGATCTGATCGTCCTCGATCAGCGGCCCGACGGTGGGGACGAGCTGGAACGCGCCGGCGCGCAGCGCCTCCAGCGGCAGGCGGACATTGGCCAGCACTGCCTGGAGGATCATGAACATCAGGCATTCGAGGAAGGATTCGAGCTCGTCGGGCTTGATGTCGACGATCTCGACCGCATCGACGGCGAAGGCGATCCCGTCCTTGCCGTTGGCGGTGAGGACATGTTCGATATGGCCGAGCGCGAACACCGAAAGCTTGAAGCAGGTGAGCTCGCTGAGCGGATGCTTGTCATCGCCGCGCGGCGGCTGATCGTCCTTCCCGCCCGTGCCCGGGCGCGGCGGGCGGGGATCGATGCGCAGCTTGCGGCATTCGATGCAGAGTTCGGCATCGATCCGGGCGGCGAACTGGCCGGGGCCGAGCGCGAGTTCGGGCGGCAGGTTCATCGTCTGCTTGAACAGGTCGATCCGCGGGATCGACATGCGCAGGCGCCACTGGATGCCGCCAGCGACACCGGGAAAGGCGATCGCGTCCATGCGCGTTTCGGAAACGGTGGTCACCGGCGTGAAGGCGGGCGACCCATAGGCCAGATAATGCGGGCGTGCGGTGCAGAAGGCGGTGACCAGATCGTTGATCGCCGTTTCATGCACACTCGCGAACACGGCCTCGCCCTGAGTGAGACTCATCGTGCATCTCCATTGCGGTTCGGGCACCGGGCGAGCGGATCGGCACGCACGCGATCGGCACAGGGCCGCTCCCGGCGCACGGCCGGTTCGCATCGCATCTCGATTCCCGTTCGATCGGGTGCGGCCGGCTATTGCGCAGGCAATCCCGAGATCAGCTCGCGTCGGCGCGGCGATCCTGCGGTTCCGGCATCGTCCTTTGGGCACCGGCATGCCCCTCATCCGGTGCAGACAGAGCTATACGCGCGAGGACGAGCGCCCTATTGGACGAATCCGCCATCGCTGCCGCTTCGGTCGCAATCCAGTCGTGCGCTTGTCGATTGGGCGTGACGCCCCCCGTTCGATCGGGCGACGATGCACGCTTTGTCGTGCGGCTGCGGGCGATGCCAGCTTGCGCTGGCACGACAATGGGCAGGGGCGCCATTCACGCCGAATGCGCGCGGCGGTTATTCGTGAATGAGCGTGGATGGTGTGGTTAGACTGGTCGGGGCGACAGGATTCGAACCTGCGACCCCCACACCCCCAGTGTGATGCGCTACCAGGCTGCGCTACGCCCCGACCGAGGGTGCGCCCTCTATGACGCTTGCGCTCGCGATGCAAGCGCAGACGCACGTTCGGCGATATTTTCAGCTGCCGAGCGCTTCGAGCCCCATCGCAATCGCACCGAGCGGACCCGCCATGTCACCGAGCCCCGGCGGGCCGAGGCGCGTTTCGAGTTCGGCGCAATAGGGCGTGAGCGCGCCATAGCCGGCGATGTTTTCGGCGACCTTGGCGCGCACCGCCGGGAACAGTTGCGGCCGCTTCGTCATCACGCCGCCGCCGATCGCGATGCGTTCGGGCGCGAGTGCCACGATCAGATTGTGGAGCAGCGCGGCGAGATCATGGGCGAAGAAATCCCATTCGGGCGCATCGTCGGCCACTTCATGGCCCGGCCGGCCGAATCGGGCGGCCAGCGCCGGGCCGGAGAGCAGCCCTTCGGCGCAATCGCCGTGGAACGGGCACCAGCCGGCGAAATCGTCTCCCGGCGCGCGGGCCGACCGCATATGCCCCGCCTCGCCGTGCGAATAGCCCATGATCGGGCGCCCGCCCGCCACCAGCCCGACGCCGACGCCGGTGCCGATGGTGATATAGGCGTGCGCGGCGAGCCCGCGGGCGGCGCCCCAGCGCGCCTCCGCCAGCGCGGCGCCGTTGACGTCAGTCTGGATCGCAAGCGGGCGGGCATAGCGCGCGGCGAGCCGGCGCGTGATATCCGTGCCGCTCCAGCCCGGCTTGGTCGTCGCGGTGATCGATCCGAAATCGGGCCGCGCCGGATTGAGCTCGATCGGGCCGAAGCTGGCGATGCCGATCGCATCGAAACGCCAGCCGTCGAGCACCGCCTCCAGCGCCGCCAGCGTCGTGACGGGATCGGTGGTGGGCACGACATGCTGTTCGCGGACGTCGTCAGGTCCGCTGCCCAGGGTCGCTACGCATTTGGTGCCGCCCAGTTCGAGGCCGGCGATCGAGATCTGGCTTGCCATGCGAAGCGCGCTAGCGTGCCTCGCGGCTTTGGGGAAGCCGTATCAGCGATCGTCGGCGGGCGAATGATCGGTCAGGCTGACGAACAGCAGCGCCGCCGTGAACAATCCCATGGCGCCGAGCGCGAGGTACAGAAAATTTCCGCCGATGATATCGAGCATAGCCACCTCCATGAAATTCTGCATCATCATGCAAAAGCGCGCTCGATATATTGACCGGAGTCAAAATATGGTGGTTTTACGGTATTCGAATCGCTCCAATTTGCTTGTGCTGACGGTCAGATTTTCGCATCCTGCGGTTGTTGTTCGCTTGGAGTAGACGATGGTTTCGCGGCCGAGCCACGATGCCGAAGCAATGGCGCTGCTGATCGACGCAACCGTCGATCGCGGTATCATGATGCTCGATGCGGACGGCGCCGTGGTCAGCTGGAATCGCGGTATCGAACTGATGGCCGACGCCACGCCGGATCAGCTGCGAGGCGCCCGGCACGACGATTTCTATCCGCCGGCCGATATTGCCGAGGGCAGGCCCGTGCGGGACCGAGCCGAGGCGAGAGCGAATGGCCGCGTGACCATGGAAAGCTGGCGGCTCCGCCGGGACGGGTCCGAATTTCTGGCCGATGTGCAGCTGACGGCGCTGTTGCGGGCGGACAACACGTTGATCGGCTTCGCCGAAGTGTGGCGCGACATCACCGATCTCAAGGCGACCGAAACGGCGCTGGAGGGGAGCGCGCTGCACCTGCGATCGATCCTGGCCACGATCCCGACGGCGATGATCGTGATCGACGAGCGCGGCATCATGCTGTCGTTCAGCGCGGCGGCGGAACGGCTGTTCGGCTGGCACGAAGCCGATGTGATCGGCCGCAATGTCAGCATGCTGATGCCAGCCGCCGACGCGCATCACCATGACGGCTATCTGGCGCGTTATCTGACGACCGGCGAGCGGCGGGTGATCGGTATCGGCCGGATCGTGATGGGGCGGCGGCGCGACGGCACCGATTTTCCGCTGGAGCTTCAGGTCGGCGAGGTGGTGAGCGACGGCCGGCGGATCTTCACCGGCTTTCTGCGCGACCTGACCGCCGAACAGCGCGCCGAAGTGCAATTGAAGGAACTCCAGTCCGAGCTGCTGCACGTTTCGCGCGTGTCGGCGATGGGCACAATGGCGTCGACGCTGGCGCATGAGCTCAACCAGCCGCTGACCGCGGTGGCGAATTATGTCCAGGCAGGGCGGGCGCTGGTCGGTCGCGACGACGATCCGGCAACCCGCACGATGGTGAGCGAGATGCTGGAAAGCGCCGGCAAGGAAGTGCTGCGCGCTGGCCATATCGTCCGGCGGCTGCGCGAGTTCGTCTCACGCGGCGAGGTGGACAAGAGCATCGAGAACCTGCCGCAGCTGATCGACGAGGCGGGGCGGCTGGCGCTGATCGGCGCGCGCGAACGCGGGGTGAGTGCGCAATATCGGATCGATCCGGCGGCGGGCGCGGTGCTGTGCGATCGGGTGCAAATCCAGCAGGTGCTGGTCAACCTGATCCGCAATGCCGTGGAGGCGGTGGCGGAAAGCCCGCGCCGCCAGCTGACGATCGGCACCGATGTTGCCGCGAACCACATGATCCGCATCTATGTCGCCGATTCCGGCCCGGGGGTGGACCCGGCGATCCAGTCGCGGCTGTTCCAGGCCTTTGCCAGCACCAAAGAACACGGCATGGGGCTGGGCCTCTCGATCTGTCGCACGATCGTCGAGGCGCATGGCGGGCGGATCTGGGTGGAGCGGGCACCCGGCGGCGGGGCGATGTTCTGCTTCACGCTGCTCTCCGCGCAGCAGGACGAAGCGGCCTGAGCACGCGCGGCGCTCAGTCGGACCAGCCGCCGCCCAGCGCCTTGTAGAGCGCGATCGCCGCCTGGCCGGTTTCGGTGCGGGCGCTGTCGGCGCGCTGGCGGGCGGATTGCAGCGACTGGCGGGCGCGGGCGAGCGCGAGCCGATCGTCTTCGCCGCGCGCGGTGCGCGTTTCGCTCAGCGTGAACGCCGCCTGCTCGCGGGCGAGCGCGGCAACGGCTTCCTGCTCGGCGGTGCGAGCGGCGAGGAAGCGGTTGATCGCCGCCTCGCTGTCGGACAGTGCCCCGGCGACGGCGCTGGTATAGGCGGCGGCGGCCTGATTGGCGCGGGCATCGGCGGCGCGGATCTGCGCGCGCACCGTGCCGCCGGAAAAGATCGGCCAGGAAAAGCTCGGCCCGATCTGGAAGCGCGTGCTGTCCCCCGAGGCGAGATCGCCGATTTTGCGCGCCTGCTGGCCGAAGCCGCCGGTGAGGCTGAAGCGCGGGAACAGATCGGCGGTGGCGACGCCGATATCGGCGGTGGCGGCGGCCAGCGTGCGCTCGGCCTGGCGGACATCGGGTCGGCGCTGGAGCAGTTCGGAGCGGACGCCGACCAGGATCGTATCGGGGCTGGCGGGCAGCGGCGCCGGCGCCATCAGCCCGGGCACCACCGTCTCCGGCGCGATGCCGAGCAGCGCGGCGATGCGATAGGCCGCCGCCGCGGCGCGGGTGCGGGCCGCCGGCACCGCCGCCGCACTGGTGCGCGCCGAAGCGTCGGCCTGCGCCGCCTCGATCGCGCTCGCCTCGCCTGCGTCGAAGCGCAGCCGGGTGAGCCGCGCGAGATCGGCAGCAGCGTCGGCCAGCGCCTGCGCGGTGGCGATGTCCGCCTGGGCGGCGCGGAGGTCGAAATAGCTGCGCGCGACCTCAGCCGCGAGCGTCAGCGTGACGTCGCGCCGGGCATAGGTGGCTGATTCAACACGAGCGTCGGCGGCCTCGGTCTGGCGGGTGCGACGGCCCCAGAGATCAACTTCCCAGCTTGCGTCGAAGCCGAGATCAAACAGCCCGAAATCGCGGTCGATGCCGGGGATGCGGCCGATCGGCAGCTGGCCGTTCTGGCTCAACCGGTTCTGCGTCGCCGAGCCGCTGGCGCTGAGCGTGGGCAGGCGGCCGCCGGCAACCGCGTCGCGATTGGCGCGCGCCTCGGCGATCCGCGCCTCCGCCTCGCGGACATCGGGGGCGGTGGCCATTGCCTGCGCGACCAGCGCGTCGAGCCGCTCGTCGCCGAACGCGCGCCACCAGGCGAGATCGACCGCACCGGGCGCGCCGGGTTCGATCCAGTCGGCACCGGCGCCGGGCAGCGGCGCGGGCGGCCGATACTCCGGCCCTACGGTGCAGCCGGCGAGCGCGGTGACGGCGAGGAAAAGGGGGATCAGGCGGGGCATCGTCACTCCATGCGGGCGCGGAACAGCCAGGCCGAGGTCGAAAGCGTCACGCACGCGATCAGCGCCAGCGGCCAGAGCTGGTGGAACACCGCCGTCGCCGGCATCGCCTTCAGGAACAGGCCCTGGACGATATCGAGGAAATAGCGGGCGGGATCGAGATAGGTCACGACCTGCAGCCAGGGCGGCATGTTTTCGATCGGGCTGGCATAGCCCGACAGCAGGATCAGCGGCGTCGTCACCAGAAACACGCCGAGAAACGCCTGTTGCTGCGTCTGCGACAGCGCCGAGACGAACATGCCGATGCCGATCAGCGCGAGCATGTACATCCCCAGCGACAGGAAGAAGAGCGAATAGGCGCCGGTGAACGGCACGCCGAACACGAGCGGCGCGACCACCAGATAGACGCTGCCGTTGATGATCCCGATCACGAAGGGCGGCACCATCTTGCCGATCAGGATTTCATGGACGCGCAGCGGCGACACCATCAGCTGGTCGAACGTCCCCAGTTCGCGCTCGCGCGCGATCGACTGCGAGGTGACGGCGAGCCCCGCGACCGAGGTGATGATCGCGACCAGCGACGGCAGCGTGAACCAGATATAGTCGAGGCTGGGATTGAACCAGTTGGTGACGATGCTGCCCCCGCCCCCGCCGCCGGCGGACCGGGGCGCAAGATCGGCCCCCACCCCGCCCGCGATCTGGGCGAGATAGCCGCTGACGATCTGTGCCGCGTTCGATCGGCGGCCATCGAGCACCGCGCCCACGGTCGCCGGCCGGCCGGCCGCGACGTCGCGATCGAAATCGGGTTCGATCACCACCGCTGCGATCACCCGCTGATCGTCGATCGCTTCGCGCAGCGCATAGGTATTGGCGAGCGGGACGATGTGGCGGAAGCGCGGGCTGGCCGCGATCCGGCTGACCAGTTCGGTCGAATGCGCGCCGCTGCTCAGATCGAGCAGGCCGATGTCGACATTCTTGACGTCGAGCGTCGTCGCGAAGGTGAAGATGAACAGCTGCATCAAGGGCGGCACGAACAGCACCACGCGCGACTTGGGATCGCGCAGCACCGCCCACATTTCCTTGACGATCATTGCCCAGAGCCGGCCCATCAGTCGAGACTCCGCCGGGTGACGCGGAACGACAGCAGGAAGAAACCGAGCCCGAACAGCAGCATGATGCCGATATTGGGCAGGATCAGCCCCCATTGGTCGCCCGCCAGGAACACCGATTCGAGGCACGGGATCAGGTAACGTGCGGGCACCAGATAGGTGAGCGCTTGGATCGGCCAGGGCATCGAGCCGATCTCGTAGATGAATCCCGACAAGAGGAAGGTCGGCAGGAAGGCCGAGAGCAACGCCACCTGGCTGGCGACGAACTGGTTCTTGGTCGCCGACGAGATGAACAGCCCGAGCCCGAGCGCGGGCATCAGGAACGCCGAGGCGATGGCAAACAGCGCGAACACCGATCCGCGAAACGGCACGCCGAACACGAACACGCCGATCACCGTGCAGAGCGCCATCGATGCGAGCGCGAGGAGGAAATAGGGGATCACCTTGCTGGCGATGAATTCGGCCATGCTGATGGGCGTCGCCATCATCGCCTCCATCGTGCCGCGTTCCCATTCGCGCGCGACGACCAGCGCGGTGAGCAGCGTGCCGATCATCGTCATCACATTGGCGATCGAGCCGGGGACGAGAAAATAGCGGCTCTTGAGTTCGGGATTGTACCAGAAGCGCGGCGACAGGCTGATCGGCGCGGCGGCGGCACGCGGATTGCGCGCCAGCCCCTCCGCCTCGGCCCAGGTCTGGCGGACGCCCTCGCCATAGGAGGCGACGAAATTGGCGGTATTGGGCTGCGAGCCATCGGCGATGATCTGGATCGGCGGCGCACTGCCCCTCGCGACGCCGCGGCCGAAATCGGCGGGGATGACGATGATCGCACGCACCTTGCCCTCGACCATCTGGTCGCGCACCGGCTGGATCGCGCGCGCCATCGTCACGTCGAAATAGCTTGAATGCTGGAATGCCTGTGCCAGCCGCAGCGCGGGCGCGCTCGAATCCTGCATCACCAGCGCAATGCGCGTCCGCGTGGTGTCGAGCGACACCGCATAGCCGAACAGGAACAACAGGATCATCGGCAGCACGAACGCGATCAGGAAGGTCGACGGATCACGGGCGATCTGCGCCGTCTCCTTGGTAACCAGCGCGGTGACGCGGCGGGGCGAGAAGCGGATGCCGGTCATGCTGCCGCGCGCCCCTCGCGCTCGCGGTCGAACGCCTCGATCAGGGCGATGAAGGCATCCTCCATCGTCGGGTCGCTGGCGTCGGTCAGCTGGGCGGCGCGGGCCTTGAGTTCGTCAGGGGTGCCGGTGGCGATCTGTTCGGCGCGGTAGATCAGCGTCGCGCGATCGCAATATTCGGCTTCGTCCATGAAATGGGTGGTGACCAGCACGGTCACGCCCTTTTCGACAAGCCCGTTGATGTGCATCCAGAATTCGCGCCGCGTGACCGGATCGACGCCCGAGGTCGGTTCGTCGAGGAACAGCACCGGCGGCTCGTGCATCACCGCGCAGGCGAGCGCCAGCCGCTGCTTGAAGCCGAGCGGCAGGCCGCCGGCATTGGCGTCGAGCCGATCGCCGAGCTCGAACGTCTCGATCATCGCGTCGATCGCGGCGCGGGCGCGGGTGCCGCGCAGATCATAGACGCCGGCGAAGAAATCGAGATTCTGCCGCACGCTGAGATCGCCATAGAGCGAGAATTTCTGGGCCATATAGCCGAGCGAGCTGCGCGCATCGGCGCGCGCGCGGCGAAGATCATAGCCCGCCACCGCGCCGCTACCGCTGCTGGGCGTCAACAGGCCGCACAGCATCTTGAACGTGGTCGACTTGCCCGCGCCATTGGGGCCGAGCAGGCCGAAAATCTGCCCGCGCGGAATTTCAAAGGCCATGTCGCGCGCCGCGGTGAAATCGCCGAAGCGCTTGGTAAGCCCCTTTGCCTCGATCGCCGGCGCGTCGTTGGCGGGGATGGTGCGATAGCGTTCGGCGAGCGCGCTCGTCCCGCTGGGGCCGCCGCCCAGCCGTTCGATGAAGCCATCCTCGAAACGCGGCGCCACCGGCACCACCCGCCCACCAGCGGCGTCGAGCGTCTCGGCGGTGGGCGGCGGTGCGCCCTCGCGCATCAGCAGGCGCACCGAGCGGCCCTGGATCGTACCATCGATCACGTCGTCGCGATCGAGCGCGTGCGTCAGGAACTGCCGCCGCCGCTCACGAAAGCCGGTGACGCCGAACACACGATCGGCGACGCGGCCGGTGAGATCGCCTGGCGGGCCATCGAACAGCAGCCGCCCTTCGTTGAGCAGATAGACGGTGTCGCACTTCTCCGCCTCGTCGAGATAGGCGGTTGACCAAAGCACGCCGATCCCCTGCCCCGTCAATTCGCCGACCATCGCCCATAGCTCGCGCCGCGAGATCGGGTCGACGCCGACACCCGGCTCGTCGAGCAGCAGCACGCGTGGCGTGCGGACCAGCGCGCAGGCGAGGCCGAGCTTCTGCTTCATGCCGCCGGACAGCTTGCCCGCCAGTCGATCCTGAAAGCGGGCGAGATCGGTGAATTCGAGCAGCCGGGCAAAGCTCGCCTCGCGCTCGTCGCGGGGCAGGCCGCGCACCTCGGCATAGAGGGTGAGGTTTTCGCGGACGCTGAGATCCTCGTACAGGCCGAAGCGCTGGGGCATATAGCCGAGTTCGTCGAGGCGCTGGCCGGGCGCCGCGCCGAGCAGTTCGACCCGACCGTCGTCAGGCGCCATCAGCCCGGCGAGGATGCGGATCAGCGTGGTCTTACCCGCGCCATCGGGGCCGACCAGGCCGGTGACCTGGCCCGGCACGATCTGCATCGAAATGCCGTCGAGCGCGGTGATCGCGCCGAAGCGCTTGACCAGCCGGTCCGTCGAGGCGAGCGGGGCGTCCACCCGGATCAGCGCTGCTCGACGCGCGGCCGTGCCGACGGCACCGCCACCGTGACCGGCTGGCCCTGGCGCAGCGCATCGTCCGGGTCCGTCACGATCACGCGCAGCTGATAGACGAGATCGGTGCGCAGGCTTTCGGTCTGCACCGTCTTCGGCGTGAATTCGGCGCGCGGCGAGATATAGCCGATCGTGCCGTGATAGGTTTTCGAATTGCCGTCGGCGGTGACCAGCACCGGCATGCCCGGGCTGATCCGCGACAGATCGGTTTCGGCGACATAGGCGCGCACCCGCATCGGGCGATCGATCGACAGCGTCAGCACCACCTCGCCCGCCTGCACGATCGCGCCGGGTTCACGCGCACGCGTGACGACGGTGCCGGCGACGGGCGCTTCGAGCATCGTGTCGCCGCGATCGGTGGCCGCGCTGGTGCGCGCAGCGCGGGCGGCCGCGACATTGGCTTGCGCCGCGGCGATATCCTCCGGCCGGCTGCCGACTTCGAGCAGCGACAGCGCCTGCTGCGCCTCGGCGAGCGACGCGCGCGCGCGATCGCGATCGGCGACGGTCTGTTCCCACAGTGCCTTGCTGATCGCGCCCGGCGCAACCAGCGGCCGGCGGCGGGCATAAGACTGTTCGGCGTTGGCGAGCGCGGCGCGCGCGGCAGCGACGCGAGCGCGGGCCTGGGCGATATCCTGGATGCGATTGCCGTTGCGCAGCTTGCCGAGTTCGGCCTCGGCCTGGGCCAGCTGGGCGTCGGCCTGGGCGACGCGAGCATCGAGGCTGGCGGTGTCCAGCACCGCGAGCTTCTGGCCGCGCGCAACCTTATCACCTTCGTCGACCGCGATGTCGGCGATGCGACCGCCGACGCGGAAGGCGAGATCGACCTCGCGGATATCGACATTGCCGCTGAGCGAGAGCTCGCCGGCGCGGTCCGAGGCGAGCAGGCCGAAGCCGCGCGTGGCGATCCCCGCGATCACCAGCGCCGCGACGGCAAGGATCACGATCAGGCGGCGGTTCATCGGGGGCTCTCCATCAGGATGGCATGGATGTTGGCGCGCAGATGCGCGCGGAGGCGGGTGGCGATAGCCTCGTCGATCTGGGTGACGCCGAAGCTGCGGGTGATGGCGGCACGGCTGGCGCGCAGCACCATCGCCTGGCCGAACAACAGGATGCCGACCGCGAGACAGTCATCGCGCGACAGATCGGCGCGGGCCCGGCCGATCAGCGCGACGACCACGTCGAGCACCGGCCGCATCGCGCCATCGAACAGGCGGTCGAACGCCTCGGTCGGCTCCTGCTGCTCGCGGATAACGAAGCGGGCCCAGCTTTCGGTTTCGGAGTTGAGCATCATTTGGGCGATGCTGTCGAGCAGGTCGGCAAGCGCCGGCGCCGCCGCCTCGCGCGTGTCACCGGCGGCGAGCGCGGCGCGGGCGACGCCATGCTGCATCGCGGCGATGCGTTCGCCGATGTGGGCGGCTGCGGCGAGGTAGAGACCCTGTTTGCCGCCGAAATGATAGGTGATCGACGACATCGCCGTGCCCGAGGCACGCGCGATCTCACGCGTGCTCGCACCTTCGAAACCGAGGCGGCCAAACTGGTCGATCGCGACGTCGAGAAGCACTTGCGAGGTCAAGTCGTACCCTAATTCGTTCGACCGAACAAATACGCGGGCGCAACGATTCTGTCAAGCGGGCCGCCGGTTCAGACGTAATGGGGTTCGCGCCGCTCGTGCAGCTGCTCGTAGTGGACCAGCGCCTGCTCGCCTTTCAGTGGCACCGGTTCGCCGCCGCGGAACGCCCATTCGCCACGATCGCAGTCGGCGGCGCGGACATAGCCGTTGATGTAAAGCCGGCGCTGGTGGTTCGAGCGGTTGGCGCCCGATCCGTGGACGAGATAGGGGCTCCACATCGCGAAGTCGCCGGGCTGAAGGACGAGATCGACCACCCGGTCGGGCGACAGGCCGGCGTCGATAAGCATGCGGTCCTGGAGCGCGGTGCCGAGCACTTCGCTGGTGGTATCGAGCGGCAGATCGCCGGCAAGGTGACTGCCGGGGACGAAGCGCATGCCGCCGCTCAGCGGCTCGTGCGGATCGATCGCGATCGCGGTCTGGACATAGGCGTCGCCGAGGTTGCGATAGGCATGGTCGGGTTTGCGGAAGCGCGAATCCTGGTGCCAGGCGAAATCGCCCGCACTGCCCGGCGTCTTCCAGTGGAGCTGGTTGATGATCTGCTTGACGTCGCCCCCGATCAGCGGCGCGAGCAGCGCGGCGATGCGGCGATCGGTGCGCACCTGATCGAACAGCGGCTGGTGATAGGCCATCCACTGCACCATCGGCACGATGGGCCGGCCATCCTCGCCCGCCAGCACGCGGTAGAACAGATTGCCGTGGCGGAAGCTGCGGCCATGCGCGACGCCTTCGGCATGAACGCGGTCCATCGCCGCGCCGATCGCCGCCACCTCGTCGGGCGCGAACAGCCCGCGCACCACCGCATAGCCGTCGCTTCGGTAGGCCGCGACCAGATCCGTCCACTCGTCCATCGCCACATCGTCCTTCGCGTCGCCCGTTTCATTGTAGGCGGCGCACGGCGGCCTCGGCCAATAACGTCGCGCGCGTCGCGGATGCCCGAGGGCTATGGCGTCGGAATCACCGTGGCATCCTCGCGCTTTTCGGGGCGGATGTAGATCGAGCTGAGCTGGGGCAGCCGCTCCTTCAGCCGCGCCTCGATCCGCTCGATCAGCGCTTCCGCCTCGCCCATCGGCACATCGTCGTCGAAATCGGCGCTGATCGCCGCGAACACCCGATCGGGGGCAGTGTGGATGGTGCGGACATGGTTGACGTGGACGATCGCCGGTTCGGCGTCGAGCATCGCGCGGACCTGGCGGATGAGATCGGGGTTGGCGCGTTCGCCGATCAACAGGCCCTTAGCTTCGCGAGCGAGGAGCGTCGCGACCGCGCCAAGGATCACGCCGATCACGATCGAGGCGGCACCGTCGATCCGGGGGTCGCCCCAGGCATGGCTCGCCCAGACGCCGATCGCGGCGATGACGAGGCCGGCGAGCGCCGCCGAATCCTCGAATAGCACGATGAAGCCGGCCGGATCCTTCGAATCGCGGACCGCCTGCCACCAACCGGTATCGCCCTTCGATCGGGCGAAATCGCGCACCGCGATCGCCCAACTGGTGCCTTCGAGCGCGAATGCGATGGCGAGGACGATATAGTTGACCAGCGGATCGCGCAGCGGCTCGGGCTCGGCAATATGGCGCCAGCCTTCATAGACTGAAACGCCCGCCCCCAGCCCGAAGATCAGGATCGCGACGACGAACGCCCAGAAATAGAGTTCGCGGCCATAGCCGAACGGATGCGCCTGATCGGGCGGGCGGTTGGCGCGGTGCTGGCCGAACAGCAGCAACCCCTGGTTGCCGCTGTCGACCATGCTGTGAACGCCTTCGGTGAGCATCGACGACGAACCGGTGAACGCCGCCGCCACGAACTTGGCGACGGCGATCCCGACATTGGCGGCGAGTGCCGCATAGACGACGATGTTTTCCCGCCAGCCCGCGGCCGATGCCGCCACGCCCGTCGGCTCAGTCGCGCTCGGAGGCTGCCGGCGTTTCCTCGCCCCGCCGGTCGGCGGCGCGGCGCGCCTCGGCATCGGCGTCGTAACCAGAGCTTTCGGGCGCCTGGTTGTTGTGGACGGGCTGGGTCGAGGCGGGCGGATCGGACGCGTCCATCGATTCGTCGAGCGCGCGATCGAGCCGCGCCTCGTTGCTCTGGGGATTGCGGGCGAGACGTTCCTCGATGGTCGCGTCGGTGCCGGCGTCCGACGAGAACACCGCGCCTTGCTCCGGCTTTTCGTCAGGTCCGGGGGCGACCGACATCCGGTCCATCGCTTTGTCGAGGCTCTTGTCGGTCGGTGGGTTGGTCATGGGGCGCTCTCCTGTGCGTTGCGAGGGTCAACGGACATCCGGGGAGCGCGTTCCGTGTGGAAGGGCGCCAAAAACGAAACGGCCCGGTGGATCGCTCCACCGGGCCGCCGGATCGAAATTGCCGAAGCCGATCAGTCGCGCGAGGCGCCGAACAGCCGCAGCAGGAAGAGGAACATGTTGATGAAGTCGAGATAGAGGTTCAGCGCACCCATGATCGCGACCTTACCCTGCTGGGGCGTGCCCGCGACATAGGTGTACATGCTCTTGATCTTCTGCGTGTCATAGGCGGTTAGGCCAGCGAAGATCAGCACGCCGATCGCGCTGATGATCAGGCTCATCGTGCCCGACTGCAGGAAGAGGTTGACCACCATCGCGACGATCAGGCCGACCAGGCCGATCATCAGGAAGGTGCCGAAGCCCGACAGATCCTTCTTCGTGGTGTAGCCATAGAGGCTCAGCGCCGCGAAGCCGGCGGCGGTGCCGAAGAACACCTGCGCGATCGACGTATCGGTATAGGTGATGAAGATCGTCGAGAGCGACGCACCCAGCAGACCGGCATAACCGAAGAACAGCGCCTTGAGCGTGCTTTCCGACATGCGGTTCTGGCCGAAGCTCATCGCGAAGACGATGGCGAGCGGCGACAGCATCACCACCCAGCCAAGCAGCGACGGCCCGATCGACAGCCCGCGCGAGGTTTCCTGCACGGTGAACAGGAGCGACTGGAGCGCCCCCACCTTGCCGAACGCCAGCGCGACGATGCCGGTCAACAACACGCCCGAGAGCATGTAGTTGTAGACCGACAGCATGTACGACCTGAGCCCCGCGTCATGCGCCTCGGCGCGCGCGCCTGCCGTCGCGTAGGGCGACGCGCTCGAGCGGGGATCGGACCAGTTAGCCATTGAAAACTCCTTTGCCCGGCTCATTGCCGGATGACGGGAATATCGGTGCGGATGCCGCCCGATTCAAGCGAAACCGGGCTCAGCAACGTTTCGATACAATAGGGCCAAGGACTCGCAATTTGAAGCGCGGGCGTCAACGCCCTAGGAGACAAGCCATGCATCGCCTGTTCGTCGGATTCCGCCCGCCCGCCGCCATTCGCGCCCGCCTGCTGGCGCTGGCCGGCGGCGTGCCGGGCGCCCGCTGGCAGTCGGACGACCAGCTGCATTGCACGCTGCGCTATATCGGCGAGGTCGATCGCCGCGTCGCCGAGGACGTGGCGATCGCGCTCGACAATATGCGCTTCGCGCCGTTCGAGGTGGCGGTCGACGGCGTCGGCGAATTCGATAGCCGCGGCCGCCCCAACGCGCTATGGGCCGGCCTGCGCCCGCACGATCGCGTGGCGTCGCTCCACCAGAAGATCGATCAGGCGCTGGTGCGGGCCGGCCTCGCGCCCGAGCGCCGGGCATTCCTGCCGCACATCACGCTGGCGCGAATGAACGCCGCGGCGGGCAGCAACGACCGGTTCCTGGAAACGCATGCCGGCCTTGCCAGCGAGCCGTTCACCGTCGATGCGTTCCTGCTGTTCGAAAGCCATCTCGGTCGCGAAGGTTCAGTCTATGAAGCGATCGGCCGCTATCCGCTGACCGGCTGAACCGGCGCCAGCCCCCGCACCACCAGCCGCAGCGCGGCGGCAACCGGCGCCTCCGCAGAAGGCAGCTTTCCGTCGATCGCGAGCGTTGCCAGCCCGTGAACCACCCCCCAGGTGGCCAGCGTGCCGGCATCTTGCGCGTCCGTAGCAATCCCCGCCACCCGGCGCGAAAGAATCGCGAACGCCTCGCCATATTGGCCGGGCGCCGCATCGCAGACCGGGCGTCCGCCGAACATCAGCCGGAACAAGGCCGGGCGCGCGAGCGCGAAACGGAGATAGGCCAGCCCCTGCGCCACCAGCGCCGCTTCCGCCGGCTCGGTGCGGTCCGCTTCAGCCAGACATTCGGCAAGCGCGGCGAATCCGGCCTCCGCCGCCGCTCCCAGAATCGCGGCCTTGTCCGCGAAATGCCGGTACGGCGCCATCGCCGAGACGCCGGTTTCGCGCGCCAGCGCCCGCAATGTCACCGCCGCCTCGCCCTGTTCGTCGATCATGCGGATCGCCGCCTCGATCAGGCGCGACCGCAATCCTGCGTCGGGGGTCGGATCAGCCACTTGTGTACACCGTAAACTTGCTATAGGGATTTACAGTGTAAACATGGAGGCATCCAATGCAAGCTGCTACGCTTCGCGAAACCGTCGACCTGTCAGCCTATCCCGAGTTGATCGTCGTGATCCTGGGCTTCCGGCTGCGCCGGCTGCGCGCGATCCCGGCGATGATCCGCATCGGCCGAGGCCTGTCCGCACTGCGCCGCTCGCCGCCGGACGGCCTGCTGGGGGAGGATCAGATGCTGTTCGGCTGGAACCATGTCGGCTTCCGCCAATATTGGCGCGACCTGGCCAGCCTGGAGGCGTTCACCCGCAGCGCGCCGCATAGCGGCTGGTGGCGAGACTTTGTGCGGGATCCGCAGGGCGCGGGCTTCTGGCACGAAGCCTATGGCGCACGCGGGATCGAGGCGGTCTATCTCAACCTGTCAGGCCGCCCGGTGGGGCTGGCGCAGTTCGCGCCGGTGGTGCGGCCAGTGGGCACGCTGCTGTCGACACGACAGCGGCTTGATGCCCATGCTGGCCGGCGAGCACCAGCGTCAGAATGACGCCCATTCGCCGGCATCGACTTTGTCCACCGTCGCCACCGGCGAAACATAGGGCTTGGCTGCGCGCGCGGGCGCGGAATTTGCCCGACGCGGGGCGGCGGCAGGACGGGCGTGGCGGCCGGCATCGCCGATATCGAAGCTCAGCGCCTGGCGCTTGAGCGATTCGACTTCGCCGTTGAGGTTGCGCGCGGCGGCCGATGTCTGTTCGACCATCGCCGCATTCTGCTGCGTCGCCTGGTCCATCACGTTGATGGCGGTGCTGATCTCGCCAACGGCGGCGGCTTGGGCCTGATTGTCGGTTGCCATGCTGCCAAGCAGTTCGTGCACCTCGCGCACGTCATTGGCGATGTTCGCGAATGCCTCGTCGACGCGCTCGACCATGCCGACGGCGGCGACGACATCGGTCTGCGTCGCAGTGAGCTGTTCGCGGGCGCGGCCGGCTTCTTCCTCCGCGCGCATCGCCAGCGCCGAGACGAGATCGGCGACCACCGCGAAGCCGCGGCCCGCCTCACCCGCACGACCCGCTTCGACGGCGGCGTTCATCGCGAGGACGCGCGTCTGGAACGCGATCTTGTCGAGCCCCTCGATCACCGCGTCGATGCCCTTGGCACTCTCGGACACCCGGCCCATCGCCGAAACCGCCTGATCGGCGACGCTGCGCCCCGATTCGACCGAGGCGATGGCGCCATCGGCACGCGAAACCGTGCGGCCGGCATTGGCCGCCGTGGTCTTGAGACGCTGGTCCATTTGCGTGATCGAGGCGACGGTCTGTTCGAGGCTCGCCGCAGCGCCTTCGGTCCGCCGCGCCAGATCCTCCGAGGCGCTGGCGATTTCGGACGACCCGTTGGCAATCGTCTCGGCCGACGTAACGACGGAGCCTACCAGCGTGCGCAGCGCGGCAAGCGCTTCGTTGAAATTGGTCTTGAGCACGGCATTGGCGCCCGGGAAGTCGGCAGTGACTTCGGCGGTCAGGTCGCCCTTGGCCAGTCGTTCGAGCGAATTGCCGAGCACGCGGACCACTTCGGCCTGCTCTGCCGCTGCCTTCTTCTGCGCAACAGCGGCGTCGCGAAAGATCAGCATGCCGCGCGAGATGCGGCCGACACAATCCTGGTAGTCGGTGTGCGCGATCGGGCCGTCGAGATCACCGGCGGCAAGCCCCTCCATCCGCACGACGGTCGCCACATAAGGGTCGGCGATCGCCGAGCGATAGACGCGCGTGACGGCGAATGCGCCCGCGATCGCGAACACGTTCACGCCGAACATTATCCACGTCGGCAGCACAAGGCCAAGCAGCGCAAGCACCGTCATCAGCCCGATAAGCGAGCCGAACGTAAAACTGAGCTTGTTCCGGATTGGCGCGACGACCTTTAACCAATGCAGCATCATCCACTCCACGAGTGCGGGACTCGCACCGCGAGCCGAGCAGTTGTGCGGAAGGGTCAACGGAGGCGTGGCACCCGTTCTCCCGAACCTGTCCCTATTCTAGGAGGGAAAAAGACGCCGCTGACGCGATATTCGAGAGAAAGCTGCTCATTTTGGAAACATTGGGGAAACCAGCAATAATTTGTGACGCTACACCCCGGAAAAATAAGCAGTTTCCCGCTACGGTCAGTTCCGCGTCGGATCGATGAGATATTTCTCGCCCGTCGCCTTGCGTTCATAGGCGCGCAGCACATCCGGATCGAGCGCCTCGGCCAGTCCGATCGTGCGGCTATAGCGGCTGGCGAACACGGTGGTGAGGTCCGCCAGCACGCGGCGCCGCATCGCCGCCGCCGTCTCCGCCCCCGCCCGCCGCAGGAACGGCATCAGCAGCCAGCCGGAGACGCTCCAGCTGAAGCCGAACGCCAGCCGGTTGAGCGTTGTCGGCGCGGTATCGAGTGCGCCATAGATATAGAGCTGCTTGAACTGTTCGGAGCCGTAACGGCTATAGTCTGCCATGCCCCGCACCGCCGCCGCCTCCATCGCCTGGAGGATGTCGCTGCCCAACCGGCCGCCGCCGATCGCATCGAACGCAATCGTCGCGCCGGTCGCCTCGACCGCGTCGACCAAGGCTGCTGCGAAATCGGGATCGCGGCTGTTGAGCACATGGGTGGCGCCGATCTCGCGCAGGATCGCCGCCTGTTCGTCGGAGCGGACGATGTTGACTAGGGGAATGCCGTCGGCAAGGCACAGGCGCTGGAGCATCTGGCCGAGATTCGACGCGGCGGCGGTATGGACGATGGCGCGGTGGCCCTCCATCTTCGCCGTTTCGACGAAGCCGAGCGCCGTCATCGGATTGACGAACAGCGCGGCGCCATCGGCGGCGCTGGCGCCTTCGGGCAGCGGCACGACGTCGCGCGCCTTGAGCAGCCGATAATCGGCGAACATCGCGCCGCCGAACATGCCGACCCGCTTGCCGACCAGATCTGCCGCATCGGCGCCGGCCGCGACCACCGTGCCGGCGCCTTCGTTGCCGACAGCGAGCGACTGGTCGAGCCGCGCCTTGAGCCCGGCGAGCCGGCCCTGCGGCACATCGAAGCACAGCGCCTCGCCGTCGACGCGCAGCGACGCGATGTCGGCGGGGCCGAGCAGCAGCCCAAGATCGCTCGGGTTGATCGGTGCCGCCTCGACGCGGACGATCACCTCGTCAGCGGCGGGATCGGCAAGCGTGACGTTTTCGAGCGACAACCGCAGCGTTCCCGTTTCGCTGACCAGCGATCGCAATTCCCGGCCGGACAGGGCCATTCTCATTCTCCCGTTGAAATTGGTCTAGCGTCCAATGCCCGGACGCGGCTCGGGGTCCGCGATCGCCTCGCCGCCCGCGCGCGCATCGAGCAGCATCGCGACGAGCCGGTCGGCGGCGGCGGTAACCTCGTCCCAGGTCCGCTCGAAGCCGCGGGCGAGGCCGTAATAGGGATCCTTCACCCCGCGCCCTTCCCAGCCGGGCACGACATCGAGCAACAGGCCCAGCCGCGCAGTGGCGCGCGGCGGCGCCAGCGCGCGGAGGTCGGCGAGATTCTGGGGATCGAGCGCAAGGATGTGATCGAACCGGTCGAAATCCGCCAGTTCGACCCGGCGCGCGCGCTGGCCCGAAATATCGACGCCGTGCGCAGCCGCCACCGCGATCGAGCGCGGATCGGGCCGATTGCCGACATGCCAGCCACCGGTGCCGGCGGAATCGGCGAGGACGTCGATACCGGCACGCGCCGCCGCGACGCGAAACGCCCCCTCGGCCAGCGGCGAGCGACAGATATTGCCCAGGCAGACGAACAGGAATGCCGGCTGACGCATCGTGAAAAACTCTCTTTCGTAAATCGGGTACGCTCTGCTAGCCTTCCCGCCAATCGCGATCGAACGATCCGAAGGGAGAGGATATGGCCGGCACTCCACAGGCCCCGGATACCGCCCGGGCGACCCCCTATGCTTGGTATGTCCTCTCGCTGTTGCTGATCGTCTATATCCTGAACTTCATCGATCGCCAGATTCTTGCGATCCTTGCCGACGATATCAAGCGCGACCTGGGACTGCGCGACCAGGATATCGGCTTCCTTTATGGCACGGCGTTCGGCGTCTTCTATGCGCTGTTCGGCATCCCGCTGGGGCGTCTGGCCGACAATTGGCACCGGGTGCGGCTGATGACGCTGGGGCTGGGGCTGTGGTCGACGATGACGGCGCTGTCGGGCTTTGCGCGCAGCGGCCTGGTGCTCGGCATCGCGCGGATGGGGGTTGGCGTGGGCGAGGCGAGCGCCGGGCCGGCCGCCTATTCGCTGATTTCGGACTGGTTCCCCCGGCGGCTGCGCGCCACCGCGCTCGCACTCTATTCGTCGGGCATCTATCTGGGCGGCGGCTTCTCGCTGTTCATCGGTGCGGTCATCGTCCAGCGCTGGAACCTGGCGTTTCCGGGTGGCGGCCCGCTCGGACTCGTTGGTTGGCAGGCCGCGTTTCTGGCGGTGGGGCTGCCCGGGCTGCTCGTCGCCGGCTGGCTGCTGACGCTGCGCGAGCCGCCCCGCGGCTTTTCGGAGGGGATCGTCACCCCCGTCCACCCCGCGCCATTCCGCGCATTTCTCGACGAACTGCTGACAATCATCCCGCCGCTGACCCTGATCGGGGCGGCGCGCACCGGCGGCGCCGCGCTGGCGCGCAACCTCGCAGTGGCGGCGGCGATCGCGGGCCTGGTCGTGCTGCTGGTCGCGGGCGCTGGCGAACCGATCGCGCAATGGGCGGCCGTCGGCACCGGTGCCTATGCGGTCTATAGCTGGGCGGCGGCGCTCAAACGGCGCGATCCGCCGACCTATGCGCTGATTCTTGGCTCGCCAGCCTTTTTGTGCGTCGTGCTCGCTTACGGTCTCAACACCTTCCTCGCCTATTCGATCGCGGCGTTCGGGCCGAGCTTCGTCCGCCGCGCATTCGACATTCCGCCCGAACAGTTGGGCGAGGTCGGCTTCTGGATCGGCGCCCCCGCCGCGCTTGCCGGCTTCCTCGGGGTGACGATCGCCGGGCGGGTGGCCGATGCGCTGCGTGCCCGCAGCCCAGTGGGGCGCCTTCACGTCATCCTGTTCGGCTGCCTCGCGCCGATCGTACCGATGGTGCTGGCCTTCACCGCAGCGACCCCGACCATCGCCTATGTGATGCTGCCGATCACCCAGTTCCTGATCTGCGGCGCGCTGGGCGCGGCGGCGGCGACGACGCAGGATCTGGTGCTGCCGCGGATGCGCGGCACCGCCACCGCCGCGTTCTTCATCGGCACGACGCTGATCGGCCTGTCGCTGGGACCGTATCTGGCCGGGCGGATCTCGACGATCACCGGCGATCTGGCGACCGGCGTGCTTTCGCTGCTCGCAACCGTTCCGGTGGCGCTGCTGGCGATCGCCGCCGCCTATCGGCTGCTGCCCGCGGCCGAGGCGAGCAAGCTCGACCGCGCCCGTGCCGTCGGGGAGACCGTGTAGCCGCCCCGGCGCACCTTCATGCCGCCTGGAACACTCCGCAGGCGATGCGCCCGCCGCTGTTGCCCGACGGATCGGTCTTGTAGTCATCCTCGCCGGCATGGACCACCAGTGCGGCACCATCGGCATCCATCAGCGTCGCGAAGGTGCCGCCGCTGAGCTTGAAGGTCAGGTGGCCCGCGCCCTGTTCATCAACATGCATGTTCGGCAGATCGCCGGCATGCGGCCCCATCGGATTGTCCTTGCCATGCTGCTGCGCGGTCGGGTTCCAATGGCCGCCGGCGCTGGTGAAGTCGGGCGCGACGCATTTGCCGACCGTGTGGACATGGACGCCGTGATCGCCCTCGCTCAGCCCGCGCACGTCGACGATCACGCGGATCGACCCGTCGATCTCCTCGGCGACGGCGGTGCCCACCGCCTTGCCCGCGGCGTCGCGCAGTTCGGCCTGGGCGCGATGGGGGTTCGCCATGTAGCGATCATTCTGCGCTCGCGTCGCGCAGCCGCCGAGCGTCAGTGCCGCCACCGCGAGCAGCGCGCCTGCCTGCCTTGCTTTCATCCCTCGCCTCCTTTGAGTCGTCCTGACGTCCTAATGGGCAATTCACCCGGCGGTTCCAAGTACAAAGCCCGGCGCCGCGCTCGCTTCGCCGCCGCCTGCCATCGCCCCGCCGATCCCCGCGCAGACGCGCTGCAAAACGGCCGGGCGCAATTTGAGTTTCGGTTCGTCGAATCGCACCACCGGCTCGCGCGTAATTTACCTTTTGTTAACGTTCGTTGCCGAGTTTTTACCGATCGGCCGTCCGCTGGCGGCCGCGTTCGCGTCTTGAGGTCTCTGAGCAATGTATCGGCTCGCCTTTGCGTCCATTGCCGGACTGATCCTCGCCGCCTGCACCACGAGCGCAGCGAGCGGCGTCGCCGAGCCGCCGGCGGTTGCCGAAGCCGTGCCCCCCGCACCGCCCCCGCCGCTGTGGCGACAGCGCATCGCCGATGACGACGTGCCTCGGCTCGATGCGCTGGCAAGCGCGTGGCGCGAGCTCTATGGCGCGCTCCGGGCGTCGACGCGCCGCACCCAGGGCGCGCTGCTCGACCCGGAGACACGCCAGCCGCACCCCGCTTTGCCCCCCGGCTCCTATCGCTGCCGCACCTATCATCTGCGCCCGGCCAGCCGCGGCCCGGCGACCGTTCAGGCGACGGCGCCGGCCTTTTGCTATATCTCCGCCGCCCCCGACGACAACGAGGCGGAGGATGCGCCGCTGGGCCTCGCCAAGCAGACCGGCAGCGATATCGTCGCCGGCTATGTCTTCCCCGACGGCCGTCGATCGGTGTTCCTCGGCGCGCGGCAGCGGCGCCCCGGCGACAACAGCGTCGGCTATGGCGAGACTCCCGATCGAGACGTCGTCGGCGTGGTCGAGCGGTTCGGTCCGTTCCGCTGGCGACTGGCCGTTCACGGCACCCGCGACGGCAGCATCGACGTGGTCGAACTGACGCCGATGCCGGTCGAGGTGCAGCCAAAGGGCTGATCGCGCGCCGTTCATCGGCCGGCAAGAAACCGTTGCCGCAGCGCAACACACGGCGCGAAAGCGGTGTTGCGGCGCAACCAGCGACGCGCCCGGGCATTCATCCCCCTGTTCCGTCCTGCCGGTCCCCCCGGCCCTTTCGACGGGACATGTGTTTGTTTGCGTACGAGGTATTCCCCAATGCGTTCCATTTTCGCTGTCGCGGCGCTGGCCGTCGCGCTCCCCTTCGCCATCCCCGCCGCCCAGGCGCAGGACAGCACCACCACCAGCGCCGACGCCCCCGATGGCACACGCGCATTCGGCGTCGAGCCCTATGTCGGCGTGATGGGCGGCTGGGAGCAGTTCGATCGCCAGCCGAACGCCGGCATCCCGGTCGAGCCGAACGGCTATCGCTATGACGGCTCGCTGGTGCAGGGCGTCGCCGGTGTCAACGTGCCGCTCGGCCCGGTATTCGTCGGCGCCGAGGGCAATGTCGTCAAGGGTGTCGATGGTGATATCGACTGGGAATATGGCGCGGCAGGTCGGTTCGGCGTGCGTGCGGGCGAGAGCGGCCTGATCTATGGCAAGGTTGGCTATCAGTGGGTCAATTTCGATCGGCTGGGCGATGACAGCCGCGACTATCACGCGATGACCTATGGCGTCGGCGTCGAGGTCGGCCCCAAGGACATCGGCCTGGGCGGCATCACCGGCAACAGCGGCGTGCGCCTGCGGCTCGAGATGAACACGTTCAACGATGCCAAGAGCTTCCGCCCGATGGCGGGCGTGATCGCGCACTTCTGATCGCGCGACCGCGATAGAACCCGATCGCAGCGAGGGCGGCGCACCGGACCACCGGGGCGCCGCCCTTTCGCTATCGCGCGCGCCCGGCGACCATCATCGCCGATTGACAGGGCTTGCCGAACAGCCCCGGCAGCGGCCACCGCCACGGCCCGCACCCCTTGCTCAGCCCGAAATAATCGGCCGGCGGCGGGGGCGCGGACCGGCGCCCGCCGCGCGCCGCTTGATCGCGGTCAATTCCCCCGCGCCGCCGGATGTGCGAAGGGCGCCACCATGCCCGTCCCGGACGATTCCCCCTATGCGCGGCTGGGCGGCGCCCCCGCGATCCGCGCGATCGTCGATCGCTTCTACGATCTGGTGGAAGGCGATCCGCGCTATGCCGATCTCCATGCGATGCACGCAGGCGATCTGAGCGGCGTGCGCCAATCGCTCGCCGGCTTTCTGATCGCCTGGACCGGCGGCCCGCGTGACTGGTTCGACATGCGGCCGGGCATGTGCATCATGTCCGCCCATCGCGCGATGCCGTTGACCGGGCGCACCGCCGCGCAATGGGCGCACGCCATGGACCGCGCGATCGCCGCCGATCCGGGGCTGGAGCCCGACGCCGCCCGCCATATGGCCGAAGCGCTCGCGCGGATGTGCCGGGCGATGGCGGTGCAGGCCGATACGATGCGCGGGCAGGCGGCGGCCGCAGCCGCATCCTGAATTCAGGGGCATCGCTCTTCCCGCCTGCGCCCGCGATCTGATCCGTTTCGGACGCAATCGCCCCCGAAACGGAGCCCGCCCGCGCTAGAAGGGCGCGGTGTCCAGCGCGCCCACCCCGCCGATCGATCATGTCTGCGAACGTTGCGGCTGCAACGGCGTGACCCGCGACGCCTGGGCCGAATGGGACGTGACGACGCAGCGCTGGTTGCTCGGCGAAATCTTCGACTATTCCTTTTGCCACCAATGCCACCGCGAAACCCGGCTGCTGGCCGTGCCGCTCGGCAGCGGGCGGCGGGGGGAATAGGGGCGGCGGGAAGCCGTGGTCCACGGCCGGTGCCCGGCGATGCCGGCTTGGCATGAACCGACGAGACGGTGGTGCAGCTGGTCGAGCTGGAGGACGGCGCGCGCGCCTTCACCATCGCGCGCTGCGTGCATCCGCATGGGGGTGCGCCCGGCGGCGTGCGCCCGCGCTTCGTGATCGCGCTGGGCCTGCCGGCGGCGGAGGCGGGGACGCTGGCGGCGGCGCGCGGGGTGGACCTGGCCGGCCGCGCCGCGCCGATCGGGCTGGGGTGCCGGGCGTGTACGCGCGTCGCCTGCCCGCAGCGCTCGGCGGCGCCTGCGGGGCGCGCGGCGGCGGGGAGCGAGCGGGAGCGCGGGGTTACGGCGTTTGGGTTTGCGGGGGAGGGTTAGTTGAAGTTTGCGCCGTTCTCGCCGAAGGCTCTATTCCGTTAGCGTTTGATTCACGGGGGTAAGGCGCAATGGACGGCTGGAAAGACATCGGTACTGTGGCTGTCGCGGTGGCTGTCATAGTCGTCAGTTTAAGTGTCGTCTTTTCACTTTGTCTGGTTGCGTTTGCCGGTTTGAGGGTCGAGGCCGGGAATCGGAAGTGGCTAAATATTAAGTTCTTCAAAGATGCGCCGGCGGAACGTTCAAATTTAGCGCAAACGTCTCTCGTTCCGGCAATTGGTGCTCCCACAGAGGGCGCTAGCGAGGGGTCAAATCAAATTGGCCCAGAGGATTTGGAGGGGGGCGTCATATCTGAAGCCCTTGCTTCATCATCAGGGGGTAAGCCGGGTGATGAAGATAATGGCTTCATGGCATTCATAACTGCCAATAGCTTAGATGAGTTAGATGCTGCTTTCGCGGCTACGAAAGGTAATTTCGACTCGGATTCCGTAGAGTTTTGGACGACTGAATATATAAGGCGTCGAACTGATCTTGGTGCGCCAAATGCGCAAGGATGTATGAAGGATCTTGCTCAGCAAAATCCTGAATGGGCAATGCCATTTGCCGTCTTGATGCAATGGGCAGTCGAATCGCATGATATGGAGGCAGCGAAAGCATACTTGTCCGATGGGTTGTCTCGATCGAGATCTCCGCAGTTTGGGCATGTGCTTAGTGAGGGTATCAAACTAAATTACGCTTCTGGCGGAAGGGATGCGGCCCTATCATTTATCTATCCTTGGCTGAGTTCAAATGTTTCTGATGATATAAAGGCAGGTATGTTTCATACCTTAGCAGATTGTTTGAAGCATTCAGGCAACGAAGATGGCTATCAGGTGTCGAAGGAGTTGGCGTGCTTGCTTAACAAGTCTATGCGCTATGGGCACTTCGATATCGCTTATAGTTATAGCAATGCACGAGGGCGTTGGGCTGCTGCGATTCATCACTATAAGAAGGCCCAAAGTTTTGGTGACAATCCAGGACTATCGAAAAACAACTTGGCTGTCTTGATTTACCCCTACGATAAAGCAGCGGCAATAATGCTTTACGAACGGGCGATTGAGGAGGGGGACAAGCTTGCGCGGGCTAATTTGGCTCAGCGTTTGGCGCAGGATGGTTATGCAGGCTTGGCGCTTAAGATGCTGGACGGTGCGGCTGATCAAATCGGATATGAGGAGAATTTCACTTCGGCTAGGCAACTGGCCTTGTCATCTATTCGTAGTTCTGAAGATAAAATGCAGAAACTTATGTCGTCTGCGAAAGAGAATTTCGCAAAATATCAGGCGTCAGTATCAGCATATCTTCGTAACTTGGCAAGGAGTGGGATTCGTAGTTCTACCGGGAATTATGTCTCTACAGACCGAAAATACCACATCAAAATAGAAGATGGTTTTGCTGTGTGTAGGATAATCAAAAATTCATCATTATTGGAAGGTAAACTTTTTTATCAGGGTACGTGCTACTCCGGTTTGCTAACTTATGTTGGTCAAAGCATCATCGGCTCCGAGAATTTCAGAGTTATGGCAATTGATGAAGGCCGAGATATGATTCGGATGTTTGAATGGCCCAATTTCCCTGATCAACTTGATACGGGAGTGGTCGAGCTGAGGTATACCGATGAAGAGCCGAATTTTGATGAATTTCGTCCGGTCATAGAGTTGGCAAATCTCAACGCCCTCATGCTTCGAAGCACTCCCGGTTAATGGACGCTACCCCTCCACCCCCAACTGCCAAAGCACGAACGCCATCTCGTCGGCATATTCGCGCAGGCTCTCCCAGCGCCCGGACTTGCCGCCATGGCCGGCGCCCATATTGGTCTTGAGCAGCAGGATGTTGTCGTCGGTCTTGGTCGCGCGCAGGCGGGCGGCCCATTTGGCGGGCTCCCAATAGGTCACGCGCGGGTCGTTGAGGCCGCCCGAGATCAGCATCGGCGGATACCCTTGCGCCCGCACATTGTCGTACGGGCTGTAGCTGCGGATCAGTTCGAACGCCGCCTTGTCCTCGATCGGGTTGCCCCATTCGGGCCACTCGCCGGGGGTGAGCGGCAGGCTCTCGTCGAGCATGGTGTTGAGCACGTCGACGAACGGCACATCGGCGATCACCGCGCCCCATAGTTCGGGGTCGGAATTGACCACCGCGCCCATCAGCTCGCCGCCCGCCGACCGGCCGGCGATGGCGATCCGCCCCGGCGCGGTATAGCCGAGCGCGATCAGCCCCTTCGCCACGTCGACGAAATCGTGGAAGCTGTTGGTGCGCTTCTCCAGCTTGCCCTCGTGATACCAGTGCTGGCCGAGATCGTCGCCGCCGCGGATATGGGCGATGGCGAAGGCCATGCCGCGATCGAGGAACGACATGCGGCTTGTCGAGAAGCCCGGCGGGATGGCGTGGCCATAGGCGCCGTACGCATAGAGATAGAGCTTGCCGGTGCCGTCGCGCGGGAAGTCCTTGGGGTAGACGATCGAGACGGGGACGGCGGTGCCGTCGCGCGCGGTGATGGTCAGGCGCTCGGTGCGGTATTTGCTGCCGTCATAGCCGCTGGGGATTTCCTGGACCTTCAGCGTCTCAAGCGCGCCGGTGTCGACGTCGTAATCCTGCACGGTGCCGGGGGTGACCATCGATTCATAGCCGAGCCGGAGCTTGGTGACGGCATATTCGGGGTTGTCGCCCAGGCCCGCGACATAGCTCGCCTCGGGGAAGGTGAGGCGTGTCGGGGGGACGCTGGCGTCGTAGCGGTGCAGCTCGATCTGGTCGAGCCCGTCCTCGCGGCCCTCGACGATGAAGAAATCGGCGAAGCAGGTGACGCCGGTCATGTAGAAATGGCGCGAGGGGGCGATGCGCTCGGTCCATTCGCCGGGCGCCGCGATCGGCGCGGTGACGAGGCGCCAGTTGGTGTCGGTATCGTTGGTGTGGATGAACAACGTTCCGTCATGCTCGTCCACATCATATTCGCGGCCCGGCTTGCGCGGGGCGACGCAGATCGGCTTGGCGGCGGGGTTGTCGGCAGGGAGCAGCCAGACCTCGCTGGTCACATGGTCGCCGGTGGCGATGGTCAGCCATTTGCGCGACTGGGTCTCGCCGACGGCGACGCGGTAGCCTTCGTCGGCCTCGCGGAACAGCTCCACGTCGTTCTCGACCGGCTCGCCCAGCTTGTGCCAGCGGGCATTGTCGGTGCGCCAGTTCTCGTTGGCGAGGCCGTAGAGAAAGCCCTTGGAATCCGCGGTCCACACGATCTCGGAGAGCATGCCGGAGATGGTGTCGGGGAGGAGTTCGCCGGTGGCGAGATCCTTGACCCGGACTTCGAACCGCTCCGAGCCGTTGTCGTCATAGGCATAGGCGAGCAGCCGGCCGTCGGGGCTGACCGAGATCTCGCCGAGGCGGAAATATTCCTTGCCGGCGGCGAGCGGGGTCTCGTCGAGGATCAGCTGGTCCTCGCCGCCCGCGACGGGCTTGCGCCACCAGCGGGCATATTCGGCGCCGACCTCGTGGTCGGTCCAGTAGAGCCAGTCGCCGTCCTTCTGGGGGACGCTGGCCTCGTCTTCCTTGATGCGGCCGCGCATCTCCTGGAACAGCGTCTCGGCGAGCGGCTTGTGGGGCGCCATGATCGCGTCGAAATAGGCGTTCTCTTCTTCCAGATAGGCGAGCACGTCCTTGTCCGTCACCTCCGGATAGCCGGGGTCGCGCAGCCAGGCCCAGGGGTCTTCGATGGTGATGCCGTGGCGGGTGAAGCTGTGCGGGCGGGTGGCGGCGACGGGCGGCTTGGGCGTTTCGGTCATGGAGCCGTTGTAGGAAGCCGCTCGCCGTTCGTCATCCCCGTCGCGCAAGCCGGCTGCGCCGCGCATCGCTGCGCAGCTTGCCCGGCAGCCAGCGCGCCGCGAACCACAGCCGCCGCGCGGTCGCGCCGACGCGGGTGTGCAGCGCTTGCCCGTGCACCGCAGCCCAGGCCGCCTCGGCCACGGCGGCGACGGGCGTGATCTCCAGCCCCGCCGCGCGCACCGATTCGCGGATCAGCCGATTGCTACCGGGCGTTGCCTGATCGAGCAGCGGCGTATCGATGAAGCTGGGCATCAGCGTGCGGACCTTGATGCCCGCCCCCGCCCATTCGCCGTCGAGCGCCTCGGCCAGCCCGCGCACCGCGAACTTGGTCGCCGAATAGATCGCGGCCCCGGCAGTGCCATAGATGCCCGCCGCCGAGCTGGTGATGAGCATCGCCGAACCGGGCGTGGCGGCGAGCAGCGGAAAGCCCGCCTGCGCACCGTGGACCACGCCCATGAAGTTGATCGCGTTGCAGCGTTCGAGTTCAACCGGATCGGCGGCGGCGAACTCGCCGCTCACCGCGACCCCGGCATTGTTGAACAGCACGTCCATCCGCCCGCCCGAGGCCGCGGCGAAATCGGCGAGCGCCTGCGTCCATTGCCCAGTGTCGCGCACGTCGAGCGCATGCGTCGTCGCCATCCCCTCGGGCAGCAGCGCCCGGCTCGCCTCCAGCCCCGCCGCGTCGATATCGGCAAGCCCCACCCGCCAGCCGCGTGCGGCGAACAGCTGCGCCACCGCCCGGCCGATTCCCGATGCGCCGCCGGTAATGAAGATCGCCTGTGCCGACATCGCTCGCCCCTCTCCTCCTGGCCAATGCTTTGACCTTCCGGGCAGCATCCCGCACAACGGCGGGCGATGCCAGAACAATTGCGCAGCGTCGCCTTTGAAGCGGTCGGCAAAACCTATGCCCGCGGGGTCCGGGGGGTCGACGGCGTCTCGCTGACGATCGACGGCGGCAGCTTCGTCGCGCTGGTCGGCACGTCGGGATCGGGCAAGTCGACCCTGCTCAAGATGGTCAACCGGCTGGTCGAGCCGAGCGAAGGGCGCGTGCTGATCGACGGCGTGCCGGTCGATGCCGAGCCGTCGCATCTGCTGCGCCGCCGGATCGGCTATGTGTTCCAGAATGTCGGGCTGTTCCCGCATCTGACGGTGGGGGAGAATATCGCGATTGGGCTGCGGCTCGCCGGCGTGCGCGACCGTGCGGAGCGCGTCGCCGAATTGCTCCGGCTGGTCGATCTGCCGGAGGACATGGCGGCGCGGATGCCCGATGCGCTGTCGGGCGGCCAGCGCCAGCGCATCGGCGTGGCCCGTGCGCTGGCGACGCGCCCGCGTCTGCTGCTGATGGACGAGCCGTTCGGCGCGCTCGATCCTGTGACGCGCGACACGCTGGGCCGGGCGATCCGCCATCTGCACGAAACGATGGGGCTGACGACGATTCTCGTCACGCACGACATGGCGGAGGCGCTGCTGCTTGCCGATCGCATCCTGGTGATGGCCGATGGCCGCATCGCCGGCGACGCCAGCCCGCGCGATCTCCTCGCCGGCAAGGGCGGCGCGGCGGCCGACGCGCTGGTCGCGGTGCCGCGCGAACAGGCGCACCGGCTGGCGGCGCTCGAGTCATGAGCGGCGCGCTGGCCCGCGTGCCGGAACTGCTGGCGCAGCACCTGTTGCTCGCGCTTGCCGCGCTGCTGCTCGGCATTGCGATCAGCCTGCCGCTCGCGATCCTCTCTTCGCGCAGCCGTCCGGTGGCGCGCGTCGCGCTCGGCTTTGCCAGCCTGATCCAGACGATCCCCAGCCTTGCGCTGCTCGCGCTGTTCTATCCGCTGCTGCTGTGGCTGTCGGGGCTGGTCGGCGGCGGCATTCCCGCGCTCGGCTTCCTGCCCTCGCTGCTCGCGCTCACCCTTTATGCGCTTCTGCCGATCCTGCGCAACGCGGTGACCGGGTTCACCACGCTCGATCCCGCCGTGATCGAGGCCGCGAACGGCGTCGGCATGACCGCGCGGCAGCGGCTGTGGCTGGTGGAGGCGCCGCTGGTCGCGCCGATGGTGATGGCCGGCATCCGCACCGCCGCCGTGTGGACGATCGGCGCGGCGACGCTGTCCACAACGGTCGGCCAGCCGAGCCTCGGCGACCTGATCTTCGCGGGCCTCCAGACGCAGAACTGGACGCTGGTGCTTGCCGGCTGTATCGCTGCGGCGGCGCTGGCGCTGGCGGTCGACGGTCTGCTGGGGCTTGCCGAATTCGGCATCGCCCGACGGCAGCGCTGGCTCGCCTGGACCAGCCTGGCCCTGCTCGCCGCCGGCGCGCTGGTGGCGCTGGCGCCCGCCTGGCCGGCGCCGCGCGGCACGGTGACGGTGGGCGCCAAGGGTTTTTCGGAGCAATATATCCTCGCCCGGCTGATCGGGAACCGGCTGAACGCCGCCGGCTATGCCGTCCGCTACCGGGAGGGACTGGGGTCGGCGGTGGCGTTCGGCGCGCTCGCCGCGAACGAGATCGACGTCTATGTCGATTATTCGGGGACGATCTGGACCAATCAGATGCAGCGGACCGACGTGCCGCCGCGCGACGCGATCGTGCGCGGCGTCGGCGAATGGGCAGAGGCGACGCATGGCGTGACGCTGCTGGGCGCGCTGGGCTTCGAAAACGCCTATGCCTTTGCGATGCGCGGGGACGATGCGCGGCGGCGCGGCATTGCCAGCCTCGACGATCTCGCGCGGGTCGCGCCGCAGCTCAGGCTCGCCACCGATGTCGAGTTTCTGGAGCGCCCCGAATGGCGTGCGGTGCGCGATGCCTATGGCCTGCGCTTCGCATCGATGCGGCCCTATCAGCCGACCTTCATGTACCGCGCACTGGCGAGCGGCGCCGCCGACGTGATTCCCGCCTTCTCCTCCGACGGGCGGATTGCTGCGCAGCATCTGGCCGTGCTGCGCGACCCGAAAGGCGCGATTCCGGGCTATGACGCGATCCTGCTGCTCGCGCCGCGCCGTGCCGGCGATGTGCGCTTCCAGGCGGCGCTGCGTCCGCTGGTCGGTGCGATTTCGGTCGAAAAGATGCGCGAAGCCAATTACATGGTGGATCGCGACGAGAACAAGCAGAGCCCCGATGCCGCCGCCCGCTGGCTGGCGCATGGACTTGGGCAGTGAGTTTGGGATAACGCTAACACAAACCTGTTCTGGGAGAGATGCGATGCACGCCGGGCTCAAGCTGTTACTTGCCACCACGATTCTAGCCGCCGCGCCGGCGATGGCGCAGCAGGCACCGACAACGCTGTCCACGACGGCACACCCCGACAAATGGCCCGCCGCCAAAAGCCCCGGCCTGATCGACCCGGCGACCGAGAAATTCGTCACCGACCTGATGGCGAAGATGACGCTGGAGGAAAAGGTCGGCCAGATGATCCAGGCCGATATCGGCAGCATCAAGCCCGAGGATCTGGCGACCTATCCGCTCGGTTCGATCCTGGCAGGCGGCAGCTCGCCGCCGATCGGTGCGCCCGATCGGTCCCCGCGCGGCCCGTGGCTGGCAACGGCGCAGGCGTTCCAGAAGGCAGCGCTCGCCCGCAAGGTCGGCCACACGCCGATCCCGATCATGTTCGGCATCGATGCCGTCCACGGCAATTCGAACATCGTCGGCGCCACGCTGTTCCCGCACAATGTGGGCCTGGGCGCGATGCGCGATCCGGCGCTGATGGAAAAGATCGGCCGCGCCACCGCCGAGGAAACCGCCGCTGTCGGCATGGACTGGGCGTTCGGGCCGACGCTGGCCGTGCCGCAGGACGAACGCTGGGGCCGCGCCTATGAGGGCTATTCGGAGGATCCCGATGTCGTGCGCAGCTATGCCGGCGCGATGATCCGCGGGCTTCAGGGCGCGCCGGGGCTGAAGGATCGGCTGCAAAAGGGCTATGTCGCGGCGTCGCCCAAGCATTTCCTGGGCGATGGCGGCACCGCCGGCGGGCAGGACCAGGGCGATACCCGCGTGTCCGAGGACGAACTGATCCGCATCCACAATGCGGGCTATCCGAACGCGATCAACGCTGGCGCGCTGACCGTGATGGCATCGTTCAGCAGCTGGAACGGCGCCAAGATGCACGGCAACAAGTCGCTGCTCACCGATGTGCTGAAGGGGCGGATGGGCTTTGACGGCTTCATCGTCGGCGATTGGAACGGCCATGCCCAGATTCCAGGCTGCACCGCCACCGATTGCGCCGCGACGTTCAACGCCGGGCTCGACATGGCGATGGCGCCGGATAGCTGGAAGGGGCTGTATGAATCGACGATCGCGCATGTGAAGGACGGCACGATCCCGATGGCGCGGCTCGACGATGCCGTGCGCCGCATCCTGCGCGTCAAGGTGAAGCTCGGCCTGTTCAACCCCGCCCGCCCCTATGAGGCGAAGCCGGAGATGATCGGCCTGCCTGCGCACCGCGCGATCGCGCGCGAGGCGGTGAACAAGTCGCTGGTGCTGCTCAAGAATGACGGCGTGCTGCCGGTGAAGGCGAGCGCGAACGTGCTCGTCGCCGGGCCGGGCGCCGATTCGATGGCGATGCAGTCGGGCGGCTGGACGCTCAGCTGGCAGGGCGATGGCAACAGCAACGACATGTTCCCCAATGGCGAGACAATCTTCGCGGGGATCAAGCAGGCAGTGACGGCCGGCGGCGGCACCGCGACGCTCTCGCCCGACGGCAGCTTCACCGACAAGCCCGATGTCGCGTTCGTCGTGTTCGGCGAGGAGCCCTATGCCGAGATGCGCGGTGACGTGCGCACGCTGGAATTCCAGCCCGGCGACAAGCAGGCGCTGGCGACGCTCAAGAAGCTCAAGGCCGCAGGCATCCCGGTGGTCTCGGTGTTCCTTTCCGGCCGCCCGCTCTGGGTGAACCCCGAACTCAACGCATCCGATGCGTTCGTCGCGGCCTGGCTGCCTGGCAGCGAGGGCGCGGGCGTGGCCGATCTGCTGATCGGCGACAAGGCGGGCAAGCCGCGCCGCGACTTCACCGGCAAACTCTCCTTTAGCTGGCCGAAGACGGCGGGCCAGTTCACGCTCAACCGCGGCGAGCCGGGCTATGACCCGCTGTTCGCATTCGGCTATGGCCTCAGCTATGCCCAGCCGGGCGAGGTGCCAGCGCTAAGCGAAGTCGCGGGCGTCGATGCGTCGCTCGCCAATACCAGCGTGTTCTTCGCCAAGGGCGTGGTGCCAGCGCCCTTCTCGTTCGCAACCGACAGCGGCATCGCCCGCAAGCCGGTCGACGGCCCGGCGACGCAGGAAGGCGCGCAGCAGCTGACCTGGCCGGCCGGTCCGGCAACGCTGCGGATCGGCGGCAGCGATCTCGACCTGAGCCGCGAGACGAACGGCGATCTGTCGCTGCGCATCGTCTACCGCGTCGACACCGCGCCCAAGGGCCCGGTGAAGCTTTCGATGGACGGCGGCACGCCCGGCGGCGGCATCGATGCGACCAGCCTGTTCACCGGCAAGAGCGGGTGGCAGACGGTGAACGTGCTGCTCAAATGCTATCAGAGCCACGGCGTCGATATGACCAAGGTGACCGCCCCGGTGGTGATCGAGGCGACCGGGCCGTTCGCGGTCTCGATCGCCGATGCGCGGATCGTGTCCGATCCGAACAACTCGGTCTGCCCCGGCCAGTGAGCGACGACGCCGTCCGCACGATCACGCTCGCGCGCGGCCCGCTCCGCGCCGAGCTGCTGACCCTCGGCGCGTCGCTCCGGCGGCTCGACGTGCCGGGGCGTGACGGCACGAGCGCGAATGTCGTGCTCGGCTATGCCGATCTCGACGCCTATCGCACCGCCCCGCGCTATTATGGCGCGGTGGCGGGGCGCTATGCCAATCGCATCGGCGGCGCGGCGTTCACGCTCGACGGCGAGCGCTATCGGATCGCCGCCAACGAAGGCGCGAACAGCCTTCATTCGGGGCCGGTCGGCTTCGACCAGCTGGTGTGGGCGGTCGAAGCGCAAGGCGAAGCGGACGTCACCTTCCGGCTCGACAGCCCCGATGGCTGGAACGGCTTTCCCGGCGCGCTCACCGTGCGGGCGCATTATGCGCTGGCGGCGGACGGGATGGCGATCGCGCTCACCGCCACCACCGACCGGCCGACCATCGTCAACCTGACCAACCATGCCTATTTCAACCTGGCGGGCGAGACGAGCGGCACGACGATCCTCGACCATTGGTTGCAGATCGCGGCCGATGCGATCACGCCGGTCGACGCCGCGATGATCCCCAGCGGCGCATTGGCGCCGGTCGCCGACACCCCGTTCGATTTCCGCCGCCCGAAGCCGATCGGCCGCGACATCGCCGTCGACGACGCCCAACTGCGCCTCGGCCAGGGCTATGACCATAACTTCGTGGTCGGCGACGCGAGCGGCCCGCAGCGGCGCGTGGCGACGCTCTACGATCCCGCATCGGGCCGCGTGGTCGACCTGCATTCGACCGAGCCGGGGCTGCAATTCTATTCGGGCAACCATCTGGCGGGCGGCGCACCCGGCACCGGCGGCGGCACCTATCCCGCGCGCGGCGGCCTCTGCCTCGAACCGCAGAAATTCCCCGACAGCCCCAACCAGCCGGCCTTTCCCTCGGCGAGGCTCGATCCGGGCGACACCTATCGCCACGACATCCTGTTCCGTTTCCGGGTGGCGGACAGCCCCGAGGCGGCGTTCGGCGGCTAGGGTTTCAGCGTTTGCCCGGCTCGGCGCGACCCGCCAGCCGTTCGACGGCGGCGGCGTGGAGGCCCGGGCCGGTGGCGAGGACACCGTAAGCCTCGCCCGAGGCCGTGTTGAAGGCAAGCGGCTGGCCCAGCGCGTCGCTGACCGTCGCCCCCGCCTCGCGTGCCAGCAGGATCGCGGCGGCGATGTCCCATTCATGGCCCCAGCGCAGCGTCGCCACCAGATCGGCCTCGCCGGCGGCGACCATCGCGATGCGCAGCGCGATCGAATTGGGCTTCGGCACCATCGTCAGATCGGCATCGACCTTGGGCAACTGGTCGGCCGGCACGCGCGCGCCCGCCAGCACGTCGCGGGGCAGCGCATGGAGTTGCTGGCCGTTGCGCCAGGCGCCCTTTCCTTCAAGCGCAACCCAGACCTCGCCGCGCGCAGGCGCATCGAGCACGCCGATCACCGGCCGCCCGTCCTCGACCAGCGCGATCGACACCGCCCAGCCGCCTCGGCCGCGCAGATAATCGCGCGTCCCGTCGATCGGATCGACCACCCAGATGCGCGACGCATCGAGCCGCGCGGGATCGTCGACCGTCTCCTCGGACAGCCAGCCGGCATCGGGCAACAGCCGCCCGAGCCGTTCGCGCAGCATCGCGTCCAGTTCCAGATCGACCGCGCAGACCGGGTTGCCCGGCGCCTTTTCCCAGCGCTCGAAATCGGTCTGCCAGCGCAACATCGCATGCTGCCCGGCCTGGGCGGCGATCGCGGCGATTTCGGCGGCCAGCTTATTCACCGGCGATCGTCATCCCGTCGATGCGGAGCGTCGGCGCGTTGATGCCATAGCGAAAGGTGAGATCGCTGGCGGGCGTGAGCGCGCGGAACATGTCCTTCAGATTGCCCGCGATCGTCACTTCCGACACTGCTCCCGTCACTTCGCCACGCTCGATCAGGAAGCCCGCGGCGCCGCGGCTATAGTCGCCGGTCACGCCGTTCACGCCCTGCCCGATCAGTTCGGTGACGAGCAGGCCCCGATCGATATCGGCGATCAGCGCCTCGGGCGTCACCAGCCCGCCTTCCATATATAGGTTGCTCGGCGACACACCGGGCGCTCCGCCCGATCCGCGTGAGGCATGGCCGGTCGGCTCCATCCCCAGTTGGCGGGCGGCGGCGCTTTCGAGCAACCAGGTTTCGAGCATGCCGGCCGAGACGATCTTCATCGGCTGGACAGGCAGCCCCTCGCCATCGAACGGCCGCGAGCGCAGGCCGCGCGGGCGATGCGGATCGTCCCAGATCGTCACATGCCGGTCGAACACCGCCGTCCCCAGCGCGTCGAGCAGGAAGCTCGTCCGTCGCGCGATCGCCGCCCCCGAAATCGCGCCGAGCAGATGGCCAACCATGCTTGCCGAAACGCGTGGATCGAACACCACCGGCATCGCGCCGCTGGCGATCCGGCGCGGATTCAACCGGGCGACGGCGCGCTCGGCGGCGAGCCGGCCGATCGCGTCGGGCGCGTCGAGCATCGCCAGATGGCGTGCCGAATGGCTGGCATGGTCGCGCTCCATCGCATTACCGCTGCCGGCGAGCATGCTGGCGGAGATACCGTGGCTGGTCTGCGCATAGGCGCCGGCAAAGCCGTGGCTGGTCGCCAGCGCCAGCACCATCCGCGCGGCGCCCGCGCTCGCGCCTTCGCTGTTGGTGACGCCGGGCACCGCCCGTGCCGCGTCCTCGGCGGCGAGCGCGCGGTCCTTGAGCGTCGCGGATTCGACCTCGGCGCCGTCGTCGAGATCGAGCTGCGGCGGCGCGCCCTGCATCAGCCGATCCTCGGGGGCCAGCCCCGCCCAGCGATCCTCGGGCGCCTCGCGCGCCATCGCGATCGCCCGTTCGACCAGCGTGTCGATTGCCGCCGACTCGAGATCGGTGGTTGAAACGCTCGCCGAGCGACGCCCGACGAACACGCGCAGATCGATTTCGGCGCTTTCGGATCGCTCGACATCCTCGAGCGCGCCGAGCCGTACGGACACCGAAACGCTCTGATCGGCGGAAGCGACGGCGTCGGCGGCATCGGCGCCGGCGCGGCGGGCGCGGGCGACGGCGTCGGCGGCGCGCTCCTGGGCCTGTTGGGTGGTCAGCATCGACCGGACTTAGGTGCGCCGACGCCCGACGTCAAAGCCCGCTCATCCCCACGACGAGGCTGGCCGCGAGCATCAGCAGCCCGGCATCGCGATTCGACCGGAACCGGCGCAGCGATCCGGGGCCGTCGCCGGCGCGCATCGTCGCCACCTGCCACGCCAGGTGCAGCGCAGCGGGCAGCAGCGCGAGCAGCGCCAGCGGATCGGGGCGCACCGTCCAGAACGCCGCCGCCCACAGGCCCATCGCGCCCAGATAGAACAGGCCGACGCCGCCGCGCACATGCCGCCCCATCCGCCGGGCCGAGGATCGCACGCCCACCAGCGCGTCATCTTCAATGTCCTGGATCGCATAGATCGTGTCATAGCCGATCACCCACAGGATCGTGCCGGCATAGAGCAGCCATTTCGCCGCCGCGCGCGATTCGAACACACCCTGGGGATCGCCGGCGACAAAGCCGATCAGCGCGCCGGATCCGAACACGATGCCCAGGAACAGCTGCGGCCACCAGGTGATCCGCTTCATGAACGGGTACATCGCCACCACCGGCAGTGTTGCCAGCGACCACAGCTTGGCCGCCATCGGCAGCGCCAGCCACACGCCGAATCCGATCGCCAGCAGCACCGCCAGCCAGGCTTGGGCTGCGCGCACCGACACCGCGCCGCTTGGCAGCGGGCGGCTGCGCGTGCGCGCCACCTGCGCGTCGAGATCGCGATCGACGATGTCGTTATAGACGCAGCCCGCCCCGCGCATCGCGATCGCGCCGATCAGCATCGCCGCGATCCGCCATGCCCCACCATCGGGCAGGCCGGAGAGCAACGCCCCCCAGCCGCACGGCAGGAACAGCAGCCACCAGCCAATCGGCCGGTCAAACCGGGCGAGCAGTGCATAGGGCCGCCACCCGCGCGGGAGCAGGCCGACCAGCCCGCGATATTCGCTGTCGGGTACGATGGGGGGAATGCCGTTCATGTGCGGCCTGCTGCCACAATCGCCGCCCTGCCCCCAAGCTGAAATTTTTGGGCATATTCCTGCGACAATCGCTCGATAACGGCAGCGAATCGTTCCGGGAGGAGGGCATTTCATGCGGATTCAGGTTATTGCCGGGCTGGTGCTGATCGCGGCGAGCGGCGCCCAGGCACAGGATCGGCCGTCCCCCGGCATGGGCCCGGGCGGTGGTCCGGGCGGTGGTCCGGGCATGGGCCACGGTATGGGCGGCCCGCTGTTCATCAGCCCGATGGGCCAGCCGTTTCGCGGTCCCGGGGCCGCCGACGCCTGGTTCGACGGCGCCGATGCGAATCACGACGGCGTGCTGACGCTCGACGAGTTTCAGGAAGATGCGATGCGCTGGTTCAAGGTGCTGGACCGCGGCCATGACGGCGAAATCGATCCCGACGATATCGAGGTGTATGAAACGAAGCTCGTCCCCGAAATCCGCGGCGGCGGCTTTGGCGACATGGGCGGCCCGCCGATGGGCGAGGACGGCGAGAAGAAGGCCGTCGATCTGGGCGCCACCCGCTTCATGAGCGGCGCGGCGCCGTTCAACTATCTCGGCATGCCCGAGCCGGTGACCTCGGCCGATCGCTCGCTCAACGGCGGCGTCAGCCCGACCGAGTTCATGGAAGCCGCCAGCCGCCGCTTCAAGCTGCTCGACACCAATCAGGACGGCAAGCTGACCAAGAAGGAGCTTCCCGAAATCCGTCACGACGCGGGCAAGCGCCGCGGACGCCGGGGACGCGGCGGCGGGATGCCCGGCGGTGGCATGCCCGGGGGCATGCAGGGCGGCGGCATGGGTGGAATGAGCGGAATGGGCGGCTGAGCTTATTCGCGTTCGGGCACCGGCACGTTGAAGCCGTTGAGCGTCACCGAGACGAGGCTGTACAGACCGACCAGATAGATCAGTTCGTTCGCGCCGTGCTGGCCAAAGGTATCGACCGCAAGGGAATAGCACGGCTCGGGCAGCACCCCGCCCTTCACCAGCGCATAAGCGACGTCGAACGCGACATTTTCCGCTTCGTCGAGATCGCTAGGCTTCAGTCCGGCGCAAAGCGCGGAAATGCGCGCGGGCGCCATTTTTTCGGCTTCCGCCACCGCGACATGAGCATAGAGTTCATAGGCGGCGTCGAAATGGGCGCCTGTCACCAGAATGGCGATCTGCCGCGCCGGATCGGGCAGCGTCGCTTCCATCGACATTGCCTTGGTCAGTTCCCAGATCGCGCCGCCGATCCGCGGTTCGTGAAGCCAGGGGTTCCAGGGCCCAAGCAGGCTGCCATCCTCGCCCACCGCGACGAAGGCGTTGAAATTGGAAGAAATGCCGCGCTTCATATCGTCATAGAGCGGCTTCTGGGTGTCGCTGAGCGTGTCCGGGGGCAGAAGCGGCAGGCGCATGGGGTGCAATCCTCGGCTGAAGGCGGCGAACTTACCGCACTGCACAAATGCTGGAGCATGCAATAGGCTCCCGCCATCGTACGTTCGGATGGGGTGCATGGACGAACCCGCCCGCCCCCGGCTACAGCAGCATCATGCCCGCAACCCCCGCCTGGCCGCCGCAGTCCGCCCCTCGCCTGTTCGTCGACGGCCCGCTCGAACCGGGGCTTCGCCGGATCGATGGCCCGCAGGCGCATTATCTGGGATCGGTCATGCGGCTGAAACCGGGCGAGGCGGTGAAGCTGTTCGATGGTACGAACGGCGAGTGGCTCGGCATCGCCCGCGAGATCGGCAAGCGCGACCTGACGCTGGAGATCACCGAGCAGCTTCGGCCGCACGAGGCCGTGCCGGACCTGTGGCTCTGCGCCGCGCCGATCAAGAAGGGCCGCATCGACTGGGTGGCGGAAAAGGCCTGCGAACTGGGCGTCGCGCGGCTGGTGCCGGTGCTCACCCGCCGCACCGTGATCGACCGGCTGAACCTCGATCGGCTGCGCAGCCACATGATCGAGGCCGCCGAGCAATGCGGCCGCACCGCGCTTCCCGAGCTGGTCGAGCCGGTGAAGCTCGCGGCCCTTCTGCGCGACTGGCCGGCCGAGCGTGCGCTGTTCTTCGCCGACGAGACCGGCGGCGCGCCCGCGCTGGCGGCGATGCGCGCCCATTCCGGCTCCGCCGCGATCCTGATCGGGCCGGAGGGCGGCTTCGACGCCGAGGAACGCGAGGCGATTCGTGCGTTGAAGCAGGCGGTGGGCATTGCGCTCGGCCCGCGCATCCTGCGTGCTGAAACGGCGGCGGCGGCCGCGGTCAGCCTGTGGATGGCCGCGGCGGGCGATTGGTGACCGAACGGTACAAAAATCCGCTGGCGTCGGTTCGTCGGCATCGCTAAGGGCGCGAAATGAGCACCAAGACCGTTTCGAACCAGACCGCGGCGGTCATTGAGGATCGTGCCCAGCTGATCGACTATTTCGCCCAGGGCGAAAAGCCGGCGGAACGCTGGCGTATCGGCACCGAGCATGAGAAGTTCGTCTATTGGATGGACGGTTCGCATCGTGCGCCGAGCTATGAAGAGCGCGGCGGTATTCATGCGCTATTGATCGGGCTCACCGAATTCGGCTGGAAGCCCGTTTACGAGGGCGAAAACGTCATCGCGCTGTCCGGCCCCGACGGCACGATCAGCCTTGAGCCCGCCGGCCAGTTCGAGCTTTCGGGCGCGCCGCTCGAAAATCTGCACGAGACCTGCGCCGAAACCGGCCGCCATCTCCGCCAGGTGAAGGCGGTGGGTGACCGGCTTGGCATCGGCTTTCTCGGCCTCGGCATGTGGCCGGACAAGACCCGCGCCGAACTGCCGATCATGCCGAAGGGCCGTTACGGCATCATGCTGCGGCACATGCCGCGCGTCGGCAGCCTCGGGCTCGACATGATGCTGCGCACCTGCACGATCCAGGTGAACCTGGATTATGCCAGCGAAGCCGACATGGCGAAGAAGTTTCGCGTCGGCCTGGCGCTCCAGCCGCTGGCGACCGCGCTGTTCGCCAATTCGCCCTTTACCGAGGGCAAGCCCAACGGGTTCCTCTCCTATCGCAGCCATATCTGGTCGGACACCGATCCGGCGCGCACCGGCATGCTGCCCTTCGTGTTCGAGGACGGCTTCGGCTATGAGCGCTATGCCGACTATGCGCTCGATGTGCCGATGTACTTCGTCTATCGCGACGGCAAATATATCGACGCGGCGGGCCTCAGCTTCCGCGACTTCCTGAAGGGCGAACTGTCAGTCCTGCCCGGCGAACTGCCGACGATCGACGACTGGGCCGATCATCTCTCCACCGCCTTTCCCGAAGTGCGGATGAAGCAGTTTCTGGAGATGCGCGGCGCCGATGGCGGGCCGTGGGGCCGCATCTGCGCGCTGCCGGCCCTGTGGGTGGGCTTGCTCTACGATTCCGGTGCGCTGGATGCCGCCTGGGATCTCGTAAAGGGCTGGTCGATGGAGGGTCGCGAGGCGCTGCGCAATTCGGTGCCCAGGCTCGCGCTCGACGCGCCGCTGCCGGGCGGAGGCAAGCTGGCCGATATCGCCGCCGAGGTGCTCGACATCGCCGGCGCCGGGCTCAACGCTCGCGCGCGGCTGAACGGATCGGGCGACAATGAATCGGGCTTCCTCGATCCGCTTCGCGAGGTCGTGCGGACGGGCAAGGTGCCCGCGCAGCTGCTGCTCGATCGCTATCATGGCGAATGGCAGGGCGACATCGCCCGCGTCTATGGCGAGGCGAAGTTCTGACGCAGCACGCCACCGGGTAAATCCTCGCCCGGCAGATCGGTCCCGCGCAGCGACTTGCCGGCGGTTTCCGGCGTGAAGCGCAGCGCGATCGCCCCGACCGCGCAAGCCGCCATCATCACATAGGCCGGCATCAGTTCATCGCCCGTCGCGCCGATCAGCCAGCTGTTGAACGCCGGCGCCGTACCGCCGAACAGCGAGGTAGACACATTGTAGGCGATCGCGAAGCCGGCGAAGCGGACATGGGTGGGGAACATCGCCGGGAAGGTGGCGGAAATCGTCGCCAGCTGCGGCACATAGAGCAGCCCGAGCAGCGCGAAACCGATGATCGCGCCGGCAAGGCCCGTCGACATCAGGTGGTAGAGCGGCACCACCGCCACGAACAGCCCGGCGAGCGAGAACCACCAGAGCGGCTTGCGCCCCACTCGGTCGGACAGCGCGCCGGCAAACGGCACGATCAGCATCATGAACAACATGCCGATGATCGGCACCACCAGCGCCTCGTCGGTAGTCAGCCCCAGCCGGCGCTGGAGATAGGTGGGCATGTAGCTGAGCAGCGTATAGTTGACGACGTTGAGCGCGACGACCAGCCCGCTCATCTCCAGCAGCGGGCGCCAATAGTGTGTCAGCAAGTGGCGAAGCTCGGTCGATGCCGCCGGCTCGCGGTCACCATGCGCCTCCACCTCGCGGAACACCGGCGTATCCTCCATGCGCGAGCGGAGATACATGCCGACCAGCCCCATCGGCCCGGCGACCAGGAACGGAATCCGCCACGCCCAGTCATGCATCGCCGCGTCGCCGAGCAGCAGCGAAAAGCCGAGCATCAGCAGCGCGCCGAGCGAAAAGCCGGCCAGCGTGCCGAATTCGAGGAAGCTGCCGAAAAAGCCGCGGCGCGCATCGGGCGCATATTCGGCCATGAACGTCGCCGCCCCGCCATATTCGCCGCCGGTCGAAAAGCCCTGCACCATGCGCAGCAGCACCAGCAATGTCGGTGCGGCGACGCCGATCGTCGCATAGGACGGGATCAGCCCGACGCACACCGTCGCGCCCGACATCATCAGGATGGTGATCGCCAGCACCGTCTTGCGGCCATAGCGATCGCCGAGCGGCCCCCAGAACAACCCGCCGAGCGGGCGGACCAGGAACGAGATCGCGAAGGTCGCGAGCGCGAACAGCGTCGCCTGCTCGGTCTCGCCGGGAAACAGCGCCGCGGCGATATAGGTGACGCCATAGGCATAGATGCCATAGTCGAACCATTCGGTGGCGTTGCCCATCGCCGATGCGGCAACGGCCTTGCGCAGCACCGATGGCGGCACCGTGCCGGCCCGGCCGGGCGCACCCTCGCCGCCGGCATTCGCGGCGTGCTTCAGATCGATTGCCATGTCGTCCTCCCGTTTTCCTGCTCGTCCACCGCAAGCGGATCGAGCGCCGCCGACATCGGCGTGGTGCGCGGCAGCACCTGATAGCTTTGCTGTTGCTCGGCCGGCACCGGCGGGGTGCGCAGCTGGCGCCACGCGCCAAAGCCGAGCGCGCCGCCCGCACAGGCGGCGATGAACAGGAACAGGCCCGAGGGGCCGACCAGCATCATCGCGGTCGCGCCCGCGATCGGCCCCGCCGCCGCGCCGACCGAATAGAGCAGCACCAGCCCGCCGCTCGCCGCGACGCGCTGTTCGGGCGCGAGGTGATCGTTGGTGTGCGCGACGCACAGCGGATAGAGCGCGAAGCTCAGCCCACCGAACAGCGCACCAAAGGCGAGGAGCGGCAGGCCGGCCCCGTCGATCATCGCGATCGCCAGTGCGGCGGCAAGCGCGCCGCCGAACGCGCCGACGATCACGCGGCGCCGATCGAACCGGTCCGAAAGCCGCCCGAGCGGCCATTGCAGCGCCACGCCGCCCAGGATCACGATGCTCATGAACCAGGCAGTGGCGGACAGATCCATGCCCAGCCGCCGTACATAGACCGCGCCGAGCGCGTAGAAAGCGCCGAGCATCACCCCGGTCAGCGTCGCGCCGACGATGCCGAGCGGCGAGATCGCATAGAGTTCGCGCACCGAAAGCGAGCCCGAATCCTGTGGCGGCGGCGCCGAAATGCGCGTCAGCACCACCGGAATCGCGGCAAGCGAGACGAGGATCGACGCCACCAGGAACGGCATCGACGGCTTGTCCTCGCTCAGGTTGAGCAGGAACTGGCCGATCGCCTGGCCGGCATAGAGCGCGATCATGTAGCTCGCGAGCACCGATCCGCGCGTCTCCGCCTCGGCCCGCTCGTTGAGCCAGCTTTCCAGGCACACGAACACGCCGGCGACGCACAGCCCGTCGATGAAGCGCAGCGCGGCCCAGAGCAGCGCATCCTGATGGATCGCATAGGTGAGCGTGCTCGCGGAGAACAGCGAGACGAACGCAGCGAATGCGCGGATATGGCCGACGCGGCGAATGATCCGCGAGACGCGCAGCGAACCGAGCACCAGCCCCAGGAAATAGGCGGTGGCGACGGCACCGATATGCAACGCGCTGCTCCCCGCCCGCTCCAGCCGCACGCTGGTCAGCGTCGCAAGGAAGCCGCTGCCCGCCATCAGCATGAAGATGGCGAGCAACAGGCTGCGGACAGAGAGCATCGCGGTCAGCATGAGGGTCGTTTCACCACCGCCCCGGCCTCAAGCGGCGGCGCGTCCGCTGGCCGCATCGGCTCCGTCGACCAGCGCCTCGTGCAGCGCGCGCACCGCATCCTCGAACGCATCGCATTCGACGATGAACTGCACGTCGACGTTGCGGATCTGGTGCTGCATCGCGATCATCGTGATGCCCGCGGCGTCGAGTGCGAGCAGCGCGCGCGGCACCAGCCCCGGCTCCGAAATGTCGCTGCCGATTACCGAGACCATCGCCACCGGCCGCGACGAGATCGCCGCCCCCGGATAGGTTTTTTCCAGATCCGCGATCACCCGCGCGACCACTGCGGCGTCGGTCGCCAGATAGTGCGTGATGGTGTTGGCGTTGGACGATTTGCTGACGATCCAGGCGCCGTGCCGGGTCAGCGCGTCGAGGATCGCGGCGTCGAAGCCTTTCTCGCCCACCATGTCCTGCTCGAAGAACTGGAGCGCCTGCACGGTGCGCAGCCCGGTGACGATTTCGACGCGAGGCTTGTCCGACACATAATCGCCGCTGATCAGCGTGCCCGCATCGAGCCGGTCGAACGTGTTGCGCACGCTGAGCGGGATCTTCGCCTGGCGCAGCCCGCGGCCGGCGCGCGGATGGATCGCCTCCATCCCCAGATTGGCGAGCTGATCGGCGACATCGTAATTAGTACGGCCGATCTTGCGTGCGCGATCCTCGCCGACCAGCTTCGGGTCGGCGCTGGAAAGGTGGAATTCCTTGTGGATGATCGCCTCGCGCGCCTGCGTCAGCACCGCGATCCGCGAGAAGGTCATTTCCGAATAGCCGCGCGCATAGCGCCGCACCATGCCGCCCTCGCAGCCGGCATAGCCGGTGACGATCGGCATCTGCGTGGCTAGGTCGATCGGTGCCAGCGCATCGCGGATGCGCGTGTCGAGCGGGTCGAGATTCTCCTGCGTCCACACCGTCAGGTCGACGAACACCGCGTTGACGCCGCGATCGCGAAGCAGCTGCGCGGTGCTGTGGGCGCTGTGCGCCTCGCCCAGCCCGGCCAGCATCTCGCGAACCGTGACCAGCTGCTCCTTCAGGCAAAACCGGCCATGCGAACGCAGCCGATCGAGATCGGCGAGGCATTCGCCCAGCCCCTCGATCCGCGCCCCGACGAAGCGGTCGCATTCGGCGCGACTGCCCTCGCGGGCGAACATCGCCGCATTGCGCTCCAGCATCGCCACGCGCACGCGCTCCAGCGCGTCGCGCCAGCAGCGCTCGCCCTCGTTGCGCGCAAAACAGGCATAGACCCCGGGCTCGCCGGTCTTCTTGTGTTCGAGCAACAGGTCGGTCATCCCGGCATAGGCCGAGACGACGAAGATGCGGTTGTATAGGTCCGCACCGCTGCGTCCCGCGATCAGGACGTTATCGAACAAGGTGGCGGTGGCGGCCATCGACGTGCCGCCGATCTTTTCGACGCTATGTCCGCTCATGCCGCCTTCTCCGTCAGTTCGCCCGCAGCCGGCGCCAGCGGTACCACCTCGCGCGCAGCGATGAAGCGGGGGCGCGGCGTGGCAGCCGCATAGGGCGCCTGCAACCGGTTCGACACCGCGTTGTAGACCAGGAAGGCATTGGCGCGCGGGAACGGCGTGATGTTGCCGTTCGATCCATGCATCAGATTGCAGTCGAACAGGATCACCGTGCCCGGCTTACCAACCGGGGCGACGATGCCATGTTCATGCGCCAGCTCGGCCAGGCTGTCCTCGTCGGGCACGCCATATTCCTGCCTTTTGAGCGACATCTTGTAATGGTCTTCGGGCGTCTCGCCGACACAGGCGACGAAGGTACGGTGCGATCCCGGAATCACCATCAGCGGCCCATTGTTCGGCGTGTTCTCGGCCAGCAGCACCGACATCGACAGCGCCCGCATCCGCGGCATCCCGTCTTCGGCGTGCCACGTCTCGAAGTCGGAGTGCCAGTAGAATTCCTTGCCCTGGAACCCAGGCTTGTAGTTCAGCCGCGACTGATGGAGGTACACATCGTCGCCGAGCAGGAACCGGGCGACCCCGGCCAGCCGCTCGTCGGCGGCCAGCCGCGCGATCATGTCGCTCTGCGCATGGATCTCGAAGATCGATCGGATTTCGTCGCCGCCCGGCTCGGTGATGATCGTCTCCGCGTCCAGCGACGACGGATCGCCGAGCAGCCGTCCGGTTTCGGACTGGAGCGCGGCGATCTCGTCGGGGCTGAACAGCCCTTCGAGCACGAGATAGCCTTCCCGATCGAACCGCTCGGCCCGTTCGCGGGTCAGCGGCGCGCCGGGATGCCAGTCGCTATGGACGACGGGGTCGCGGCGCGGCAGCCGCTCCGGCGTCGCCGCGCAGCGGGTCGGATAGATCTCGGTCATGGGTGGGTTCCCCTTTTTTCGTGTTCCTCAGTCTGCGAGTGCGGGTTCGGCGGCCGGATAGGCGCCGTTTTCGTCATGCACTTCGCGGCCGGTGACCGGCGGGTTGAACACGCAGGCCGTCAGGATGTCGGTTTCGGGCCGCACGATGTGACGGTCATTCTCGTTCAGCGCATACATGATGCCCGGCTTCAGCTCGTGCGTCTCGCCGGTACCCAGATCCTCGATCGTGCCCGTGCCCTTCAGCACCAGCACCGCTTCGAGATGGTTCTGGTAATGCATCTTCAGTTCGCTGCCCGCGAACATCGTTGTCAGGTGGAACGAGAATCCCATCTTGTCATCGGCCAGCAGCAGCCGGGCGCTCGCCCAGCCGTCCGAGCGGACGTTGCGATCGCTGGCACGGACTTGCTTGAGGTTGCGGATGATCATGAAGGTTTCTCCTGTTTCAGGCGGCGACGCCCAGGGGGGCGGCCGCTTCGGTGGAAAGCGCGTCGCGAACGCTGCGCTCTAGGATGTCGAGCCCGGCGGCGAACACGGCGTCGTCGATGACGAGCGGCGCCAGCACCTTGACGATTTCGTCATGCGCGCCGCTGGTCTCGATGATCAGGCCCTGGTCGAAACAGGCGCGCGTGATCGCCGAGGCGGCCTCGCCGGTGCCGACGTTCAGGCCGCGCATCATGCCCCGGCCGCGCGTGCTGAGCCCATGTTCGGCCGCCATCCGGTCGAGCCGCTGTTCGAGCATGGCACCGCGCCGGGCGATGTCGGCGGCAAATTCCTTGCCGGTCCAGAAATGGCGCAGCGCGGCGGCGGCGGTGACAAAGGCATGGTTGTTGCCGCGGAACGTGCCGTTGTGCTCGCCCGGCGACCAGACATCGAGTTCGGGGCGGAACAGCGTCAGCGCGAACGGCAGGCCCATGCCCGAAAGCGACTTGGCCATCGTCACGATGTCCGGCGTAAAGCCCATGCCTTCGAAGCTGAAGAAATTGCCGGTGCGGCCGCATCCGGCCTGGATGTCGTCGACGATCAGCAGCGCGCCGTGCGCCTTGGCAATCCGGGCGATCTTCGCCAGCCATTCGGGCGACGCGGCGTTGAGGCCGCCCTCGCCCTGCACCGTCTCGACCAGGATCGCGGCGGGCGCGTCGAGCCCGCTCGACGGGTCGTCGAGCCGTTGTTCGAGCAGCGCGGCGGTATCGACATCGGGGCCGAAATAGCCGTCATAGGGCTCGTGCGCGACATGGCTGAGCGGTACGCCGGCTCCGCCGCGCTTGCCGGCATTGCCGGTGCAGGCGAGCGCGCCGAGCGTCATGCCGTGAAAGCCGTTGGTAAAGGCGACGATCATCTCGCGGCCCGTCACCTTGCGGGCGAGCTTGATCGCCGCCTCGACGGCGTTGGTGCCGGTGGGGCCGGTGAACATCGCCCGATAGTCGAGCCCGCGCGGCCGCAGGATCACCTCCTCCAGCGCGGACAGGAACTCGGCCTTGGCATCGGTATGCAGGTCGAGCCCGTGGGCGATGCCGTCGCTCGCGATGTAATCGAGCAGCGCCTGCTTGAGCACCGGGTGGTTGTGCCCATAGTTCAGCGTCGAGCAACCGGCGAGAAAGTCGAGATACTTGCCGCCATTCTCGTCGTGCATCCACACGCCCTCGGCGCGGTTGAACTGGCGCGGGATCGAGCGCGAATAGCTGCGCACGACCGACTCGCGGCGATCATAGATGCCCGTATCGGGCGCAATATCGCTGGGTTCCGCATGGGTGGTCATCAAAGGTCTCCCTGTACGTTCAGTCGGTGGTCGGGAGCGGCGCGATGCGCGCTTCCCATTCGGTGTCGTGTTCGCCGCCCAGATGCGCGTCGCGATCGAAGCGCGGCGCACGGGTCAGCGTGGCGCCGCATTTGCGGGCAAAGGCCTCGAACAGGCCCCAGGAGGCGGCATTGTCTTCGGTGATCGTCGTCACCAGGCTGGTCGCGCCTGCCACAGCCGGGCGCTCGACCAGCGCCGTCAGCATCCGCAGCGCGAGCCCTTCGCCGCGCGCCGCCGCATCGACGGCCACCTGCCAGACGAAGAAGCGATCGGGGGCGGCAGGCGGGCGATAGCCGGAGATCCAGCCGACGATCCGGCCGTCGCGCTCGGCGACGATGCAGGTGTCGGCGAAATCGGTGCATTGCAGCAGGTTGCAATAGGCAGAGTTGCGATCGAGCGGCGGCGAGGCGGCGATCAGCGCCGTAATGCGGGCGCCGTCCTCGGCCCGCGGCTGTCGCAACTCGATTGCGGCGGAATCCGCGGGTTCAGGCAATGTCGATCCTTCTGCTTTCGCTTCAATGATGCTTCGTACTCCAAACGATTTCACACAGCGCCCGTTCCGAGCGTTGCGTGGCAGGGACGGTAATTTGGTGATTATCCGCGCAATTGCCAAGGGGCGGTCGCCCGAATTTTCGGCTTTCGCGCCAAATATACTTCATTAGTTGAAGCATTTTGCGGCGACGCCCATCCCGGTTTTCCGGTGGCGATCAGCGCCGCATTGGCATAGCAAGACGGCATGGATACCGAGTTGACCGCGCCCACGCTCAAGGCGCTCCGGCGCATCCTGCGCGCCTCCGATCTGGGCAGCCGCCAGCTCGCGGCGGCCACGGGTCTGACGCCGTCGCAGTTGCTGGTGCTTCAGGAAATCGAACAGCGGGGCGAAACCACCGCGAGCGTGGTCGCCGGCGCGCTTCAGTTCAGCCAGGCGACGATCACCACGATCGTCGACCGGCTGGAGGCGACAGGGCTGGTGACGCGCCAGCGCAGCGCGCGCGACAAGCGGCAGATCATCCTGCACGTCACCGATGCCGGCCGCGCGATGAGCGACAAGGCGCCGGACCTGCTCCAGACGCGCTTCAGCGATCGGTTCGGCGCGTTGCCGGGCTGGGAACAGGCGATGATATTGGCCGCGCTGGAGCGGCTGGGCGGTATTCTCGGCGCCGGTTCGATCGACGCAGCGCCGTTGCTCGATGCCGGCGCGATCGACGCGCCGCCGGTCTGACCGGCTGGAACAAGGCGATGCCCCCTGGCCGCCGCCGGCAAGGGGGCATCATGGCTCACACCGTCGGCTTGCCGTTCACCCGCGCCGGAACGCCCGCGCCGTCGCGCAGGTCGGCGGGCAGCAACGCCTCGGGAATGTCCTGATACGAAACCGGGCGCAGGAAGCGCTCGATCGCCAGCGTGCCGACCGAGGTGCTGCGCCCGTCCGACGTCGCCGGGAACGGGCCGCCATGCACCATCGCATCGGCGACTTCGACGCCGGTCGGCCAGCCATTGGCGAGGATGCGGCCGACCAACTGTTCGAGCGTCGGCAGCAGCTTCTGCGCGACGAGAATGTCGCCCTCGTCGAGCTGCAACGTCGCGGTCAGCTGGCCTTCGACATGCCGGGTAACGGCGATCATCTCGTCTATATTCGCACAGCGCACCAGCAGCGAGGTCGCGCCGAAGATTTCCTCGGCATGGCTGGGATCGGCCAGGAAGTCGGCACCGCTCATCGTGAACAACGCGCCCTGGCCGCAGGTCGGGCCTTGCGGCGCCGCACCTTGCGCGATCCGCTGCACCTTGCCGGCCGAAGCCAGCTTGGCGACGCCGCTTTCATAGGCCTTGTGGATGCCCGGCGTGAGCATCACCTGCGCTGGAGCGCCGGTCATCGCCTCGGTCGCGGCAGCGACGAAACGGTCCAGCCCCTCGCCCTCCACGCCGAGCACCAGGCCCGGATTGGTGCAGAACTGGCCCGCGCCCATCGTCACCGACGCGACATAGGCCTTGCCCAGCGCCTCGCCGCGCGCCTCGAGCGCCGCCGGCAGCAGGAACACTGGGTTGATGCTGCTCATCTCCGCATAGACGGGGATCGGCACCGGGCGCGCCTGGGCGAGCTTGAGCAGCGCCAGGCCGCCCCCGCGCGAGCCGGTGAAGCCCACCGCCTTGATGCGCGGATCGTTGACCAGCGCGGCGCCCAGTTCGTTGCTTGTGCCGCTGACCATCGAGAAGACACCGGCCGGCATGCCGGTCTTTTCCACCGCGCGCTGGATCGCCGTGGCGACCAGTTCGGCCGTGCCCGGGTGCGCGGGATGGCCCTTCACCACCACCGGGCAGCCGGCGGCAAGCGCGGCGGCGGTATCGCCACCCGCGGTCGAGAAGGCGAGCGGGAAGTTCGATGCGCCGAACACCGCCACCGGGCCGAGCGGCACCATGCGCAGGCGCAGGTCGGGGCGCGGCAGCGGCGTGCGATCGGGCATCGCCGGATCGATGCGGACGCGCAGATAATCACCCAGCCGCAGTTCCTTGGCGAACAGGCGCAGCTGGCCGGCGGTGCGGCCGCGCTCGCCCTGGAGGCGGGCCTGCGGCAGGCCGCTTTCCTGCATCGCGCGCTCGATCAGCTCGTCGCCAAGCGCCTCGATCTCCTCGGCGATGGCGTCGAGGAACTTGGCCCGGTCCTCGCGCGGCAGCGTCGAATAGGGGAGGAAGGCCTCGTGGGCGGCGGCGCAGGCGGCGTCGACATCCGCCTCGGTCGCGATCGTGAAGCTCGGCTCGATTTCGCTGCCCGTCGCGGCCGCGACCGCGCGGAACCCGGCGCCGTCGTGGCGCACCCGCTTCGACGCGATGAACAATTCTCCGGTCAACGCCATCTCTGCTCTCTCCCGATATGCGATGAAAATGATAGGTTAGCGGTAACAGTCGCCGCTGACTTAGGCGCCACGGCCGAAGGGTTCAACCGCTAGCAGCATCGCGCCGCATCATCGGCGCCGCGATCTCTGCCGCGCGCGCCGGGATGCTGGCCCCGGCGCGCGTTTCGTCTATAGGAAACGGGTGCAGCCGGCGTCCGCCGGGCCCCATTGTCGCAGGCAGGTTCATGACCGTCATCATCAAGGAAGCCGATCTGATCGAGAGCGTCGCCGACGCGCTCCAGTATATCTCCTATTACCACCCGATGGATTATATCCGTGCGCTGGGCGACGCCTATGAGGCCGAGCAAGGCCCCGCCGCGAAGGACGCCATCGCCCAGATCCTCACCAACAGCCGGATGTGCGCCGAGGGCCATCGCCCGATCTGCCAGGATACCGGCATCGTCACCGTGTTCATCCAGTGGGGCCAGAAGTGCGTGCTCGACAGCGAGCGCTCGCTGCAAGAGGTCGTCGACGAAGGCGTGCGCCGCGCCTATCTCCATCCGGAGAACCGCCTGCGCGCCTCGATCCTGCGCGATCCGGCCTTCAGCCGCGTCAACACCAAGGACAACACGCCGTGCGTGCTCAACGTCGAGATGGTCCCCGGCGACCATGTCCATGTCGAGTTGGCGGCCAAGGGCGGCGGCTCCGAGAACAAGTCCAAGTTCGCCATGCTCAACCCCAGCGACTCGATCGTCGACTGGGTGCTCGAGATGGTCCCGAAAATGGGCGCCGGCTGGTGCCCGCCGGGCATGCTCGGCATCGGCATTGGCGGCACCGCCGAGAAGGCGGTGACGCTCGCCAAGAAGTCGCTGATGGGCGATATCGACATGGCGCAGCTCAAGCAGCGCGGGCCTCAGAACGACATCGAGCGGCTGCGCATCGAGATTTTCGACAAGGTCAACGCGCTCGGCATCGGCGCGCAGGGTCTGGGCGGCCTTGCGACGATCCTCGACGTGAAGATCCTCGATTATCCGACCCATGCCGCGTCCAAGCCGATCGCGATGATCCCGAACTGCGCCGCCACCCGCCATGCGCATTTCAGCCTCGATGGCAGCGGCCCCGTCTATCTCGATCCGCCGAGCCTCGACGAATGGCCGAAGGTGGAATGGGCGCCGTCGAAGGAATCGATCCGCGTCGATCTCGACACGCTGACGCCGGAAGTCGTCGCGAGCTGGAAGCCGGGCGACCGGCTGCTGCTCAACGGCAAGATGCTCACCGGCCGCGACGCAGCGCACAAGCGCATCCAGGACATGCTGGCGCGCGGCGAGGAACTGCCGGTCGATTTCAGGGGCCGGGTGATCTATTATGTCGGCCCGGTCGATCCGGTGCGCGACGAGGTGGTCGGCCCCGCCGGCCCCACCACCGCGACCCGCATGGACAAGTTCACCGAGATGATGCTGGCTGAGACCGGCCTGATCGCGATGGTCGGCAAGGCAGAGCGCGGTCCGGTGGCGATCGAGGCGATCCGCCAGCACAAGGCCGCCTATCTGATGGCGGTGGGCGGTGCGGCCTATCTCGTGTCGCGCGCAATCAAGGGCGCGCGTGTCGTCGGCTTCGCCGATCTCGGCATGGAGGCGATCTACGAATTCGACGTGAAGGATATGCCGGTCACCGTCGCGGTGGATGCCACCGGCGAGAGCGTCCATCACACCGGCCCGCTGGTGTGGCGCGAAAAGATTGCCAAGGAAAAGCTGCTCCAGACTGCATGATCCGCGCGGCATGTCCGGGCACCGAATGGCGCCCGGACATGCGGCCGGCGATCAGGCGAGCGCGAGCGGCTTGCGGCGGCGAAGCATGCCGCCCGCCAGCGCGACGCCGGCGATCATCAGCGCCCAGCTTTTCGGCTCGGGCACGCCGCTGGTGAATTGCTGCGCAACAAAGCCCGGCAGGTCCTTGTCGGTAAAGCCGAACACATAGAAGCGGTTGTCGCCCGCCGTGCCGGGGACGAAGTCGTTGTCGTTGGCGATATACAGCGTGTGGACGATCTCGCCGTTATAGACGACATCCTGGCCGAAGCTCAGCCCCTCGATCTTCGCGGGGATCTGGTCCTTCTTCACGCCCAGGGCGGTCAGTTGCTCGACCAGGTCGAGGAACGGCGTCGACGATTTCTCGACGATGTGCGCCGCGGCCTCGGCGCCGTTCATGCCGGTGATGTCGACGGCGCCGGCCAGGTCGATCACGAACATCTGCTTGACCTTGGCCTTGCTGTCGTCGCCCAGGCCCTTGCCGTCGCGTTCGTCGACCAGGAACTGGTGGTCGTTGATCGCCACGATTTCGCTCACGCCCGAACCGGTGGTCAGCGGATAGCCATATTCGTGCGTCTCGCCGGTGGCGATGTCGATCGTCACGATCCGCAGCATCTTCGCCGTCGCCGGATCGGCGGCATCCTGTTCGAGCGGCGCCTGCATGATGCCGACCAGCGTCTTGCCGTCCGGCGTGATCGCCAGCCCTTCCATGCCCTTGTTGGCGACGCGGCCGATCGTGTTGCCGCTGATCTCGACGCCGCCCTGCGGCGACAAATTGGTCGCGACGAGGTTCGCCGGCAGCTCGAACGTCTTGATCAGCGAGCCCGTCGCGCGGTCGAACTGGCGGACATAGGGGCCATATTCGTCGGAGATGAACACGCTGGTGCCGTCGCTGGAAACGCGGATCGCCTCGGGATCGAAGCGCGCGTTCGCCGGATTGGTCGACAGGCCGGGCGCGAAATTGTCCGATCGGCCCGAGAAATAATAGGTCTCGGCGGTGTTGACGATCGGTGCGCCCGATCCGAGTGGCGTGCCGTCGGCGCGGTTGCCCAGCCCGGCGCCCGTGCCATAGACCAGCGGCATCGGGCTGGAGAGCAAGGTCGTGTCGGTGAGCACCGGCGTCAGGATGAACGGCAGCCCGCCGCCGCTGTTCGCGGTCAGCGTCATCTCGATCGTGTGGAACCGGCTGATGTACGACACGGTATCGTCCACCGCCGAATTATACGCGGTCGCGTTCGGCCCGCGATCGGGCACCGCGAGGAAGGTGTTGCCGCCGGCATAGGTCAGCCCGGAGCCGATGCCGCCGAGCAGATTGGCCTGAAGCCCGTTCTCCAGCGTGTAGTTCAGGCCCGAAAGATCGGCGCCTTCGCCGGCGCTGCTGCCGGTGATCGTGCCCTGTGCGAGCAGGAAAATCTGGGCATCGGCCGGCGCGGTCGTCGCGCATGCGACCGCCAGCCCGATGGCGAGCGTACGAAGCATGAAATGGTTCCCCCTGCGCCCCCATGACGCAAACCGGATATTAACCATGTCACGGGACTCATCCGGGACTCGCGGAAGACAGTTTCGCGCATCGCGAATGACGCTTTCGTGACAGGCAATGCTGCGCAGCATCGCACCGCCGGAGCGGTCCAAAGGAAATCTATCTCCACTTGGGCGACGCCGCCGCTAGCATCGACGCAACAGGATCAATCCGACCCAATAGAGGAACCGAACGCATGGCCGATCGCACGCTGCATCCCGAAACCCTGGCGCTTCACGCCGGCTGGCGCGCCGATCCGACCACCGGCGCGGTGGTGCCGCCGATCTACCAGACCACGTCCTACAAGTTCCGCGACACCGATCATGCCGCCAACCTGTTCGCGCTGCGCGAACTCGGCAACATCTACACCCGGCTCGGCAACCCGACGACCGACGTGCTGGAAAAGCGCATCGCCGCGCTGGAGGGCGGTGCGGCGGCGCTCGCGGTCGCATCCGGCCAAGCCGCCTCTGCCTATGCGGTGCAAAACCTCGCCCGCGCCGGCGACAACATCGTCAGCGGCACGGACCTGTATGGCGGCACCTGGAACCTGTTCGCCAACACGCTGAAGGACATGGGCATCGAGGTCCGCTTCGTCGATCCTGCCGATCCCGACGCCTTTGTTCGCGCCAGCGACGACCGCACCCGCGCCTGGTATGTGGAAACGCTGCCCAATCCCAAGCTGATCGTCGCCCCGATCGGCGAGATCGCCGCGCGCGGGCGCCCGCTCCACATCCCGCTGATCGTCGACAACACCGCCGCCCCGCTGATCGCCCGGCCGCTCGATCACGGCGCGGCGATCGTGGTCTATTCGACCACCAAATATATCGGCGGCCACGGCACCTCGATCGGCGGCATCATCGTCGATGGCGGCAATTTCGACTGGGAAGCGGCTGGCGATCGCCAGCCGATGCTCAACACCCCCGATGCCAGCTATCACGGCGCGGTGTGGAGCCAGGCGGCCAAGCCGCTCGGGCCGATCGCCTATATCCTGCGCGCGCGCACCGTGCTGCTGCGCGATCTGGGCGCGGCGCTGTCGCCGATGAACGCATTCCAGATCCTGCAAGGGCTGGAGACGCTGCCGCTGCGCATGCCGCGCCACTGCGACAATGCAGCGAAGGTCGTCGCCTTCCTGCAATCGCGGCCAGAGGTAACGCGGGTGATCCACCCCTCGGCCCAGACCGGCGTCCAGGCAGAGCGCGCCGCGCGCGTGCTGACCGGCGGCCAGGGCGGGCTGGTCGGCTTCGAGCTCGCGGCCGGCAGCGCGGCGGGGCGCGCATTCATCAACGCGCTCGAACTGTTCTACCATGTTGCGAACATCGGCGACGCGCGCAGCCTGGCGATCCACCCGGCCTCGACCACGCATTCGCAGCTTTCCGCTGACGAGCAATTGGCGACCGGCGTGTCCGAGGGCTATGTCCGCCTGTCGATCGGGCTCGAACATATAGACGATATTCTCGCCGATCTCGGCCAGGCGCTCGATCGGGCAGCGGCCGGCAACTAAGCGGCGGGCGGGTCAGCGGCGCGGCCGCCGCCCGGCCCGCCCACGCCACGCCAGCGCCGCTGCTGCAACGCCCAATGTCGCCCCCGCCGCGATCGCCACCGGGGCGATCGGCTTGCGGCGGGCATGGCCCACGCCGGCGAGCAGCGACCGGCTGCCGATCGCCTCGAACTGGTGGTCCGCGTCGGGCGGATCGAGCACTTCGTGATCGGCCAGCCAGGCGGTCACCGCGTTCAGGTCGGGGATCTCATATGGCACCAGCCGCCGTTCCTCGCCCGACCGCAGCGCTTCGATCGTCTCGATCAGCGATCCGCTTTCGCGCAGCCGCGCGCGAACCGTGTCGACATCGGTGCCGAGATGTTCGGCCAGCAGATCGAAGGCGACCGTCTCGATCCCGTCTCGGGTGTGCCGGTTTGCGCTCCGCGTCGAATCGATCGTAACGTCGCACTCGCTATCGAGCCGCATCGAGCGGTTGTTGAAGTTCGACGAGCCGACACGCAGGATCTCGCCATCGACGATCGTGATCTTGGCGTGGACATAGATTGGCTGCCCGCCGCGTGTCAGCGGGTGATAGATGCGCAGCCGCCCGTGCCGGTCCCGCCGGCGCAGCGCCTCCATCAGCCGCGCGCGGGCCGTATCCATCGCCAGCGGCTCCAGCCAGCCGGCCGCGCTCACCGGGTTGACGATCACGATCTCCGGGCCGTTCGCCTCGTCGAGCCGCCGGGCGATCGCCTTGGCCACGCGGTGCGAGGCGAAATACTGGCTTTCGGCATAGATCCAGCGCTCGGCGCGCGCGATCAGGTCGAGATATAGCTGCTCGATCTCGCGAACGCCCGGGTCACCGGGCATGTCGGGGATCGTCCGCGAGATCGCGACCTCGCAGTCCTCGAACGTCGCATCCAGATCGTCCGGCCAGCACGCGTCGCGCTCGGGCGGCGCCGGCAGTTCCTCGCCCGATGCGCGCCGCCACCGCAGCCGGCTGAGTTCGCCCAGCGCCTTGGCCACCGGGCCGCTGAGCGCGGTGGTGGCATCGTGCCACGGGTCATAGGGAATGCCGCCGGGCGTCACGCGCACACGATCGTCGTCGCGATGCGCCCTGGTATCCCACCGGCCGCCGGTCATGTCGATGCCGCCGCAAAAGGCGAGGCAATCGTCGACCACGACGATCTTCTGGTGATGCGATGCCGCAACCGGATGATGGCTGTCGAGCTTCAGGTGAATGCGGCGATGGCGCCACCAGCGCAGCAGCGTGATCGCGGTCGTGCCGCGAAACAGCGACACGATCGCGCCGGTATCCCAGCGCAGCACATGGATATCCAGCGTGCGCGTCTGCTTGACGAGCCAGGAAATCAGCTTGCCGATCCGCGCCGGCGCCTCGTCCTCCTGCTCGTGGACGAGCAGGATGCGGCCGTCAAAGTCCCAGCCGACGAGCATCAGCTGGTGGTTGGCGATCCGCATCGCCTGACGCGCGACGCGGAAATAGGCATCGGCATCGACGATCACCGTCGCGCGTTCGGCGCGCTCGATGCGCCAGCAGTTGCGCGACGGTTCGAGCGGGGGTGTGGAACGAGCCATGTCAGTTGCTCACCCGATGATCGTGCATTTGGGCTCCCTCATTCGACCGGCCTGCGATCGTCGAGCAGGTCCGGCGTCGTCGGCTCGGCGCGCTCGTCGCGCACCAACTGCTCGACATGGCTTTCGGGCGCGGTATCGTGGCTGGGCACCGCTGCGGCGGCCGGCCGAGGCGGCGCGGGCCGCGCGTCGCCGGTGGCCCGCATACCCGCGAGCGGCAGCGGCGCCGCTTCGTCGAAGCGCAGGCGATAGATCGGCTCGGGCAGCGCAAAGCCCGCAGCCTCCAGCGCGGTCTTGGCCGCCTGAATGGCAAGGCTGCGGCCCTTCAGGAAATCGGTGTTCGTCTGGTCCACCCAGCCGAAGAAGCGCAGCACGATGTTCGAATCGCCGACGTCCTGGATGATCGCATTCGCCCTCGGCCGATCGAGCACGAAGGGCAGCGCGTTCACCGCCTTCAGCCCCACCGCCATCCCCTGCACCGGATCGTCATCGGCATCGATCCCCAGATCGAATGCGAAGCGCCGTTCGGGGTTGCGCGTGTAATTCAGGATCACCGCCTTAAAGACGGTCGAGTTGGGGATGCGCAGGTGATTGCCGTCGAGCGTCATCAGGATCGTCGCGCGCGAGGTGAGCCGGACGACGCGCCCCTCATTGCCCTCGACGACGACATGATCGTTGGCGCGGAACGGCTGGCGCAGGCTGAGCATCAGGCTGGAGATGTAATTGTCGATCGTGTCGCGCACCGCAAAGCCCAGCGCGATGCCGATCACCCCCGCACCGCCGAGCACCGCGCCGAGCAGCGCCGTCGCGCCCAGCACCTCGAGCGCGGCGATGATGCCGAGCAGCACGAAGGCGAAGCGGATCGAGGTCGCCAGCAATTCGGCGAGGAACGGATTGGGCGTCACCGCACGCCACAGCCGTTCGCGCCCGGCGATCAGATAGCCGAACAGGCCGATCAGCACCGCCAGCACCAGCGCAACGCCGACCAGCGGCAGCGCCCGCACGAGATCGCGGACGTCCTTGCCGAAACTGCCGAGCGCGGGCGCGAGGTTGGTGTCGACCGCCAGGTCGCGCGCCAGATCGTTCTGGACCGTCACCACCCCGGCGACGCGCGATGCGATCGCCTCGGCCCGGTCGACATCCTCGGGCGTCGGCACCTGGCCGCGCAGCGTGACGACGCCGGCCGAAGCGCGGACCGTGACACCGCGCAGCGCGGGTATCTCCTGAAAAATGCTTCGGATGCGCGCCGCGATGCCGGCATCGTCCCCGGCATCCACCCTTGCCTCGATCGGCGCGGCGGCGGGTGTCTGCGTGTTCTGCGCAGCCGCCACCGGCGCCGTGCCGATCAGCACGAACGACGCGGCGATCAGCCACGGGGTGCGAAACACGGCGGCCGGCACCGCGATGGACGGCATCGGCATCGCCCGATCAGCGCACCGCCGCGCTGTCATTGGCGACGATCGCGTCGCGTTCGGCCTGGCTCATCGTCGCGACATTGCGACCGGCCGCATCGATCGCATCGGCACGTTCCTCGCCCGTCTCGCGGACGTCTTCGGCGCGCTGGTTGAGCATGTCCGCGCGGTTTTCGAGCGCATCGGCGCGCGCATCGGCGGCATTTTCGACGCGATCGGCCAGATTGTCGGCCGGCGAGGGGTTACAGGCGGCGAGCGGAAGCGCACAGAGTGCGGCGACGGCGAGTGCTTTCATCATCGGAAGATCCCTGTTGTTGCCCAAGACGACAACCAAGCGCAGCGGCCGCCCGATTCGTTCCGCCCCCGCCCATTTGCGCGGAAATCGGCCCGCCGCCGGCGCGCGCGATCGTTACGCAAGGGAATTGACGCCGCCGGTTCGAAGTTATAGCTATTGCGAATCACTCGCATATCATAAGGGGAGCATTCTTGACCGACTTCATCGCCCGCCTTGCCGGGGCGGCGAGCCTATTGGCCTGCCTGGCTGCCGCACCGGCGGTTGCCCAGACAAAACCGCCTCAGGCTGCTGACAATGACGCCGCCGATGCCGATGCCGAGCGCGATCCGTCGACCATCACCGTCACGGCAACGCGCCTCGCCACCGATACGCAGAAGGTGCCCGCCACCGTCACCGTCGTCACCGACGAGAAGATGGCCGACCAGCTGGCGGGCGACATCAAGGATCTGGTGCGGTTCGAACCGGGCATCAGCGTGCCGCGCCAGCCCGCGCGCTTCGGCGCGGCATCGAACACCACCGGGCGCGCCGGCAACGAAGGCTTCATCGTGCGCGGCATCGGCGGCAACCGGGTGCTGATCCAGGTGGACGGCGTGCGCGTGCCCGATGGCTTCACCTTCGGCGCGCAAAGCGTCGGGCGCGGCGATTATGTCGATCTGGGCCTGGTCAAATCGGTCGAGATCCTGCGCGGCCCCGCCTCGGCGCTGTACGGCAGCGACGGCCTGGCCGGCGCGATCAGCTTCATCACCGCCGATCCGGCGGATTTCCTGGAAGGCGGCAAGTCGATCGGCGGGCTGGTGCGCGCAGGCTACCAGTCTTCCGACCAGGAATGGAGCGAGACGGCCATTCTGGCGGGGCGCAGCGGCGATTTTTCGGCGATGATCGCCTATACGCGCCGCGATTTTTCGGAACTCGACAACAAGGGCATTGTCGGCGGCACCGGGCCTAGCCGAACCGAGCCCAATCCACAGGACGGCGATTCGAACGCGCTGCTCGGCCGCATCGTCTATCAGCCGGGCAACGGCCACAAGCTGCGGCTGACCGGCGAATATCTCGACAACCATCTCGACACCGACGTGCTGTCCAACGTGACCAGCAGCGTCGCCGGCACCACCGGCAACGATAAGACGAAGCGCCGCCGCGCGGCGTTCGACTGGACCTGGGCGGGCCAGGGCGCGATCGAGCACACGCGGCTTAGCCTATACTGGCAGAAGTCCGAGGACAGCCAGTTCTCCGCCGAGGATCGGACCGTGCTGGCCGATCGCACGCGCCTCAACACGTTCGACAATCGCGTGTTCGGCGCCTCGGGCGAAATCGTGCTGGCATATCAGACGGGTGCGCTTCGCCACCGCCTGATCGTCGGTGCCGATGCCAGCAAGACGCGGCAGGAGGGGGTTCGCGACGGCACGGTGCCGCCGGCGGGCGAAACCTATCCCACCCGCGCCTTTCCCCGCACCGATTTCACGCTCGCCGGGATGTTCGTCTCGGACGAAATCGCGATTGGGCCGGTGACGCTGTTCCCGGCGCTGCGCTTCGATCATTATGCGCTCGACCCGCAGGACGATCCGCTGCTCCCCGCCTTCGAGGGCGCACGGCAGAGCGGGTCGCGCGTCTCGCCCAAATTCGGCGCGACGCTGGCGCTGGGGCGCGGCTTCAGCCTGTACGGCAACTATGCCCAAGGCTTCAAGGCGCCCGAGCCGAGCCAGGTCAACCAGTTCTTCCAGAACCTCGCCTTCGGCTACCGCTCGGAGCCAAATCCCAATCTGAAGCCCGAAACCAGCCGCAGCGTCGAAGGCGGCGTGCGGTTCGATGGAAGCGGTATCCGTGCCCAGTTGACCGGCTTCCATGCCGACTACGACAATTTCATCTCGCAGGAAGTCGTCAGCGGGGCGTTCACGCCTTCCAATCCGGCCGTCTACCAGTTCATCAATCTGGATGAGGCGCGGGTGAACGGCATCGAAGGCAAGATCGATGCATTGCTGGGCCATGGCTTCACCGCGAATTTCGCCTTTGCCTATGCCGATGGGGACGTGATCCGCAACGGTGTGCGGAGTTCGCTGTCGACGGTGGACCCGACAAAGACGGTCGGCGGCATCGGCTATCGCGCGCCGGACGGACGGTTCGGCGGACAGCTGATCGTCACCCATAGCGTCAGGAAGAAGGCGAGCAGCACCACCGGCGTCTGCACGACCGACTGCTATCGCCCGCCTGCCTTCACGATCGTCGATGCGACCGCCTTCTTCCGCGTGACCGACGGGCTGACGCTGCGCGCCGGCGTGTTCAACCTGTTCGACCTCAAATATGCCTGGTGGAACGACGTGCGCGGGCTCGCCGTCAGCTCGACGATCACCGATGCCTACACCCAGCCGGGACGCAATGGCAGCGTCTCGATCAGCTACCGCTTTTGAAGAACGGAGGGGAAATCATGCGAACGCAACGTCTTGCACTGGGACTGGCGCTCGGCTTGCTGGCAATGCTGCCGGCATCGCAGGCGGCCGCCGATGGCCCGATCAAGCCGCGCAGCGCGGCGGAGGAGCAGGCATCGTTCGAGGCCGATCGCCGCGACATTCTCGGCATGGCGGGGGCCTATAAGGTGCGCTTCGACATGCAGGAATCGACGCCCTGGCGCGCCGACTATGCCCCGATCGAACCCAAGGTTTCGGGCGGGCACGAAGTCGTCAAGGTGATCGAGGACAGCGGCCGCAAGATCGTGCTCCAGCACCTGCTGGTCGTCGAACATGACGGCAAGAGCCATGTCATCAAGCATTGGCGCCAGGACTGGGAATATGAGCCCGCGCGCGTGCTCGTCTATGCCGGGCCGAACGAATGGAAATGGGAAGCGGTGCCTGAAGCGATGCGGCGCGGCCGCTGGTCGCAGACGGTGTACCAGGTCGACGACAGCCCGCGCTATGGCGGCTGGGGCCAGTGGACGACCGAGGGTGGCGTGCGTCGCTGGCGCTCGAACTGGACGTGGCGCCCGCTCGCCCGGCGCGATGCGGTGCGCGGGCCGGTCTATGACCGCTATCTCGGCATCAACCGCCACCAGCCGACGCCGACCGGCTGGATCCACTGGCAGGACAACACCAAGATGGGCGTGATCGACGGCAAGCTCCAGCCGGTCGTCCAGGAATATGTGCTCAACACTTACACCCGGTTCGACGGCTATGACGTCAAGGCGGCCGATGCCTATTGGGCGGCGACCAAGCGCTATTGGGCGGCGATCCGCGCCGAATGGGATCGGCTCGCCGAGGCCAGGAATGGCATCCGCATCACCGAAGCCGCCGAGGCCGGCACGGTGATCGCCAGCCGGCTGCTCGAAATCGCCGACGATATCCAGGCCGGCAAGATACGCGAGGCCGATGCGATCGCGCTCGCGAAAAAGCTCATGGACCAGGCGACGAACGCCGCCTGATCCAGCGCGCGGGGCGGGAATTCGAAAGCCACTGCCCCGCGCGTCCCCCTCCGGCCCGCTGCGGACGCTTCAGAACAGTCCGTCGTCGAAATCGTCGTCATCATCCGCGGCGGCTGAATCTGCGACCTCTGCCTCGGCCGCCGCATCGCCGCCCGGCACGAAGCCGCGATGGACTTCGCGCTCGCGCGCCATCGTGTAGCTGCGCGCCAGCTGGTCGAGCAGCGCGCGCAGCGGCGCCTCGATCGCCTCGTCGGGCGCGTCGCAGGGTGCGGCAAGCGGCTCGATCCGCGTCACCGCGTCGCGCAGCGCGTCGCTCACCTCGGCGTCGCAATCGATCTTCTCGGTCGCGCGGCTCAGGATGCGGGTCACGGCGGCGGTGTCGCCGTCGAGCCCCGAGAGCCCGTCGCGCATCCGCTGCGCGCCGTCATGGATCAGCGCCAGCGATTCGGTCAGCGCCTGACCGGCATCGGCCTCGTCGGCCTGCGGGTCGCGCACCGCCGCCGCGCATGCGACGAGATCCTCGAACGCCCCCTCGATCGCGGCCGAGATGTCGGCAAGGCGGTTGGCGAAACCACGGATTTCGGAGGCGACCATCGCCAGCCCGCGCCCCTCATTGCCGAGCCGCGAGCAGCGCAGATCGGTGTTCCACGCCATCTGGTGAACGTCATGGGTGACGCGGTGGACCACCTTCAGCCGCGCGGCGAGCCGTTCGGCGGTGGCCGAGGTCGCAGCGCCCAGCCGCTGCGCCTGGCCATCGGCATCGCGCAGCCGCGCCGTCACCGCCGCGACGTCGCTGACGCTGCGTTCGAGCTCGGCCAGAAAACTGCCGCTTTCGGCGTCGTCACCGGCATTGCCCGCCTCGGCCTGGAGCGAGACCAGCGCCTCGGCGCTCGGCACGATGCCACGCAGGCTTTCGGCGAGCACGCCCACTTCCTGCTGGAACCCGTCGATCGTGTCTCGCGCCTGTGCGACGAACAGCGCGGTCATGTGGCCGGACACGGCGATGGCGGTTTCGGGGGACGGTGCCTCGCCCTCGCCGCCCTCACGAAACGCGATCAGCGCGCGTAGCCCGTCGGCGACATGTTCGAGCCGCTGACGGGTGATGTCGCCGATCTGCATCGCGCCGATCGCCGTTGCCACCTTGGCGCGGATCTCGCGCGCGACTTCGGCGATGCGCTCGGCGCGACGCGCGACTTCGTTCTGATGTGCCTGCAGCGCGGCGGCATCGGCGGCCAGCTTGCGCGGCACCTGGGGGATCACCTTGACGCATTCGTCGGCAAGCTGTCGGTCGATATCGATGACGCTGCCGATGCCGCCCACCAGTCGAGCGATCTCCGCGCCGATCTCGGACATCTCGCGTTCGCCATCGTCGATCCGGGCGAACATCGTGTCGGCAAAATCGGCAAAGCCATGCGCGCCCGCCGCCGCCACCTTGATGTTCAGCCCGCAGATCCGCAGGAAATCGAGCGTGCGATTGATCTGGTGGATGCTGTCGCGCAGCGGCTTGCTGGTCTGCTGGATGCGCGCCAGCGCCGCCTGCCGCGTCGCCTGCACTTCCGGCAGCCGTTCCAGCCGATCGGCGGTCGCGCGCATGTTCTCGACCGCACCGTCGGCGGCCTCGCGACCCATTGCCTGCGTCGCCGCGTCGAGCGCGCCCACCAGCTTCTCGACGATCGCATAAGCCTCGGCCAGCGCGTTGCCGGCATCGACGAAACGCGCGTCAAGCTGGCTCGCCACCTCGTCGATCTTGGCGCCAACCGCCGCGAGGCTGATCTCCTGATCGGGGCGCGGTTCAGGAATTGCCGCAGCGTACACCGCCACCTCCGTTCTGCCTGGACAGAGTCTTATAGGACGAAATGCGCATTCGGGTGCCGCCGCGCGCCACCCACGGCCGATCCGCCCGCGTCATCGAGCCGTCGCCGCCAGGAGTTCGCGGGCGATCTGCCCCAGCGGGATCACCCGGTCGGCGGCGCCCCGCGCGATCGCTTCCTTCGGCATGCCGAACACGACCGAGGTTGCCTCGTCCTGCGCGAAGGTGCGTGCACCGGCCTGCTGCATCTCCAGCAGGCCGCGGGCGCCATCGTCACCCATGCCGGTCATGATGATGCCCACCGCGTTCGCGCCTGCGTTGCGCGCCGCCGATCGGAACAGCACGTCGACCGAGGGACGATGGCGCGATACCAGCGGCCCGTCGCGCACCGAGACATGATAGCGCGCGCCCTGCCGCTCCAGCATCGTGTGCTTGCCGCCCGGCGCGATCAGCACATGGCCGCGCAGCACCGGATCGCCGTCCGCCGCCTCCTTGATGTCGACTTCGCATAGCCCGTCGAGCCGCTTGGCGAAGGCGCGCGTGAAATGTTCGGGCATGTGCTGGACGATGACGATGCCCGGCGAATTGGCGGGCAACGCCTCCAGCACCTCGCGCAGTGCCTCGGTCCCGCCGGTCGACGCGCCGATGCAAACCACCATCTCGGTCGTGCGGCTCATCGCCCGCCCGGTGGGCGGCGGCAGCACCGCATCGGCGGTCAGCTTCTTGGCCGGTCCTGTTGCCGCCTGGACAAAGCTACGCGGCGCCGGCCGCCCGCGCACCCGTGCGCGCGCCGCCGCCTTCACCACGTCGCGGATCTGCAGATGGTGCTCGATCAGGTGATCGGCCACGCCGATCCGCGGCTTCAGGATCACGTCGACCGCGCCCGCCTCCATCGCCTGGAGCAGCGTTTCGGAGCCCTGTTCGGTCAGCGACGAACACATCACCACCGGCACCGGGCACTGGCCCATCAGCTTGCGCAGAAAGGTGATGCCGTCCATCCGCGGCATCTCGACGTCGAGCGTGATGACGTCGGGCACTTCCTCCTGGATGCGCTTGGCGGCGACGAACGGGTCCGACGCGGCACCGATCACGTTGATCTCGGGATCCTCGCTCAGGATCGCGGTCAGCGCCTGGCGGACGCTCGCCGAGTCGTCGACGATCAGCACGCGGATACGGCCGCTCATGGCCGGCTCCGCTGGAACACGGTGTTGGCGACCTGCTTCAGCGGCAGATCGAGCCCGGTCACCGATTCCGAATGGCCGAGGAACAGATAGCCGTTGGGCGCGAGCAGGTCGACGAGCCTGGACACCACCTTTCGCTGGGTCGCCTTGTCGAAATAGATCAGCACGTTGCGGCAGAAGATCAGGTGCATCGGATCGCCGACGGGATAATGATCGTCCATCAGGTTAAGCCGGGCGAAGCCGATCGCGCTGCGTAGCGCCGGCGCGACCCGGCCGACGCCGCGGCGCGGGTCGTTGGCGGTCATCACATATTTGCGGCGCAGCGCCGCCGGCACCGGCTCGAACTGGTCGAGCGGATAGATGCCGGCCCGCGCGGTGGCGAGCACTTCGGTATCGAGGTCGGTGGCGAGGATGCCATAGCCGAAGCCGGGGCTGCGCGCGGCATAGTCGTCCAGCACCATCGCCAGCGTATAGGGCTCCGGCCCGGTCGAGCAGGCGGCGCTCCACGCGCGGATCTGGCGGACGCCCGCGGCGGTCAGCGCCGGCAGGGCGTGATCGACCATATAGTCGAAATGCCCCGGCTCGCGGAAAAAGTCGGTCTTGTTGGTGGTGACCGCGTTGATCAGGTGCGGCCCTTCATGCGCAAGGTTCTCGTCGGCGAACAGATAGTCGCAATATTGGTCCAGCGTGTCGGTGCCCGTGGCGCGCAGCCGGCGGCGCAGGCGCCCCTCGACCATCGTCTTCTTGCTCTCCGGCATCTTGATGCCCGAATAGCTGTAGATATAGGCGGCGAGCCGCGCGAAATTGCGTGCGCTGATCGTGTCCATCCCGGCGGATGACGGCGCGAGGTCGAGTGCGGCTGCGGACAAGAAACATTGCTCCATTTCTGGGCGGCCCCCCGCGCGGTGCGCGCGGTCATCGGGGCAAGGGGCGGCGAAACCGGCGGGCGATCGGCGGGACGGACCGAGCCGTCCCGCCATGACCGCGGATCAGGCGGCGGAGGCGACGGGCTTCTGAAGCGCGATCGCCTCTTCCTCCGAAAAGATCCGGCCCATCTCGACGAGCACGACGAAGCCGTCCGCGCGCTTGATGACGCCGCCGATATATTCGGACGGCCAGGCGATGCCGATATCGGGCGCGCCTTCCAGCTCGTCGGTGCGGAACGTGCTGACTTCGAGCACGCGATCGACCACCAGCCCGAGCATCAGCACCCGACCCGCCACCGGCACGTCGACCACCAGGATGCGGGTGCTCGGTGTCGGTTCGAACGGCGCGAGGCCCAGCCGCATCCGGAAATCGATCGTCGGCACGCCCTTGCCGCGCATGTCGGTCAGGCCCAGCAGATAGGCTGGCCCGCTGGGGATGCGAAACGTCTCGCGATAATCGAGAATCTCGCGCACCAGACTCACCGGGACGGCGAACACTTCGGCCCCGAGGCCGAAGGTCACCACCTGCAGTTCGCTCGGCTTGCTCATGCCGCCCGTGCTCCGAAATCGGCGTCGGCGTCGTCCGGCCCGCCATTGGTGAGGTCGAGTGCAAAGCCGTGCGCGCGCGCCTGCTGGTCGGCGACCGAATTCGCCTTCGCGGCGGGCTTCGGCTTGGCGGCGGGCTTGGGCTTGGCGGGCGCCGCCGTCCGCGTGGCGGCACGGGGCGCCGGCTTGGCGCGCGATCCCGCATTGTCCACCCGGAAGAAGGCGATGCTCGCCTGCAGTTCCTCGGCCTGCGCCGCCAGCTCCTCGGACGTGGCACTGATCTGCTCGGACGCGCCGGCATTCTGCTGCGTCACCTGGTCGAGCTGCTGGATCGCCTGATTGATCTGCGCGGCGCCGATGTCCTGCTCGCGGCATGCCGCGCTGATTTCGGACACCAGCTCCGCCGTCCGCCGGATGTCGGGCACCAGCCGGCCGAGCATGTCGCCCGCCTCCGCCGCCGCCTTCACCGTCTCCGACGAGACCGAGCTGATCTCGGCGGCCGCACCCTGGCTGCGTTCGGCCAGCTTGCGCACTTCCGATGCCACCACCGCGAAGCCGCGGCCATGTTCGCCGGCCCGCGCCGCCTCGACGGCAGCGTTCAGGGCAAGCAGGTCGGTCTGGCGGGCGATCTCCTGGACGATGCCGATCTTGTCGGCGATCGTCCGCATCGCGCCCACCGCACGGTCCACCGCGATCCCGCTCGATTCGGCGTCCTTGGCCGACTGGCGCGCGATCTTCTCGGTCTGCGCGGCATTGTCGGCGTTCTGCTTGATGTTCGCCGCCATCTCTTCCATCGATGCCGATGCTTCCTCGGCCGCCGCCGCCTGCTCGGTCGCGCCCTGTGACACCTGTTCCGAGCTCGAAGACAGCTGCTGGCTGCCCGACGACACGTTCTCCGCCGCGATGGTGGCGTCGCCCACCACGCCGCGCAGGCGATCGACCATTCGCACCAGCGCCAGGCCCAGCGTGTCCTTGTCCGACAGCGGCTGGTGGCTGACGGTCAGGTCGCCATCGGCGATCTTGTCGGCCAGCCCGGCGCTCACGCGCAGATTGCCGGTCATGCGGTTGACGGTATCGACCAGATCCTTGATCTCGTCGTTGCTGGTCACGACCACGTCCTGATCGAGGTCGCCGATCGCGACCGCATCGATCGCCGCGCTCACCTTGGCCAGGCCCTTGGACACGGTACGCGCGATCCACAGCGCCGCGATCGCACCGATCACCAGCGCCACGACCACCATCGTGATGAACAGCGAGCGCGCCGCCGCATAGGTCTCGTCGCCCAGCTTGCTCGCGGCGGCCGCGCCATCGGCGTTGAGCTTGACGAGCTTGCTCAGATCGTTCGAGAAATCGTCGAACAGCGGCTTGCTCTGCTCGATCGCGCGTGCCGCCTCGACATTCTGGTTCGAACGCGACAGCGCCAGCATCCGGTTGCCATCCTCCTGATAGCGGCCGAACTTTTCGCCGAACTGGTTATAGATCGCGCGCTCGTCCTCCGACGAGATCAGCTTCTCATAGCGCGCGCGGATATCCTTGATGCTCGACTGGACGCGATCGATCTCGCTCTCCACCCGGCGCATCGCCGCCTCGTCGGTCGACGCGACGTGATAATATTGCGCGACGCGCAGGTCCGACGTCGCGGTGTTGATGCGATGGATCGCGTCGAGGCTGGGCAGCCAGTTCTCCGTGATCTCGGTCGACTGGTCGTTGATCGACGCCATCTTGTTGATCCCCACCAGCCCCAGGGCCGCGGTAATCAGCAGCAACAGCGCGAACGCGCCGGTCAGCTTGGCTTTTATGGTAGCACGCACGTCAAAGATCCTCTTCGTGTGGGCCCGGCATCAGCTGTCGGTTGAGGGGAAAGGGGGTTGGGGTCATGCCGCCCGCACCCCGAAATCGGCATCGGCATCGTCGGGGCCGCCGCTCGTCAGGTCGAGCGCGAAGCCGTGGACGCGCGCCTGCTGATCGGCGACCGAATTCGGCTTGGCGCGGACCACCGGCTTGGCCACGCTGGCGCGGCGCGGGGCTGCGGTGGCGCGGGACGCCGGTTTGGCGCGTGAACCCGCCGCATCGACCCGGAAGAAGGCGATGCTCGCCTGCAGTTCCTCGGCCTGTGCCGCCAGTTCCTCGGACGTGGCACTGATCTGCTCGGACGCGCCGGCATTCTGCTGCGTCACCTGGTCGAGCTGCTGGATCGCCTGATTGATCTGCGCGGCGCCGATGTCCTGCTCGCGGCATGCCGCGCTGATTTCGGACACCAGCTCGGCCGTCCGCCGGATGTCGGGCACCAGCCGGCCGAGCATGTCGCCCGCCTCCGCCGCCGCCTTCACCGTCTCCGACGAGACCGAGCTGATCTCGGCGGCCGCACCCTGGCTGCGTTCGGCCAGCTTGCGCACTTCCGATGCCACCACCGCAAAGCCGCGGCCATGTTCGCCGGCCCGCGCCGCTTCGACGGCAGCGTTCAGGGCAAGCAGGTCGGTCTGGCGGGCGATTTCCTGGACGATGCCGATCTTGTCGGCGATCGTCCGCATCGCGCCCACCGCACGGTCCACCGCGATCCCGCTCGATTCGGCGTCCTTGGCCGACTGGCGCGCGATCTTCTCGGTCTGCGCGGCATTGTCGGCGTTCTGCTTGATGTTCGCCGCCATCTCTTCCATCGATGCCGATGCTTCCTCGGCCGCCGCCGCCTGTTCGGTCGCGCCCTGCGACACCTGTTCCGAGCTCGACGACAGCTGCTGGCTGCCCGACGACACGTTGGCCGATGCCAGCGTCGCATCGCCGATCACGCCGCGAAGCCGCTCGATCATCGAATTTACGTTGGTCAGCAGGTCGGCGATCTCGTCACGGCCGCTCACGTCGACGGTGCGCGTCAGGTCGCCCTCGGCCACCATCCGCATCGCATCGCCGGCACGCGCCAGGCCACGCGAAATGGTCAGCGACAGCCACAGCGCCGCGCCCAGCGTCATCGCCACTGCGACTGCGCCCAGCACGAACATCGTGTTGCGAGACGAGGTGAATGCGGCCTCGGCTTCGGCGCGCGCCTCGGCGAGCAGACCCTCGTTGATCTTCACCAGCCCCTCGACGGTGTTCGACACCTCAAGCGCCTTTTCCCGGCCCTCGCCCATCGTCAGCTGCTCTGCGGCACTGCGATCGCCGTTGCTGAGTTCGACCACCCGGTCCGACAGCTGGCGATAGGCGGCCCATTGATCGGCCAGCGCGCGCCAGGATGGCTTCGCCTTTTCAGAGGCGGCGCTATTGGCTTCCTCGACGATCTCGTCCGTCTTGGCCTTCCATTTCTGGTGCGAGGTCTTGAGGTCGCGACGGCGGCCTTCTTCGGCGGCCATCACCAGATTCTTCTCGGTTCGGATCACCATCGACATGCTTTCGTCAGCGGCGCGGGCGCGGGCCAGCTGGGCTGCCGGACCGTCGAGAACGGTGGCGAAGTTGGTGTTGATTTCCCCCAGACGCATCACGCCGAGCGTGATGACGGCGACAAGGATCAGCAGCAGCGCAGCAAAGGCCGCCGCCATTTTCAGTTTGATTGTGGCTCGCAAGATTGCCCCCGGTTCAATGTACGGTTGAAGAAGACGGGGCCGCGCCCGCCATCGAATGGCACGCAAAGATCGCGAAGAGGTCGGGCAGGACGACGATCCCCGTCGGCCGGCGAACCAGTTCGCGCACAAATTCGCGCCGCCAGCGCATCCCCACCGCGGGCGGGTCCTCGCTCGCGGTCTGGTTCAGCGTGGTGACTTCATGGACCTTGTCGGTATGGATGCCGATCTGGGTCGGCTCGCCGCCCAGTTCGATCTCGATCACGACGATGCGGCTGTCGACCGTCGGCTCGGTCTGCGGCATCGCGAACGCCATGCGCAGATCGGCGATCGGGATGATCTTGCCGCGGAAATTGACGACGCTGCGCACCAGCGGCGCCGCGCCCGGAACGCTCGTCTCGGGCAGCAGGTCAAGGATCTCGCGGACGAGCATCGCCTCGAGCGCGAAGGTTTCCTCGCCCAGGTCGAAGGTCAGGACTTCGAGATTGCCGTGCGCGTCCCACTGGGTGCCGGCCGGGGTGATGGCGGTTGTTTCCTGCATGGGCTTATCCAACGGCACGGAGCCGCTCCTCCTGGTGCTGGCCCGCGGTGACGAGCTGGACGACGTCGAGGATCAGCGCGACCCCGCCGTCGCCGAGGATCGTCGCGCCGGCAAAGGTCGCCACGTCGCGGTGGAGCGGCGACATCGACTTGATGACGGTCTGGTGGCTGCCGATGATCTGATCGACCACCAGCCCGACGCGCTCGGCGCCGGTGGCGATGACGACGATCTTCTGGTGCGGATCGGGGCGGGTGCCCGTCTCGAACATCTCGCGCAGGCGGATGAACGGCACCAGCCGATCGCGCAGCGTGATGAAGCTGCGCCCGCGCGAACGCAGATCTTCCTCAAGGCTGAGCTCGAGGCATTCCTCGACCGCCGCCAGCGGGATGACATAGCGACCGTCGCCAACACGGACGAGCAGCCCGTCGATGATCGCCAGCGTCAGTGGGATGCGCAGCACCACCGTCGATCCCTCGCCGGGCTCCGACTTGATATCGATCGCGCCGCGCAGGCTCTCGATCGTCCGCTTGACCACGTCCATGCCGACGCCGCGGCCGGACAGGTTGGTCACCGCCGCCGCCGTCGAGAAGCCGGGGTGGAAGATCATCTGGAGCAGCTCGGAATCGCTCAGCGTCTGGCCCGGCTGGATCAGTCCCTGTGCCTCGGCCTTGGCGCGCACGCGATCGCGGTCGATGCCGCGGCCGTCGTCGCGGATCGTGATCAGGACCTCGCCGCCCGCCTGGTGTGCCGAAAGCCGCACGCGGCCCGCCGCCGGCTTGCCCGCGGCGATGCGCTCTTCGGGCGTTTCCAGCCCGTGGTCGCACGCATTGCGGATCAGATGGACCATCGGATCGGCCAGCCGCTCGATCACGGTCTTGTCGACCTCGGTCGTCTCGCCTTCGGTCGAAAGCTCGATCGTCTTGCCCGTTTCGCGCGCAAGATCGTGGACGAGGCGGCGGAAGCGGCCGAACAGGCTCGCCACCGGCACCATGCGCAGCACCATCATCGTGTCGCGCAATTCGCTCACCAGCCGCTCGATTTCCTCGGAGATCGAACGCAGCGTCAGATCGGCGACGCTGGCATTGGCCAGCTGCGACAAGCGGCTATGGACGATCACCAGTTCTCCCACCCGGTCCATCAGCTCGTCGAGCCGCTCGGCGGGGACGCGAACGCTCTCGCCGGTCTTGGCGGCTGCCTTGGTCGCGGCGGCGGGCGCATTGCCGGCCGGTGCGGCGGCATCGGCCACCACTGCCACCGGCGCGGCGGGCGCGGCCGGGGCGGCATCGTCGCTGGCCGCTGGCGGCGCATCCTCGGCCGCCTCGCCCAGCGGCGCCACTTCGAGCGCCATGTCGTCCATCACGAAGATGAACACATCGTCGATGTCATCGCGCGAGACGTCGCCATAAAGCTCGACGTCCCAACCGATATGGCATTCGATCGGCACCAGCTCGTCGAGCGGCGGGATCGCATCGGTGCGCGCGACGATGCGCGCCTCGCCCAATTCGCGCAGCTCGTCGAGCAGCATCAGCGGGTTGGTGCCGTTCGCCATCGCCTCGGGCGGCAGCCGGAACGACAGGCGCCAGCCACCGCGCGCGCTTGGCGCCGCGGGGGTGCCGGGCGCGGGTGCGGCATCTGCTGCGGTGGGAACCGCGACCGGCCCGCCGGAGGCGGCATCCACCTCGCGCTGCAATTCGGCCAGGATCGCGTCGCCGGCGGCTTCCAGCCCGGCGCCGTCGCCATCGACCAGCGCGCGCATATGGTCCTTCGCGGAAAGGATCACCGAAACCAGCCCCTGCGTGGCCGGCGCCTGTCCCTTGCGGACACGATCGAAGGCGCTTTCGCAGTGATGGGTGAAGCTCGCCAGCGCGTCGAACCCGAACATCGCGCCCGAGCCCTTCAGCGTGTGGAGCCCGCGGAACACGGCGTTGACCAGGTCCTGGTCGTCCAGCTGGTTGCTCAGATCGAGCAGGCCCTGCTCGATCTGGTCGAGCAGGTCGCCGGCTTCGACCCGGAACGCTGCGATCGGATCGCCGTTCACCGGCCCAGCACCTTCTTGGCGACCTTGATCAGCTGTTCGGGGACGAACGGCTTGACCAGCCAGCCGGTGGCGCCCGCGCTCTTGGCCTGCGCCTTCATCGAATCATCGCTCTCGGTGGTGAGGAAGATGATCGGCGTGCCGCACTGGGCGGGATCCTTGCGAAGCTCGCGGATCATCGTCAGCCCGTCCATGTTCGGCATGTTCAGATCGGTGATGATCATGTCGAACCGGCTGCCCTTGGCCTTGGTCAGCCCCTCGACGCCGTCGCCGGCCTCGGTGACGGTGTAGCCGGCACCCGTCAGCGCGATGCGGATCGCCATCCGCAGGCTGGGCGAATCGTCGACGGTGAGAATGGAAGCGCTCATTGGGGGCGTTCTCCGTGAAACCAGAAATCGAGGGTGGTCTGATCGGGCTCGGTCAGGAAACCGGCGCGATCGAGCAGCGCGGTCAGCGCCTCGCCGGCGGGCTGCCGCAACTGCAGCGTCTTGCCCGCCCGTCGCGCCTGTTCGCGCGCGGCGTGCAGCAGCTGGATGAAGCTCAGATCGACTTCGGCCAGTTCGGCCATGTCGATTTCGATCTGGTCGTCGGACTCGAACGCATCCAGCAACGACTGGCGGAAATCTGCCGCGGTTCGCACCGTTACTGACGGCGATGTTTCGATGACGTGTGCCATTTAAGCCCCATGCTCGCAGCCACCGCGCCATGACTGGGCGATGTCCTGTCAGTCGTTTCCATTCTTTTTAGGATGATTCAGTGTTACCCGTGGCGCGCAGCCTCAATTTTTTGAAGCCAAGGGAGCCGGATGGAACCGGTTACGCATGACAGAGCCACGATTCTCGCGGCATCCGGAACATCGGTGTCCAGGGTTGTCGGCCGGGTCGGGCGGGCGTAGCCCCTCGCCATGACCGACTCGACTGTTGCGCTTGCCCCCGCCCTGGACCTTGCCGATCGCGATCTCGATGCGAGTATCGACCGGTTGTTCGCGCTGATGCGCGTGCCGTCGATCTCGACCGATCCCGCCTATGCCGGCGATTGCCGCCGCGCCGCGACGCTGCTCGCCGACGAGCTAGCCGAACTCGGCTTCGCCGCGCGCGTCGCCGATACGCCCGGCCACCCGATGGTCGTCGCGCATCACGATGGCGATGGGCCGCACGTGCTGTTCTATGGCCATTACGACGTCCAGCCGGTCGATCCGCTCGAACTATGGACGCGCGATCCGTTCGATCCGTCGATCGAGACGCGCGACGACGGCTCGCGCATCCTGGTCGGGCGCGGCGCCTCCGACGACAAGGGCCAGCTGCGCACCTTTGTCGAAGCGTGCCGCGCGTGGAAGGCGACGCATGGCCGCCTGCCCTGCCGCGTGACGATCCTGTTCGAGGGCGAGGAGGAATCGGGCTCCGAAAGCCTCGAGCCGTTCCTCCACGCCCATGCCGAAGAGCTCAAGGCCGATTTCGCGCTGATCTGCGACACGCTGATGTGGGATCGCGACACCCCCGGCATCACCATCGGCCTGCGCGGCATGGCGGCGGGGCAGGTGACGGTGCGCGGCCCCTCGCGCGATCTGCATTCGGGCCTTTATGGCGGCCCGGCGCGCAATCCGATCCAGCTGCTCTGCGGGATCCTCGGCGAGATGAAGGACGGCGATGGCCGCGTCACGCTCGCCGGCTTCTATGACGGCGTCGCGGAGACCGATCCGGCGGTGCGCGCCAACTGGAACGCGCTCGGCTTCGACGGCGCGTCGTTCCTCGGCGAGGTCGGCCTCAGCATCCCGGCGGGCGAGCGCGGCTATGACGTGCTCGAACAGAGCTGGGCGCGCCCGACGGCGGAGATCAACGGCATCTGGGGCGGCTATACCGGCGAGGGATTCAAGACCGTGATCCCGGCTGAGGCGCATGCCAAGGTCAGCTTCCGCCTGGTCGGCGATCAGGACCCCGATCGCGTCTGGGCCGCGTTCGAGGACCATGTCCGCAGCCGCCTGCCCGCCGATTGCACCGCCACGTTCCTGACGCGCGGCCCGGGCAGCCACGCGATCAGCCTGGCGAGCGACACCGGCCCGCTCGCCGCATCGCGCGGCGCGCTGGAGGCCGAATGGGGCCGCGCCGCGCTGCTCGGCTGCGGCGGATCGATCCCGGTGGTCAATTCGATCCGCTCGATCCTGGGCATGGACACGGTGATGGTCGGCTTTGCGCTGCCCGACGACAATATCCACTCGCCCAACGAGAAATACGAGCTCAAGAGCTTCCACAAGGGCATCCGCTCGTGGATCCGCATCCTCTGCGCGCTGGGCGAAACGACGATGGCGGCAGCACCCGCCACCGCCGTCGCCTGATCAGTCGAGATTGGGCCGCAGATAGCGGTTGGCGAGCTCCAGGCTGATTCCGCGCCGCTCGGCATAATCGGCCACCTGGTCCTGGCCGATCCGCGCCACGCCGAAATATTCGGCCTGCGGATGGCCGAAATAAAAGCCCGAGACCGCCGCCGTCGGCAGCATCGCGAAGCTTTCGGTCAGGCTGATGCCGGTGGCATGATGCGCGTCGAGCATCTTGAACAGCACCGGCTTCAGGCTGTGCTCGGGGCACGCCGGATAGCCCGGCGCCGGGCGGATGCCGCGATATTGCTCGCGGATCAGCGCGTCATTGTCGAGCTGCTCGCCCTCGGCATAGCCCCATAACGAGGTGCGGACGAACTGGTGCAGCCGTTCTGCGAACGCCTCGGCCAGCCGGTCGGCCAGCGCCTTGAGCAGAATGTCCGAATAATCGTCGATCGCCGCCTTGAAGCGGGCGAGATGCGGCTCGATGCCGTGGATGCCGACGGCAAAGCCGCCGATCCAGTCGCCGTCATGATCGATGAAGTCGGCCAGGCACATGTTCGCGCGGCCCTCGCGCTTGGCGATCTGCTGGCGCAGCATCGGCAGGCGGACATGGTTCTCGTCCTCGACATGGACGATGATGTCGTCCTCCTCGCGGCGGCACGGCCACAGCCCGGCGACGCCGCGCGCGGTCAGCCATTTCTCGTCGATGATCCGGTCGAGCATCTTCTGCGCGTCGGCGAACAGGCTCGTCGCGCTCTCGCCGACCACCTCGTCCTCGAGGATCGCGGGATAATTGCCCGCCAGTTCCCAGGCGCGGAAGAACGGCGTCCAGTCGATATATTTGCGCAGGTCCTTCAGATCCCAGTCGCTGAAGCTGTGGACGCCGGGCATGCGCGGCTTGCCCGGCTTCAGGCTCATGTCCGCCTCGAACGCATTGGCGCGGGCATCCTCCAGCGACAGCAGCTCGCTCTGCCCCTTGCCCGCGCGCGCCTGGCGGACATGCTCATATTCGGCGGCGATCTTGGCGACATAATCGTCGCGGATCGTGTCGGAGACGAGCGTGGTCGCCACGCCCACCGCGCGCGATGCGTCAAGCACGTGGACCACCGGCCCCTTGTACGCCGGCTCGATGCGCAGCGCGGTATGCACCCGGCTGGTGGTCGCGCCGCCGATCAGCAGCGGGATCGTCATGTTCGCGCGCTGCATCTCCTCGGCCACCGTCACCATCTCGTCGAGGCTCGGGGTAATCAGCCCGGACAGGCCGATCATGTCGGCATCATTCTCGTTCGCCGCCTCGATGATCTTCGACCACGGCACCATCACGCCCAGATCGACCACGTCGAAGCCGTTGCACTGGAGCACGACGCCGACGATGTTCTTGCCGATATCGTGGACGTCGCCCTTGACGGTCGCCATGATGATCTTGCCCTTGCCCTTGGCGCCGGGCTCCTTGGCGGCCTCAATGAAGGGCAGCAAATGCGCCACCGCCTTCTTCATCACACGCGCGGACTTCACCACCTGCGGCAGGAACATCTTGCCGCTGCCGAACAGGTCGCCGACGACGTTCATCCCGTCCATCAGCGGGCCTTCGATCACCTCGATCGGCCGGTCGAACGCCAGGCGGCACTCCTCGGTATCCTCGACGACGAACTGGTCGATGCCCTTGACCAGCGCATGCTCGAGCCGCTTTTCCACCGGCCAGCCGCGCCATTCGGCCGCCTGCTTCTCCGCCGCCGCGTCGGTGCCGCGATATTTCTCCGCCAGCGCAACCAGCCGGTCGCCCGCTTCCGGATCGCGGTTGAGGATCACGTCCTCGCACGCGGCGCGTAGCTCGGGCTCGATCTGGTCATAGACGTCGAGCTGGCCGGCATTGACGATCGCCATGTCCATGCCGGCGGGGATCGCGTGATAGAGGAACACGCTGTGCATCGCCCGGCGCACCGGCTCGTTGCCGCGGAAGCTGAACGACAGGTTGGAAAGCCCGCCCGAGATATGGACGTGCGGGCAGCGCGCCTTGATCTCGCGGCATGCCTCGATGAAGTCGACGCCGTAGTTGTTGTGCTCCTCGATCCCCGTCGCCACCGCGAACACATTGGGATCGAAGATGATGTCCTCGGGCGGAAAGCCGATTTCCATCAGCAGCTTGTACGCGCGCTCGCAGATCTCGACCTTGCGGTCCCTGGTATCGGCCTGGCCCACCTCGTCGAACGCCATCACCACCACGGCGGCGCCATAGGCCATGCACTTGCGGGCATGGGCCAGGAACTGGTCGACGCCCTCCTTCATGCTGATCGAATTGACGATCGGCTTGCCGGAGACGCATTTCAGCCCCGCCTCGATCACGTCCCATTTGGACGAATCCACCATCACCGGGATGCGCGCGATATCGGGCTCGGCCTGGATCAGCTTGAGGAATGTCGTCATCGCCTCATGCGCGTCGAGCAGGCCCTCGTCCATGTTGACGTCGAGCACCTGCGCGCCGGCCTCGACCTGCTGCAGCGCCACCTCGACGGCGGCGGCATAGTCGCCGTTCATGATCAGCTTCTTGAAGCGCGCCGATCCGGTGACGTTGGTGCGTTCGCCGACATTGACGAAGTTGGTGGAGAGGTTGGTCATGGAGTCTTCTTTTTGATCCTCCCCGGAACGGGGAGGGGGACCGCGGAGCGGTGGAGGGGGCTCTCCACCAGCGATGTCATATTGAGGAGAGCCCCCTCCACCACGCGGCTGCGCCGCGCGGTCCCCCTCCCCGTTCCGGGGAGGATTTGAATCACGCCGCCATCGTGAACGGCTCCAGCCCGGCGAGCCGCGTCCGCACCTCGGGCGTCGGGATGGTGCGCGGCGGCAGCCCCTCCACTGCCCTCGCGATCGCGCCGATATGCGCCGGCGTCGATCCGCAACAGCCGCCCAGCACGTTCACCTGTCCCGCATCGGCCCATTCCTTGACGAGGCCCGCCGTCGTCTCGGGCAGCTCGTCATAGGCGCCCAGCTCATTGGGCAGCCCCGCGTTCGGATAGACCATGATCAGCGTGTCGCACAGCGTCGACAGCGTCTTCACATGCGGACGCAGCTGCTCGGCCCCGAACGAGCAGTTGAGCCCGATCGTCACCGGCTTCGCGTGCCGCACCGCATGCCAGAACGCCTCGACCGTGTGGCCGGAGAGGTTGCGGCCCGAGAGGTCCGTGAGCGTCATCGACAGCATGATCGGCAGGTCGCGGCCCAGCGCCTCGCCCGCCTCGATCGCCGCCATGATCCCAGCCTTGGCATTGAGCGTATCAAACACCGTCTCGATCAGGATGAAGTCCACCCCGCCTTCGACCAGCGCGTCGATCTGCTCGCGATACACGTCCTTCAGGTAATCGAAGTCGATCTCGCGATAGCCCGGATCGTTGACGTCGGGGCTCAGCGACAGCGTCTTGTTGGTCGGCCCCAGCGCGCCCGCCACGAAGCGCGGGCGGCCATCCTTCGCCTCGAACTCGTCGGCGATCCGGCGGGCGAGCTTCGCGCTCTCGATATTGATCTCGCGCACCAGATGCTCGGCGCCGTAATCGGCCTGGCTGATCCGGTTGGCGGAAAAGGTGTTGGTCTCGGCGATGTCCGCCCCCGCCTCGAAATAGGCGCGGTGGATGCTCGCCGGCACCTCGGGCTTGGTCAGCGCGAGGATGTCGTTATTGCCCTTCTGGTCATGCGCCAGGCCCAGCGTCCCCGCATAGGCCGCCTCGTCGAGCTTCCAGTTCTGGATCTCGGTGCCGAACGCGCCGTCGGTGATCAGGATGCGCTTCTGCGCTTCGGCCAGCAGTTTCTCGCGTGGTGTCATCATCTTGTCCTTCTGGATCCTCCCCGGCACGGGGAGGGGGACCGCGTCGCGAAGCGGCGTGGTGGAGGGGAAGCGCCGCGAATCGATCGCGTGTGGCACGCCCCCTCCACCATCCTTCGGATGGTCCCCCTCCCCGTTCCGGGGAGGATTGATTCAAGCCGCCGCCGCCACCGCGCCCGCCACGGGGCGCACGCCAAGCAAATGGCAGATCGCATAGCTCAGCTCGGCCCGGTTGAGCGTGTAGAAGTGGAACTGGCGCACGCCGCCGGCATAAAGCTTGCGGCACAGTTCGGCCGCCAGCGTCGCCGCCACCAGCTGCCGCGCCGCCGGGCGCTCGTCGAGTCCGTCGAACAGCCGCCCCAGCCATGCCGGCACGTCGGTGCCGCACATCGCCGACATCTTCACCACGCTGGCATAGTTCATCACCGGCATGATGCCCGGCACGATCTCGGCATCGATGCCCGCCGCCGCCGCGCGGTCGCGGAAGCGAAGGAAGGTCTCGGCCTCGAAGAAGAACTGGGTGATCGCGCGGTGGGCACCCGCGTCGATCTTGCGCTTCAGATTGTCGAGATCGGCCTCGGGGCTCGGCGAATCCGGATGGCATTCGGGATAGGCGCTCACCGAAATCTCGAACGGGTGCAGCCGGCGCAGCCCCGCCACCAGATCGGCGGCATTCTCATAGCCGCCGGGATGCGTCTGGTATTTCTCGCCGGCGCGGGGCGGATCGCCGCGAAGTGCGACGATGTGCCGCACGCCCGCCGCCCAGTAATCCTCGGCGATCTGGTCGATCTCCGCGCGCGTCGCCTCGACGCAGGTCAGGTGCGCCGCCGCCGGGATGCCGGTTTCGCGCGCGATCCGCGCCACCGTCGCATGGGTGCGCTCGCGCGTCGTGCCGCCCGCACCATAGGTGACGCTCACGAAGCGCGGGCCGAGCGGCCCCAGCGTCTCGATCGAGCCCCACAGCGTCTCTTCCATCTTTTCGGTCTTGGGCGGGAAGAATTCAAAGCTCACCGCCACATCGCCCGCCACATCGGCGAACAGCGGGGGCGCCATCGGGTCCACGATACTCATGCCGCCTTTACCTTCTCTGCAAACTCGCCGGTCTTGCGACCCAGCCATAATTTCACCGTCAGTTCGCCGCCCTCCAGCGTCTGCACCTGCACCGGCGCCAGCCCGGCGCGGCCGAACCAGTCGAGCATCTGCTCGTCCGAAAAGCCCAGTCGGGCATGCGCATCGCGGGTGCGCAATTCCTCGCGCTCATGCGGCGCGAAATCGACGATCAACAGCCGCCCGCCGGCATCCAGCACGCGCCCCGCCTCGGCGATCGCCGCCCCCGGCTGCTGCGCGAAATGGAGCACATGATGCAATATAGCAGTATCCGCAGTGCCGGCGCCGAGCGGCAGCGCGTAGAGATCGGCCTGGCGCAGCTCGGCATTGGCGAGCCCCGCCAGCTTGGCGCGCGCCAGCCGCAGCATTTCCGACGAACGATCGATCCCCATCGCCTGATCGGCACGCGGGCCGAACAGTTCGATCATCCGCCCGGTGCCGGTGCCGATATCGACCAGCCGGCCCAGCGTCTCGTCGCCCAGCGCCGCCGCCATCGCCGCCTCGACTTCGCTCTCGGCGATATGGAGCGATCGGATCGCGTCCCACTGGCCGGCATTGGTCTGGAACCACGCCTCGGCCGCCGCCGCGCGATCGGCGCGCACCGCCGCGAGCCGCGCCTGATCGGCCACCTGCCAATGATCCTCGGCGCCCCAGGCATCGAGCGTCGCCAGCACCGGATCGATCACAGGCCGCGCGCCCAGTGCGACGAACACCCAGCTGCCCTCCTTGCGGCGATCGGCCAGCCCGGCGTCGCACAGGATCTTGACGTGGCGGCTGACGCGCGGCTGGCTCTGGCCCAGCACCTGCGCCAGCTCGCCGACGCTCAGTTCCATGGCGCGCAGCAGCGCAACGATGCGCAGCCGCGTCGAATCCGCAAGCGCGCGGAAGATGGCAAGGGGCTCTGTCATGGTTGGCTTATAGATATAAAGATATCTTTATATCGGGTCAACGCGAACCATGCCGGTTGCGTCGATTGCCTGGGCTGGGTAGCGCGGAGGCGACAGCCGCCACTCCAGTTTCAAGGAAACAACCATGCGCAAGGCATTGATCCTCCCCGTCGCCGCCCTCGCTCTGGCAGGGCTTTCGGCCTGCGGCAACAAGGCGAACAACGAAGCCGCCGAGGCCAATGAGGCGATGGCGGGTGACAGCAACACGATGGGCGATGCCGTCGCCGATGTGAACGCGGCCGAGAATGCGGCGTTCGACGCGGCCGAAAACGCCTATGCCGATGTCGCGACCGGCAACGAACTGGGCAACGAGATCGTCGACTGAGCGTTGGCGGGTCGAACCCTCCATCGATCAGGAATCCCGACATGACCGATCATCGCGCCCTCGGCGCCTCCGGCCTTGCCACCCCGCCGCTCGTGCTCGGCGGCAATGTCTTCGGCTGGACCGCCGACAAGGCGACCAGCTTCCGCATCCTCGATCGCTTCGTCGAGCGCGGCGGGGTGATGATCGACACCGCCGATGTCTATTCGGCTTGGGTGTCGGGCCATTCGGGCGGCGAATCGGAAAGCGTGATCGGCGAATGGCTGCGCAGCTCGGGCAAGCGCGACAAGGTGCTGATCGCCACCAAGGTCGGGATGCTGCCGGGCGAAGGGGGTGAGAAGCTCGCCCCCGCCCGCATCGCCGCCGCCGCCGATGCCTCGCTCCAGCGGCTCGGCATCGATGCGATCGACCTGTATTTCGCGCATCAGGACGATGAGGGCGTCGAACAGGCCGATTATCTCGCCGCGTTCGGCAAGCTGATCGATGCGGGCAAGGTTCGCGCGCTAGGCGCGTCGAATTTCCACGCGATGCGGCTCAAATCGGCGCTCGATCTCGCCACGCGCGAAGGGCTACCGCATTTCCGCGTGCTCCAGCCCGAATATAATCTGGTCAGCCGCCACAAGTTCGAAGGCGAGCTCCAGGATCTGTGCATCACCCATAACCTGGGCGTCGTGCCTTATTACGGCCTCGCCTCGGGCTTCCTCACCGGCAAATATCGGAGCGAAGCGGATCTCTCGAAGAGCGTGCGCGGCGGCGGCATGGCCAAGCTGCTCGCCGGCAAGGGCGGCGCGGTGCTGGCGGCGATGGACGAGGTCGCGGTCGAGACCGGCGCCAGCCTCGCCCAGATCGCGCTCGCCTGGCTGGCGGCGCAGGACGGCGTCACCGCGCCGATCGCCAGCGCGACGAGCATCGATCAGCTCGACGAACTGGTCGGCGCCTGGGACGTCGACCTCAGCCGCGACCAGCTCGATCGCCTCACCGCCGCCGGGGCCTGATGACTGCCAGCGACCTGCTCGATCTGCTCGCCAACCAGCTCGTCCGCCGCAGCGGCGGCAACCGGCGGCGCTGGCGCGCGGTGCTCGGGCAGGTCCGGCTCTATGATCCGGCGACGCACCCGCATTGCAACTGGTCGCTCGCGCCCAGCGGCTCGGCGGGCGAGGTCGCCGCGGTCGAGGCGCTGCTCGACGAGCTGCGCATCCGCCACCCGATCGTCACCGCCGGCTGACGCCTGCGAAAAGGGGCGCCGGCAGCCTCTGCCGCCGACGCCCCCTTCGCATTGCCGGCCGGTTTACCAGCGCAGGCTGATCGCCGCATTGCCCGAATGGGCGTCGGCATTGCCCAGCCCGGTATAGCGATAGCGCAGGTCGATCGACACCGTCTGCGACAGGCTCGCGCTCAGCCCCGCCTCGCCGCGCAGCTGCGTGCGGCCCAGCGACACCGATCGCGTGTTGAACCCCGCATCGGCCAGGTTGGCGCGCAGCATCGTCCGCGCCGCGCCCAGCTGTTCGACGGCCATCGCCGAGACATAGGGGCGGATCGCGGTGGCGCCCGCCTTGGCCATGCCGTCGATCCGCACGCCGGCGCGCGCGGTCCAGGCATTGCGGCCCTCGCCGTCGAAGCGCAGCGCCGTGCTCGCGCCGCCGGTCTCCGCGAACGCATCGCGCTCGACGCGGTCATAGGCGATGCCCGCCACCGGCGTGACGCCCACCGCGCCCAGATCGAAGCGGTGCCCCGCCTCGACATCGGCGCCATAGGAGAAGCCGGCGACATCGCCCTTCAGCGATTCGACGCCCCCGCCGAGCTGGACGCTGCGGCGCACCTTGTAATCGTCGACGTTGAAATCGACGACGCCGCTCAGATAGCTGCCGCCCTGGTTCCAAACCGCATAGAGCGCGCCGCCATAGCTCTTCACCTTGGCGGTGCCGAGCGCCGAGACCGTCGTGTCGACGTCCTTGTAGCTGGCGGCGACACCGATCACGACATGGTCGGTCGCCTGGCGATCGGCGCCGATCGTGTAGCCATAGCTGGTGGCGCGATAGCCATTGCCGGTCCAGTCGCCATCGACATCGACGCGCTGGGCGGTAAACGCGCCCCACACGCTGTTGCTGCGCTGGCCCGCGCCCGTCGCGACGCCGCGCGCCTGCACGCGCTGCACCATCGTGTCGCGCACCGCCTGGTTCGCCTGGAGCTGCGATTCCACCGCATCGGCATGGACGCCGCCCGCCAGCTGCTGGAAGCTCGTCGCCAGCTGCCCGCCGGTCAGCGTCGCCAGGCTGCCGAACAGCGTGCCGGCCGTGCCCGTGGTGCGGACGCCCGCCGCCGGCCGGATCGCGTCGATCGCGCCCGCCACCTCGGTGGCGTTGCCGCCGCCGGCACCCGCCAGCCACGCGGCATAGCGATCCGGCGTCACCGCCAGCACGATGTTGTTCGCGCCATAGATCACGTCGAGCCGCGTGTTCGCCGCCAGCCCGTCGGTCGGCTGTGCCAGCCCGTCAAAGCTGCCTTCGACGCCGCCCTCGGCGGTGACGATCTCGAACGTCTGGCCGATCGTCGGCGTGAACGCATTGGTCGCATCGCCGGTGATGCCGCGCAGCTTCGGCGCCAGCGTGCCGCCGGCGGTATAGACGCTCCTCGCGCCGGTCAGCACCAGCGTGTCGTAATGTCCTGCGCCGATCCCGGCGGTCGCGCCGTCGATATCGATCGCCAGCGTGCTGCCCGCCGCCTGGCTGACGCTGCCCGCCACCACCAGCCGGCCCGGCGAGTTGCCCGGCGCCAGCGTGCCGTCCACCGTCACGTCGCCCTGCACCAGGCCATTGCCCTTGGCGGTGCCCCCGGCATCGACGAACACCGATCCGGTGAACACCGAATCGAAGCTCATCTGGCCCTGTTCGACGCAGGCGCCGATGTCGTTCGACGCGACCGAATCGAGGATCAGCGTGCCGCTGCCGCGCTTCACCAGACAGGTGTTGCCGCTGCTGCCACCGCTCAGCCGGACTGTGTTGGCGCCGGTGTCGATCGCGCCGCCGCCCGTGCCGAACAGCACCGCCTGGGTGATGTCCAGATCGGCGCCGGCATCGAACACCGTCGTGTTGCGCAGCAACAGCGCGCCGCCGGCGCTGCCGATCGCGCTCTGCCCGGTCGCGATCACGCGGCCCGCCGAGATGTCGAGCGACAGGCCCTCGACCGTGCCCGACAGCGTCAGCGTGCCCGCACCCGATTTGGCCAGCACGCCGGTGCCGCTCAGATTGCCGGTGAACGTGCCGTCCACGGCCTGCACGAATTCGAGCACCGCGTCGTTGACGATGTTGCCGGTCAGCGTGTCGGTGTTGCCGACCAGCCGGCCCGCCGCGACCGTGGTGCCGCCGGTATAGCTGTTGGCACCCGTCAGCGTCAGCGTGCCTTCGCCGGTCTTGAACAGCGAACCCGTGCCCGACATCGCACCCGAATAGGTGCCGTCGCTGGCTTGTGCGAACTGCACCGTCCCGTTGTTCACCACCGCGCCCTGGAGCGAGCTGGTATCGCCGACAAGCGTGCCCGCCTCCACGGTCGTACCGCCAGTGTAGCTGTTGGCACCCGTCAGCGTCAGCGTGCCCGAGCCCGTCTTCACCAGCGCGCCGCTGCCCGACATCGCACCCGAATAGGTGCCATCGGCGCCTTGCGCGAACTCCACCGTCCCGCTGTTCGCCACCGCACCCTTGAGCGAGCTGGTATCGCCGACAAGCGTGCCAGCCTCCACGGTCGTGCCGCCAGTGTAGCTGTTGGCACCCGTCAGCGTCAGCGTGCCCGCGCCTGTCTTCACCAGCGCGCCGCTGCCCGACATCGCACCCGCATAGGTGCCGTCGGCGCCTTGCGCGAACTCCACCGTCCCACTGCTGGCCACCGCACCCTTGAGCGACGTGGTATCGCCGACAAGCGTGCCAGCCTCCACGGTCGTACCACCGGTATAGCTGTTGGCACCCGTCAGCGTCAGCGTGCCCGCGCCGCTCTTCACCAGCGCGCCCGTGCCCGACATCGCACCCGAATAGGTGCCGTCGCTGCCTTGCGCGAACTCCACCGTACCGCTGTTCACCACCGCGCCCTTGAGCGATGTCGTATCACCGACCAGCGTGCCCGCCTCCACGGTCGTACCGCCAGTGTAGCTGTTGGCACCCGTCAGCGTCAGCGTGCCCGCGCCCGTCTTCACCAGCGCGCCGCTGCCCGACATCGCACCCGAATAGGTACCATCGGTGCCTTGCGCGAACTCGACCGTCCCGCTGTTCGCCACCGCGCCCTTGAGCGAGCTGGTATCGCCGACAAGCGTGCCAGCCTCCACGGTCGTACCGCCAGTGTAGCTGTTGGCACCCGTCAGCGTCAGCGTGCCCGAGCCCGTCTTCACCAGCGCGCCGGTGCCCGACATCGCGCCCGCATAGGTGCCGTCGCTGCCTTGCGCGAACTCCACCGTCCCGCTGTTCGCCACCGCGCCCTTGAGCGATGTCGTATCACCGACCAGCGTGCCCGCCTCCACGGTCGTACCGCCAGTGTAGCTGTTGGCACCCGTCAGCGTCAGCGTGCCCGAGCCCGTCTTCACCAGCGCGCCGGTGCCCGACATTGCGCCCGCATAGGTGCCGTCGCTGCCTTGCGCGAACTCAACCGTCCCGCTGTTCGTTACCGCACCCTGGAGCGACGTGGTATCGCCCACCAGCGTGCCCGCCTCCACGGTCGTACCGCCAGTGTAGCTGTTGGCACCCGTCAGCGTCAGCGTGCCCGCGCCCGTCTTCACCAGCGCGCCGGTGCCCGACATTGCGCCCGCATAGGTGCCGTCGCTGCCTTGCGCGAACTCAACCGTCCCGCTGTTCGCCACCGCACCCTGGAGCGACGTCGTGTCACCCACCAGCGTGCCTTCCTCGACGGTGGTACCGCCGGTGTAGCTGTTGGCGCCGGTCAGCGTCAGCGTGCCGGTGCCCGTCTTGGTCAGGCCGCCGACGCCGGTGATCGCGCCGCTCAACGCGGCGTTGCTGGTGCCGGTGTCGATCGTGCCGCCGGTTCCCTCGACGGTCAGCGAGGTCGACAGGGCCAGATCACTGTCGAAGGTGATCGTGCCACCCGAAAGCACCGGATTGAAATTGCCGGCGGCGACATCGGCGGCGCTGCTGGTGCCGGTAATGTTGGTCCGGCCCCCGCTCGCATCGGCGATCGCCTTGCTGATGTCGGTGCCGAAGATATAGGCATAGTCGATCACCGCGCTTTCGCCGGTCAGCAGGTCGCCGATGCTGAAGCCCAGGCCGATGGTGTTGTCGCCATAACCGACATCGGTACCCGACAGATAGGAAGCGGTGTCACGGGTCCAGCCCGTGATCGCCGCATTATGCGTGTAGCTCGATCCCGTGTAGAGCCCGATCACATATTTGGAGACCAGCGCCTCGGCATAGACCAGGTCGGTCGCCGCGACGTCGCCCGATCCGCGGATATTGTTGGTCACGCTGCTGTCGCCGGATGCCGCGACGGCATCGGGATCGAGCTGGCGCGAGAAGGCGATACCGGTCAGGTCGCTCAACGCCGTGATCGTCGTGCGGATGCTGACCTGCTGGCTCGCGTCGTTGAAATAATAGTCGTTGGTGATGCTGAACAGGCTGCCATAGCTGCCTTCCCACACCGCGCGGTTGTCGAACGTGGTGCCGGCATAGGCGATGCCGCTATAGTTGGTCAGCGTGCCGGTGGTCGTCGCCTGGGTGCCGGCATTGTTATTGGCCAACAGGGTGCCGCCGACATTCACGACGAAGCCCTCGAACGGCGATCCGGGGGTCAGATAGTCATAGCTCGGGTTGAACGTGGCGGTGCCGGTGCCGTCATAAAGGATGCCCGGCGTGGTGCTGCCGCCGAAGCCCAGCGTGCCGGTCGTGCCGTTGACGCCGATCTTGATGTAATCGCCGTCCAGCACCACCGATTGCGCCTGCGCCACCATCGGCGCGGCGAGCATCCCGCTCACCATCGCGGCACCGACGATCGGCAGCCGCGCCGCCAGCATCGTCGATGCGATCAGCCGCAGGCGGTGGCGCGCGGCGCGGGTCCGGCCGATGCTGCTGGCAGTGGTGAGCGCATTTCCCGTCTTCATCAATTCCCTGTTCCCAAACCGGCCGATGCAGGCGCGCACCGGACTTCACCCCAGCAGAGTCGCGCCTGCGCGCCGATCGACGTTCGCAGGGCCGGACCATGTGTTGCCGGAGGCGCCGGAGGCCCGACGCAATTTCATTTATAGAGGGGTGGGAGCAGCCATTCGGGTTACGCAGAAAAATAGAAATTCAAATGCTTTACGAAATATTTCTGCAGGGCTGTGGCATGTCGTCGGCAATCGAGCGATCGTATCGGCCGCGAAATCTTCATCGCGCTGCGGCGCGCCTTCTTTCGGCGATCGCCGCCCGCGCGCCGACAGTCAGTTGGCGACAAAGCCGAATGGCGACACGCGCCGATCGCGTTCGTCGGCCGGCGCGCCGCGCCCGGCCGGCGCGGCCGATCGCTGCGCACAATCGGGGCGGGTGCAGGCGCGGCAGCCCAGCCCGATCGGCGCCGCCCGCCCGGCAAGATCGACGCCGCGCGCCGCCGCCAGCGTCCCCGCCTCGCTCGCCGCCAGCCCGATCGCAATCACGAAGCGCGGCCGCACCCCGCCGGTGGCGGGGCCGTGCGGATGCACGCAACGCGCGATCGTGAAGGCGCGTGCGCCATCCTCCAGCTCGACGAGCTGCACCACCGTCTCGTCGGTCCGCGCGAACGCATCATAGGCGTTCCACAGCGGGCACGGCACCGCCGCCTCGACCAGAGCCGATCCGCTCGCGCCGGCATAGCGCATGGACACCTGCCCCGCGCGATCGAACCGCATCAGGAAGAAGGACAGCCCGCGCGCGCCGACGCGCTGCAACGTCGTCAGCCGGTGCGCCACCTGCGATCGGCTCGCGCCGAACCGGCGTTCGAGCAGGTCGAGGTCATAGCCGCTCGTCTCGCACGCGCGCAGGAACCGGGCATAGGGCATAGTCACCGCCGCCGCGAAATAGCCGGTCAGGTGGCGGCGGAACATGCGTTCGGCCGCACGATCGAGTGCGGCGCCGCGCACCAGCGCCTCGATTTCGTCGCGCGCCTCGACTGCCAGTTGCTCGGCGATCGCGAAGCTGCGCGCGCTGGGGTCCAGCGCCTCGGACAGCTGCAACTGGCGCGCATGCAGGTCCAGCCGCTTCAGCCGGTCGGGCATCACCTCGGCGGGCAGGATGCGCACCGACAGCTGATGCTTGACGCGCAACCGCTCGGCCATCGCGCTATGCGGCTCGCCGGCGCGGCGCAGTTCGTCGGCCAGCGCCTCGGCGGCGGCGTCGAGGTCGGCGAAATGGTTGCGCCAGCGCTCGATCGCCCGGCGAACCTGCGCGCCCGGATCGGCGGCATCGCCCCCGGCGCCCGCACCCGCCGCGCCGATCCGGTCATAGGCGCGCGCGAATGCCTCGGCACCATCCGGCGCGCCGGCCAGCCATTCCTCCATTTGGTGGCGATCGATCGCCAGATCGGCGAACATCGGGTCCGCCAGCCGCCGCCGCAGCGCATCCGCCCCGCCGCCCGGCTCGCTCGCCGCCAGCCGGCGCGGATCGAAGTCATAGGTCTCGGCCAGCCGCAGCATCAGCGCGGCGGTCACCGGCCGCTGGTTGCGCTCGATCAGGTTGAGATAGCTGGCCGAAATCCCCAGCGCCTCGGCCATCGCCGCCTGGGTGACGCCGATCTGGAAGCGCAGCCGCCGGATCGCATGCCCGGCAAAGAGTTTGCGTTCGGCCATCGGTCGTGCCTGCTCCTTCTCAATCCTCCCCGGCACGGGGAGGATTGCGGCCTGTCCTACATTATCCGTTCTTGCTACGTTCCACTCAAGCAACCGGCAAGGTCAATGTAAATTATTTACATCACAACAAGGAGGCCCCGCAACCCGCAACACCCCAATACGCTGAGCGAGCCGCCAGCACAATTCTCCACGAGCGTGAACTTTCTAAACTTACACAGACAAGGATTCGAAGGTCAGTCAAGGAATTCACATGTCTCAGCCGTCGCGTTTCGAGGATCTGGTCCCAGCCCCTGCCGGTCGATTCGACGGCATCGCCCGGCCTTACACGCCCGCCGATGTCGTGCGGCTGCGCGGCTCGCTTCCCGTCGAGCACACGCTCGCCCGCCGCGGCGCGCTCAAGCTGTGGGAGCTGCTGCGCACCGAGGACTATGTCCACGCGCTCGGCGCGCTCTCGGGCAATCAGGCGATGCAGATGGTGCGCGCCGGGCTGAAGGCGATCTACCTGTCCGGCTGGCAGGTCGCGGCGGATGCCAACACCGCTGGCCAGATGTATCCCGACCAGTCGCTCTACCCGGCCAATGCCGGGCCGGAACTGGCCCGCCGGATCAACGCCACGCTCCAGCGCGCCGACCAGATCGAGCATATGGAAGGCGGCGCGACCCGCGACTGGTTCGCGCCGATCGTCGCCGATGCGGAAGCCGGCTTCGGCGGCCCGCTCAACTGTTTCGAGATCATGAAGGCGTACATCGCCGCGGGTGCGGCGGGCGTGCATTACGAGGATCAGCTGGCGAGCGAGAAGAAGTGCGGCCATCTCGGCGGCAAGGTGCTGATCCCCACCCAGGCGCATATCCGCAACTTGGATGCGGCGCGGCTGGCGGCGGATGTGTGCGGCGTGCCGACGGTGATCTGCGCGAGGACCGATGCCGAATCGGCGCGGCTGATCACCTCGGACGTCGACGAACGCGACCATGAATTCCTCACCGGCGAACGCACGCCAGAAGGGTTCTTCCGCCTTCGCGAGGGCACCGGCGTCGATCACTGCATCGAGCGCGGCCTTGCGTTCGCGCCGCATGCCGACCTGCTGTGGTGGGAGACCTCGAAGCCCAATCTCGACGACGCCCGCCGCTTCGCCGAGGCGATCAAGAAGGCGCATCCGAACAAGATGCTGGCCTATAACTGCTCGCCCAGCTTCAACTGGGAGAAGAATCTGGACAGGCAAGACATCGCCCGTTTCCAGCGCGAGATCGGCGCGATGGGGTACAAGTTCCAGTTCGTCACCCTCGCCGGCTTCCACAGCCTGAATTACGGCATGTACGAACTGGCGCGCGGCTACCGCGACCGCGGCATGGCGGCCTATTCGGAGCTGCAACAGGCCGAATTTGCCGCCGAGGCGAACGGCTACACCGCCACCCGCCACCAGCGCGAAGTCGGCACCGGCTATTTCGACGCGATCGCCCAGGCCGTGGCCGGCGGCGAAAGCTCGACCACCGCGCTCGCCGAGAGCACCGAAACCGCCCAGTTCAAGACCAAGCAAGCCGCGTGAAAGGAGACCAGATCATGTCGCACGAACCCCAGCGCAGCCGCGCCGTCTTTTCCACCGAGGATTTCCGCCTGCTCCGCGAAGCCGTCGGCAGCCATCTGCAACAGGTGCGCGACAAGCCCGAATCGGTGAAGTTCTCGAACCTCTATCACCGCCTCGGCCGCGTCGCCTGACGTAGCCCCCCGCCTTTCCTGGGGAGGAAAGGTGCCCGCCGGACCAGGGTCCGGCGGGCATTCCGGCGTTCAGGCGGCTTGTGCGCGCAGCCAGTCGGCGAAGGCCGCTTCCTCCAGTTCGCCGGCCGCAAGGGCCAGCATGGTCTGGATCGCATCGGATTTGTCGAAGGCAATCGCCACGCCGTTCAGTTTCAGGAACAGGCGGGTCATCACCCAGGCCGTCCGCTTGTTGCCGTCCGCGAACGGATGGTTGCGGACCAAGCCAAATCCATAGGCTGCAGCAAGCGCGAAGGGATCATCCTCACCATAAGCCTGCTTGTTGAGAGGACGCGCCATTGCTGATTCGAGCAACCCGATGTCCTTCACACCCGAAAGCCCGCCATGTTCGGCCAGTTGCCGCTCATGGACGGCAAGGGCGATTTCGACGGAGAGGAAGCGAAAGGCCTGGCCGTTCATTTCGCGAGGACGGCGAGAATGTCGCGATCCTCACGCATGATTTCCTCGGCCGCCAGCATCGCCTCTTCGAACTCGGGGTTGTGGGCGCGCAGCGTAACCGTCCCCTGGCCCTCGGTCGGGAACAACTCGTCACCCAGCTCGACCCGCAACCGCGCGAGAATCTCCTTGGGCAGGATGACACCGGCAGAGTTGCCGATCTTGATGATCTTGAGCGGCTTGGTCATACGATCGTTATAACATCAAGTCGATGGCTCAACAACGCCCCGTAATCCCGCCAGCCGCGCGGCATGCTCGGCCTTGCCGAACGGGAAGCGACGATAGAGCAACGCGGCAGCGAACCCCAGCGCGACGTAGACGCCGCAGAACAACAGCGTGAACCGGTCGATCACCGCCACCCCCAGCGTGCCCGGTGTCGCGCCGTCGGGCACGCCGGCGATCGACAGGATCAGCCCGGTCGCGAAAATGCCCAGGCCGCTCGAGCATTTCTGGACGAAGAAAAATCCGGCGAAGAACAGCCCCTCCGAACGCCGCCCGGTCTCGACTTCGGACTGTTCGACGACATCGGCCAGCATCGAGGCGCCGAGCATCGTCGAGGCGACCCCGCAGGTCGCGTTCACCGTGAAGATGCCGAGCAGCACCGGCAACAGCATCGGGCTGCCCGGCACCGGAAACAGGCCGATCAGCCGCAGCGCATAGGGCGAGGTGAGCAGCAGCGCCGCCGCGACCATGAACAATGTCGCCGCCACTGGCTTGCCCAGTCGCCGCGCCACCGGCTGGACGATCAGGAACGCCAGCACCACGCCCAGAAACAGCGTGCCGCCCACCAGCTGATAGGCGGTGGAATCGAACCGCCAGACAAGCGCATAGAGATAATTGGACATCGAAAAGCTGATGCCCTGCGCCGTGTAGTAGCACAGGCCCGCCGCCATCAGCACCAGGAATGCCCGGTTGCGCACCGTCTGGAACAACTCGGCCACGCTCTCGCCGAACGGCTTCCGCTCGATCTCGACCTTGGGCAGATTCCCGATCTCATGGTGCGTGCCCAGCGCCGAGCCGAGGATCGCGACGGCCATCATCGCGGCCCCAGCCAGCGCGAACAGCGGATAGCCGGCCCGGTCGAACTGCCCGTCGGGCTGGCCCGGCCCTTCCGCCAGGAACCAGCCATAGGAGAGGATCAGCATCGCCATGCCGCCGCCCCAGCCGAACAGGAAGCGATAGGCCATGATCCGCGTCCGCTCCTCATAATCGGCGGAAAGTTCGGGGCTCAGCGCCTGCGACGGCACCTCGAACGCCGATACGGCGGTGCGGACCAGGACGGCGGTGACGAACAGCCAGCCGAGCAGCGCGTCATGCCCCCAGGCCGGCGGATTCCACAGGAGCAGCCAGCCTGCGGCGATCGGCAGCGCGGCGGCATACATCCAGGGATGACGCCGCCCCCAGCGGCCGCGGGTCCGATCCGACAGGAAACCGATCGCCGGATCGACGAACGCATCGAGCAGCAACGCACACATGATGACAAAGCCGACTTCCGCCGCCGGCAGCTCGATCACCTGGTTGTAGAACAGCAGCAGGAAGGTGACGAAGCCGAAGTCCTTCACGCCATAGGCGACGGCGCCGAAGCCATAGGCCAGCATCGTCGGCGTCGCCACCCGGCGCGTCGTCGGCACGGGTGCGGATATGGCGCCGTCGGCCGGCCTGCTCGTCGCTCTGTTCATCGCAGCCGGTCGATACAGCGACGCAATGGCTGCGGCAATCCGCGGCGTTTGGAAGATCGGGTATGGCTTGCGGCGCCTTTTGAAAAGGCTATAGATAGGTCGATTAGAACAGAGAGGATGCATGGCACTCGAACCCGAGCTGTTCGATGCGCTGATCGACACGATCCGCCGCTTCGTCGCCGAACGGCTGCGGCCGCGCGAGGCGGAGGTCGAGGCGGCGGACGCCGTGCCTGCCGATCTGATCGACGAGATGCGGGCGCTCGGCCTGTTCGGCCTGTCGATCGCCGAGGAATATGGCGGCCTTGGCCTCACCATGTCGGAAGAATGCCGGGTGGCGATCGAATTCGGCCGCACCACCCCGGCCTTCCGCTCCGCCTTCGGCACCAATGTCGGCATCGGCAGCCAGGGCCTGGTGATTGCAGGCACCGCCGAGCAAAAGGCGCACTGGCTGCCGCGGATCGCCCGCGGCGCGGTCATCACCAGCTTCGCGCTCACCGAGCCCGATGTCGGATCGGACTCCGGCTCGGTGAAGCTGCGGGCGGTGCGCGACGGCGATGTCTATCGCTTGTCGGGCACCAAGCGGTACATCACCAATGCCGACAAAGCGGATCTGTTCACGGTGATGGCGCGGACCGGCGACGAGGCCGGTGGCCGCGGCGTCTCGACCTTCCTCGTGCCGCGCGACCTGCCCGGCCTGTCGGTCGGCGAACCCGAGAAGAAGATGGGGCAGAAGGGCGCCCGCGTCGCCGATGTCCGGTTCGACGAGGTGGCAGTGCCGGTCGACAACCGGCTGGGCGAGGAAGGCGAAGGCTTCCGCATCGCCATGCAGGTACTCGACCGCGGCCGGCTGCACATCGCGGCGGTCTGCGTCGGGGTGGCGGAGCGACTGATCGGCGATTGCGTCGCCTATGCCAGCGAACGCCGCCAGTTCGGCAAGCCGATTGCCGAGCATCAGTTGATCCAGGCAATGCTCGCCGATTCGAAGACCGAGGCGCTCGCCGCCCGCGCGCTGGTGCTGGAAACCGCCGCCGCCAAGGATGCCGGCGGCAACACGACGATGGAGGCAGCGGCGGCCAAGTATTTCGCCAGCGAGATGGTCGGCCGCGTGGCGGACCGCGCCGTCCAGATCTTTGGCGGCGCAGGCTATATCGCCGATTACGGGATCGAGCGGCTGTACCGCGACGTCCGGCTGTTCCGCATCTACGAAGGCACCAGCCAGATCCAGCAACTCATCATCGCCCGCGAAACGCTGAAGCGGGGTGGATGAAAAGCCCTGTCTCCGCCGGGGAGAGGGGCAGTGAGATCGTCGCCACCCTCACCCTTCCCACCGCCTTCGGCGGCGGGCCGCGATGGGAGGGTGAGGGTGAAGACTTTTTGAGATGGAGCACATGATGGATATCAACGCCCTATTCCGCCTCGAGGGCCGCGTGGCGCTGGTCACCGGCGGATCGCGCGGCATCGGCCGGATGATCGCCGAGGGTTTTGTCGCGTCGGGCGCGAGGGTCTATGTCTCGTCCCGCAAGGCCGAAGCATGCGCGGAAACCGCAGCTGCACTGGGGCCGAATGCGATTCCGCTGCCGCATGACGTGTCGACCGTCGAAGGCTGCCGCGCCCTCGCCGCAGATCTGGCGGCGCGGGAGCAGCGCCTCGACATCCTCGTCAACAATGCCGGCGCCGCCTGGGGCGAACCGTTCGACACCTTCCCCGAAAAGGGCTGGGACAAGGTGATGGACCTGAACGTCAAGTCGCCCTTCTTCCTCACCCAGGCACTGCACGGCCTGCTCAAGTCCGGTGGCAGCACCGAGCGCCCCGCCAAGGTCATCAACATCACCTCGATCGACGGCCAGCGGCTCAACGCCTGGGAAACATACAGCTATCAGGCGTCGAAGGCCGCGCTGATCCACCTCACCCGCCGCATGGCAGCGCGGCTGGTGCAGGACCGGATCCACGTCACCTCGATCGCCCCCGGCGCCTTCCCCAGCGACATGAACAAGGCCGCGCGCGATCATGGCGGCAGCGTCGCCAAGGCGATCCCGGCGAAGCGCATCGGCGTCGCCGAGGACATGGCCGGGGCGGCGATCTACCTCGCCAGCCGGGCTGGCGATTATCTGGTGGGCGAGACGGTCACCGTCGACGGCGGGCTGGTCAACGCCGCGCTGGGGGCGAGCATCGACGGCTGATCCGCCGATGCGCCCCCGCGGCTCAGCGGGCGATGTCGCCCGCCGCGAGCACCGCCAGCGTCACCAGCTCGCTGGCGGACGCCGTCATCGGTGCGATCTGGACCGGCTTTTCCATGCCGATCAGCATCGGCCCGATCGTCGAATCACCACCCAGTTCGCGCAGCAGCTTGGCAGCGATATTGGCCGATTGCAGGCCCGGCATGATCAGGATGTTCGCCGGCCCCGAAAGCCGCGCGAACGGATAGTTCGCCAGCTGCTTCGGGTTCAGCGCGACGTCCGGCGACATTTCGCCTTCATATTCGAACTGCGCACCGCGCTCGTCGAGCACCTTCACGGCATCGCGGATATTGTCGATCCACTTGCCTTCGGGATTGCCGAAGGTCGAATAGCTGAGGAACGCCACCCGCGGCTCATGCCCCATGCGACGCGCCACCTGCACCGTCCGCTCGGCGATGTCAGCCAGCTGCTCGGCGTTCGGTCGCTCGTTCACCGTCGTGTCGGCGATGAACACCGTGTGCGACTGGCCGACGAGCACATGGATGCCGAACGGCGTGCGGCCGTCGACCGGGTCGACCACGCGCCGCACCTGGCGCATCGTTTCGGCCCAGGTACGGGTAACGCCGGTGATCATCGCATCTGCATGGCCCAGCCGCAGCAGCAGCGAGCCGAAGATGTTGCGGTCGCGGTTGACCATCCGCTCGCAGTCGCGGCGCAGATAGCCGCGACGCTGGAGGCGGGCATAGAGCGTCTCGACCATTTCGCCGACCAGCGGCGAGTTGACGCTGTTGTGCAGCTCGAAATGATCGGGATTGGCGCCCAGCTCGCGCAGCCGGTCGTGCACCGACTCGCGGCCGACCAGCACCGGCGTGCCATAGCCGCCCTCCTGGAAGGCGATCGCCGCGCGCAGCACCACTTCCTCCTCGCCCTCGGCGAAAATCACCCGCTTCGGCTTCGCCCGCGCACCCTCATAGGCCATACTGAGCACCGACGTGGTCGGGTTCATCCGCGCCCGCAGCTGCTGGCGATAGGCGGTCATGTCGACGATCGGCCGCGTCGCCACGCCCGAATCCATGGCCGCCTGCGCAACCGCCGACGGAATGATCTCGATGAGGCGCGGATCGAACGGGGTCGGGATGATATAGTCCGGGCCGAAGCTGTGCGACGTGCCATAGGCGGTCGCCACTTCCTCGGGCACCTGCTGGCGCGCGAGTTCGGCGAGCGCGCGCGCGGCGGCGACCTTCATCGCATCGTTGATCGTCGTGGCACGCACGTCGAGCGCGCCGCGGAAGATGAACGGGAAGCACAGCACGTTATTGACCTGGTTCGGATAATCTGAACGGCCGGTGGCGATGATTACGTCGGGCCGCACCCGCTTCGCCTCGGGCGGCGAGATTTCGGGATCGGGGTTTGCCATCGCGAAGATGATCGGCTTGTCGGCCATCTTCGCGAGCAGCTCGGGCGGCAGCGCATTGGCGGCGGAAAGGCCCAGGAACACGTCCGCGCCCTCCAGCGCCTCGGCCAGGGTGCGGCGATCGGTCTTGGCGGCATGGGCGGACTGCCACTGGTTCACGCCCTCGCGGCCTTGATAGATCACGCCGGTGCGGTCGCACATCAGCAGATTGTCTTGCGGCAGGCCCATCGCCTTGATCAGTTCGGTACAGGCGATCGCAGCGGCACCGGCGCCGTTGACGACGATCCGGGTCGTCTTGAGGTCGCGACCGGTAAGGTGCAGCGCATTGATCAGGCCGGCTGCGGCGATGATCGCGGTGCCGTGCTGGTCGTCATGGAACACCGGGATGTTCATGCGTTCGCGCAGCGTCTGCTCGATCACGAAGCATTCGGGCGCCTTGATGTCCTCAAGGTTGATGCCGCCGAAGCTCGGCTCCATCAGCTCGACCGCATCGATGAAGCGATCGACATCCTCGGTCTTCAGCTCGAGGTCGATCGAGTCGACATCGGCGAAGCGCTTGAACAGCACCGCCTTTCCTTCCATCACCGGCTTGGAAGCCAGCGCGCCGAGATTGCCGAGGCCGAGAATGGCGGTGCCGTTAGAGATGACCGCGACGAGGTTGCCCTTGGCCGTATAGTCATAGGCGCGGGCGGCGTCCTCGGCGATGGCGAGCACCGGCACGGCCACGCCGGGCGAATAGGCGAGCGCGAGATCGCGCTGCGTCGCCATCGGCTTCGATGCGATGATCTCGATCTTACCCGGCCGCCCCTCCGCGTGATACCGAAGCGCCTCGCGATCTGAAAACTGCACGGTTGCTTCGTCGGCCATTCCGCTCGTTCCTCTTCTAAGCTTGCGCACCCCTTAAGCAGCGTGCGCCGGCGATTGCAAACGGGCGCTGCACCGCGATCGGCATTTATTTGTCGGCGTTAATAGCGGAGGCGCCCACGCCAATGCCCGGTTGTCTCCGCCCCCACCGATCCGCTACCGCACGGGCCATGTCGTCCGCCGCCCCCACCCCGATGATGGCCCAGTATCTCGCGCTCAAGGCGGAGGCTGCCGATTGCCTGTTGTTCTACCGGATGGGCGATTTCTTCGAACTGTTTTTCGAGGATGCGAAGATCGCGAGTGCCGCGCTCGACATCGCGCTCACTGCGCGGGGCGAGCATGAAGGCGAGCGTATCCCGATGTGCGGCGTGCCGGTCCATGCGATGGAGGGCTATCTCGCGCGGCTGATCAAGGCGGGCCACCGTGTCGCCATCGCCAACCAGACCGAAACGCCCGAGGAAGCCAAGAAGCGCGCCGGGTCGAAGGCGCTGGTCCAGCGCGCCATCGTCCGCGTCGTCACCGCAGGCACGCTGACCGAGGAAGCGCTGCTCGACAGCCGCTCGGCCAACTGGTGCGCCAGCATCGGCGAGGCCGCGGGCGGCGTGGCCATCGCTTGCGCGGACATCTCTACCGGCCGGTTCGAGCTGATCGAAACCGACGCCGCGCGCCTGACCGCCGAAATCGCGCGGATCGCGCCGGCAGAGACGATCGCCTGCGACGCGACCGACTTTGCTGATCTGGCCACCGCGCTGCGCCCGAAAGCCGATTTCGACAGCGGCGCCGGCGAAGCCCGGTTAAAGCGCCTTTTCGGCGTCGCCACGCTCGACGGATTCGGGCAATTCTCTCGCGCAGGCCTTGCCGCAGCGGGCGGGCTGCTCGCCTATATCGAGCATACCGCGAAGGGATCGCTGCCCTTTCTACGGCCGCCCCGGATCAGCCGTGCCGAAACGGTGATGGCGATCGATGCGGCGACGCGCGACAGCCTGGAACTCACCGTCAGCACCGGCGGCACGCGCAAGGGCAGCCTGCTCGACGCGGTGGACCGCACCGTCACCGGCGCCGGCGCGCGGTTGCTCGGCGCCGACATCGCCGCCCCCTTGATGGACCGCGCCGCGATCGACGCGCGGCTCGATCTGGTCGCCCGCTTCCATGACGAGCCTGCGCTGCGCGAGAGCGTTCGCGCGACGTTGCGCGCACTGCCGGATATCGGCCGCGCGCTCGGCCGGCTTGCCGCCGATCGGGGGTCGCCGCGCGATCTGGGCCAGTTGCGCGACGGGCTGGACGGAGCATGGCGGCTGGGCGAACGGCTCGACGCGCTGGCAGATGCGCCGCCGATGCTGCGCGAGCTGGCACCGCAATTGCGCGGCCATGGCGCACTGATCGATCTGCTCTCGCGGGCGCTGGTGCCCGAGCCGCCCGTCGACGCGGCCAATGGCGGCTATATCGCGGAAGGTTATGACGCGGCGCTCGACGATCTGCGCGATGCCGGCGCGGGTGGGCGGCGGGCGATCGCGGCGCTGGAAAGCGAGTATCGCTCGCGCACCGGCATCGCCACGCTCAAGATCCGGCACAATGGCGTGCTCGGCTATCACATCGAGGTGCCGGCGCGGTCGGCCGATGCACTGATGAAGCCCGACAGCGGGTTCACCCATCGCCAGACGCTGGCCGGCGTCGTCCGATTCAATGCCCCCGAACTTCACGATGTGGCGATGCGCGTGACGCAGGCGGGTGCCCATGCGCTGGCAGCTGAGGCGGCACATCTGGAGGATCTGGTCGGCCAGGCGCTCGCGCGGCGCGAAGCGATCGCGACCACGGCCGACGCCCTCGCCCGCATCGACGTCTCGGCGGGGCTGGCCGAGCGCGCGGCGGAGGGCGCCTGGGCCCGGCCGGCGCTGGTCGACCACAGCTGCTTCGAAGTGGAGGGCGGCCGCCACCCCGTGGTGGAGGCGGCGGTGGCGCGCGCTGGCGGCCGTTTCGTCGCCAATGACTGCACCCTGTCTGAATCCGCGCGGCTGTGGCTCGTCACCGGTCCGAACATGGGCGGCAAATCGACCTTTCTGCGCCAGAATGCGCTGATCGCCGTGCTGGCCCAGGCGGGCAGCTATGTGCCTGCAACCCGCGCAAAGCTGGGGCTGGTCGACCGGCTGTTCAGCCGCGTGGGCGCATCCGACAATCTCGCGCGCGGGCGATCGACCTTCATGGTCGAGATGGTGGAGACCGCTGCGATCCTGGCACAGGCCACGCCGCGCAGCTTCGTGATCCTGGACGAGGTGGGTCGCGGCACATCGACCTATGACGGACTCGCCATCGCCTGGGCGGTGGTGGAGGCAATCCATGAGGACAATCGCTGCCGCTGTCTGTTCGCGACCCATTATCACGAGCTCACCCGGCTCGCCGAACGCTGCGACGCGCTGAGCCTGCACCATGTTCGCGCCCGCGAGTGGAAGGGAGAGCTGGTGCTGCTTCATGAAGTCGCCGACGGGCCGGCGGATCGCAGCTACGGGATCGCGGTGGCGCGGCTGGCGGGCATGCCGCCGGCGACCGTGAAGCGCGCGAAGGCCGTGCTCGACAAGCTGGAGGCGGGACGCGCGAAAACCGGTGGCCTCACCGCCGGCCTGGACGAACTGCCGTTGTTCGCCGCGGCCGCCCAGATCGAGGAAGCGCCGGCCGACCCGCTCCGCGACGCGCTCAGCGATCTCGACGTCGATGCGCTGGCGCCGCGCGACGCGCTCGATGTTCTTTATCGGTTGAAGGGCCTGGCAAACGAGGAGTGAGCCCGGTTCAGGCGGCGCGACGCTTGGCGTATGATTCGAGAAAGGTCACCGCGTCGCTGCAGGTCAGCGGGCGCGAGAACAAATAGCCCTGGAACTCGTGGCAACCGAACGCGCGCAGGAAAATGCGCTGCTTCTCGTCCTCCACGCCCTCGGCCGTCACGCCGATGCCCAGTGCATGGCCGATCCCCAGCACCGCCTGGATGATCGCCCGCGCGTCGTGCGATTCGCCCAGTTCGCGCACGAAGCTCTGGTCGATCTTGACGCGGTCGACCGACAGCCTGTGGAGGTGCGACAGGCTCGAATAGCCGGTACCGAAATCGTCGAGAACCAGTTGCACGCCGGCGCCGCGGAGCCGCTGGAGCCGGGCCTGCACCCCGGCGTCGACGGCGAGCATGGCGCTTTCGGTGATTTCCAGTTGCAGCTGCGACGGCGGCATGCCGTGCGCGGCGAGCGATGCGAGGATGTAATCGTCGACGCCCTGGCTGCGCAGCTGGACGGGCGACAGATTGACGGCGATCGACACCCCGGGGAAATGCGCCATCATCGCGACCGCCTGATCGAGCACCCATTCGCCCAACCGGACGATCAGGCCGCTCTGTTCGGCGATGGTGATGAAGCTGTTCGGGCCGAGCAATCCCAGCGTCGGATGCTGCCAGCGGACCAGCGCCTCCATCCCGGCCACCTCGTCCCCCGATGCGCCCATCACCGGTTGGTAATGCACTTCCAGCTGGCCGCCCGCGTCGAGCGCGGCACGGAGATCGGCCTCCAGCAACTTGCGCTGACGGAGGCGCTCCGCCAGATCATCGCCAAACACGCAGCATGATTTTTCATGGTCGCGCTTCGCTTCGCCCAGTGCGAGATCGGCACGCCGTTGCAGTTCGCACGAATCGACGCCGGGCGCGGCCCAGGCGCCGCCCACGGTGAGTTCCAGCGATACGGCGCCCGAAGCAATCGCGAAGGGCTGTTCGCCCAAGGCGGCGACGCGCCGGCATGCTGCCTCCGCATCGGCCGCCGTTTCGATGTCCCCCAGCAGGATGGCGAATTCATCGCCGCCCAGCCGCGCCACCGTGTCCGACCCGCGGGCAATGCCCGCGAGCCGGTCTGCAAAAGCGCGTAGCAACGCATCGCCTGCGGCATGGCCGAAGGCGTCATTGATGTCCTTGAAGCGATCGATATCGATCAGCAGCAGCGCGGCATTACTGCCACCGTTGCGCTCGAGCGTCGCCCGCACGCGTTCGCCCAGAAGCGCACGATTCGCCAGGCCGGTGAGATCGTCGTGAAAGGCGAGATAGCGGCTCCGCGCTTCCGCCTCGCGATGGGCGGTAACGTCGCTGAGCACCGTGAGGATGAACGGCTCGCCATCGATCTCGATCAGGCGACGGCGGGTGATGAGATGGCGTTTGCGGCCTTCGCCATTCACGAGGACTTCTTCGCTCTCCATATCCTCGCCGCTGGCGAACACGCGTTCGTGCTCGGCGCGCAACCTCGCGCAGGCATCCGGGGGCAGGATCGAATCCAGTGGCGCGGAAAGCCAGAAGTCGCGGGTGCCGCCCGCTTCAGCGCAAAATGCGCGATTGGCCTCGACCAGTCGGTGGTTGCGATCGACGAGGATGACGGCGGAGGGAATGGCGTCCAGCATCTCGCGAACGCAGGCGCGGCGGGCAAAGCCGGTTTTCCGTCCTGTCTTCGCTTGCTCTACCATCGATCACCCCTGTCGCCGCCCACGGCGTCAGAAGGATGAATGCGCCATCCGGGGCGGACGAGAAAGTTGGGGCATGTCCATATCGCCGCGGCAAGGTTTCGCTAACCATGATCGCCCGCAGGGTACCGGGCCAAAAATGAAAGAGGCCGCCGGACCCCCTGCCCGAGGATCCGGCGACCTCCGACATGGTCAGCGGCCGGAGAGCTCCAGCCCGGGAGACCATGCGGGCCGCGTTTCGATCGATGACCGGCGTTGATTGGAGGGGGATACCTCCCGCGCGGTACCACGGATGGAGGGCTTCCATCCGCTTCGATCGATCAGCGGCGCGTCTCCCGAACGAACTGAACCGACCTCATTGCTGAACCATGAGACATCGGATCACCTCCTTTCGCTAGTTGAAGAGCCTGTGCCGTGGAGCACACTTGACTTTTAGAGTCATAGTGAGTCGCAGAACAAGGCTTGTATTCAAATTTTATCGGTGCGATTCTGGAATTCTGGGCCGCGTCGCCGGCAGGCCGGTCAGCCGCGACAGTCCTCCACCACACGCAGGATTTCGGGCCAGGCGGGAATGACCAGCGCCTGCACACCCCCCTCGATCACGAACCGCCCACGGCTGAAGCCGATCGCATCGAGGAACGGGTCGCGCGCATCGAACGTCATCGTCCGATAGGGTGGGCTTCCCCCGACGGGGACCGCAGCGATCGCCCGCGTCGCGCTGGTGGTTCGGACGGTAAGCGTGGCCGGTGCGTCGCCCGGCACGGAGAGCGATACACGCCGCGTCGGCTGGTCGCACCGCAACATGGCCATTGCCTGCGCGCCGCGCACCCCGAAATAAGCGATGCTGCCCCGGGCATCGCGGCGATAGACCCAATCGCCCGGTGTCAGCGCCCAATCGCGCCAGTCCGGGCCGAGTACAGGCGCCGGGGCGGCGGCCACCGGCGGCGGCGGCGCAACGACCGGTGCTGGCGCCGGTGCCGGTGGCGCAGGTCGAGGCGCCGGAACGCATCCGGCCGCGGCCACGCAGACGAACAGAAAGCTCGCAGAACGAAATTGCATCCTGCCCCTATGCGGTAGCAGCGGGGCGCGCTCAACCTTCCTCATCCGGCCGCCGATCGGATCGCCGGATTTGGAGGCCGGATCGCCCTATTGCAGCGTGGTCGTCGTGCGGATCGCCTCGACCATGCCCGGCAGCCATGCGCTGCCGTCGCGCAGACGGAAGGTATTGGTATAGGCCCAGGCGCAGCTCTGCACACCGATCGAGGCATAGGCCGACGATACCGCGCCATAATAGACAACCCGCTGCGCTAGGGGCACGCCGGCCACGTCGTTGGCGCCATATTCGCCGACGAAGACCGATCGACCGGTCCGGTTCATATAGTCGCGGACAAGCTGAACATTGGTATCGAGCTCGATATAGTCGAGCTCCGATCCGAACGTCCGCCCGATCGGCGGCGTCGGCGTGATCCAGGTCGCGCCCTGATGGGTGAAATCGAATGGATCATAGGTGTGGATCGTCGCCACGACATAGGGGTCGTCGGGCAGGGGCAGCGTCCTGAGCGATCCGATCCCGCTCCAGTTCTCGCCGCCGACGATCAACGGCCGAGTGGGGTTCGTCGCGCGGACATTCGCCAGCGCGGGTTCGAGGATCGTCCTGAGATTGCCGTTGTCGAGCGCGCCATTGGGTTCGTTCATCAGCTCGAACCAGACAGAGCCCACCGGCTCGTCCGCAAAGGCAGAGCCGATCTGTTGCCACAGCGCCGCGAACCGCGCCGCATGCGCGGCGGGCGCCGTCGCCATTTCCTCATAATGGTGGAGATTGAGGATTACGTTCAGCCCGGCGGCGCGCGCCGTATCGACGACATGGCGGACGCGCGCCAGGAAGGCGGCATCGATCGTATAAGGCGCGGCGGCGAGCGCATGCGCCGACCAGCGCACCGGCAGACGGATCGTGTCGAAGCCCGCCGCGCGGATGATCGGGAAATCGGCATCCTCGATCGCACGCCCCCAGTCGCCCTCGTTCGGCGCCTCGAGATGATTGCCCATGTTGACGCATTTGCCGACGGGCAGCGAGATGCCGGTGGTCGGCCGGAACGCGGCGACCGGCGTGTAGCTGGCGGGCGATTTGGGGCTGGGCGTGGGAGCCGGCAGCGGCAGGGGCGACGGGCTTGGGGTCGGCGTCGGGCTCGGGGCCGGCGTGGGAGACGGCGTCGTCACGCTACCGCTCGACGATCCGCCACTGCATGCCGCGAGCGCACCAAGCGCAGCGGCCGCCATCAAGCCAAATCGGCTCATTTCCTCTCTCCCCTCGTCATGGGGTCGTTGCCCCAACGGCGATCAACGCCGGACAAGAGAATAAGTGCCGAGCAAGTCGATGTCACGCGACTGGACAGCACCGACCGTCGACGACGTCAGGCTGCGCGCGGGACGATCCGATCAAGCGCACCGTTCAACCGGCGCCTGGCATCTTCGAGGTCGAAATCCATCTGGAGACCGAGGAAGAAGCCCTCGGACATACGGAGGTAGCGCGTCAGTCGCAAATCGATATCGGCATCGACGGGCGCGTCACCCGCCACGACGGCAGCCAGCTTCAACGGATCGAGACCGGTACCGGCTGCCACCTCTTCAAGCGGGAGGTCGGCGCCGACGAGGAACTCCTCACGCAGGATCTCGCCGGGATGGACATTGTCCAGCCGGTCCTCATCCGCGATGGTAATCCTCGATCCGGACATCGTCCGCGCCTCCGTCCACCCAGCGGAAGGTGATCCGCCACTGGTCGTTGATCCGGATACTATATGTCCCTTTGCGGTCCCCCTTCAACTCCTCCAGCCGATTACCTGGCGGCACGCGCAGTTGGAGAGGGCTGGTCACGCGATTTAGGATGCGGAGCTTGCGGCGTGCGGTTTGCTGGATGTCGGGAGGCAACTTGCGGCTGCGCTCCCCAAGCCAGACGCTTTCCGTTTCGCTATCGGCAAATGAGCGTATCATGGCTTGACCTCAGTGCAACAAGGCAAGCGTCTCATTAACTTCAAATACGCCAATGTAAACAAGCACCTATGTCGCACGGTGCGACAAGATAGGCCCTACTAACATGCTGGACTCGCTCAGATTTAGCAGCGAGTCTTCAAACTGCCCATTTGACGACACTCCAAATAAATCAAAGTCTTGGATGCAACGCGACGCCTGATCAACGGCTGAACTTTTTCTGCACCTTCCCATACCGCGTCTTGCGCGTGCCCGGCTTGCCTTCGTTGCTCCGCCCCATCACCGGCGCCTTGCGCTCGCCTTCCGGCAGCCCGAGTTCCTCCGCCTCCAGCGCGCGGATCTCGTCGCGCAGGCGGCCGGCTTCCTCGAACTCCAGGTTCGCCGCCGCGTCGCGCATCTTCTTCTCGAGTTCCTCGATATAGCCGCGCAGATTGTGGCCGACCATGTGCGGGCGATCGGCATCGATCTCCACCGTCACGCCGTCCTTCGACGCGACATGAGCGATGATGTCGCCGATGTTCTTCTTGACCGTTTCCGGCGTGATCCCGTGTTCGAGATTATACGCCATCTGCTTCTCGCGGCGGCGGCCGGTCTCGGCGAGCGCGCGTTCCATGCTGCCGGTCATGCGATCGGCATAGAGGATCACCCGCCCCTCGACATTGCGCGCGGCGCGGCCGATCGTCTGGATCAGCGAAGTCTCGGAGCGCAGAAAGCCTTCCTTGTCGGCATCGAGGATCGCGACCAGCCCGCATTCGGGGATGTCGAGCCCCTCGCGCAGCAGGTTGATGCCGATCAGCACGTCGTACACGCCCATCCGCAGGTCGCGGATCAGTTCGATGCGCTCCAGCGTCTCGGTGTCCGAGTGCATGTAGCGGACCTTCACGCCCGCCTCGTGCATATATTCGGTCAGGTCCTCGGCCATGCGCTTGGTGAGCGTCGTCACCAGCGTGCGATAGCCTTTGGCCGCGGTCGCCTTGCACTCCTGGATCAGGTCCTGGACCTGCTCCTCGACCGGCCGGATCTCCACCGGCGGATCGATCAGGCCGGTGGGGCGGATCACCTGTTCGACGAACACCCCGCCGGTCTGCGCCATTTCCCAGTCGCCGGGTGTGGCCGAGACATAGGTGGTCTGGGGCCGCATCGCGTCCCATTCGTTGAAGCGTAAGGGCCGATTGTCGATCGCGCTCGGCAGGCGGAAGCCATATTCGGCGAGCGTCAATTTGCGCTTGTGGTCGCCGCGCGACATGCCATTGATCTGGCCGATCGTCTGGTGGCTCTCGTCGACGAAGAGCAGCGCGTTTTCGGGCAGATATTCGAACAGCGTGGGCGGCGGCTCGCCCGGCAGGCGGCCGGTGAGGAACCGGCTGTAATTCTCGATGCCCGCGCAACTCCCGGTCGCCGCAATCATCTCCAGGTCGAAATTGGTGCGCTGCTCCAGCCGCTGCAGTTCCAGCAGCTTGCCCTCGGCCTCCAGCTCCTTGAGCCGCTCGGTGAGTTCGTGGCGGATCGCCTCCATCGCCTGCTTCAGCGTCGGCCCCGGCGTCACATAGTGGCTGTTGGCATAGACGCGGACATAATCGAGGCTCGCTACCTTCTTGCCGGTCAGCGGGTCGAACTCGACGATCTCCTCGATCTCGTCGCCGAAGAAGCTGATCCGCCAGGCGGTATCCTCATAGTGCGACGGGAACAGCTCGAGGTTGTCGCCGCGCACGCGAAAGGCGCCGCGCCCGAAGGCGGCATCGTTGCGCTTGTACTGGAGTGCCACCAGCTTGCGGATGATCTCGCGCTGGTCGACCACCTGGCCCTTCTTCAGGTCGAAGATCATTGCCGAATAGGTCTCGACCGAGCCGATGCCGTAGAGGCACGAGACCGAGGCGACGATGATCACGTCGTCGCGCTCGAGCAGCGAGCGGGTCGCCGCGTGGCGCATCCGGTCGATCGCCTCGTTGATCGAGCTTTCCTTCTCGATGTACGTGTCGGACCGGGGCACATAGGCCTCGGGCTGGTAATAGTCGTAATAGCTGACGAAATATTCGACCGCGTTTTCGGGGAAGAAGCTCTTGAACTCGCCATAGAGCTGCGCGGCGAGGATCTTGTTGGGCGCGAGGATCAGCGCGGGGCGCTGCAGTTCCTCGATCACCTTTGCCATCGTATAGGTTTTGCCAGACCCGGTGACGCCGAGCAGCACCTGGTCGCGCTCGCCCGCCCGCGCCTGCTCGACCAGCTCCGGAATCGCGAAGCGCTGGTCGCCCGAGGGTTGATAGTCGGAAACGAGCTTGAACTTCTTGCCGCCCTCCGCCTTTTCCGGGCGCTGCGGGCGGTGGGGAATGAAGGCCTGCCCCGTCTCGGGCTCGGCAAGGTTGGTCCGGATCTGGATCGCCATCTCCCGAATATGGGGAGCGGCAAGGGTTCTGAAAAGCGCCGGATGGGTCAGGCGAGGGCCGCGCGGCGATGACGGCGGCGCAGCATCCCCCCGGTCAGCCCCGCGCCGCCGAGCAGCATCGCCCAACCGGCCGGCTCCGGCACCGCCGGACCGATCGGTCCCACTCCGGCCACGACATTGTCGATCTGGAGCCCGTCCGGGTTGGTCACCGTCAACATGAAGAAACTCACCGCGTGCAAATCAAACGTCAGGTGCGATATGCCGGACGGATCCTCCACTTCGATCACGCCCGAGCCATCGCCGTCCCTCGACGCGTACAAATAGGTGAAGCTCGTGCCGCTAGCGCTGGCGGTGATATCGGCGACGTCCATGCTGATGAGGTCGAAGTAACCAAGAGTCGGGCTGTCGATGAACAGGCTATACCCTCGAAAAAGGCCCAGCGCTGCGCCGCCCGACCGATCGGCGCTCTGTTCCGACAGGATACCGTTGATGAAGAAGAAGCCGGCGCTGGACGTAAACCTTACTTCTGCCGATTCGTAATCCCCACTATAGACGCCACCGAATGGCGTGGCCAAGTCATCGAATGTAATGAGTTCTTGCGATCGCGCCGGTGCGGCGCCGATCAGAAGAAGCCCTAGAACCAACGATTTGACGATCGCCAACATAATCACCCTGGATGCCATCCTTGATTATGGGATCAACCCATATCATGGCATTCCCGGTGGGCGCAATTGTAGCCCTGTGTACGGTCAGTCGCGCGAACGATAGGCGATGCGCCACATCGCCAAGCCGATCGCGGCGGCAATCAGCGCGATCAACAGGCTCGTCGCGCCCGCGCTCGCCCAACGCAGCACCCGGGTGTGCTGGTCGAGCGGGTGCAGGCTGAAGGCGCCGAAACCGTGGAGCTGCGCACCGCTGAAAAGCCCCATCGCGGTGACGCCGGCGACCAGCGCGGCATGGCGGGCACCGCGCAGACCGGCGACGTGCATCACCAGCCAGAGCGGGCCGCAGACCGCCGTGATCGCGATTGCCGAAAAGATCGTGCCCAGCACGAAGCCGATTGCCAGTGCGATCGGGTCGCGCTGGCCGCCAGCGACGATCAGCCCGAAAATCAGCAAACCGCCGAGCAGGCTGCCGACACCCAGTGCCAGGCCAGCCCGATCGATGCTCGTATCGTAGCGGCGCCGATTCCGCGCTGCGCCAGTCATATCGCCAGACGCCCTCCCTGCCCGGCTGTTTAGGCGAGCGCGCGCGCCTCCTCAAGGCCGGGGCGCGGCCCCCTTCAGCGAAACCGGTCGAACTGCCCCGCCGCGCGGCAGCGGGCGATCGCGTCGTCGTCCGGTGCGGGTGGCGGCGTGCCCAGCGCAGGCACGTCGAACCCCTGCCCGATCGGGCGGTCGACAAATCGCCCGCCGCCGCTGCCGCCACAGCGCAGCATCGCCGCCAGCATGTCCGGCGGGGTGCGATATTGCTCCCAGGACAGCCGGAAGGTGCCCCAGTGGATGGGCAACGCCCAGGGGCGGCCGAGTCCGTTCCACACCCGGATCGCGTCGCGTGGGCCGATATGCGCGCCCGACGCCATCTGCCCGGGCTTAAAACGAAAGGCGCCGATCGGAATCGCGGCAAAGCGGATCGGCCCCAGCGCCGCCGCCTCGGCCGGCCATTTGCCGTCGCCCCACCCGGTATCGCCGGCGAAGAACAGGTTGCCCCCGGGCAGCGTCACGACGAAGCTCGACCAGAGCGCACGATTGCGATCGGCAAACCAGCGGCTGCTCCAATGGTGATTGCGCGTCACCGCCACCGCGATGCCGGGACGGATTGCGATCCGCCGCCCCCAGTCGAGCGCCCTGGCCGGCACGCCCGCCTGCCCGATGACGCTGTCATTGCCGAGCGAGGTGACCACCAGCGGCCGGTCATGCTGCCAGAGCGTCTTGAGCGTCGCGAGATCGAGATGGTCGTAATGATCGTGGCTGACGAGGATCAGGTCGATCTTCGGCAGGTCCGCGAGCCGTACGCCAGGGGCCGTGACGCGCGCCGGCCCCATGCCGAACGGCCCAGCCCTGTCGCTCCACACCGGATCGGTCAGGATGTTGAGGCCCTGAGTCTGGATCAACACGCTGGCATGGCCGATCCAGGTGACGCGCATCGCCTGCCCCTCGACCCGCGCCGACGGGCGGCTCTGCCTGACGGTAACATGATCGGGCCATTCCGGCCGCTGGTTGCGCGTAAAGAGCTGGTGCGCGAGGAACACCATCACCAGCGAACCGGGCGGCGCCGTCTTGCCGTGCGGATTTTCGAACCGCTCGCCATCGAAATGCCCGGACACCGGGCCGCGATAATAGATGCGGTCGAGGAACGGCGGCACCAGTACCGAGGCAAGGCACAACAGGATGACGATCCAGAGAAGGATCGCGATCGTCCAGCGGATCAGCTTGGTCATGAACCCCATCGTCATCCTGTCGCAACCGCCCCGGCCAAGATCAAGCCGGCCGATTGAGCAGGGAAGACGCGCGGTGCCCCGACGCGGTTCGCGCGGATCGCAAAAAATGGCGCGGGCAAGATCCGCGCGCGCCACCCCGCCGAGAAAGACTTGATCGCGCGCCACGCCATCCCGTAGCGCAAGCGAATGACGCTGCCCCGCACGCCAGAGAATGCCGCCGCCGAACTCGAACGCCTCGCCGCCGAGATCGCGCACCATAACCGCCGCTATCACGACGCGGACGCGCCCGAGATCAGCGACGCCGAGTTCGACGCACTGGTCCGCCGCAACGCCGAGATCGAGACAGCCTTTCCCGAGCTGGTCCGCACCGACTCCCCCTCGCGCCAGGTGGGCGCGACGCCGTCTGGGCCGCTGGCAAAGGTCGCCCATGCGCGGCAGATGTTCAGCCTCGACAATGGCTTCAACGACGAGGACATCGCCGATTTCCTCGGCCGCGTGCGCCGCTTCCTTCGCCTTGCCGACGACGAACCGCTGCAGCTGACCGCCGAACCCAAGATCGACGGCCTGTCCTGTTCGCTGCGCTATGAAGATGGCGTGCTGGTCCAGGCGCTGACGCGCGGCGACGGGCGGATCGGCGAGGATGTGACGCCCAATGTCCGCACCATCGCCGACATTCCCGATCGGATCGCCGGCGCGCCCGCCATCTGCGAGGTGCGCGGTGAGGTCTATATGGCCAAGGCCGATTTCGCCGCACTCAACGCCCGGCTGCTCGAAGAGGCCGAGGCGACGGGCAAGGAAGCGCGCCAGTTCGCGAACCCGCGCAACGCTGCCGCCGGATCGCTGCGTCAGAAGGATGCCGCCGTCACCGCCACCCGGCCGCTGCGCTTCTTCGCCTGGGGCTGGGGCGAGCTGAGCGAGCCGCTTGCCGACACCCAGTTCGATGCGATCGCCCGGATTCGCGGCTGGGGCTTTCCGGTCTCCGATCTGTTCGTCCATGCGCCCAGCCTCGCCGATGCGCTCGCCCAGTACCGGGCGATCGAGGCACGACGCGCCGATCTCGGCTTCGACATCGACGGCGTGGTCTACAAGGTCGACCGGCTCGATTGGCAGGAACGGCTGGGCTATGTCGGCCGTGCGCCGCGCTGGGGCCTCGCCCACAAATTCCCTGCCGAGCGCGCCCAGACGACGCTGCAGGCGATCGACATCCAGGTCGGCCGCACCGGCAAGCTGACTCCCGTCGCGCGGCTGGAGCCGGTGACGGTGGGCGGCGTCGTCGTCAGCAACGCGACGTTGCACAATGCCGACGAGATTGCGCGGCTCGGCGTGCGCCCCGGCGACCGTGTGGTGCTCCAGCGCGCGGGTGACGTGATCCCGCAGATCGTCGAAAACCTCACCCGCGACGAGCCCCGCGCCGAGTGGCACTTCCCCACCCACTGCCCGATCTGCCAGTCCGAAGCGGTGGCCGAGGAAGGCGAAGTTGATGTCCGCTGCACCGGCGGGTTGATCTGCCCGGCGCAGCGGCTGGAGCGGCTCAAGCATTTCGTCAGCCGCGGGGCGCTGGACATCGACGGGCTCGGCGAGAAGACGCTGATCGAACTGCTCGACCTGGGCTGGATCGCCGAGCCGGCCGATATCTTCCGCCTCTCCCAGCACCGCGACGGGCTGCTCGGTCGCGAGGGCTGGCAGGAAAAATCGGTCGACGGGCTGCTTGCGGCCATCGAGGCGAAGCGCGCGCCCGACGCGGCACGGCTGCTGTTCGGCCTCGGCATCCGCCATATCGGCGCGATCACCGCGCGCGACCTGCTTAAGCGCTACGTCACCCTGCCGGCGCTGGAGGCGCTGGCCGACGAGCTGATCGCGCTGCGCGACGCCACCCCGCCCCAGCTCGGCGAAACCGAGGCGAAGCACCGCACGCGGCTCGACAAGGCGATCGCCGAGCGGATCGGCGTGGAGAATGTCGGCGCCGCCGTGGGTCACGCGCTGGCCGACTTCTTCCACGAGCCGCACAACCGCACGGTGTGGCGCGACCTGCTCGGCGAAGTGACCCCGCCGCCCTTCGTCGTCGAAGCCCGCGACTCCGAAGTGACCGGCAAGACGCTGGTGTTCACCGGCACGCTGGAGGCGGTGAGTCGCGACGAGGCCAAGGCGCAGGCCGAACGGCTGGGTGCGCGCGTGTCGGGCTCGGTCTCGGCCAAGACCGATCTGGTGATCGCAGGACCCGGCGCGGGCTCGAAGCTCAAAAAGGCAGCCGATCTGGGTGTTCGGGTGATCAGCGAGGCGGACTGGCTGGCGATCGTCGCCAGCGCCGAGTGATGCGTTTTTGCAACGCAGCATCGGGGGAATCCTGAAGAGGGTCCGTTGACCGATTGACTGTCATCGAAGCGACATAAAAGAAGGCCAAGGGCGGCGCAGACGGTGAACCGCACCGCGTGCAGTGCAGACAGCACACCGAAAAGGGAACTATAAACATGCGCACAAAGCTTTTTGCAGGCGTGGCCGCGGCCGCGCTGATGATCCCGGCGAGCGCCTATGCGCAGTCGACCGGTTCGATCGATTTCGAAGGCGACAGCGAAATCGTCGTCACCGGCAGCCAGACCAACAACGGCGTCAACGGCATCGTCGTTCCCGACACGTCGAAGGCAAAGGTCGTGCTTGGCCAGGAAATCATCCAGCGCCAGGCGCCGGGCCAGTCGGTCAACGAAATCATCAATCAGGTTCCGGGCGTTAGCTTCCAGAACAACGATCCTTATGGCTCGTCGGGCGGCACGCTGACGATCCGCGGTTTCGATTCGACGCGCATCAGCCAGACCTTTGACGGCGTTCCCCTGAACGACTCGGGCGGCTACGCGATTTATTCGAACCAGCAGCTCGATCCCGAACTGATCGATCAGGTCAACGTCAACCTTGGCACGACCGACGTCGACAGCCCGACGGCATCGGCGACCGGTTCGACGGTGAACTATCGCACCCGCCTGCCCGGCGAGAACTTCGGTGTGAAGATGATCGGGTCGGTTGGCGACTTCAACTTCTTCCGCATCTTCGGCCTCGTCGACACCGGCGAATTCACGCCGTTCGGCACGCGCGCTTTCGTCTCTGCCAGCCACGCTGAGAACAATTCGCCGTTTAATCACGACGCGAAGATCGACAAGCAGCAGTATAATGCGCGCATCTACCAGCCGATTGGATCGAACGGCGACTTCGTGTCGATCGCTGGACACTATAACGAGAACCGCAACAACTTCCAGGGTTCGGTGCCGCTTCGTACCGACACCGCAGCCGTCACCGGCAGCCGCGTCGTTGGCCCGAACTCGAGCAATCGATTCCCGATCACCCGCGACGAGCGCGAGTACACGGTTGCTTCGTGCACGGTGAACAGCACGGCGGTCGCGGGCGTTGCCGACAGCGCCAACAGCTGCGGCTCGGTTTTTGATCAGCGATTCAATCCGTCGAACACGGGCAACATCCGCGCCCAGTCGCGCTTCACGCTTTCCGACGGCCTGATCCTGACCGTCGATCCCAGCTACCAGTATGTGAAGGCCAATGGCGGCGGCACCGTCGTTGCCCGTGAAGGCTTCCGCGACGTGGATCCGGGCACCGGCGTCAGCAACCAGATCGGTTACTTCGGCGGCACCCCCTATTTCGGCGCGGACCTGAACGGCGATGGCGACCTGCTCGATACCGTGCGCGTTCTGGCACCTAGCCAGACGCAGACGCACCGTATCGGCGTGATCGCGTCGCTGCGCTACGACATCACCGATGGCCAGACCGTTCGTATCGCCTACACCTATGACCGTGCCCGCCATCGCCAGACCGGCGAAACCGGCCGGCTGCTCGCCGACGGTTCGCCCGCCGACGTCTTCCCGGTCAACGACGGCCTCGCAGGCAGCAACGGCTATATTCTGCAGAAGCGCGACCGCCTTTCGTTCGCGATCCTGCATCAGGTCGCCGGGGAATATCGCGGTCAGTTCCTCGACGACAAGCTTGTCGTCAATGCAGGTATCCGCGCGCCGTTCTTCCGCCGCAACCTGACCAACTACTGCGCAACGTCGAGCGCGGCCGGCTTTGTCGAGTGCGCCGATGACGCCGCACTGGCCGCCTGGCTGGCGGCCAATCCGACCCAGCCCGCCGTCGGTTCGCTCCCGTCGTTTGCAACGCAGGGGCCGCAGCAGCGAATCCTGGACTATAACCGGGTGCTGCCGAACATCGGCTTCACCTATGACCTGACCAGCCATGTCTCGGCTTTCTTCAACTACTCGAAGGGCCTTCAGGTCCCGGGTACGGACAACCTCTACAACTCGTTCTACTTCCCGAGCGACGCTGAGCAGGCGAACCCGAAGCCCGAGACCACCGACAATTTCGATCTGGGTGTGCGCTATCGCTCGAACACGGTTCAGGCCCAGCTTTCGGGCTGGTACACCAACTACCAGAACCGTCTGGCCTCGGCCTATGATGCGGAACTCGACCGGACGATCTACCGGAACCTCGGCAAGGTCGAAAAGTACGGCTTTGACGGCACGATCGCCTATCAGCCGATCAGCGAGTTGAGCCTGTGGGCGTTCGGTTCGTATCTCCACTCGGAGATCAAGGACAATGTCCAGATCGGCATCGTCGGCGGTAACCCCATCTATGCCCCCACCAAGGGCAAGCGGGAAGCCGGTGCGCCGGTCTACACCTTCGGTGGTGGTGCGCAGTTCACGCTCGATCCGATCTCGATCGGTTTCCAGGCGAAGCGCACCGGCCCGCGGTACATCTACGATACCAATGAGCCGGTTCGTCAGATCGTCTCGGGCACGACCTATGAAGTGTATGGCAACAAGACGCCGGCGTACACGCTGGTCGACATCAACGCCCGCGTCAGCATGGAATGGGCCGGCCTCAACAAGACCACCTATTTCCAGCTCAACGTGCTGAACGTGTTCGACGAGCTGTGGGTCGGCGGTTTCTCGGGCAACCTGAACCAGGGTCCGACCTTCAACTCGTCGGGAACCGCAACTGCGTACGGCAATGCGCCGAACTCGCAGATCGGTTATCCGCGGACGTTCATGGGTTCGCTGGTCGTCGGCTTCTAAGCCGTCACACCATAAGCGACTGCAAGCCGCCGTCCCGGGCAACCGGGGCGGCGGTTTTGCATTATAGGGGGTCCGGCGCCCCTCTTTGCCGGGCCGGTTTTCGGGTGGTAGAGACAGGCCGTGGCCAGAACGACCGACATCGACGCGCAACGCGCACCGCAGATCCTGCGCAGGCCGGGGCTGCTGTCGCGCCCCTTTTTCGAGGACAAGGCACGTGCCTTCTGGGTGCTGCAGGCCACCGGCTGGAGCGGCTATCTGCTGTTCCGCACCGTTTCCAGCGTATCGAACGGCTTTTCGGTCGAAGGCGTCATCAAGGCGATCATCGAGGCGATCGTCGGCTATTGCCTGACGCTGCTGCTGTCGGCGCTCTATGGCTATTACCGGCGGATGCCGCGGATTCCGGGCGTGCTGCTGACGCTGGCGACGCTGGCCGTGGCGACGATCATCTATGCGGTGCTGGAAGCCTTCACCTATTCGTTCACCGCCGCGGCGCCGGGCATCACGCTGGCGCGGGTGATCGGTTACAGCTTCCTCACCTTCACCGTGCTCGCCGGCTGGTCGGCGCTTTATTTCGGCATCAATTTCTACCTGATCGTCGAACAGCAGATCGATCAGATGCAGATCCTGGAGAACCAGGCGTCGAGCGCGCAGCTGGCGATGCTGCGCTATCAGCTCAATCCGCATTTCCTGTTCAACACGCTCAACTCGATCTCCACGCTGGTGCTGCTCAAGCAGACCGAACGCGCCAATGTGATGCTCTCGCGCCTGGCCTCGTTCCTGCGCTATACGCTGGCGAATGAGCCCACCGCTCATGTGACGCTGGCGCAGGAGGTGGAGACGCTGAAGCTGTATCTCGAGATCGAGAAGATGCGCTTCGACGAGCGGCTGCGCACCCATTTCGATGTCGATCCGCGCGTCGCCAAGGCGCGTCTGCCGTCGCTGCTGCTCCAGCCGCTGGTCGAAAACGCCATCAAATATGCGGTGACGCCGCAGGAAGAGGGCGCCGACATCACCGTTTCGGCTCGACTCAGCGGCGATAGGGTGCAGATCGCCGTATCCGATACCGGGCCAGGATTGATCGAAGCGCGGCCAAGGCCGACGCTGTCTACCGGCGTGGGGCTCGCCAATATCAGGGAGCGGTTGGCACAGGCTTTCGGGCCTGACCATCGTTTCGAGACGCGAACGAAACCCGGGGAAGGTTTCAGCGTTGAGATCGAGATACCGTTCCAACTTGAGGAACCGAACCGAGAGGCCGCATGACCATCCGTACCATCCTCGTCGACGACGAACCCCTGGCGATCCAGGGGCTCGAGCTGCGGCTCCAGGAACATGAGGATGTCGAAATCATCGACAAATGTTCGAATGGCCGCGAAGCGATCCGATCGATCAAGACACACAAGCCCGATCTGGTGTTTCTCGACATCCAGATGCCAGGGTTCGACGGCTTTTCCGTCGTCCAGGGCCTGATGGAGGTCGAACCGCCGCTGTTCGTCTTTGTCACCGCCTATTCCGACCATGCCATCCGTGCCTTCGAGGCGCAGGCCGTCGATTATCTGATGAAGCCGGTGGAGCCGGCCCGACTGGCCGACACGCTCGACCGGGTGCGCCAGCGCCTGACCGAGAAGCGCGGCGTGGAGGAAGTCGAGAAGCTCAAGGAAGTGCTGGCCGAGGTGGCCCCCGACGCGGTGGAGGAAATCGCCGCGGGCGACGGCACCGAGCCGGCGTCGAGCCGCTTCGAGAAGCTGATCAACATCAAGGATCGCGGCCAGATCTTCCGCGTCGATGTCGACACGATCGAACGGATCGACGCGGCCGGCGACTATATGTGCATCTACACCGGCGACAACACGCTGATCCTTCGCGAGACGATGAAGGATCTGGAGAAACGGCTCGATCCGCGCCGCTTCCAGCGGGTCCACCGCTCGACGATCGTCAACCTCGACCTCGTCCGCCAGGTCAAGCCGCATACCAATGGCGAATGCTTCCTGGTGCTCAATTCGGGCGCGCAGGTGAAGGTCTCGCGCTCCTATCGCGACGTGGTGGCGCGCTTCGTCCACTGACCGGACCGCCGGCCGCCGCGAATGCGTGGCGGCCGTTTCCCCATGCGCCCGCCTTGTCCGAGCGGCCCGAGGCGCTAAGGACGGCGGCAAGCAGTCGCAAGGAGCCTCTACATGCCCACCCTCGTCCTGATCCGCCACGGCCAGTCCGCCTGGAACCTGGAGAACCGCTTCACCGGCTGGTGGGACGTCGACCTGACCGAGCAGGGCGTTCAGGAAGCCCGCGACGCCGGCACGCTGATGAAGGAAAAGGGGCTCGATTTCGACCTTTGCTTCACCAGCTTCCAGAGCCGGGCGATCAAGACGCTGCATCTGGCGCTCGAATCGATGGGCCGGCTGTGGCTGCCCGAGGAAAAGGACTGGCGGCTGAACGAGCGCCATTATGGCGGGCTGACCGGGCTTAACAAGGCGGAGACCGCCGCCAAGCATGGTGACGAGCAGGTCAAGATCTGGCGCCGCAGCTTCGACGTGCCGCCGCCGCTGCCGGAAGAGGGCTCGCCCTGGGATCTGACCAAGGACGGCCGCTATCGCGGTATCCCGATCCCGCAGACCGAAAGCCTGAAGGACACCATTGCGCGGGTGCTGCCCTATTGGGAGCAGCGGATCGCGCCGGAGCTGAAGGCGGGCAAGCGGGTGCTGATCGCGGCGCACGGCAATTCGCTGCGGGCGCTGGTCAAGCACTTGTCGGGCATCGCCGACGACAAGATCGTCAACCTGGAGATCCCGACCGGCAAGCCGATCGTCTATCAGCTCGACGACCAGCTCGGCGAGATCGAGCGCTATTATCTCCACGAACGCTGATCGTTCGCGCTCGCCAAGGCCATTGCCCTTGGCGGGCGCCGCCACTAACAACCCGGCTTCCAAATATGGGGCAGGCATGTCGGACGCACCGCTGGTTGGCATCATCATGGGAAGCACGTCCGACTGGGAGACGATGCACCATGCCGCACGCATTCTGGAGGAACTGGGCGTTCCCCACGAAACCAAGGTCGTCTCCGCCCACCGGACGCCGCAGCGGCTGTACGAATATGCCACCGGCGCCGCCGACCGCGGGCTGAAGGTGATCATCGCCGGCGCCGGCGGCGCGGCGCACCTGCCCGGCATGGCGGCGGCGATGACGCACCTGCCGGTGCTGGGCGTGCCGGTGGAATCGAAGACCATGAAGGGGATCGACAGCCTGTATTCGATCGTCCAGATGCCCGGCGGCATCCCCGTCGGCACGCTGGCGATCGGCAAGGCGGGCGCCAAGAACGCCGCGCTGCTGGCCGCCGCGATCCTCGCCACCGCCGATCCGGCGCTGACCGAGCGACTGGTCGCCTGGCGCACCGCCCAGACCGACAGCGTCGCGGTGGACCCCGAATGAGCGCGCTGCCCCCCGGATCGACGATCGGCATCCTTGGCGGCGGCCAGCTGGGCCGGATGATCGCGGTCGCGGCGGCGCAGCTGGGCTATCGCACCCATGTGCTCGCCCCCGACGAGGAAAGCGTCGCGGCGCAGACCGCGTCGAGCTTCACCCGCGCCGATTATCACAGCCATATCGTGCTCGACGAGCTGGCCGCGCATGCCGACGTCGTCACCTATGAGTTCGAGAATGTCGCGCTCGCCCCGGTGGCGCATCTGGCGGCGCAGGTGCCGGTGCGGCCCGGCGCGCGCAGCCTGGAGATCGCGCAGGACCGCGGCAACGAGAAGGCCTTTGTCGCCGGTCTGGGCGGCCGCACCGCGCCCTGGGCGCTGGTGACGACCGCCGAGGAACTGCAGGCGGCGATCGCCAGGATCGGGGCGCCGTCGATCCTCAAGACGCTGCGGCTCGGCTATGACGGCAAGGGCCAGGTGCGTATCCACGATCCGGCCGAGGCCGAGGCGGCGTGGGCGGCGATCGGCGAGCGGCCGGCGATCCTGGAAGGCTTTGTCAGCTTCAGCCACGAATTCTCGATCATCACGGTGCGCGGGATCGACGGCGAGATCGTCAGCTATCCGCCGCCGTGGAACGAGCACAAGGACGGCATCCTCGCCCGATCCACCCTGCCCGCCCCCGCCGAAATCGCCCGCCACTGGGCCGAGGCGGCGACATTGGCCGGCCGCGTGGCCGAGGCGCTGGGCCATATCGGCGTCCTGACCTGCGAGTTCTTTGCCACCGAAGACGGCCCGGTGTTCAACGAGATGGCCCCGCGCGTCCACAATAGCGGCCACTGGACGATCGAGGGGGCCGAAACCTCGCAGTTCGAGAACCATGTCCGCGCGATCTGCGGCCTGCCGCTGGGATCGACCGCGCTGACCGGCAGCCATGTCGAGATGCAGAACCTGATCGGCGACGAGGCCGATGGCTGGGCCGACTTCCTGGCCAAACCGGGCACGCACCTGCATTTGTACGGCAAGGGCCAGTCGCGCCCCGGCCGCAAGATGGGCCATGTGACGCGCGTGACGCGGGGCTGACCGGCCCGAGCGGCGGGCAAAGGTTCCGAAAGTTCCGGTATTCGGACATCTGCGCACTCCCACCCGGCGACATCGAATCGTCCGGCGACCAGGCCCCTCGCCGGGTCCGAATGTTGAGCACAGATCATCGCTGTAGGACAGCGATTTTGTTCATGCTTTGTTTCACATCCCATCCCCGTCGGCCGGCGGCACGACGGGGATGAGGCGCGTGTCGTTCAGGCGCGGGTGCCGGTGATCGGGAAGCTGCCGAACGCGCCGGCGGTGACGGTGCCGTTCAGCGTATCGCCGTCCACCGTCGCCTCGCAGGTGAGCGTCATCGGCATCGGCACGGTGATGTCGAGCGACCAGGCGAGCGTGTCGCCATCGACCTTGCCGTCCTTGATCTCGGTCTGGCCCATCGCGCCGTTGAAGCTGCCGGTGAAGCTGTCACCGTTGCTCGCGACGGTGAGCGTCGCCTGCTGATCGCCCAGCGGCGACTTGGTCACGGTGTTCCAGCTGCCATCCACATTCGCCATTGATCTCTCCTGCTCATTTGTCCGCCGGCGGGGTCGATCCCGCCAACGAGGACGCGGCGACCACCTCGACAGGGATGCCGAGGCTGTCAAGCTGCGGACGCACCTTGGCGGCGTCGCCCACCACCACCCAAACGAACCGATCGACGTCGAGTGCCCCGCGTGCCGCAGCGTCAAGCTGACCGACGGTGAGCGCCCGATATTTTTGCGCGATGCTGTCGTAATAATCGTCGGGCCGGTGGCGCAGATCATTCTGCTGCATCGCCGACAGCACCGCCCCGCCGGTTTCGAATCGCCCGGCGAGTTCGCGCGTCGCGCCGTTGACCTCACGTGTGAGTTCAACCGGGGTGACGCCCTTGGTCGTCAGGAAGTCGCGGACCTGCCCGCGGATCGCCTTGATCGAATCCCCGGTACGATCGGCCTGGACCGGCGCGTTGATCGTATAGGGCACGGCATGTTCGAGCCAGTTGAAGCCGCCGCTGGCGCCATAGGACCAGTGCTTGTCCTCACGCAGATCCATGTTGATCCGCGAAAGGAAGCCGCTGCCCAGCACCTGGTTGGCGGTGATCGCCACCAGCAGGTCGCCGGTGGGATCGAGCGGTGTCATCTGCCCGGCCGTGATCAGCGACTGCGGCGAATTCGGCCGATCGATCAGCACGATGCGCGGGCTGGCCTGTGTCGAGGCGGCGGCAAACGCCTTCACCCCGGCCGCGCCTTCGCCGCGCCAGTCGCCGAAGCCCGCGTCCAACGCCGCCTTCACCGTTTCCAGCGGCAGATCGCTGACGACGAAAATCTTGGCCTTGTCCGGCCGCAGCCAGGCGTGCTGGAACGCGACAAGATCGTTGCGCGACAGCCGGGCGACCACCGCAGGATCGCCGGAGCCGTTGGCGATCTTCGCATAAGGGCTGGCCGCGCCGTACAGCAGGCCGGGTAGCGCGCGATTTGCCAGCCCGCCGGGATCGCTCAGCTCGAACTGGATGCCGGTGAGCGTCGTCGCACGCAGCCGATCGACCTCGCCGGGGGCGAATGCCGGGTGACGGACGATGTCGGCGAAAAGGTCGACGGCGCCGGTGAGGTTCGCGCTCGGCACACCAAGATTGAGATAGGTGCGATCGGCCGAGCTGCCGGCGCTGATATTGGCGCCGAGCCGTTCCTTCGCCTCCGCGATCGCGGTCGAGTCGCGCGTCGCCGTGCCCTCGTCGAGCAGTTGCAGCGTCAGATTCTGCGTACCGGCCTTGCCATCGGGATCGGCGGCGATGCCGGCATCGAAGCTGATCGACACGCGCGTTGCCGGTACAGCGGTCTGGCGGGCATAGATCAGCTCGATGCCGTTCGAGAGGCGGGTGCGCGTCACATCGGGAAAGCGGATGTCCCGAACCTGCCCGACATCGGGCAGCGGGCCGCGATCGCCCTTGGGCAGCGGCGTGCCGGGAGCCGGCGGCGGCACAGGCGGAATCGCCTCCTGATAGGCATCGCGTTCGCCGGGTTCGACGAGCATCGTCAACGCCGGGCGGGTAAGCCATTTGGCGGCGGCGGCACGGGCGCGGGCCGGCGTCATCGTCGCGACCTGCTGAAGCTGCTTGCGGAAGAAGCCGGGATCGTTCGAGAACAGCGCGCCCTCGGCCAGCGTTGCCGCCTGCGCGCGCGCCGATTCGAGGCTGGCAATGGTTTCCGACACGCTGGTGGTCGCGACGCGGCGCACCTCGTCCTCGGTCGGCCCCTTGGCGATCAGATCGGCGAGGATCGCGTCGATCCGCTTGCCGACCAGCGCCGGATCGACGCCCGGCTTCACGATCGCCTGGATCTGGAAGATGCCGAGCTGCGCCATGCCGCTGTTGCCGGCCGAGACGTTGACCGCCAGCTTCTCGCCGCGGACCAGCGCATTGTCGAGCCGCGAGCTGGCGAGCCCGCCGAGCACGCTGCCGAACACGTCGAGCGCGATCGAATCGGGATCGTTGAGCCCCGGCACCGCCCAGCTGCGCGACAGCATCGTCGCGGGTACCTTGTCCTTCAGCACGATCGTCTTCGGCGCGGCGAGCGTCGGAACGGTTACCTGCGGCAGCGTGCTTTCCGGGCCGCGCGGGATGCGGCCGAAATATTTCTCGACCAGCGGCCGCGCCTCGGCCGCGTCGATGTCGCCGGCAAGCACGAGGACAGCGTTGTTCGGGCCATAATGCGCGGCGAACCAGCCCTTCACATCAGCAAGGCTCGCCTTGTCGAGATCGGCCATCGATCCGATCGGCAGATGGCCATAGGGCGTGCTGCCGAGCAGCGCGTCGAACAGCGCATAGGACACCAGGCCGTAGGGCTGGTTGTCGCGCTGGCGCTTCTCGTTCTGGACGACGCCGCGCTGCTCGTCGAGCACGGCCTGCGTGATCGCGGGAGTGAGCCAGCCCATCCGATCGCTTTCGAGGAACAGCGCGCGATCGAGCGCGGGGCGCGGCACGGTTTCGAAATAATTGGTGCGATCGAAGCTGGTGGTGCCGTTGAGATCGGTGGCACCGACCTGCTTCAGCGGCTCGAAGAAATCGCCCGGCGCATTGAGCGAGCCGTTGAACATCAGATGTTCGAACAGATGCGCGAAGCCGGTCTTGCCGGCGGGTTCGTGCTTCGAGCCGACATCGTACCAGACCGACACCGCGACGACCGGCGCCTTGCGATCGGTGTGGACGACGACGCGCAGGCCGTTGGCCAGGGTAAATTGTTCGTAGGGCAGCTTGACCTGATCGACCAGCACGGCGACCGGCGCAGGGGCGGGCAACGACTGGGCAGAGGTTGACCGGGCAGACGGTGACTGTTGGGCGACGGCGACGGGCGCGGCGAGCGCGAGCACGCCGGCGGTGACGAACAACGTTGAAAGCTTCATGCGGCGGGGCCCTGACGACGATTGACTGGCGCCACCATAGCCCCCGCCCCCCGCGGGACAAGCCGCCCAAGCCGCCGGGAACGGCAAAGGGCGGCGCGCCGAGGCACGCCGCCCTCCCCGAAGTGTCGATGCTGCGCTCAGGCGCCGGCGATCACAGCCCGACCTTGAGCGTCAGGAAGAATTGCTGCGGCGCGCCGATCATCATCGTCTGGAGCGTCTGGTTCGGATCGGTGTTGGCGAAGCCGTTGGTGCCGATCGTCGCGACATATTTCTTGTCGAACAGATTGGTGGCGTTGCCCTGGATCTCCAGCTGGCGGCCGCCGAGCACGAACTTGTAGCCGAGCGTCGCATCGACCACCACGCGGCCATCGACATATTGGTCGTTGGTATAGGTGTAGTAGCGCTTGCTCATGTAATTGGCGCCGAGCCGCGCCGAGAAGCCCTGATCCTGCCAGGTGACCTCGCCCTTCAGCATGTGCTTCGGCGCGTCGACCACGGTCTTGCCCTTGGTCGCGATCGTCGCATCGGCGGTGACGACATCGTCGCGATAGGTCGAGTCGTTATAGCTGTACGACGCGAACAGGCCGAAGCCCATCGGCAGGCGGACGTCGCCGGTCGCTTCGAAGCCGAGCGCGCGGACGCCGCCGACATTCTGGAGGATCGCCGGATTGCCGACAATGCCGGCGCTGGTCGTCACCGCGAGCAGGCGGTTGCGGAAGTTGACATAATAGCCGGCGAGCGAACCGGTGAACACGCCCGAGCGATAGCGGCCGCCGACCTCATAGGTGTCCGACTGTTCGGGCTTGAGCTTGGTCGCGCCGTCGAGCAGCGCATCGAAGCCCGCCTGCGTCGTCGCGAATGGGCCGCTCGTCGCGGAGGAGACGAACGCGCGCGTCACCTGGGTAAAGCCGGCGAACAGTTCGGCATCGTTGTTGAGCCGATAGTTCAGGCCGACATGCGGCTGGAACCAGTCGGTCACCTTGATCTTGCCGCTAGCGAGCGTGCCGGCGACGATCGGATAGGCGCGATTGGTGACGGCAAAGCCCTTCCAGCCGAGATTGGCGGTCAGCGCGCCGAGATCGATCTTGTCCTCGACATAATATTGCACCGTGTCGGTCTGATATTTGTAGTACCACTGGGTGTAGAAGGGATCGCTCTGGAACGACAGGCTGTCGCGACCCGCCTCGGTGCGGCTTTCGAGCGCGTAGAAGCGGCGCGCCTGGCGGAAATCATTCCGCTCATACCAGCCGCCGACGGTGACGTCGTTCGCGCCGATCTTCGTCCCCACATTGCCGAACACGCCGCCGCGGCGGATGTCATATTCGGTGGTGCGCAGCGACATCGGCGTGCCGTTGGGCGACGCCACATACGGCGTGTACCACAGGCCCTGGCCGTGGTTGCTGTGATAATAGCCCTTCAGTGCGCCGTGCACCGGCGCATCGTCGGTCGTTTCGATCCCCAGCGAACCGAGATAATCGCGGCGCAGGCCAGCGGCGTCGTAATAGGCGTCGTCGGGGCTTTCGAACGGCGCCGGATAGGTGGTGCCGGCGGAGGGGTTGGACGGGGTGACGCCGGTATAGCCGGTGTTCGCGCCGACGTCCGACACCAGGATCGCCTTGGCATAATCGTTCGAGATATTGTCCCAGTTATAGCCGAGACGCTTGATCATGCTGAGCGACATGTCCTGATAGTCGTTTTCGCGACGATCCGAATAGTCGAACGTGCCCACCGCGCGCAGATCTGGGCTGAGCGGCGTCACGATCTTGGCATTGACCTGGTTGACGCGCTGCGAGCCCCAGCCCTTCCACTTGTCGGTATCCGAATGGAGGTAGGACACATAGGCGCGGGTGCCGCCCGGGGTCAGCTCGCCGGTATCGATCCGCCCGAACAGGCGCCAGAAATTGTCGCTGCCGACGGTGCCGTTCAGATCGGCGCCCAGCGTTTCCTTGGGGTCGCTCGAGACGAATTCGATCGTGCCGCCGAGATTGTTGGTCGCCTGCGTGCCGATCGAGCCCGAGCCCTGCGACACGCGCGTTTCGGCGATGTTCTCGCTGGTGATGGCGCGGCTGATGTGCAGCCCGTTGACATTGCCATAGCTGGCATCGCCCAGTGGAATGCCGTCGAGCGTATAGCCCAGCTGGTTTTGGTTGAAGCCGCGGATCGAGACGCGCTGCGCCCATTCATAAGCGCCGAACGGATCGGCCGCCTGGAAATTGACGCCGGGCAGCTTTTCGATTGCCTTGAGCGGGCTGGTGCCGGGCACGAGGATCGCGAGATCGTCCTGCGACAGCGTCTGCGTCTGGCGCGTCTCGCCCTGGCCGATCACGACGATCTCGTCATTGCCGCCGGGCGTGTCGCTGTCCGTCAGCGCAGGGGCGCTGGTCTGCGCGAACGCGGCACCACCAGTGAAAAGCGAAGTACCGGCAAGCAGGCTCGCCGCGAGCAACCGAATCCGCATGGGATGATCCTCAGGATATGCGCCGACCCGCTGCCGGCTTCGTCCCGCTACGATCGCTGCATTGCAACATCGCGCTGCTCCGGTGACATTTGCGAGACAGTGCTGCGTCGCTTGCGTGACAAGCGGGCCGACCCGCAGAAATCCGTATGTCCCGCGACGCCGCTTCGCGCCAGCCATTGCGCGCTCGAATCGAAATGACCCCTTGTGTTGCCGTTTTGCAACACTATCTGCCGGTAGCAAGCGAACAGGAACGACCGATGAACCTCGAAAAATTCACTGACCGCGCCAAGGGCTTCCTCCAGTCCGCGCAGACCGTTGCGATCCGCATGAGCCATCAGCGGATCGCGCCCGAGCATCTGTTGAAGGCGCTGCTCGAGGACGAGCAGGGCATGGCGAGCGGGCTGATCCAGGCGGCGGGCGGCGACGCCAAGCGCGCGCTGAGCGAGACCGACCTGGCGCTCGCCAAGATTCCGGCGGTGAGCGGCGGCGGCGCGCAGCAGACGCCGGGCCTCGACAATGATCTGGTGCGCGTGCTCGACCAGGCCGAGCAGATCGCGCAGAAGGCGGGGGATTCGTTCGTCACCGTCGAGCGGCTGCTCGTCGCGCTGGCGCTGAGCCTCAACACCGCGGCGGGCAAGGCGCTGCAGGCGGCCAATGCGAAGCCCGAGGCGCTCAACGCGGCGATCAACAGCCTGCGCGGCGGCCGCACCGCCGACACGGCCACCGCCGAGGACCGCTATGACGCGCTGAAGAAGTTCGCGCGCGACCTGACCGCGGCGGCGCGCGACGGCAAGCTCGATCCGGTGATCGGGCGCGACGAGGAAATCCGCCGCACGATCCAGATCCTGGCCCGGCGCACCAAGAACAACCCGGTGCTGATCGGCGAACCCGGCGTCGGCAAAACCGCAATCGCCGAGGGGCTGGCGCTGCGCATCGTCAATGGCGACGTGCCCGACGGGCTGAAGGACCGCACGCTGATGGCGCTCGACATGGGCTCGCTGATCGCGGGCGCGAAGTATCGCGGCGAATTCGAGGAGCGGCTGAAGGGCGTGCTCGACGAGGTGAAGGCCGGCGAGGGCCAGATCATCCTGTTCATCGACGAGATGCACACGCTGATCGGCGCGGGCAAATCCGAAGGCGCGATGGACGCCGGCAACCTGCTCAAGCCCGCGCTCGCGCGCGGCGAACTGCACTGCATCGGCGCGACCACGCTCGACGAATATCGCAAATATGTGGAGAAGGACGCGGCGCTCCAGCGGCGTTTCCAGCCGGTGTTCGTCGGCGAGCCGACGGTCGAGGACACAATCTCGATCCTGCGCGGGCTGAAGGAACGCTATGAGGCGCACCACACCGGCGTGCGTATCGCCGATGCCGCGATCGTCGCCGCCGCGACGCTGTCCAACCGCTACATCACCGATCGCTTCCTGCCCGACAAGGCGATCGACCTGATGGACGAGGCCGCCAGCCGCATCCGCATGGAGGTGGAGTCGAAGCCCGAGGAGATCGAGACGCTCGACCGGCGGATCATCCAGCTCAAGATCGAGCGCGAGGCGCTGAAGCGCGAGACCGACGCCGCGTCGCGCGACCGGCTGGAAACGCTCGAGGCCGAGCTGGCCAATCTGGAGCAGCAATCGGCCGAGCTGACCACGCGCTGGCAGGCCGAGAAGGACAAGATCCAGTCCGAGGCGACGATCAAGGCACAGCTCGACCAGGCGCGCATCGAACTCGACCAGGCGCAGCGCCAGGGCGACCTCGCGCGCGCGGGCGAGCTTTCCTATGGCGTGATCCCGCAGCTCAGCCGCCAGCTCGACGAGGCGCAGAGCGCGACCAAGGGCGCGATGCTGCGCGAGGAAGTGACCGCCGACGACATCGCCGCCGTGGTCGCGCGCTGGACCGGCATTCCGATGGAGCGGATGCTGGAGGGCGAGCGCGAGAAGCTGCTCGACATGGAGGGTGCGCTGGGCAAGCGCGTGATCGGTCAGGCCGATGCGGTGCGCGCCGTCTCAACCGCCGTGCGCCGCAGCCGCGCAGGCCTCCAGGATCCGAACCGGCCGCTGGGCAGCTTCCTGTTCCTCGGCCCGACCGGCGTGGGCAAGACCGAACTGACCAAGGCGCTCGCCGAGTTCCTGTTCGACGATCCCAATGCGATGGTGCGCATCGACATGAGCGAGTTCATGGAGAAGCATTCAGTCGCGCGGCTGATCGGTGCCCCCCCCGGCTATGTCGGCTATGAGGAAGGCGGCGTTCTGACCGAGGCGGTGCGGCGGCGGCCCTATCAGGTCGTGCTGTTCGACGAGGTGGAGAAGGCGCATGGCGATGTGTTCAACATCCTGCTCCAGGTGCTCGACGACGGCCGGCTGACCGACGGCCAGGGCCGCACGGTCGATTTCGCCAACACGATCATCATCCTGACGTCGAACCTGGGCAGCCAGTTCCTGACCAACCTGCCCGACGGGCACGGCGTGGAAGAGGTGGAGCCGCAGGTGATGGAGGTGGTGCGGGCGCATTTCCGCCCCGAATTCCTCAACCGGCTCGACGAGATCATCCTGTTCCACCGGCTGGCGCAGGATCATATGGGCCCGATCGTCGACATCCAGGTGGGCCGCGTCGCCCGGCTGCTGAAGGACCGCAAGATCCGCATCGAACTGACCGATGCCGCGCGCGAATGGCTGGGCCGGGTGGGCTATGACCCGGTCTATGGCGCACGGCCGCTGAAACGCGCGGTGCAACGCTATCTGCAGGACCCGCTCGCCGACCTGATCCTGCGCGGCGAGGTGAAAGACGGCGCGGTGGTGACGGTTGACGAGGGAGATGGGCGGCTGGCGCTGGGGGTGGTGTAAACACCTCACACCGATCTGACGCGCACAAAAAAGGGGCCGCTCCGAAAGGAGCGGCCCCGATTGCTTTGGGTCAGGCCAGGATCAGAACTTGAACTTGGCGCCGCCGCGGAACATGCGGCCATAGATGCCGTTGCCCGCCTGGACCGGATTGTAGAGATACGCGCCATAGGTGACCGGATCGATCGCCGGCAGGCGATCGAACACGTTCAGCACGTTGCCATACACCGTGATGCGATCGTTCACGCGGACGCTGACGTTCGTATCGAAGGTGATGTAGCTCTTCACGCGGCAATAGTCTTCGATCGAAGACAGGCCGCAATCGCGGTATTCGGTGCCCTGGTCCACAGCCGAAAGATCGTAACCGGAGGTGTAGTTCACCGTACCGGTGACGGTCAGCTGCTTGTAGTTGAACGAGTTCACCCAGTTGCCGCGCCAGCGGAACGTGCCCGAGCCGGCGGTCAGGTTGAAGTTGCCGAGCGTATCGACATACGTCTCCTTGGTGCCGTCCGGGAACGTGGTGCTGAGTTCGAGGATCAGGCTGGCGTCGAGGTTCGACGTCCACGACACCGGCCCGATGTCGAAATTGGCACGAGCATTGAAGTCGATACCTTCCGACTGGATCGTGTTCGCGTTGATCAGCTGCGATTCGACGAAGGCAATCTTCGGCCTTGCGGTCGGATTGTTGACGTCGATCGCGTCGGCGATGACCGTATAGCCGTCCGGGATCGGTTCGCCTGCATAATAAGCAGAGATCGCCGGATCCGACGACGGCGAGGTGATCGCACCCGTCTTCTTGATGTTATAGTAATCGACCGAGAACGAGACATTCTGGATCGGCTGGAAGAAAATGCCCGCAGTGAAGCTGCGCGACTTCTCCGGCTGCAGGTTCGGCGACGCCAGAGTCGTCAGACCGATCGAGTAGCTGGTCAGGTAGCTCGGGCAAGCCGTGGCCGCAGTCGCGTTGTCGGCGCAAGCCGCACCCCATTGCGCACGATAGGATGCCGGGATGTTGTTGATCGACTGCGACACATAGCCAGTCGTCGGGAGGGCGTTGGCTTCGCCGAACGACGGGATACGGAAACCGCGCGAGTAAGTACCGCGGATCACCACTTCCTTGATCGGCGTGAACTTCAGGCCGAATTTCGGCGAGAAGTTGCTCTGACCCGACGAGTAGGAGTCGTAGCGGCCCGAAGCGTTAGCTTCGATCATGTCGATGATCGGCGCGCGGATTTCGCCGAATGCAGAATAGACGGTACGCTTACCCTCGGTACCGAAGGCGTTGAGCGTGAAGTAACGCTCGGTCGGACCGTTGTTATCGGGATTGGCGCTCGGCGAATTGACGGCTTCGTAATAGATCGATCCACCGAAGCCGACTTCGAGAGGACCACCCGGCAGATCGACGATCGCCTTGTTCACGCTGACTTGTGCTTGATACAGGTCCGACGTGGCGTTGGTGATATTTGTCGGCATCAGATAGTCCAGAACCGATTTCGAGTTCAGTTCCGGATTGACGAAGTTATAGCTGCCGTCGGCGATCACATCGAGCAGGTGCTGGATGTAGACATAGCCTTCCGCCTTGCGCTGCAGATCGGTGTGCATCGCGGTGGCGTCAACGCGGTAATCCCAGTCGCCGAACACGGTGCCGGTGAGGCCGAACGCCGCACGATAGACGCGGCTGCGCGTTTCGTTCGACGTCAGTTCAGGCGGGCGACCGGTGAGCCGGGCGATCAGGCCCTGCGACGCATAGGGATTGTTCGGGTTGAGCTGGCGGTTAGGCGACGTGTCGCAGTTGACACGCTCGGGGCAGATATAGACGGGCAACGCGAGCACGCCCGAACCCGCCGCGAGTGCCGGATTGACCGCAGTCGACGTCGAGAAGCGCGGATAATCGATACCGGTCGGCGCATTGGCGCGGATGCTGGGCGGGAAGCCGGTATAGCTGACGCGGCTCTGCTGGAAGTTGAACGCCAGATACGCCTCGTGCGAATCGCCGATGCGAGCGGTGAAACGTGCCGAACCGCCGAAGCGATCGATCTTCGGCGCGACCACCTGATAGTTGTTTACATAGTCTTCCTGGCAGATGATGCCCGACGGTGCCGCCGCGCCCGCAGCGGCGAGTTCAGCCGCCGTCAGCGTGGTCGACTGGCCCGAGCGGCAACCGCTGCTCTGGTTCAGCTTTTCGTAGCGGCCCTGTGCGGCGCCGCCATTCTGCACACCGTTCGAATAGCCAACATTGGTGTAGGGACGGACATAAAAGTCATAGGGCAGCGCGAACGCCGTGTAGCTGCCATCGGGGTTGCGGCCGTTGAAGATGTTGTTCGGACCACCGAAGGACGTTTCGTCGGCGGTGTTGAACGGCGCGCGCAGATCGCGGTTGTAGACGGCATCGCTGTGATAATAGAAGCCGCTGACATAGGCGTTGAAGCCCTGTTCATCGAGGTCGCCGGTGCCGGCGGTCAGCGTCAGGCGCTGGTTGGCGGCAATGCCGTCCTGCGCGATGCCCGCTTCGGCGCGGCCGCCGATACCCTTATATTCCTTCTTGGTGATGACGTTGACCACACCCGCGATGGCGTCGGCGCCGTAGCTCGACGAAGCGCCGTCGCGCAGCACTTCGATCCGATCGACGATGTCGTCGGGGATCGTATTGAGGTCGACGAAGTTGCGCGAGCCGTCGTCCGCGAGCGGATAGTAAGCGGCGCGAAGACCGTCGAACAGCACCAGCGTCGAGTTGGTCGACAGGCCGCGCAGCGACACCGACGAAGCACCGCCGGCGAACGCGCCGTTGGCGGTGAACGAATTGGTCAGCGCCGGACCGTTGTTCGAAGACAGCTGCTGAATCGCGTCCTGAACGGTGTTGATGCCACGCTGATCGAGATTCTCGGTCGTAACGGTGGTCACGGGCGATGCGGTGATCGTGCTGGTCGCGAACAGCGAACCGGTGACGACGATTTCCTGGCTGCTAGCCTGATCGTCCTGCGTCGTCGGCGTGGTTGCAGTCGTGTCCTGCGCCATCGCCGGTGCAGCAAACAGCGCACCTGCGAGAACGACTGCCGACAGGGATGCCCCGCCCCGCAGCATGTTTTGCGTCTTTTTCATCGATTTCCCTCGCTTGTCCGGCTGATCGACTGGTCGTCTGCCGGAGTGTCTCCCCACCTCGCATCGAACGCGTTGGAACGCGTTGCGCGAAGCTTGGATGGAAGGAAGCAGTTGTAGGCCGGTGCTGTAAACCCGCCATTCAGCTTTTGTTGCGGCGTTTCTTCCAACTGTAGCGAAAATGCCACATGGTGTGTCGAAAAGTTGCGCGACAAGACGCAATATTATTCGATTGTGTTGCAGCCGCGAACAGCGCGCCCGTTTATTGGGCAGGCTGCATCGTTCCTGCGACGAGCAGTGGATCGATGCGCGTGCCGCGCAGCATCAGGCCCCAGTGGAGATGCGGGCCGGTGGCGCGCCCGGTGGCGCCGACGGTGCCGATCGGCTGGCCCCGCCGCACGGAGTCGCCCGGCTTCACATCGATCCGGTCGAGGTGCAGGAACGCGCTGTTCAGCCCCATGCCGTGATCGATCATCAGCAGATTGCCTTCGAGCGTGAACGGCGTCTCTGCCGCGAGGATCACCACGCCGTCGGCGGGCGCGCGCACCACCGTGCCGATGGGACGGGCGATGTCGATTCCCGAATGATAGGCGCCGGGCTGACCGGCATAGATACGCTGCGAGCCGAAGCGGGTCGAAATCCGGCCGGTGAGCGGCCAGACGAAGCGCTGGCGCCAGCCCTGGGCGCCGGTCTCCAGCGCGCGGGCGGCGGCGATGCGGGCGAGTTCGGGCGGGCGGCGGCGCTGGAACTCGGCGCTGGGCACCGGATATTTGGGGAGCCGCGACAGCCGCGAGATCGGCCAGTCGCGCGGCGCCACCGCGAGCGGCTGGCGAACCACGCGCCCATCGGCCGTCGCCGCTTCGAGCAGCGCATCGGGCGCGGCATCGCGATCGAGGCCGATCACGAACGCACCATCGGGGGCGAACGGGACGAGCTGGCCGTCAAGGCTGAGCCGGGTGGTGCCGGCGGGCACGCGGCCGTGCAGCAGGCCGCCCTGTTCGACGATGCCGTCGAGCGCGAACGGCCCCATCGCGGTGACGCGGTGGTCGCCGGTCATCGCCTGCCCCGCCGCGAAACCGGCCGGGAGCATCATTAGCAGCGCGAGCGACGCCGCGGCGAGCCGCCGCAGCCGCGTCATTCGGCGCAGAGCGCCTGCACCGCCGCTTCCGCGCTTGCATAGGCTTCCTGGCGCGCGACGCTCCAGTAGCGCAGTTCGTCGAGCGCAATCCGCTCGCCGCCGACCGCGCAGACGACATGATCGCCCGGTGACAGAACGCGGAAACCGTTCGCCATATAATGCAGCTTCGCCACCCGTGCAGTGTTCGACATCAGCATTGGGCAGGCGGCTCCATCATCGGTTGCGAGAAGAAAATGCCCTAGAGCAAGGTCGGCTGTTCGGGCTTGCTGCGAACATAGGGCCTGGCGCCGTCGCGCTCAACCCGGGCATCTACCGAGCCGTCGCTGAAATGCAGCGTCACGGCCTGCGCGCCGCGCGCCGCCTCGGCAGAATCGACCACCTTCCCGGTGCCGCGCGCCGCCACCCAGGCATAGCCCTTTTCGAGCGGGCGCTTGGGATCGAGCAGTTCGAGATGTCGGCCCATCGCCACCAGCCGCTCGGCGGCGGTTGCGGCGCGGCGTTCGAGCGTGAGCGGGCGGAGCGCGCCGGCGATGCGATCGAACGACAGGCGCAGATCGGCGACGCGGCGGGCGGCCGCGCGATCGACGGGGAGCGCCGCAAGTTGCTGCCGCGCCGCCGCGAGCCGCTGGTCGAGCACCGCCGGGCGGAGCGCACCGGCCGAACGATCGATCTGGCCGCGCGCCGCCGACACGCGCCGTTCGAGCGCGAGCGCGAGCCGGGCAGCGGCATCGTCGAGCGCCTGGCGCTGCGGTCCCAACAGCGCGTCGCGGCGCGGCATCACCCGCACCAGCGCGGCGAGGCGCTCGCCCGCGCGTTCGTGATAGCGCCGCACGCAGCGTTCGGTGCGCAGCGCGAGCGTGGCGACGCCGTGGCGCACCTCCGAAAGCACCGGCACCGCAATCTCGGCGGCGGCAGTGGGCGTCGGCGCGCGGAGGTCGGCGGCATGATCGCACAAGGTGGTATCGGTCTCGTGCCCGACCGCCGAGATCACCGGGATCCGGCAATCGGCGACCGCACGCACGACGACCTCCTCGTTGAACGACCAGAGATCCTCGATCGAGCCGCCGCCCCGCGCGACGATCAGCAGATCGGGGCGCGGCACCGGCCCGCCGGGGACGATCGCATCGAAGCCGCGCACCGCGCGCGCGATCTCCTGCGCCGAACCCTCACCCTGGACCTTGACCGGCCAGACGAGGACATGGCTGGGAAAGCGATCCTCGAGCCGGTGGAGAATGTCGCGGATCACCGCGCCGGTGGGCGACGTGACCACGCCGATCACGCGCGGCATATAGGGGAGCGGCTGCTTGCGCGCCGGATCGAACAGCCCCTCGCCCGCCAGCTTCGCCTTGAGCTTTTCGAGCAGCGCCATCAGCGCGCCTTCGCCCGCCAGCGCCATCCGCTCGATCACGATCTGGTATTTCGAGCGGCCGGGATAGGTGGTGAGCTTGCCGGTGGCGATCACCTCCAGCCCGTCCTGCGGCTGGAACGGCAGTGCCGATGCCGCGCCGCGCCAGATCACGCCGTCGATCACCGCATCGGCATCCTTGAGGCTGAGATAGGCATGGCCCGAGGCGGCGCGCTTCCACCCCGAAATCTCGCCGCGCAGCTGGACATGGCCGAATTCGCCCTCGACCATGCGCTTGAGCCGCATCGACAGCTCGCTCACGCTCATCGGCGCCGCGTTGTCCCCGGGCACCGCCTCGGCTACGAGCCGGGCCGATGATGATTCAAACAAGGGATCGGGCATGAACGTCCTGCTACTCGGATCGGGGGGCCGCGAACATGCGCTCGCATGGAAACTGGCGCAATCGCCGCTGCTCGACACGCTTTATGCCGCGCCGGGCAATCCCGGCATAGCCGCGCACGCCACGCTGGTCGAGCTTGCGAGCAGCGATCACCGCGCGGTCATCGACTTCTGCCGCCGCCAGTCGGTCAGCTTCGTCGTGATCGGCCCGGAGGCGCCGCTGGTCGACGGGCTGGCGGACAATCTGCGCGCGATGGGAATCGCGGTGTTCGGCCCGGACCGCATCCCCGCACAGCTCGAAGGATCGAAGGGCTTCACCAAGGATCTTTGCGCGCGCGAGAACATTCCGACCGCAGGCTATGTTCGCGTCACCAGCCGCGACGGCGCAAACGCAGCGCTGCCCGATTTCGGGCTGCCGGTGGTGATCAAGGCGGACGGCCTGGCGGCCGGCAAGGGCGTGACCGTGGCCTTCACCCCCGAGCAGGCGGCCGAGGCGATCGACGCGATCTTCGCGCAGCCGGGCGGCAGCGCGGTGATCGAGGAATTCCTCGACGGCGAGGAAGCCAGCCTGTTCGTGCTGACCGACGGCACCACGCTGGTGCCGATCGGATCGGCGCAGGACCACAAGCGCGTCGGCGACGACGACACCGGCCCCAATACCGGCGGCATGGGCGCCTATAGCCCCGCGCCGGTGCTGACCCCGGCGCTGGAGCGCGAGGCGATCGAGACGATCGTGCGCCCGACCGTCGAGGCGCTGGCGCGCGTCGGCACCCCCTATTCGGGCGTGCTCTATGCCGGGCTGATGCTCACCCGGACAGGGCCGAAGCTGATCGAATATAATGCGCGCTTCGGCGATCCCGAATGCCAGGTGCTGATGATGCGGCTGGAGGACGACCTGCTCGAGCTGCTGCTCGCCACCGCGCAGGGCCGGCTTGCCGATCGGCCCACGCCGCGGCTGAGCCCGGAGACCGCGCTGACGGTGGTGATGGCGGCGCGCGGCTATCCCGGCACGCCGGAGACCGGCGGCGCGATCGGCGGGATCGACGCAGCCGAGGGGGCGGGCGCGCGCGTGTTCCACGCCGGCACCCGGCAGGAAGGCGACGCGATCGTGGCGAACGGCGGTCGCGTGCTGGCCGTCACCGCGATCGGCCCGGACATCCGCGCCGCGCAGGCCGCCGCCTATCGCGCGGTCGACGTCATCGACTTCCCGAGCGGTTTCTGCCGCCGCGACATCGGCTGGCGCGAGATCGCGCGCAACCGCTGAGGCAAGGGGCCGGCACGGCGCCGATCGAACGGTGCCGTGCCGGCCGCGCCGATCAGGACTCGTCATCCTCTTCGGCAATGTAATCGACAAAGGCGTCGATCAGCGACGACCAGAGTTCGAGATCGTTCCTGAACAGCGCGGTTGGAATCGCCTGATCCTCGAAATTCACGTCATACTCGATGTTCGCGTCGCCCTCGTCATCGAGATAGGCGCGGCCGAAGCGGTGGCTGGCGTTCCACTTGTTGATCCGCTCGATCGGCGCCTTGGCGGTCCAGCCGGCGTAGAACTGGATTTCGGTGCAGTTCTTGTGTTCCTCGCAACCGAAAAAATAGACCATGAAGCGGGTGCCGCTGGCGCCGCTGGTGATCTGCGGATCGCCGGTCGGGTCCTTGCCCAGCTCCGCCTTGTAGCCGGCGGCCTGCATCGCACGGATCACCGATTGCGGATCCTGCGACCGCACCTGCGCCTGCGCCGTCGTTGCCACCAGCAGCGACGCGAAGGCCGCAAGCAGTTTGAGTTTCATCGCATTCCCCCTGTCAGCCGCACGGTGCGGCGCGATCGTCATATCGTATCCGTAGCGATTTGAAATCGCCCCGCGACAAAGGCCATCGCCGATGCCGCGGCTCTGGACGTCGCCGCATCCGCCGCTATGCACGGGCAGCGAGGCAATCACCGGCAAGCTATCGGGAGCAGCGCGTATGAACGAACAGGGCCAGAGCTATGGCGCGGTGGCGGCGACCCAGGATTTCAGCTGGATCACGGTATCGTTCGTGCTGATCGCGATCGGCATCGTCGCCGCGCTGGGCATCCTTTTCTGGGGCGCACGGCTGGCACTGCGCCGGCGCAAGGCGCGCGAGGAACTCGACGCGCGCGGCGAACTGGCGCCCGAATCCACCGGCAAGGCACCTGTGAAGGCGACGGCACCCGAGGCGCCGGCGCCATCCCCCGCCCCCGCAGCCGAGACGCCCGCGCCGATCGAAAACGAACCCATCGCCGCCGCGAGCGCGTTCGACGCCAGCCCCGCATCGCTGGCGGTGGATACCGATGCCGCGCCTTCGCCCCCGCCGTCACCCGAATCCGCACCGGCGCCGGCCGGAGCCGATGCGGCGTCGACCGATACCCCCGGCGGACGCGACGACCTCACCCGGCTGAAGGGGGTTGGGCCGAAGCTGGCGGCACGACTGAACGAACTCGGCTATCAGCGCTTCGCCGATCTGGCCGCGCTGGACGACGATGCGGCGCGCGCGCTCGATGCGCAGCTCGGCAGCTTCCAGGGCCGGATGGCGCGCGATCGCTGGGTGGAGCAGGCCCGCTTCCTCGCGGCGGGCGACCGCGCGGGCTATGAGGCGGTGTTCGGCAAGCTCTGAGGCGGGACCGCGCTCAGTCGGCCTCGCGCGTCACCAGCAGCTTGTCGATCTTGCGGCCGTCGAGATCGACGATCTCGAAGCGCCATTTCTGCTCGACAAAGCTCTCGCCCTCGCCCGGCAGGCGCTTGAGCACCGCCAGCGCCAGCCCGGCGACAGTCGCATAATCGCGGTCCTCGGGCAGATCGATGCCGAGCCGTTCCGCCAGTGCGTCGGCCGGCATCGCGCCGGCGACAAGCAGCGAGCCGTCATCGCGTTCGACGATATTGGGGTTGTCGCCCGGCGCCGCGTCGGAGGCGAATTCGCCGGCAATCGCGGCGAGCAGGTTCGCCGGCGTGACGATCCCTTCGAAATGGCCATATTCGTCATGGACGAGGCCCATCGGCACATCGGCCTGGCGCAGCGCGGTGAGCGCGTCCATCGCGTCGACCTGATCGGGCAGCACCGGCGCGCGGCGCATCAGCTTGCGCAGATCGAGCGGTTCGCCGCGGAACAGCGCGGCGGCGATGTCACGCGACTGGACGACGCCGATCACCGAATCGATCGAGCCTTCGGCGACCGGCAGGCGGGTGTGCGGCGTGGCGAGCAGTTCCTCGCGGATGCCCGCGCCGTCGAGATCGACGTCGAGCCAGTCGACCTCGGTGCGCGGCGTCATCACCTCGCGCACCGGCCGGTCGGCAAGGCGGACGACGCCGGAGATGATCGAGCGCTCATGTTCCTCGATCACGCCCGAGCGGGTGGCCTCGGCGACGATCAGGTGCAGCTCCTCGGCCGTGACGCGGTTCTCCGAATCGCGCTTGAGGCGGAGCAGGCGAAACACCAGCTGTGTCGACGAATCGAGCAGCCAGACGATCGGCGCCATCGCCCAGGACAGCCAGCGCATCGGCACCGCGACCACCACCGCGATTCCCTCCGGCGAGCGCAGGGCGAATTGCTTGGGCACGAGTTCGCCCGCAACCAGCGAGGCGAAGGTGGTGAGCCCGATCACCAGCGCGATCGCCAGCGTGTGCGCGATCTCCGCACCGATCCCGGTGAGCGCCTGCAGCCGCTGTGCCACCGGATCGCCGAGGCTGGCGCCCGAATAGGCACCGGCGACGATACCAATCAGCGTGATGCCGATCTGGACGGTGGAGAGGAACTTGCCGGGGTCTGCGGCGAGCGCGATCGCGGTGCGGGCGCCGCGATTGCCGACCCGCGCCATCGCCTCCAGCCGGGCCGGGCGCGCCGACACGATCGCAAGCTCGGACATCGAGAAAAGGCCATTGACGGCGATCAGCACGAAGATGATCGCGACATCGATCCAGGGGAAGGGTGCGCTCATGATGCAGCGCCCTCCTTATCCGCAGCGAGGCCCGGTCCACAACCTCCCGCGTGCGAACAGGATGCGGGGCCGGAACGTTCTTTGCGCGGCGCGTGTTTTTTCGACAATGAAAACGGCAGGAGGAACAGGCATGAAGCTGACGAGCAAGGCGATGATGGCGGGCGCGCTGGGCGCGATGATGCTGACGAGCGGCTGCGTCACCGATCCGGTGACCGGCGAGAAGCGCGTCTCGCGCGCGGCGATCGGCGGCGTTGGCGGCGCGGTGGGCGGCTATCTGCTCGGCGATCTGGTCGGCGGCCGCAACGACCGCACCGAAAAGCTGCTCGGCGCCGGCATCGGCGGCATCGCCGGCGTCGCGGTCGGCTCCTATATCGACAAGCAGGAACAGGAACTGCGCCGCCGCACCGCCGGCACCGACGTGCAGGTGATCCGCCAGGGCGACGACCTGTTGCTGCGGATGCCGTCCAACGTCACCTTCGACACCAACCAGGTGGCGATCCAGCCGCAGTTCCGCGCGACGCTCGACCAAGTGGCCGATGTGCTGCGCAACTATAACCAGACGCTGGTCGACGTGTATGGCCACACCGATTCGCAGGGCAGCGAATCGTACAACCAGGATCTCTCAGAACGGCGCGCCCGCTCGGTCGCCGATTACCTGTCGATGCGCGGCGTCGATTCGCGGCGGATCGGCACGCGCGGCTTCGGCGAGACGCAGCCGATCGCCAGCAACGATACCGAGGCCGGCCGCGCCGAGAACCGCCGCGTCGAAATCAAGATCGTGCCGATCGAGGCACGCTGAGGCGCGCCGGGGCGGTCAGCGGCGGGCGCGGAAGAAGTCGCGCAGCAGGCCGGCCGCCTCGGCTTCGCCGATCCCGGCATAGAGTTCGGGACGGTGATGGCAGGTGGGCTGGCCGAACCAGTGCGGGCCATGTTCGACCGCCCCGCCCTTCGGATCGCTCGCCCCATAATAGAGGCGGGCAATCCGCGCATGCGAGATCGCCCCCGCGCACATCGCGCAGGGCTCAAGCGTCACCCACAAATCGCAATCGTCGAGCCGGTCGCGGCCGAGCGCCGCCGCCGCCGCGCGGATCGCGAGGATTTCGGCATGGGCGGTGGGGTCGTGCAGCGCGCGCGGGGCGTTGGCGGCGGTGGCGATCACCGCGCCGTTCCGTACCACCACCGCGCCGACCGGCACCTCGCCCTGCCGGGCGGCACGGGCGGCGGCGTCAAGCGCCTCGCGCATCGCTGGAGGAAACGGGATCATGGCCCTGCCTAGCCGGGCCGGCGTCGGGATGGAACAGCAGCCACAGCGCGTAGCCGGCGCCGGGCAGATAGCCGAGCAAAGTCAGCCCGCAGGCGATGCCGAAGGCGCGGCCGGGACCGCGATCGAGATGGACGCCGAGCGGCGGTAGCAGCGCCGCCGCGGCGATTCGGCCGGGCGCGGGCTTCACGGCGCCGGCGTGGCGCTCGCCGAGGGCGCGGGCTGAACGTCGATCGTCGGGACCGAGACCTGCTTCTCCTTCATCTCCACGGTGGGCACGCGCACCATGGTGTTCGATTCGCCGACGGCAACCGAGCCGGTCTCGGCCGTAACGCTGGGCAGCTTGCCGCCATTGATATCGAGATTGAGCATCCCGAGCGCGATCAGCATGACCACGATCAGCACCAGAATTCCAATCACCGCCAGGACCGCGCGCATGCCAGCTTCTCCCTTGTCATTTCGCTTCACCAACGCCGCAAAAGCGCTACAAGTTGCGCCGCGCTTCGGTGAATCGGTTGACGGGACCCCGCATAGAGGCTATCGGCGCGACCTTTCCGGCGTATGCCGCAACTCAGGATTAAGCGATGTCGCGCATTTGCGAACTGACCGGCAAGGGCCGGCAGGTGGGAAACAACGTTTCGCACGCCAACAACAAGACCAAGCGGACCTTCCTGCCCAACCTGCAGAACGTCACGCTGCTGTCCGACGCGCTCGGCAAGGGCGTCCGGCTGCGCGTTTCGACGCATGGCCTGCGTTCGGTGGAGCATGTCGGCGGCCTCGACAACTGGCTGCTCAAGACGCGTGACGAGGACCTCTCGCTGCGCGCCCGTCGCCTGAAGCGCGAAGTGCGCAAGGCGACCGCGGGTACCGCTGCCGCCGCCTGATCGGTTCGCGACGTCGCGATGATGCCCGCCCCGGCCCCTGGCTGCGGCGGGTTTCGTCGTGTCAGAGCGTCAGGCGGAACTTGAGCAGCAGCGTCTGCTGCCACCATTGCTCGTTATCGTCGGATATCATCCAGACGATCAGCGAATCGCCCTCGCGGGTGACCGCCAGCCCCTCGAAATTGTCGTGCTGGAACGGCGGCGCGAAGTCGGCGATCGCCCTGCCGCGCAGCACGCTGCCCGGCACCCAGCCCTGCGGATCGACCAGCATCAGCCGCGCGGTGAACAGCCCCGGCAGCGCGAAGCGGCGCACCAGCACGAGCAGGCGGCCGTCGGGCAGCGCGGCGGCATCGCTGGGATCGAAGCCGGGCGGCGGCGCGAAGGAAAGGCTGACGGGCACGATGCCCCGGCGGGTCGGATCATCCCCGAACAGCAGCACGGCACGCTCGCCACGATGACCCGGACCGGGCGGCCGTGCCGTCTCGCCGATCACCACGAAGCGCCCGTCGGGCAGCCGCGCCATCGATTCGGCACCGCCATTTTGCGGCCAGCCGCGCATCGCGGCGGGATAGGTCACGGTTTCGCCGCGGGCGAAGCCGGCATTGTAGCGCCAGATCACGTTGTGACCTTCGAACCCAACCCAGAATCGCCCGGTCGTGGGATCGTGTGCGAGCGATTCGGTATCGCGGTCCCCCTTTCTGGCGGCGATTCCCGGCCCCCTGGGCAATTCGGAAAAGCGGATGTCGAACGGCCGCCAGTCCGCGCCCATGCGAAACCGGACGAGATTGCCGCGATCGCTGAGCAGCGTGAACGAATCGTCGGTCACCGCCAGCGACGAGAAGCCGGAAAAGCCGAGATCGCGGCTGCTGAGGCGGACGCCGCCGAGATAGGTGAGCGCGCCATCGACGATGCGGGCCGGATCGCCGGGCGCCAGCGGCACGCGCACCGCCGAAAATACGGGATGGCGGCTGTCGAGCGGGATGCGCGGCTCCTTGCCCGACGCGCAAAGCGACAGCGCAACCAACGCTACCGGCGGATAGAACAGGTAGCGGAAGCGAAAGCGCATGACGCCTCTTAGCCGGTCGCGCCGCCGCTGCCAGCGCCGAAAAGATGAACGGCAGCTAACCAAGCCGTTCAGGATAGAATCAAGGGAACCCGGCTAGAAGTCGGGTGTTGTTCGCGTACACAGGCTCTCGCGTAGCGTATCGAGAGGCTTTGGGGGCCGGCCCATCGGGTCGGCCCCCATTCGTTTTCCGCTCAGTACATGTGCTGGCCGCCGTTGATCGACAGCGTCGATCCGGTGACGAAACCGCCATCCTCCGAGCACAGGAACACGACGCCGCGCGCGATCTCGTGCGCCTGGCCGAGGCGGCCGACCGGGATCTTGGCGACGATCTTCTCCAGCACGTCGGCCGGCACCGCGGCGACCATGTCGGTATCGATATAGCCGGGGGCGATCGCGTTCACCGTCACGCCGAAACGCGCGCCTTCCTGCGCCAGTGCCTTGGTGAAGCCGTGAATGCCCGACTTGGCGGCGGCATAGTTGACCTGGCCATACTGGCCGGCCTGGCCGTTGATCGACCCGATATTGACGATCCGGCCCCATTTGCGCTCGCGCATGCCCGGGAACACCGCGTGCGCCATGTTGAAGCAGCCGCCCAGATTGGTGCGGATCACGTCTTCCCACATCTGGTGCGTCATCCGCAGCAGCGTCGCGTCGCGGGTGATGCCGGCATTGTTGACGACGATGTCGACCGGGCCGAGCTCTTCCTCCACAGCCTTCACCCCCGCGGCGCAGCTGTCGAAATCGCTCACATCCCATTTGAATGCGCGGATGCCGGTGCGTTCGGTGAACGCCTTCGCCTTTTCGTCATTGCCCGCATAGTTCGCGGCGACGGTGACGCCCGCGTCCTTGAGTGCCAGGCTGATCGCTTCACCAATACCGCGGGTTCCGCCGGTGACGATCGCAACTCGTGCCATATCTTCCTCTCCTGGTCTCTAGAACGCTATGGCTGGGCGGTCTCAATCCAGCCTGAAAGTTCGCGCGCAACCAACTGGCGCAACATCCTCATGCCCAACGCACTATCATTGAGACAAGGCAAATATGCGAAATCGGTGCCGCCAGATTCGACAAAGGTCTCGCGGCCGCGAATCGCGATTTCCTCGAGCGTCTCGAGGCAATCGGCAGAGAAGCCCGGCGCGATCACCACGACCCGGCGGACGCCGCGCCCGGGCAGCGCCTCCAGCGTCGTATCGGTCGCCGGTTCGAGCCATTTGGCGCGGCCGAAGCGCGACTGGAAGGTGACGATCACCTCGCGCCCCAGCGCCTCGCCGAGCAGGCGCGCGGTCTTCTGGCAATGGCAATGATAGGGGTCGCCCAGTTCCAGCGTCCGTTCGGGCATGCCGTGAAAGCTGGTGATGATCGCGTCGGGCACGAAATCGAGCCCGGCCAGCCCGGCCTCGACGCTGTCCTTGAGCGCGCCGATATAGGCGGGATCGTCATGATAGGGCGGCAGCGTGCGGAGCGCCGGCTGCCAGCGCATCGCCGCCAGCGCGGAGAAGGCGGCGTCGTTGGCGGTCGCCGTCGTCGCAGCGCAATATTGCGGATAGAGCGGCGCGACCAGGATCCGGTTGCAGCCCTGATCCTTCAGTGCCTGGAGCCGCTCGGCGATCGCCGGCCGGCCATAGCGCATCGCATGATCGACGATCACGCCCGGCCCGAACGCGCCCTGCAGCGCCACCGCCTGCGCGCGGGTGAACGCGGCGAGCGGCGATCCGTCCTCGCGCCACACCTGTGAATAGGCGTGCGCCGATTTCTTGGGGCGGGTGCGCAGGATGATGCCGCGCAGGATCGGCTGCCACAGCAATGGCGGGATTTCGACGACGCGGCGATCGGACAGGAATTCGGCCAGATAGCGCTTCACCGCCCCGACGTCCGGCGAATCGGGCGTCCCCAGATTGATGAGGAGCACGCCGACGCAGGCCGGTGCGACCGGGGGATGATTGGGGGGAAGCGTCATTCAACGTCCGATAACAGAGGAAGCCGGCGAAAGCGCGTGCCGGTTGCGGTTTGCAGCGCATTGGCGACTGCGGGTGCTACGACCGGCACCGCGAGTTCGCTGACCCCGCCGGGATCGGAGCCGCTGCGGATGATTTCCACCGTGATCTCCGGCGTCGAGGCGAGCGTCGGCAGGCCGAGATCGGCGATGCCCTGCACATCCGCCACATTTTCGGTGAAGCCGGTGCGTGCGCCGATCGCCGCGGCCAGGCCGAAGATCAGCCCGCCCTCGATCTGCTGGCGCACCAGCTCTGGATTGACCACGCGCCCGCAATCGACGCCGACGACCAGCCGGTCCACCACCACTTCGCGCTGGGGGCTGAGATGCGCCTCCGCCAGCAGCGCGATATAGGAACCGCGAAAGGCATGCGCGGCGATGCCCTGGCCGCTGCCCGGCTCGCCGCCCTGCCAGCCGCCGAGCTGCGCCACCGTCTGCAGGCAGCGCGCCAGCCGGGGCTGATCGCCGAGCATCGCCATACGGAACGACAGCGGATCGCGATTGGCGACGTGCGCGAGTTCGTCGATGAAGCTTTCGGTGAAGAAACAGGTGTAGCTGTGTGCACCCGAGCGCCAATAGCCGGTCGGCACGCCGATCTCGGCGGCGTGATGGTCGATCGCCGCATTGGGAATCGCATAGGGCGGCAGCGCGCCGCTGACCGCCGATCGATCCCCGCCGCCGGGCAGGGCGAGCGACGCGGCGACCACCGGATCGCCCCCGAGCAGCCGGCGGGCGAGTTCACGGCCGGTTTCGGGCGCGGCGATCTTCGCCAGCCAGCCCGTGACCGTGCCCTGCGCACCCAGCTTCGCGGTGAGCCGCCCCGCCGCCGCCGGGCGGAAGCGATCGCGCCGCAGATCCTCGTCGCGCGACCAGGTGAGCTGCACCGGCCGCTCGACCGCCTCGGCGATCTTCGCCGCCTGGACCGCGGCGTCATGTTCGAGCTTGGCGCCGAACGAGCCGCCGCCGAGCATCGGATGGACGATCACGCGCGCGACATCGATCCCCAGCGCGTCGGCGGCCGCCTTGCGCGCCAGCCCCGGCGCCTGGGTGGGCAACCAGAGCGACAGCCGGCCGTCCACCAGCGAGGCGGTGCAGGTCATCGGCTCGAGCGGGGCGTGCGGCGCCAGCCCGACGCGATAGTCGGCGGTGACGACGCGCGCGTCCCGGAAATCGGCCGAAAGATCGCCCTGCGAGTCGATCCGCACGCCATCGCCGTTCAGCGCGACGTCGAGCGCCGTGTCGATCGTGTCGTCATTGACCATTTCGGCGGGCCGCCGGAAGCGCGGGCGCATCGCCTCCACCGCGCGATTGGCCGCCCACCAGTTGGTCGCGACCGCAGCAACCCAGTCGCGCGTGGTGACGATCTTGAGCACGCCGCGAACCCGGTTCGCCGCCGCCTGATCGGCATGGACCAGTTCGATATCGCCGATCGGCCCCTGCCGGACCGAGGCATAGACCATGCCCGGCAGGCGCACATCGGCGGCGAAATTGGCGCTGCCATCCACCTTGGCCGGCGCGTCGAGCCGCGGCAGCGGGCTGCCATAAAGCCGCCCGCCCTCGCCGCCGCGCAGCGGCAGCTGGGCGGGGACGCTTTCTTCGGCGGCGGCGGCGGCCAGCGCACCGAAGCCGAGCCGCTGGTTGCCGCGGATCACCGCGCCGCCCGCCGTGCCGCACGACTGCCAGTCGGTGCCCCAGCGCCGCGCCGCCGCCTTGCACAGCAGGATGCGCGCCGCGGCGCCCGCCTGGCGCAGCTGATCCTCGAAATTCCGCACCGAGGTGGAGCAGCTGGTGAGCACCAGCCCGGCGCGCGCCGCATGGGTCGCCTGAAGCGCCTCGGGCAGGCCGCCGAGCGCGAGTTCGAACAGCGTCGCCGCCGCCAGCGGATTGGCATAGAGCGGGTTGAGCGGCGCGGCCTCGACGCCGATCTGCCGCCAGTCGGCGCCGAGTTCGTCGGCGACGATCTGGGGAAGCGCGGTATAGACGCCCTGCCCCATTTCCGCCTGGGGCACCGCCACCGTGACATGGCCATCGGTGCCGATCTTGATCCACGCGCCGAACAATGTTTCGTCCGGCGCGGCGGTAAGGTTGGGGCGATAGTCGCGCGGCCAGACCGCCCAGGCGACGAGCAACCCGCCCCCCGCACCGGCGCCGATCAGCAGCCGGCGGCGATCGAGCCGGATCTTTCCTGCGGTTTCGCGAGCCATCGCGTCGCTCTATCGCGGGGCGCGGCGCGACGCCAGCCGCCCTTTGGGTCGGCGTGTTCGCACTTGGGTTTGCCGGCATTTGGCTCTATCGCCGCCGCTGTTGCTCCAGTCGGGGATCGTTCGATCGTGCTGCCCACCCTGCTCGCCGCTGCCGGCGGCCATCTTCATTTCGCGGACCTGCATCTCGATCCGGTCGCGATCAATCTGGGGTTCTTCCAGATCAAATGGTATTCGCTGGCCTATATCAGCGGCATTCTGCTCGGCTGGTTCTATCTGATGCGGCTGCTCGCGGCGCCGGGTGCGCCGATGGCGCGGCGCCATGCCGACGATCTGGTCTTCTATGCCACGCTGGGCATCATCCTGGGCGGGCGGATCGGCTATGTGCTGTTCTACGCCCCCGAAATGCTGAGAAGCCCGCTCCAGGTGCTGATGCTGTGGGAAGGCGGCATGAGCTTCCACGGCGGCGTGCTCGGCACGTCGCTTGCGATCATCTGGCTGGCGCGGCAGCACAAGCTGGATTGGCTGCGCATCCATGACTATGTCGCCTGCTGCGCGCCGTTCGGCCTGTTCTTCGGGCGGCTGGCGAATTTCGTGAACGGCGAATTGTGGGGCAAGCCCGCCGACGTGCCTTGGGCGATCGTGTTCAGCGGCACGGTGGGCGCCGGGATTCCCGAGCCGGCCCGCCACCCCAGCCAGCTGTATGAGGCGGGGCTGGAGGGCATCCTGCTGTTCCTCGTCCTGTGGTTCTTCTTCTGGCGCACCGATGCGCGTTACCAGCCGGGCAAGCTGGTCGGCATCTTCCTGCTCGGCTATGGGCTGTCCCGCTTCTTCGTTGAATTCTTCCGCGAGCCCGATCGCCAGCTGGTGTGGCTGGTCGACCTGACCGGGCTGCACATGGGCCAGTGGCTGTGCCTGCCAATGATCGCGGGCGGCATCTGGCTGATCGCGACCGCGGCGAAGCGGCGCAAGCGCGTCGAGCCGATCGTCGGCGAAAGCGTCGCCTGAGCGGCCGGCGATGGCGAGCGACAATCCCCTGAACGCAGCCCCCGGCGAGGCCCGCGACAACGCCGCCGAGCCTGCGCTGCCCGAGCGGCTGGCGCGGGCGATCACGCTGGCCGGGCCGATCCCGCTCTCGCAGTTCATGGGCGCGGCGAACGCGCATTATTACGCGACCCGCGATCCGCTGGGCGCGCGCGGCGATTTCACGACCGCACCCGAGATCAGCCAGATGTTCGGCGAGCTGATCGGCCTGTGGCTCGCCGATCTGTGGGACCGCGCCGGGCGGCCGGATGCGGCGCGCTTTGTCGAGTTCGGTCCCGGCCGGGGCACGCTGGCGGCGGATGCGCTGCGGGCGATGGCCAGGGCGGGGTTCACGCCGCCGGTCGATTTCCTGGAAGCGAGCCCGGTGCTGCGCGCGGCGCAGAAAGAACGCGTGCCGCAGGCCGAATGGCATCTCGATCCGGTCGGTCTGCCGGAAGACGCGCCGCTGCTCGTCGTCGCCAATGAATTTTTCGACGCGCTGCCGATCCGCCAGCTGGTCCGCACCGCGCAGGGCTGGCGCGAGCGACTGGTCGCCTGCCAGGACACGCTGTTCCTGCCGGTGACCGGCGATCGCGGTTTCGATCCGGTGATCCCGGAGGCGCTGCGCGACGCCGCACCTGGATCGATCCTGGAGACCTCACCCGCCAGCGTCTCGCTGCTCCGCGCCCTCGCCCAGCGGCTGCTGGCGCAGGGTGGCGCCGCGCTGATCGTCGATTATGGCTATGAAGGCCCGGCGATCGGCGACACGTTGCAGGCGGTGCGCGGCCACGCCTTTGCCAACCCGTTCGACACGCCGGGTGAGGCGGACCTGACCGCGCATGTCGATTTCGGCACGCTCAAGGAAGCCGCCGAGGCCGAGGGGCTGACCGTCCACGGCCCGGTGACTCAGGGCGATTTCCTGAAGGCGCTGGGCATCGACGATCGCGCTCGCGCGCTCGCCCGCACGGCGCCCGAGCGCGGCGACGCGATCGCCGCCGATCGCAACCGGCTGGTGGCGGGGGACCAGATGGGATCGCTGTTCAAGGTGATCGCGCTCACCGCGCCGGGCTGGCCGGTGCCGGCGGGGTTCGCATGATCTTCCGCGACGCCACTCCCGCCGACGCGGCCGCCATCGACGCGCTCTTCCGCGAGAGCTTCGCGGCGACCTTCGGGCATCTCTATGCGCCGGAGGACCTCGCCAGCTTCCTCGGCCGGTTCACGGTCGAGGGCTGGGCCGAGGAACTGGCCGATCCGGCGTTTGCCTTCCGCGTGATCGAGGATGCAGAGGGCATCGCGGGCTATTGCAGGCTCGGGCCGATCAGCCTGCCCGCAACCCCCGAGGGGCCGGCGATCGAGCTGCGCCAGCTCTATCTGCGCGAGCGCGCCAAAGGGAGCGGCGCCGCCCAGGCATTGATGGACTGGGCGCTCGCCACCGCACGCGGACGCGGGGCCACCGAGCTGTGGCTTTCGGTCTATGTCGACAATCACCGCGCCAAGCGCTTCTACCAGCGCTACGGCTTCGAGGACCAGGGACCCTATGCCTTCATGGTGGGCAGTCACGCCGACGAGGATCGGCTGATGCGGCTGGCGCTGTGAGCGGGGTGGAGGCGATCCGCGCGCGGGCGCTGGAGGGCGTGGCGCACGGCTTTCTCGGCCGCACCGGCGGCGTTTCGACAGGCGTGGTCGCAGGGCTCAACACCGGCACCGGGTCCCAGGACGATCCCGAGGCCATCGCCGAAAACCGTCGCCGCGCGGTCGAGGCGGTGCTGCCCGGTGCCCGGCTGGTCACCGTCTATCAGGTCCATTCGGCCGATGCGGTGACGGTGATCGAGCCGTTTGACGAGGCGCTGCGCCCCCGCGCCGACGCGCTGGTGACGAACCGGCCGGGGCTGGTGCTGGGCATCCTCACCGCCGATTGCGCGCCGGTGCTGTTCGCCGACCGCGAGGCGGGCGTGGTCGCCGCCGCCCATGCCGGCTGGAAGGGCGCGATCGGCGGCGTCACCGATTCGACGATCGCGGCGATGGAATCGCTGGGCGCGCGCCGCGATCGGATCGCCGCCGCGATCGGCCCGTGCATCGCCCGCGCCAGCTATGAGGTCGATACCGGCTTCTTCCGCCGCTTCGCCGAGCAGGATCCGGCCAACGAACGCTTCTTCGCCGATGGCGGGTCCAATCATTTCCAGTTCGACCTGGAGGCCTATGTCGTCCACCGCCTGGCGCTGGCCGGACTGCGCACGATCGAGGCGCTGGGGCTCGATACCTATGCCGACGAGCGCCGCTTCTTCAGCTTCCGCCGCGCGACGCATCGCGGCGAGCCCGATTACGGCCGGCAGATCAGCCTGATCGGGCTGGCAGGGTAAGACGCGGCGCTCAGGCCGCGTCTTCGACCCGCATCTCGGGCGGATGGAGGCGCAGGCGGTTCACCTTGCGCTCGTCGGCGTCGATCACCTCGAGCGTCCAGCCGCTGTCATGCGCCAGGCATTCGCCGACCGCCGGCACATGACCGGCGAGCACGAAAGCGAGACCGCCGATCGTATCGACATCCTCCTCCACCTCGGCCAGCCGCGGGTCGACCGTCTCGGCGACATCCTCCAGCTCAGCGCGGGCATCGGCTTCCCAGCCGCCGCCGTCGATCGGAACGATCAGCATCGGCGGCGCCTCGTCATGCTCGTCCTCGATCTCGCCGACGATCTCTTCGATCAGGTCCTCGATCGTGATCAGCCCCTCGGTGCCCGAATATTCGTCGAGCACGATGGCGAGATGCGTGCGCTTCACCCGCATCTGCGCGAGCAGATCGAGCGCGCCCATCGATTGCGGCACATAGAGCGGCTGGCGGATCAGCCCGGTGATGCTCGGCGGGTGCGGCACGCCCTTGGCCAGGATCTCGAACACGTCCTTGATATGGACCATGCCGATGATCGTATCGAGTTCCTCGCGATAGACCGGCAGGCGGCTGTGCCCCGCCTCGGCAAAGAGATGGACGAGATCGGCGAAGCTCGTCTGCTCCTCGACCGCGATGATGTCCGCGCGCGGCACGCCGACATCGCCGGCATCGCGCTCGCCGAAGTGCAGCAGGTTCTTGAGCATCTGGCGCTCGACCGGGGCGAGATCGCCGGCCGGGCCGCGCCGGCCGTCATCCTGATGCTCGTCGATCGCCTCTTCCAGGCGGTCGCGCAGCGTTTCGCCATGCTCCTCGCCGAACAGCAAGGCGCGCAATCCGCGCCATATGCCGCCGCTTTCGGGTTGATGGTCAGGCGAGCCGGTACTGGGGCCCTCGGGCATGTTGGTCGTCAATCCTCGCGCACGGGATAGGGGTCGTGCAGGTTCAGGGCAGCCATTGCAGCCTGCTCCATCGCCTCCATCGCTTCGGCTTCCGCATCCCCCATATGATCATAGCCTAGCAGATGGAGCATGCCGTGGACAATCAGGTGCGTTGCATGATCGGCCACCGAAATACCTCGTTCCTCCGCCTCGGCGGCGCAGACGCCGTGGGCAAGCACGATATCGCCCAGCAGCACTTCGCCATCGTCGCTGTTCTGCGTCACCGCTTCGAGCAGATCGGGCTGAATCATCGGGAAGGACAGCACGTTGGTCGGCTTGTCCTTGTCGCGATACTGGCGATTGAGCGTATGGACTTCATCGTCACTGGTGAAGCGCACCGCGACTTCCACCGCGGTCGGCCAGCCGCGCCATTCGGCATAGGGCGTCTCCGCGATCGCCGCGTCGGCGGCGCGCAGGGCAAGCGCTTCCCAGTCGCCGTCCGGCCAGGGCGATTCGGTGATGGCGGCAACGTCGAGCATCAGGCGAGGTCCGTCTTGGAGAAATCGTCGCCCTTGTAGAGCAGGCGCGCATCATGGGCTTTGGCGCAGGCATAGGCGAAGCAATCGCCCATGTTGAGTCCGGCGGGATGCCGGCCCTTGCCGAACTGCTGATAGGCATCGAGCGCCAGCTCCAGTTCGCGTGCGCCGATTGGCACCAGCGTGAGCCCGAGCTGTTCGGCATAGAGCCCTGCTTCCCGGCGTGCGGCGGAAATATCCATTTCGCGCGAACGCGAGAGCGCTGCAACGGTTTCCCACGCAGCCATCGGCGACCATAGCGAAGGCGCGCCTTCGACCGCCTCGACCACCAGCCGATCACGTTCGGGTTCTTCGGCGATGATCGCGACCATCGCCGATGCGTCGACAAACAGCGTCAAGCCTCGCCCCACAGCTCGTCGAAAAAGGCCTTGTCGGCCGGCAGCCCGGTCGCCGGCGGCAGGGGGTGGGCGCGGCGATGGGCATCGAGCTTGCGCAGCACGTCCTGCGCGCGTCCCTTCGCCTCGATCTCCGCCTTGCGCCGCAACAGGCTGTCGCGCACCGCCTCGGTCTTGGTGGTGCCGAGCGCAGCCGCCACCTCAGCGGCGAGCGCGGCGGTGTCCGGATCCTTGATGTAGAGCGATGCCAAGGCGCGTCTCCGATGGGATATCCCAATGTAGGTCGGGATATCCCGGCGTTCAACCAGCGCCCTCATAGGCCGCGACGATGCGGCCGACGATCGGGTGGCGGACGACATCGCCGATGCCGAACCGGACCATCGAAATGCCCTCGACGCCTTCGAGCCGATCGACCGCATCGTTGAGGCCGGAGGTGCGCGGGCCGCCGGGCAGATCGGTCTGGTTGGGATCGCCGCAGATCACCATCCGGCTGCCCTGACCGAAGCGGGTGAGGAACATCTTCATCTGCATCGGCGTGGTGTTCTGGGCCTCGTCGAGGATCACGAACGCTTCGGAGAGCGTGCGGCCGCGCATGAAGGCGATCGGCGCGATCTCGATCTCGCCGCTCGCGATCCGCCGCTCGACCTGTTCGGCGGGCAGGCAGTCATAGAGCGCGTCGTAGATCGGGCGGAGATAGGGATCGACCTTTTCCTTCATGTCGCCGGGCAGAAAGCCGAGCCGTTCGCCCGCCTCCACCGCCGGACGCGACAGGATCAGCCGCTGGACGCTGCCCGAAATCAGCTGCGCCACCGCCTGCGCGACGGCGAGATAGGTCTTGCCGGTGCCCGCCGGTCCGAGCGCGAAGATCAGATCGTTCGAGGCGAGCTCGCGCATATAGTGCGTCTGCGTCACCGATCGCGGCACGATCGTCTTCTTGCGCGTGCGGATCATCACCGAAGGCTGGGGGCCGCCCGGCGCCTCGGCGCGGACGATGCCGGTGAACATCGGCTCGCTCGACATCGCGATCACCGCATCGATCAGCCCGCCATCGACCGATTCGCCGCGGATCACGCGGCTGTGCAGTTCCTGAAGCACCTCGCGCGCATGCGCGACCGCCTCGGCCGTGCCCTCGATCACGACGCGCTGGCCGCGCGCGTGGATGTACACGCCCAGCCGCTCCTCCAGCATCAGCAGATTGGCGTCGAATTCGCCGAACAGCTGCGGCAGCAGCTGCGGCTTATCGAAATTCACCTCGACCCGGGAACGCTCGCCCGATTGGGCGGGGACAGGCTTGCGGCTCATGCGGTCCTTTCGATGCTGGGGGCGATGCAGCGCGACACGTCGCCCGAGCTGGGCAAACCCTGGCAAGATGCGGAGGTTCCGTTGCGCATGATCGGGATCAGGATGGCAGACCAAGCGCGCGCTGCACAGGGGGTAGATGCGACCGACGACGATATTGCGACGGGTGCTCAGGGCGGGACGAACGATGCCCGTTCTTTCGTTGACAGCCATGCGCGACGCCGCCGATCATCGCGGGCGATGACCATGACTGCCCCGCCGCCCGATTTCGACGCCGCGCTGACCGCAGGCCGCGCGCGGCTTTCGGAACGTGATTTCAGAAGTGCGATCGGTGCCTTGCGCGAGGCGACACGCCTGCAGCCGAACGCGGCGGCGGCGTGGCGGGCGCTGGGCAACGCCCTTCATGGGGCAGGCGAACGGGCAGCGGCGAACGATGCCCATTTGCGCGCGCTCGCCCTGTCGGCAGGCGCGCCCAAGCAACTCGAGGCCGAGCGCGCCTTTGCCGAGGGGCGGCCGCAATTCGCCTATTCGCTGCTGGCACCCCGCCTTGCCGCCGAGCCGACGGACCTTGCCGCGCTCCACCTGATGGCACGCATCGCCACCGCCACCGGTCGCCACAGCGAAGCGATGAAGATGCTCGACGCCGCGCTCGAAATGGCGCCCGGCTTCGAGGCCGCATGGCGGAGCCTGGCCGAATTGCTGCACCGTCTGCCGCCCGCCACCGCGCTCGACGCCGTTGCCAAGCGGCTGGCACGACGGCCCGATGTGCCCGGTTTCCAGTCGCTGCACGCCGCGATGCTCGAACGCAGCGGCGACTATGCCGGCGCGCTGGCGGCGTGGGAGGCGATCCTCGCGACAACACCGGCGCGCGCGGGCGCCTGGGTGGCGCTGGGGCATGTCCGCAAGACGCTGGGCGACGCCGATGGCGCGGCGACCGCCTATCGGCGCGCGCTGGCGATCGATCCGGCCGCCGGCGATGCCTGGTGGGCACTGGCGGACATGAAGGCCTTTCGCTTCACCGCCGACGACACCGCCGCAATCGAGGCGCTCGTCGCGCGCGGAGACCTGGCCGATGCCGTCCGCGCCGACGCGCTGTTCGCGCTCGGCCGCGCGCGCGAGCAGGACGATAATGCGCCGGCCGCCTTCGCCGCCTATCGCGAGGCGAACGGGCTGAAGGCGACGACGCTGCCGCCCTATGATGCCGCCGCTGCCGCTGCGGCGCTGGCCGCCGACCGGGCACTGTTCACCCCCGATTTCTTCGCCGCGCGCGACGGCCAGGGGGCGCCCGATGCCGATCCGATCTTCATCGTCGGCCTACCGCGATCGGGCTCGACGCTGGTCGAACAGATCCTGGCCAGCCACCCGGCGATCGAGGCGACGCGCGAGCTGGGCGACCTGCCCGATCTGGCGCGCGACCTCGCACTGGCCGGTGCGGCACGGCGACGCCCCTATCCCGCCCTGCTCGCCGACCTGCCTGCGGCCGAGTTGCGGCGCATCGGCGAGGCCTATCTGGCGCGAACCCGCTGCCAGCGGCGCGCCGGCACGCCGTTCTTCATTGACAAGCTGCCTGCCAATTTCCGCCATGTCGGCCTGATCCGCACGGTCCTGCCCCATGCCAGGGTGATCGACGTGCGGCGCGACCTGCCCGGCTGCGGCTTTTCGATCTTCAAGCAGAATTTCGCGAGCGGGCACGGCTATGCCTGGCGGCTGGAGGACATCGCCGCGCACTACCGCCATTATGAGGCGACGATGGCGCTGTGGGACGCGGTGTTGCCGGGCTTTGTCCAGCGCGTCGACTATGCCGCGCTGGTCGACGATACGGAGCGCGAGGTCCGCGCGTTGCTCGACTGGCTGGGCCTGCCGTTCGATCCGGCATGCCTGCGCTTCTGGGAAACGCGCCGTCCCGTGCGCACGCCGAGCGGCGATCAGGTTCGCCAGCCGATCTTTCGCGACGGCCTCGATCACTGGCGCCGCTATGCCGACGCGCTCGATTGCTTTCTCGATCGGTAGCGGCGCGGCCGCCATTGAGGGGGCCGCCGGCCGGCAGCCCCCCTTTCGATCGTCAGGCGAACGCGGCGACGCGGAGGCGACGGCGGCGGGCGGCGCCGGCGAGGCCGATGCCGCCGATCATCATCGCCCAACTGGCCGGTTCGGGCACGCCCGAGGCGACATCGTTATAGCCCGAGACGCGGAAATTGAGATCGCAGGTGCCGGATGAGGCGCAGAAGCCGCTATACGGCTGATTGCTCGCCTGGAACAGCGCGGTACCACCGGCATAGACATCGCCCCCCAGCACTTCGCCGGTGTAGATGTTCACTTCCGGCCCCAGCACCACCGCATTGCGATAGCTGCCGGTCGAGATCACCATCGTATACCGGTTGCCCACCACGACATCGGTGCCGGTGAGATCGAAATCGAACCAGGTCGCAGTTCGGTTGTTGATCGAGTCTGGGAGCGTGAACGTTCCGCTGGTGACGACTGAACCGCCAAAGCCTTCGCCGGCGAGCAGTTGATAGGTGATCGGCGTGTTCGCCGAAGAAGGGTTGAGCGCCTCGAACTGGAAACCGAACGAGGTCAGGTGCTGGGCAAAGGCGGTGAAGCTCTGGCCCAGCGGGTCATAGGCCGCGACCGTCACGGCGCGCATGCCAGTGGGCCCGGAGACGACTTCGACCGTCTCGCTGGTCTGCGCCAGCGCCGGTGCAGCCGAAAGCGTGGCGGCAATGGCCGCAATATATGCGAATCGCATGGTTAATATCCCCTGTCGGTTGGAGCACCGGCTTGCACGGCTGGGATGACGGCTTTGCGACAGACACCGCCTAACCGACGGCGCAACCGGGCAAAAATCAGAGGAAGCGCGCCCGGCGCCGTCCCGTTACGACACAACCCGCGAGACGGCAGCGCGGCAGGCCCTCAAGCGATCGCCTGTTCGAGCGCGCGGCCGGCGAGCGAATTGGGGCCGGCGCTGACCAGTTCGACCGTCACCAGTGCACCGATCGGCGCATCGGTTTCGAGATGCACCGATTGCAGCCACGGGGTCTTGCCGATCATCTGTCCGGGTCGCCGCCCCACCCGCTCGATCAGCACGGCGCAGCGCCGGCCGACGCTCGCCTCGTTGAATGCCCGCGAATGCCGTCCCAGCGCCGCCTGGAGCCGTTGCAACCGATCGTCGGCCACGGCGTCGGGCAGGCACTGATCCGCCCATTCGGCCGCCGGCGTGCCGGGGCGCGGCGAATATTTGAAGCTGTAGCACTGGGCATAGCCGACCGCGTCGACGATCCCGAGCGTCTCCTCGAACTCGGCATCGGTCTCGCCGGGGAAGGCGACAATGAAATCGCCAGAAATCGCGATATCGGGACGCGCGGCGCGAACCCGGTCGATGATCCGCAGGTACGAATCGCGCGTGTGGCTGCGGTTCATCGCCTTGAGGATGCGGTCGCTGCCCGCCTGCACCGGCAAATGGAGGTAGGGCATCAGCTTTTCGACGTCGCGATGCGCGTCGATCAGACCCTGGGTCATGTCGTTGGGATGGCTGGTGGTATAGCGGATGCGCGCCAGCCCCTCGATCCGGTCGATCGCGACGATCAGATCGTGGAGGCCGCGACCTTCATCGTCGGACCAAGCGTTGACGTTCTGGCCCAGCAGCGTGATCTCGCGCGCGCCGGCATCGACCAGCGCCTTCGCTTCGTCGACGATCGCCGCGAACGGGCGGCTGATCTCGGCGCCGCGTGTATAGGGCACCACGCAATAGGTGCAGAATTTGTCGCAGCCTTCCTGCACCGTCAGGAACGCGCTGGGCGATACCTTTCGCCGCGCGGGCAAACGACCGAACTTGCTGACCACCGGCATGTCGGTATCGAGCGCCGGCTTGCCCGCCGCCGCCTGTTCGACGAGATCGGGCAGGTTGTGATAGGCCTGTGGCCCGACGACGACATCGATCTTCGCGCGGCGCGCAATCTCCGCCCCTTCGGCCTGCGCCACGCATCCGGCAACCGCGATCATCGGCTTGCCGCTTTCGCGCAGCTTGAGACGGCCGATTTCCGAATAGACCTTTTCAGTGGCCTTTTCGCGGATATGGCAGGTGTTGAGAACGACGAGATCGGCAGCATCGGCATCGGCCGGCGTCAGGCCCTGCGCCGCCATCAGTTCGCCCATGCGCTCGCCGTCATAGACGTTCATCTGGCAGCCATAGGACTTGACGTGAAAGGTCTTGGGACTGGTCATGATCGGCGGCGCTATAGCGCGGGAAGCCGGCGAGAATAAGCCCCGGACTTATCCCGCCGCCGGACGATAGCCGATCGGCTCGTCGGCGAAGCGGAACGGCCGCAGCGGCTCGCCATGCGCGGAGACCAGCGCCGCCTCGATCCGGCGCCGGCATTCGGCGGCAATCGCCTTTCGCCCGGCAAAGTCGCGCGGATCGAACGGCTCCAGGAAATGGACGTCGAGGCGGAAGCCGCCCGGTCGCGCCAGCACGCGCCGGGCGTTGTTCAGCCCCCGCTCCTGCCCGATCCAGGCGATGTCCTCGCCCACTGCGCCGTAATCGAGCATCACCGGCTGGACGAGCACGCCCGCCGGCGGCGGCTCCAGCACGCGCAGCATCGGCGTTTTGAACGGCAGCAGCGATCGGCCGTCGGTGGTGGTGCCTTCGGGGAACACCGTGATCGCCCAGTTCTCGGCCAGCGCCTCGCGCAGCTCGTTGATCTGCGCGGCCACACCCATCCGGTTCTCGCGCTTGACATAGACGGTGCGGTTGAGTCCCGCGAGCCAGCCGACCAGCGGGGAGGCGCCGATCTCCGCCTTGGCGACGAAGGCGGTGCCGCTGGCTCCGCCGAGCGCAAGGATGTCGATCCAGCTCAGATGGTTCGAGACGTAGAAGACGTCGCGCCGGAGCGGCGTGCCCACCCGCCGCACGCGCGCGCCGCTGATCCGCGCTGCGCTCGCCAGGAACAGCCGCGGCCAGGGCGACGGCAGATGCAGCAGCCGGAACAGATAATGGAGCGGCACATGCACCAGCAGCGCGATCACCAGCCGCAGCACGCGGAACCACATCCGCGCCTGCTCGGCGAAGTTCAGCCGGGTCGGGATGCCTTCGGCCGCCGCCTCGCGGCGGACGGCCGCCCGCTCAGTTCTTGCGGTCGAGCGCAACCCCGTAGAGCTCCATGCGGTGATCGACCAGCCGGAAGCCCAGCCGTTCCGCGATCTGCTTCTGGAGCAGTTCGAGCTCGGGATCGACGAATTCGATCACCTTGCCCGATTCGACGTCGATCAGGTGATCGTGATGCGCCTCAGGCGCAGGCTCGTAGCGGGCGCGGCCGTCGCCGAAATCGTGGCGGTCGAGAATGCCCGCCTCCTCGAACAGCCGGACGGTGCGATACACGGTCGCGATCGAGATGCCCGGATCGATCGCCGCCGCCCGCTCATACACCTTCTCGACATCGGGATGGTCCTCCGCATCGGAGAGAACGCGCGCGATCACCTTGCGCTGTTCGGTGATGCGCAGACCCTTTTCGTGGCACAGCGCTTCGAGATCGATCTTTCGAGCCATGCGCGCGATGTAACGCCATTAGCGGCCGGGGAAAAGGCCATGCGTTCAGATCACCGTCATTGATCGAACGCAAAACGCCGGCCACGGGCATGGCCCGGGCCGGCGCCGAATATGATCGTCAGGCGCGATCGCCTTGCGGGATCAGCGGGTCTTGCGACGCTTGGTGCCGAGGCCGATCTTCTTCGCCAGGGTGCGGCGCTGCTCGGCATAGTTCGGGGCGACCATCGGATAGTCGGCCGGCAGGTTCCACTTGGCGCGATACTGTTCCGGGGTCATCTGATAATGGGTCATCAGGTGACGCTTCAGCATCTTCAGCTTCTTACCGTCTTCGAGGCAGACGATATAGTCCGGCTTCACCGAGGCGCGAACCGAAACCGCCGGCTCCTGCTTGACTTCGGGTTCCGCCGGCGCCGTGCCGAGACCGGTCAGCGCGCCATGTACGTTCTGGATGAGCTGGGGAAGGTCCGAAACCGCGACGCTGTTATTGCTGACGTGCGCAGCGACAATATCGGCGGTCAGCGAGACGAGCGTTTCCTGAACGTCAGATGAAATTTCCATGATATTCCTTTCGACCCATATATCGGCGACTATCAGCGTGTCGCCTGAATCGACCCTATCGTGCGAAGTATGACAAATAGCAAGTCAGGCACTACTCAGTTCTGCAAAAATTTGTCAAAGGCGGCGTGCCAAAGTGAGAGCATCGAACGACCGGCCGTTAGTCCCGCGATAATAGCCGGGGCGTCGCCCCACTTTTTCAAAGCCTTCGCGCTGGTATAGCTGGACTGCGTCGTTGTTCGCCCGCATTTCAAGATGAACGGTAACTGCGCCGCGGTGTTGCGCTTCGGCAATAACCGCACGCAACAAGGCGCCGCCCACGCCGCGCCGGCGCATCGCGGGCTGAGTCGCCAGCAGCAGCAACTCAGCTTCGTCGAGCATCGATCGCGCCATCGCGAAGCCGCAATCGACGCCTTCGTGGCGCGCGATCACCAGCCACACGCCCGAAAGCGCCATCATCCCCATGCACTGAGCGGTGGTCCATGCCTCGCCGTAAAGTGGATCGAACGCGGTCCGCATGATCCGGTCGACGGCGGGCAGATCATGCACCCCGCCTTCGCGCAGTTCGATCGCGGGCAGGACCATGCTCATTGTCCCCCCGCGGGGGCCAGGCCCCGTTCCGCCAGCGTCCGTGCATCGGGGGCGCGGCCATAGATCGGGCGCGGCGGCAGGGCGGCACCGGCAGCGGGGAGCAGCACCGCATCGGCGGCGCGCGGCAATGCCTCGCGCAGATCGAGCCCGTCCGACAATGCGGCCAGATGGCGGACGCCGCTGCCGATCGCGACGCGCCCGTCGAGCGCCGCCAGGACGGCGTCGGGCCGCAGCGACACCAGCGGATCGGTCTCGCGGAACGGGCCGGCGGCAAAACCCTGGACGAACAGTTCGCCATGCCCGCCTTCGAGCACGACCGCCAGCCGGTCGAGCCCCGGATCGCCGGCAAAGGCGGCGCCGGCGATGAGCGCGAGCGACGAATAGCCGCTCGCCGGCACGCCCCAGCCGATCGCCAGTCCGCGCGCGGCAGCGAGCCCGACGCGCACGCCGGTGAAGCTGCCGGGGCCGACATCGACGACGATCGCATCGGCGCGCCCGCCGCCGGGCAATTCGCCGATCATCGGGATCAGCCGTTCGGCATGGCCGCGCCCCACCACCTCATGCGCCTGGGCGATCACCTCTCCCCCGGCGATCAGCGCCACCGAACAGGCAGCGGTGGCGGTTTCGATGACGAGCGTTCGCGGCATGATGGACATTGGCCCCGCGCTACTCAATCGCGGGGCACAAGGTCAAATCACCGTGTTGAACCTGTCGAATTCGGGCCGCGGCGAACGCGGGAAGATCGTCGACGGATCGCCGACGCCCAGCGTCGAGATGAAGTTCGACTTCACCATCGGCTGGTCGCCGAAGAACGCTTCGTCGACCTTGGCATTGTCGAAGCCCGACATCGGCCCGGTGTCGAGCCCGATCGCGCGCGCCGCCATGATGAAATAGGCGCCCTGGAGCGAGGAATTGCGGAACGCCTGTTCGCGGCGCCCTTCCTCGGTGGGGAACCAGTTCTTCGCTTCCGGCGCGTGCGGAAACAGCTCGGGAAGATGCTCGTGAAAATCGATGTCGTAGCCGATGATGACGCTGGCCGGGGCCTTGCGGATCTTGTCGGCATTGCTGCCGCTGGCGAGCGCGGCGAGCTTGTCTTTGCCATCCTGGCTCAGGATCCAGACGAAGCGCGCCGATTGCTGGTTGACCGATGTCGGCCCCATCTTGAGCAGGTCGTAGATCCGCTCGATGTCCGCCTGGGTGACGGGCGTGTCGGTATAGCCGTTATAGGTGCGCGCGGTGCGGAACATCGTGTCGAGCGCGACATCGTCGAGCGGTTGGCCCATTCAGCCAGTCCTTTCGGTTTCGGGTGGGGAGGAAGGTCGCCGGTTGCGCGGACGTTCAGACCGCGCGGACCTCGGTCACTTCAGGCACATAATATTTGAGCAGCTGTTCGATGCCGTTCTTGAGCGTCGCGGTCGATGACGGACAACCCGCGCAGGCACCCTGCATCTGCAGATAGACTTTGCCCTGATCGAAGCCGCGATAGATGATGTCGCCGCCATCGTTCGCCACCGCCGGGCGGATGCGCGTCTCGATCAATTCGCGGATCTGCGCGACGATGTCCGCATCGGCGGGATCATCGCCGAAATCGGCCGATTCCGCCGGCACGCTGAACCCTGCCGCCGAGCCCTGGCGGAACAGCGGCATGTTCGCGGAGAAGTGATCGAGCAGGATGCCGAGCACGTCGGGCTTCAGCGCGTGCCACTCGGTGCCGGGTGCGGCGGTGACCGAGATGAAGTCGCGACCGAAGAACACGCCGGTGACGTCGCCCAGCCCGAACAGCGCCTCGGCCAGCGGCGATGCTTCCGCATCCTCGGGCGTCGCGAAATCGCGCGTGCCGGCCTCCATCACCGTCCTGCCCGGCAGGAACTTGAGCGTCGCGGGATTGGGTGTGGCTTCGGTTTCGATCAACATGACGTCCAAATGGGCGCAGCCTTGCGCTGGATCAAGCGGGTTGCCTGAAACAATAGGTTGCCTAAACTGCGTGCCAGACCGCGACGGTCGCCCGACCAGGATCGCTGCCATGCAGGAGGAGATCGAGATGCTGTTTCCGTTGATCCTGGCACTGACCGCAACAGCCACCGAGCCCGCCGGGCAGGATTCGCAGTCGATCGTCGTCACCGCCGAACAGCGCGCCAACGATCAGGCGCTGCGCGCCTTCGTCCACGGCGTGTCCGCCCGCGGCCCGGCGACCGAGCCGCTTGCGCGCTTTACCGGCACCGTCTGCGTCGGCGCCACCGGCCTGCCTGCCGAGGCGAACCGCGCGATCGTCGATCGCGTGTCCGGCACCGCCGCGTCGCTGGGGCTGCGCGTCGGCGAACCGGGTTGCACGCCCAACCTGATCGTCCTGTTCGTCGAAAATGGCAGCGCCGCGGTGCGCCGTCTGGCGAAGGGCAATTCCAATGCGCTCGAAGGCGCGTCGATCCCTGAGATCCGTCGGATCCGCGACGAGCCCGGCCGTGCCCGCGCCTGGATTTCGACCGAGACGCTCAGCCGCGACGGCGACCGGCCCACCCGTTACATCAGCGACCCGGCGTTCCTGACGGTCAGTGCGTCGACGCGACTTTCCTCGCCCGTCCGGCGCGACATTGTCCGTTCGACCGTGCTGATCGATCGCGACGCCGTCGCCGGCATGAACCTGGCGCGCGTCGCCGATTATGTGGCGATGCGCGGGCTGAGCGGCGCGCGGCCGCAGCCCGATCTGGGCACCGCATCGATCCTGTCGCTGTTCGCGCCGGGCGGCGATCAAACGGCGCCGGCGGCGATGACCGAGGTCGATCGCGGCTATCTGGAAGGGCTTTATGCCGGCAGCGGCGACCGGCTGCCGCGCATCCAGCAGGCGGCGATCGCGCGGCACATCCGCGATACAGTCGCCGCCGGCACAGGCGGCGGGGACGACTGAGCGAACGGCGGGCGGCGGCCCGCGACGCCCCCTCCCCCTCGGCGCCGGCATGGTGTAGGCCGCGCCCGATGTTCGGTCGCCCGCTCCTCGTCTCGTTCGCCCTCGGCCTGCTTTCCGCGACCGGCTTCGCGCCGCTCGACTGGTGGCCGGTCACCCTGTTCTGCGTTGCCGGGTTCCTGGCGCTGATCCATTCCGCGCCCGGCCTGCGCGCGGCGCTGCTGCGCGGCTGGCTGTTCGGGCTCGGCCATTTCACGCTGGGCAACAACTGGATCCAGCACGCCTTCGACTATCAGGACAAGATGCCGCCGGTGCTTGGCTATTTCGCCGTCGTCCTGCTGGCGGTGTATCTGGCCGTCTATCCCGCGATCGTCGGCGGCGCGGCGTGGCTGTTCGCGCGACGGGTGAAGCCCCGATCGGGCTGGGTCGAGCCGGACCTCGGCTATGTGCTCGCCGCCGCCGCCGCCTGGACGATCACCGAATGGCTGCGCGGCGTGCTTTTCACCGGCTATCCCTGGAACCCGCTGGGCGTGATCTGGGTGCCGGTGCCGGGCGTTCGCAACGTCGCGACGCTCGTCGGCACCTATGCGCTGTCGGGGCTGACGGTGGCGGCGGCGGGCACGCTCTACCTCGCCAGCCAGCGCCAGTACCGCGCCTTCGCGGTGGCCGCCGCCGCGCTGCTGGCACTGCATTTCGGCTGGTCCGATCGCTGCGACCATATCCGCTGCATCAGCACCGCGAGCGGCACCGAGGCGGTGATCGTCCAGCCGAACATCGGCCAGGATGCGGTGAGCCGCCCCGATTATGCCGAATATGTGCTCAGCCGCATGATCGCGCTGAGCGGCAAGCCCGGGCCGCTGCCGCGCCTCGTCGTGTGGCCCGAAGGCATGGTCGATTACTATGTCGAGGACGGCTATCCGCCCCAATGGTATCGCCAGGACCCCCGGCTGGTCCGTGCGCGCATCGCCGCGATGCTCGGCCCCTATGATCGCGCGCTGATCGGCGGCAACGCGCTCGAATTCGGCCGTGACGATCAGTTGCAGGGCGCGGGCAATTCGGTCTGGGCACTGGGGCCGGACGGCATGCTCGGCGGGCGCTACGACAAGGCGCATCTGGTGCCCTATGGCGAATATCTGCCGATGCGCCCGCTGCTCGCGCCGCTCGGCCTCGCCCGGCTGGTGATGGGCGATATCGACTTCCTCGCCGGCCCCGGCCCGCGCGCGATCGCCGTGCCCGGCTTCGGCAATGCCGGCATCCAGATCTGCTACGAGATCATCTTTTCCGGCCAGGTGGTAGACCAAGCGCACCGCCCGGACTTCCTGTTCAACCCTTCCAACGACGCCTGGTTCGGCCGCTGGGGACCGCCGCAGCATCTGGCGCAGGCGCGGCTGCGCGCGATCGAGGAAGGCCTGCCGATCCTGCGTTCCACGCCCACGGGCATTTCAGCACTGATCGACGGGCATGGCGGGCTGCTCGGCACCGTCCCCCCCAACGAAGCGGGGGCGATCCGCCTGCCGCTGCCCCGCCCGCTGCCGCCCACACTGTTTTCAAGGGTTGGCAACTGGATGGTGCTGCTGATGGCGGCGGCACTGGGATTGTTCGCGATTGCCAATCGCCGGCTGTCCCGCTAGGGGGAAGATATAAGGAAAGCTTTATATGGGCATGGCAACGGCCCGGCGCTCCTTTCCCCAAACGAGGAATTTTCATGCGTTCCAACTATCTCTTCACCTCCGAATCGGTTTCCGAAGGTCATCCCGACAAGGTCGCCGACCAGATTTCCGACGCGATCGTCGACCTGTTCCTGTCGAAGGATCCGGAGGCGCGCATCGCCTGCGAGACGCTAACGACCACCCAGCTCGTCGTGCTGGCCGGCGAGATCCGCTGCAAGGGCGTGTACGAGAACGGCGCCTGGGCGCCGGGCGCAGAGGCGGAAATCGAGAAGACCGTTCGCGAGACGGTGAAGCGCATCGGCTATGAGCAGTCGGGCTTCCACTGGGAAACCTTCCGCTTCGAGAACAACCTGCACGCCCAGTCCGCGCATATCGCGCAGGGCGTGGACGCCAGCGGCAACAAGGACGAAGGCGCCGGCGACCAGGGCATCATGTTCGGCTTCGCCTGCGACGAGACGCCCGACCTGATGCCGGCGACGCTCGACTACAGCCACAAGATCCTGCAGCGCATGGCGCAGGACCGCCATTCGGGCGCGGCGCCGTTCCTCGAGCCGGACGCCAAGAGCCAGGTCACGCTGCGCTTCGACAACGGCAAGCCGGTGGCCGCCACCGCGATCGTCGTGTCGACCCAGCATGCGCCGGGCTATGACACCGGCGCCAAGGAAGCCGAGCTGCACGCCTATGTGAAGAAGGTCGTCGCCGACATTCTTCCGGCCGAGCTGCTGTCGGACGCGACCGAGTACCACATCAACCCGACCGGCTCGTTCGAAATCGGCGGCCCGGACGGTGACGCAGGGCTCACCGGCCGCAAGATCATCGTCGACACCTATGGCGGCGCCAGCCCGCATGGCGGCGGCGCGTTCAGCGGCAAGGACCCGACCAAGGTCGACCGTTCGGCGGCGTACATCACCCGCTATCTCGCCAAGAACATCGTCGCGGCCGGCCTCGCCACGCGCTGCACGATCCAGCTCGCCTACGCCATCGGCGTGTCGAAGCCGCTGTCGCTCTATGTCGACACCCATGGCACCGGCACGGTGGGCGACGACAAGATCGAGCAGGCGATCCAGGGCATCGCGAAGCTCGGCGGCCTCACCCCGCGCGGCATCCGCACGCACCTCGGCCTCAACAAGCCGATCTATGCGCGCACCGCCGCTTATGGCCATTTCGGCCGCAAGCCCGAGGGCGATTTCTTCCCCTGGGAGCGCACCGACCTGGTCGACGATCTGAAGGCCGCGCTCGCCGCCTGACAGTCACGTCCACGGACATGAAAACAGCCCCGCCGGCCCTGCCGCGCGGGGCTTTTTCATGCGCGCGCGCCACGACCGGCGCGGCGACCCTCTATAAGACTCGCTGTCCCGCATGGTTAACGCGGGGGATAGGGAGTAGTGGATGGTTCTCGACGCAGAGGACCGGCAGCTTGCAGCGTCGACCGGCCCGCATCTGGCATTTCGGCCCATCTATGATGTCGTGGGCAAACGGGTGTTCGCCTATGAGGCGATGCTGTGCGGCCCCGATGGCGAGGATGGCGACGAGGTGCTGGCGATGCTGCCGGCACACCAGCATGCCGAACTCCATCGCCGCGTCGTCGCCGCCACGATCTATCGCGCAATGGCCGCCGGGCTGGGTGAGACGAGCGCGCGGCTGATGATCCCGGTCCACGGCGCCGCCGCGCTGGACGCCGAAACCTCGATCGCCACCGCATTGGATGCCGGCCGCCGCAGCGGGCTGGTGCCCGAACGGATGGTCTTCGCCATCCACGGCTATACCGACATTCCCGGACAGCAGCTCGCCGAGCTGGTCGACGGCCATCGCCGCATCGGCAGCGTCACCGCATTCATCGGGCTCGGCCATGATCCGATCGGGTTCAGCCCGTGCGCCCGCTATCGCCCGGCGATGGTCCGGCTCGACCGCGAGCTGGTGAACGGCATCGATGCCAGCTGGTCGCGCCGGCTGATGCTGGAGGAGCTGACCCCGCGACTGCGCGACCTGGGCATGCGCATCATCGCGGACGGCGTCACGCGCGAATCGGTGCTGCAGCGGCTGCGCAGTTTCGGCATCTTCCACATCCAGGGCGAGCTGGTGGCGCCGGCGATGCCGCACCGGCTGCCGTCGCCCCGGCTTCCCCAGGCGGCCGCCAGCGCCTGACACCCGGAACAGCCCCGGCCACCCCGTCAATGCGCGGGTAACGAATAGTGCATAATGCTGACGATACGGGGATCCAGCTTGGAGATGCCCCGTGCTCGACCAACCCGTATCCGTTCCGCGCCAGGAACCGCTTCCCCGGGACTGGTTTGCGATGGCGTTCCAGCCCGTCGTGAACACAACCACGCTCTATATCACCGCCTATGAAGCCACGTTTCGCGGCCCGGACGGCGAACATGCCGCCGCGTTTGTGGATACGCTTCCCGAAGCGGCGCGGCCGACCTTCGATCTGCGCTGCCGCATCGCCGCAATCGAACAGGCGATCGCGCTGGGGCTCGTCGAACGGCACGTCCGCCTCGCGGTCAAGGTGATGCCGACCTATATCACCGATCCGGTCGCCGATGCGGAACGCATGCAGCGCATCGTCCGCCGCCTGAACTTTCCGGCGCGCGAACTGGTGCTCGAATTCAGCGACCGCGACGATCTGGAAAGCGACAAGATGGTCGCGCTGGTGAAGGCATATCGCAAGCTGGGCTTTCTGATCGCGTTCGACGATTTCGGCGCGGGCGACATGGGGCTCGACCTGCTTTCCGTGCTCACGCCGGACACGCTCAAGCTGGCACCCGAGCTGGTTCACAGCCTGTGCAGCAGCTGGGCCAAGCGGATCGTGGTCGAGCGCGTCGTCGACATCGCGACACGCGGGCGAATCCGGCTGATCGCGGAGGGCGTCTCCACCCGCGCCGAACATGACCGGCTGCGCGCGCTGGGCGTCACGCTGATGCAGGGCGATCTGATCGCGCCGCCCCAGCTCGGCGCGCTGCCGGGGCCGGCCCTCACGCTGGGCACCGCTGCCTGACGGCGACGGGCGGCTGCGCGACTCGGTATCGGCATCGCGCAGCCGCGTGCGCAGCGGGTGGCAAGCTTCGTAGAATCCCCATTCGGTCGATACCGCTGCGGCGACGCACGGAATGGGCGGCCCGGCAAGACGTTGTTAATCATCATCATAACCCCGGAAGAGACCGGGCCGGTGAGGAGTAACGATGTTCGAGCCGCTCCAGATTCGCGTTGACCTGCAACCGATCGCTTCGCTGGGATCGCCCGTCCCCTTCGCATGGCACGCTTATGCCACCGCCGGCGGACAGGGCTTCCACGCGCTGGCGGCGCGGCTGGCGCCCGAGGACCGGCCCGCGCTGAATGCCCATCGGACCGCGCGGGCGATCGAGGCGGCGGTGGACGCCGGAATCGCCGATGGCGACGCACTGCTCGTGCTGCCGCTCTGCGCCGCGACCGCCAGCCCGGATCGCCTGCTCGCCGATCTGTTCCGCGCGGCGCTGGTCCATCGTTTTCCCGTCGACCGGATCGTCGTCGAGATCAGCGCGGACGAGCGCGTCGACCGGGACCGGGCGGCCGCACTGATCGAGGCCTGCACGAACCGGGGCCTGATGGTCAGCCTTTCGGCCTTTGCCGCCGGGCCGGTCGCGCTCGGCCTGCTCGCGCATTTCACCCCCCGGATGCTCCGCTTCGATTCGGCGCTGGTCCGTCGCCTCGAATCGGCGCCCTCGCGCCAGCGCATCGTCGAAGGCGTGGTGCGGCTTGCGCGCGGCATGGGCGTCGCCGTCATCGCACCGGGCGTGCATGGCGATGCCGAACGCGAGGCCGCGCTGGCGGCGGGCATCCGGCATTTTCAGGAGCAGCCGATCGTCGCATCGCTCGCCGCGCCAAGCCGGACCGCCGCGGCGGCCGCTGCCAGCGCCGTCCACGCGCGCCGCGCTGCGTCCGCCACCGTTTTCGCCGGATAGGCGCCACCGCGCCCGCTGCATCGGCGGGACGACCGCAACGGGGGTTTGCCTGCAACGGCCGGCGCGACTATGCGCTGCGTCGCATGGCCGATCCGACCACCATTCGCCGCCTTTACGGCCGCCGCCAGGGGCACAAGCTGCGCCAGGGCCAGTCCGAACTCGTCGAGACGCTGCTGCCGCAGGTCAGCGTGCCCGAAACCGGGCCGCTCGATGCCGCGACATTGTTTGGCGACGATCGCCCGATCGCGTTCGAGATCGGCTTTGGCGGCGGCGAGCATCTGGCCGGCCAGGCGATCCGGCGCCCTGCGCACGGCTTTATCGGCTGCGAACCCTTTCTCAACGGCGTGGTCGGCGCGCTCAATCACATCCGTGACGATGCGCTGGGCAATGTCCGGCTGCATATGGGCGACGCGCTGGGCGTGCTCGAACGCCTGCCCGATGCGAGCCTGACCGACGTCTATCTGCTCCACCCCGATCCCTGGCCGAAGGCGCGCCATGCGAAGCGGCGGATGATCAACCACGGCCCGCTCGACATGATCGCCGCCAAGCTGCGCAGCGGCGGGGAATTCCGCCTGGGCACCGATGATCCCACCTATTGCCGCTGGGCAATGATGGTGATGGGCCAGCGCAGCGACTTCGAATGGCTGGCGCAGACGTCGCAGGATTTCCTCACCCGCCCGGCCGACTGGCCGGAGACGCGCTATGAACGCAAGGCGCGCCGCAAGGGGCATGAAGTCTGGTACTTCCGCTATCGTCGCCGTTGAGGCGCGACGGCGCCGCGCGGTCGGCACGCCGCCGGCGGTTTAGCGCAACTGATCTTCCCAGTGGCGAAAAAGCGCGACCTCGCTCGCGGGCAGAACCGGAAGCAGCGCTGAGCCTTCCTTCCGCGTCTTCCTGGGGCAGAAGCCGAACTGGGCGCGGAACGTGCGGCTGAAATGGGCGGCGCTCTTGAATCCGTACCGCTGGGCGAGCTCGCCGATCGTCCGGCGATCGCCGCTGTTCAGCCGCGCATGGATCACCTCCAATCGGCGGCAGCGGAGATAGGCGGTGATGCCGCCGACATCGGCGAAGGCCCGGTAAAGCGTGGCGCGGGAGGCCGCCAGTTCGCGCGCAAGGACGTCGGTGGAAAGCGTCGGTGACGTCAGATTCTGTTCGATATAGGCCTCTGCCCGTTGACGCAGCGGAGTCGCCGAAGGCGCCAGCGCGCGGGCATTGCGGCCGTTTCGCGCCCGCAGCGCGGTGACGATCAGCGACGCCAGCGCATCGGCCAGCGCCGGGGCGTCGCCCATCTGCAGTTGCGGCAGCCGGTCGATGAACGCCAGCAGATAATCGACGACCAGCCGCCCCCAGGGGCCATCGATCACCGTCCCGTGAAACGGCAGCGGATCGAATCCCGCGGCGGTGAACACGCGGCGGGCCACCGCGCAGGTGATGCAATCGAGCGGGCTGGTTTCCGCCGTCACCGGCCGGAGCGTATCAAACATCACGACCTCGCCCTGGCGAACCGCCCGCCGCTCGCCCTGCCCGTCGAGCGAGAAGGTGACGAGGCCCGACTTCACGAACAGGATCTGGATGAAGTCGCAGCCGTCCTGCCGCAGCATGTCGATCGTGCGGACCTGCCGCGTCGCGTCGATCCGCGAATGCGTCACCACCAGATCGCCGAGCGTCCACGCATCGACGACGGCTTTGAACGGGCCATTGGCGGGCGCGATCCGCGTGACCCGGTGGGTGGGGATGGCCGCGCTCCACGCGCCGAAGCCGGCGCCCTCCGGAAGCGTTGCCGCGTCGAAATGAAGCACGGGAATCGGCATTTCCGTTCCCGACCATTGCGCATCCACAGCAACCCCCTTCTGCTGCAACTTCGCCCCTGCCAGTATCTATCGCCGATTTGACTGCACGTCTCAACGATTTTGCCAACAGCGCTCAATATTTCCCTACCACCCCAAGACAGCCCCGCTCTTCGTTGAGATTCTACTTTCGGCCGATTACCCCCGTCGCCGACACGGACTTGGCGGGCACGGTCGGCAGCCGATGGGAACTTGCGAGGATCGCCGCTGTTCCGGCGCCCTCCACGCCCTGGCTGCTCCTTCACCCGCGTCCGGCGAAGGGGGCTTTATGACGAACAAGGGCGATTTCGGACGGGGCAACGCATTTCGGCAGACCGGACGATCGACACGATCGCGGCTGTTCCCATCGGCATCGGCGGTGGCGATCGCGGTGGCGGCGCTCGCCAGCCAGCCGCTTCGTGCCCAGACCGTCCAAGGCGAGGTGATCACCGTCCCCGGCACCCAGCGGACGCTGTCCAACTACTCGCTGCTCGCGCTGGCCCAGGCCGATCCGTTCGGCATCACCTTTCCGCTGGACGTGACGGGCGGCGTGGTGCTGGGCGACAACAGCACGCTCACCTTCAAGGGCACCGGCGTGATCTCGGGCACCGCGACCGAGCAGCGCGTCTTCACCAAGCTGCCGGTCGACCCGATCGGGGCGCAACGCTTCTTCTCGCCGCTGCTGACATCGGCGACCGTCACGGGCGCGCGTGCGGACGGCCAGAACATCCTGCTCAGGAACAGCGGCAGGCTGTCGATCATCGCCACCGAAAGCGCCGATCAGGCCGAGCTCGATCTCGACGAGACCACCCTTCCCGAGGGCGATTTCGATGCGACGATCGAATCCCGCATCCATGCCGCCGCCACCGGCCTGTCGGACACCGGATCGGGCAACAGCCTGTCCAACACCAGCCGGCTGACGGTGTCGTCCGACGCGACCGCCGAGCGGCGGGACATGCAGATCACAAGCCTCGCCTTCAGCGACGAGACACAGCTGCTTTCCGCCAGCAGCCGTGCGATCGGGCTCGCCGGCGGCACCGCCACCCGGAGCATCGACAATGCCGCCGGGGCGGCGATCGTCGCCAATGCCGCCGCCACCGCCGATCTGCTCGACCTTTCGGTGCGCGGCGTGGACATCGTCGTGCCGGAACACGTCGCCCGCGCCACCGCGCTTGCGGCGGGCATTCACGGCGGGTTCGGCGACGACACGATCCGCAACCTCGGCACCGTCCTCGCCACCGCGGCGTCGACCGTGGAGGAAATCGGCGTTTCGCTATCGGCCAATGAATTCTCGCCGCCGTCGTTCGAGGCGCCGGACGAAGAACTTTCGTCGAGGGCGAGCGCCGTTGCGCTTGGCCTGGAGGGCGGGCTCGGATCGGATCTGGTGCAGAACAACGGCCTGGTGCAGGCGAACGCGGTCGCCAAGCACCGGGCCACCGACGTCGCGCTGTCCGATGGCGGAATCTCGTCCGACGCGATCGCGACGCTGATCGACTTCGCTCCCCAGAAGGACGAGCCCGACGAAGGGGCCATCGCGCGCGCGATCGGCATCAGCGGCGGCCTGGCCGAGCCCACCGGATCGGACAGGCTGGTCAACAACGGCACGGTGTTCGGCCAGGCCTATGCCGATTCCAAGGTTGTGGGAGTCAGCATCGCCGCGCCGATCAACAGCCTGCTCGGCGACCCGCTGGGCCCGGTCAACACGCTTACCGACATGTTCGGCGCCTCGCTGTCCGACTATTCCAGCGCCGCTGCGGCCTATGGCTTCGGCATCGCGGGCGGCGGCGGCGACGACCAGATCATCCACAATGGCGCGATCACCGTGCTCGGCACCGCGCTGTCGAGCAGCACCTCGGTGGGGGCCGATGTGCTCGGCTGGCTGGCCGATGTCGGCAGCGGCGGGGAAGGTGAAGGCGAAGGCGGCGGTGGCGACGAGGTCGAAGTCAGCGTCGGCATCAGCGTGTTCAACACCAGCAGCGGCGGCCTTGCCCGGTCCACCGGCATTGCCGGCGACGCGGGCAACGACGCGATCCTCACCGGCCCGGCGAGCAGCATCTGGAGCGCCGCGGCGAGCGAGGCGAAGGCCACCACCGTCTCGGTCGCTCTCGCGATCGGCGAGAAGGAGCTCAAGGCGGACGCCGTCTTCCTCTTCTCGCGCACCCGCGCGTCGAGCGAAGCCTATGGTATCGACGGCGGCAGCGGCAGCAACAGCATCGTGAACCGCGGCGCGATCACCGCGCTGGCCGATGCCAAGGCCCGGAACACCGACGTGTCGGCATCGCTGGACATCAGCGAAACCGGCCTGAACGCGACGGGCGACCTGATCGATGCCGCGACCGAGGCGGATGCGCATGCCGCCGCGATCCGCGCCACCTCGCCCAGCGACATCATCGACACCGCAGGGCCGCTGACGGCATCGGCCACGGCGGACGTGGACACGGTTGGCGTCGATGTCGGCATCGGCGTGAGCACCGAAAAGGGCGTCACGCTTTCCGGCTCGGTCCTCCGGGCGAACCAGACCGCCAGCGCGATCGCGACAGCCGTCGAGCAGCCGTTGTCGCAAGCGGGCGGGCCGGGCGCGACGATCGGCGCGGGCGCGATGTCCGCCAGCGCCGATGCCAACTCGTCGCGCACGGCCGTGGGCGTCAACGTCACCTATGTCGCCAAGGGCGTGGACCTGGCGGTGCCGGTCCTGCTGGTCGACAACAATGCCAATGCCCGGGCATCGCTGGTCACCACCGGCGCCGGCGACGACTGGATCGCCAGCAGCGACAGGCTGGCTGCGGACTCCACGGCCACAGCATCGTCCACCTCGGTCGGCGTCGCGATCGCCGCGTTTGACAAGGGGGTCGGCCTGGGGGTCAGCGGCGTGCTGGCCGATACCCAGGCCATCGCCTGGGCGAATCCGCTGTCGCTGGGCGCCGGCACGGATCATGCGCGGATCGACGGCGAGCTGATCGGCAATGCCAGCGCGACCGCCGATTCGATCGGCGCGACCATCGGCATTTCCGGCGGCGCGGACGGCGTGGCGATCGGCGCGGCGGTGGCGTCGCAGGCAACCAATGCCGATGCGTTCGCCACGGCGGTCGATGCGGGCGCCGGCAACGACGCGATCGGCGGCGCGGGCAGCATCACGGCAATCTCCCTGGCCGATGCCAGCATGGTCGATGCCGGCGTGGCCGTATCAGGCGTGTCGCAGGGCGTCTCGGTCAGCGGGGTGGTCGCCAGCAGCGACACCAATGCCAATACGGTCGCCCGGGCGGTCGATCTGGGTGCGGGCGACGACAGCCTCGCTTTCCTCGGCTCGCTGAACGGCATCGCATCATCGAAGGTCAGCAGCACGAGCGTGACCGTCGGGCTCAGCGGATCCGCGACGGGGGTAAGCGTCGGTGCCGCGCTGGCATCGATCAACGTCGATGCGTCGGCCGATGCGCGGGCGGCAGATGGCGGGGACGGTGACGACGAGCTGCTGGTCGCGGGCGCGGTACAGGCCGGCGCAACCGCCGATGCGCAAAGCACCGGGGTGAATGTCGGCGCGGGCATTTCCGGCGAGGGCCTGGCGGCAGGCGCGGCGGCACTGCTCGGCGATACGAAGGCCAGCGCCAGCGCCGCCGGCCTGAGCGGCGGCGGCGGCGGCGACAGCCTCGACGCACAGGGGCCGTTGCTGGTGGCGAGCGCGGCCGACGCCGGGCGGACCGACATCGCAATCGCGCTTTCCGCGGCGATCGGGGTGGGGCTCAACTTCACCTATGTCGATGCATCGACCGTGTCGCAGGCATCGGCCTTCGGCCTTTCAGGGGATGACGCGGGGACGGCCGGCGGCGACGACTGGCTCTTCACCCGCGGGACCACCAACATCACCGCGACCAGTGACGCGCAGGCAACCAGCGTCGCCGTATCCGGCTCGATCGGTTTGGGCGGCGGCGCGAGCCTGTTCAACACGGCGACCACCGCATTCGCCAGCGCCTTTGGCCAGTTCGGCGGGGCTGGGCAGGACCAGCTGATCAACAGCGGACCGATGACGGTGGCTACCGCGGCGACGGCCGGTGGCCCGACCATCTCGGTCAATCTGGTCGGCGGGAGCATCGGCGACGCCAACAGCTTTGCCCAGGCAAACGCCGTGGGGCTTTCGGCGGGAGACGGCAACGACGTCATCCTGAACAGCAGCACCATCCAGGCCAATGCATCGAGCGAGGCGGAAGGCAAACTCATCAACGTCAACTTGACCGGTGCGGCGGTGGGGGATGTCGGCACCGTGGCCACCGCGCTCGCCACGGGGATCGACGCAGGCGACGGCGATGACGCGATCCGGAGCACCGGCCCGGTCAACGCGGCGGCAATCGCATCGGCGCCCAGCGCTAACATCACGGTCGTGCTGACCGGCGCGGCAATGCCGGGCAGCGCGAGCGCCGCCACCGCGGATGCCGTCGCGATCCGCGCCGGCGACGGCGCCGATGTCATGGAAATCGGTGGCGCGCTGGGCGCCACGGCGCAGTCGAGCGCCGGCGGCAAGGGCGTCGCCTTCGCCCTTACCGGACTGGCGCAGAGCGACGGGTCGCTTCTCGCCAGCAGCAATGCGACGGCCATCGATGCCGGCAGCGGCTATGACAGCGCCGATGTTTCGGCGGTCCTGACGGTGATGAGCGGCAGCACGCTGTCCGCCAAGGGCTTCGACATCGCCCTGGCCGGCGTCGGGATGAGCGAGACGGACCTTGCCGCCACGGCGACCAGCACGGGCTATCGCGGGAGCGGCGGCGGCCATGCGATGCAGTTCACCGGCGGCGGCTCGGTTCAGTCCGTCGCTACCGCCACCATCGCGTCGACGGAGGTTTCGCTGGCGGGGGGCGCCATAGCAAAGCCGGATCTGCGCACGATCGCAACCGCGGTTCTGGTCGACACAGGCGACGGCGCGGACCAGCTCACCAGCGCGGGCAAGACATTGGTATCCGCCACCGCGACCAGCGATGCGGAGGCGCTGACGGTCGCCCTGGTCGGCATTGCCAGCGCACAGACCGGCGCGGCGGCGCAGGCACAGGCGACGGGCCTGCGCTCGGGCGCGGGCGATGACGGACTGGCAAATGCAGGCGATCTCGAAATCCTGGCGCAGGCCAGTGCCTCCGGGAAGTCGCAGTCAATCACCGTCGCCGGGGCGGCCGAAGACAGCGGCCAGGCCGCCGGAGGCGTTCGTGCGATGGCGGATGCGCAAGGGATGAATGGCGGCGGCGGCAACGACCAGCTCTATCAGCTGGCGGCGCTCACGGTGCGTGCCGATGCGCGGGTCCAGAATAGTGGCATGGTTCTTTCGGTGCTCGGCAGTGCCGATGTCAGCGATCAGGACCTGCAACTCGCGCGCGCCACGGCGGTGGGCATTGTCGGCGGGGAAGGCAATGACGATGCGGACCTCTCGGGCTCGACCACCGTCCTGGCGAACGCCACCGGCAGTGCAGGCGTGTCAAACGTCTCGATCTTCGGCCTGGGCAAGACCGATGTCGGCACCACGATCGAGGCGATATCGATCGGCGCCGATGGTGGTGCCGGCGCGGATGCGCTGCTCCAGCGGTCCGATCTCACCGTCCGCTCGACGAGCATCGGCGGGACCGGAAGCACCGGCTTCACCCTTTTGGGCAGCAATGCCGCCGACATCTCGACCACCGTTCGCGCGCTGACCCTGGGCATGATCGGCGGCGGCGACGACGATCGGCTGATCAATCTGGGCGGCATCACTGGCAGCGCAACCGCAACCGGCCGCTCGCTCAGCAGCACGACCACCGTGCTGGGCGGACTGAGCGGCAATGCCGACAGCCTCACGATTGCCGAAACATTGGCAATGGACGGCGGCGAAGGCGACGACATCCTTTACAATGCGGGGACGATCGACCTGGTCGCCATCAGCAACGGGTTCGCCGCCAGCCGGGCGTTGACGATCGTGGGTGGCGGCAATGCCTCCGCCGTCAGCGCCGGCCATGCCGGCAGCGTCGGCATGGCCGGCGGCAATGGCGCGGATATGCTGCTCAACGACGGCAGCATCCGCATCCTCGGCCAGACCTCGCTCTCGGCGAGCGGGAAGAACACGACCATCTTGGGAACCGCGCCGGCAAGCGCGGGCCTGCTGGCCACCGGCCTGTCGATCGGCCTGGGCGGTGGCGATGGCAACGACCATCTCGTCAATGGCGCTGCGGGCGACCTGTCGGTCGAGCAGGTCGCGACGCTTCTGCTCGACAACTCGTCGATGGCCATTGCCGGCCAGTCGGCCGGCAACGGGTTTGCCGCTGCGCGTGTCGATGCGCGCGGCCTGAGCGGCGATGGCGGCGACGACCTGCTCGAGAATCACGGCGTTACCGAGGTGTTCGGCCGCGCCGAGATCAGGGGTTCCGGCGCCGCCTATTCGGTCGCCGGCGACGCCAGCAACGGCGGCGTGATCACGCCCGTCGCGACCGCGACGGGCCTGTCGGGGGGAACCGGCAACGACACGCTGTTTTCGGAGAATAATCTGACCGTTCGCAGCGAGGCAGCCAGCATTTACAACAGCAGCACCTTCGCGCTCGTCGGCGCTTCGGGCGTGACGACGGCGCTGGGCAGCGCGGCCAGCGCCGTCGGGCTCGATGGCGGCAGCGGCGCCAATCACTTGATGATGCGCGGCAGGGGCAACGTCTTGGCGCTCGCCTCCGCTGCGCTCGGATCGAACACCTCGGTCGAGATCGGCAGGGCGAACGGCTCGACGCCCACCGGCGCGACAGCCAGCGCCTTCGGCCTGACGGCCGGGGGGGATCGGGACGAGCTGACGCTGGACGGCACGCTGGACGTCGGCGCGACCGCTATCGCCCAGTTCGGCCAGACCCGTTTCACCGGCGTCGGCGCATCGAGCGGGCGCAGCGCAAGCCTCGCCAGGGCGGTCACCTATGGCCTGGCGGGCTTTGCCGGGGACAATCGCTTTTACGCCCAGGGTGCGCTGACGCTGAGGTCAACCGCGACGGCCACGGGCGCAGGGGCGGCCGGCGTGAACCTCGGTTCGACCGACACCGCTTCCGAAGCCGTGGCCGAAACATCGGGCTATGCGCTAGACGGGGGCAATGGCGAGGACTTCTACGCCCTCAATGCTGCCATTCTGGTCGCGTTGAAAGCCGAGGCCAAAAGCGTCAACGAAGCGACGACCTCGTCGATCTTCTCGGACGGCATATCGCGTGCGGAGGCGCGGACCGGCTTTGCCGGCGCCATCTTGCGCGACAGCACCAATTCGGAAATCGGCTTTGCGCGGACGGCCACCCTCACCGCCTCCGGCGACCAGCAAACCCGGGAGGGGCTGGCCTGGGCCCGAGCCACATCGCAGGGCACGACGCTGGGCATCGAAGTCGATGCCCGTGCCGCTGCAAGCGCAAGCACTGCCTTCGATCTATCGGGCTTTTCGCTGGGCGGCGGCTTCCACGGGGTCGGCCTGAACGGTAATCTGACGGTCAGTTACTCGGCTGGCGCCCGCGCGCAAGCACAGGCGGAAGGCAATTCCGCCATTTCGGGCGAAGGCAGGGCCGATGCCTCTGCGGCGCTTTCGAGCGGCATAGTGACCGGCCTGACCAGCCTGGCCGGCCGGGTGACGCTCACCCTCGCCGGCAGCATGACCGTCCGCGCCAGCCCGACCATCTATGCCGATGCGAATGCCACCAGCGCCGGCATCGGCGCCTTCGATCCCGATGCGCTAAGCACCGCTTCGGCCTCGAGTAACAGCACGAGCGCCATCGGCATTCGTCTCGGTGGGGCCGCGGACCAGGTAATCGTCACCGGCACCCTGGGTGTCCTGGCGGCGCCGGTGGCCAAGGCCGATGCGTTCAGTCGACCGGCGGCAAACGGCGCCAGCCGCGTCGACGCCTTTGCCAGCGCCACCGCCTTCGCCACCAATACGGAGGCGATCGGCATCTGGGGCAGCAACGGCGCGAACGTCATCGAGAATCGAGGCGATATCATCGTGGCGGCGACACCCGAAGCAGGCGCCACCGCGCGGGCTTTTGGCAGAGGCAGCGACGGGGACGTGACGGTCAGCGCAATCGCGGACGCAAGCAACACCAGAGCGACCGGCATCCAGACCGGAGGCGACGCCGATATCATTGTGAATTCGGGCCTTATCAGCGTCACGGCACGGCCGACCGCGATCATCATCACGGAGACAGGCGCCACCGGCACCGGTGAGACAATGGCTTTCAAGCTTCGCCAGGCGACGTCGACCGGCATCGGCATCAGCAGCGGCGGGGGCAACGACCAGATCGTCAACAGCGGCAAGATCGTGCTCGACAGCCCGCGAGCGGACGATACGGGCGTGCGCATCGCGATCGACGCAGGCGACGGCGACGATCAGGTGACGCTGTCCGGCTACGCCGGCGGCGACATCCTGATGGGCAACGGCGCCGACAGCTTCACCCTGCAAGGCGGGGAATTGTCCGGTCGCGTCTCGGGCGGCGCCGGCAACGATACCCTGCGGTTGATCGGGGCGGGCAATTTCGCCGGCAAGTTCGATGGCTTTGAAAACATCGTGAAATCGGGTGCCGGCACCTACAGCATCGGCCTGTGGAACGGGGTCGGCACGACCAGGGTCGAGACGGGAACGCTCGCCATTCTGGGCCAGTCGCTGCTCGGCTCCGGGCATGCGCTGGTCACCGTCATCCGTGCGGACGGCAGCAACGGCGCGCTGGCATTCGGCAGCAATTCGGCCGGCAGCACCCTGCGCGGCACCCTGGAGGTCGAAGCGACATCGGGCGCCTATGTCAACGGCACCAGCTGGGATGTCGTCACCGCCGATTCGCGCTTCATCAACAATTTCGAGAAGGTGATCCTGCCCGTTTCCACGGCGCTGCGCAGCTTCAGCGGAGGCTATGCGTCGTCGAAACCGGGCGTGCTCGATCGTTACCGCGTGTCGGTGTCCGTCCTTCCGACCTCCGGCTTTGCACAGGGGGCGTCGGCAAGGCTTTATGCCCAGGCGCTGGATGCCGCGACGCCGGCCGCCACCGGCAGCGTTGCCGACACGATCGCGGCATTGCAGTCGCTGCGCACGGGCCGGCAGGTTTCGACCATGCTCGGCCAGCTGGCATCGCCGGCCCCGATCATGGCGGTCGCGAGCGCACGGACGACGTTCGACAACGGTCTGCAGCTGATGGCGAAGCGCCCTGCCCTGTCGCGCACCGGCAATGGCCCGACGGCCAGCGCGTTCCTGAACTTCCAGGGGGGGGCGGCGGTTGCGCCGGGCCAGCTGTCGCAATGGTCGGCGACCTTCACCGGCTCGCCCGGGTTGCAACTGGGCGGCGGCGCCGGCCAGATTCTGGGCCAGGCAAGCGGCTTCGACATCGCCCGGGCGGATGGCGCCGTGCTGGGCGTCGGCCTGGTACAGCAACTGGGCAACAGCGTGGACGGCGCGACCGAAGGGCATAGCCGGTCGCTGATGATGGCGGCGCATTATCGCACGCCGATCAGCCCACTCGCCGATCTGTCGATCAGTGCCGCGACGGGCATGAGCCGGTTCCGTTCGACCAGCGCAACCAGCGGCCGGGCTTCCGACACCGTGGTTCAGACGGGCATCAACTATGCGCTGAGCGTCGATCTCGACCAGGCGATGTACGGCAGTCCCAGTGCACCATCGCTGTTCACGCGGCTCGACTGGCGCCGCGTCGACGGAAACTATGCGGCGGTGCGGCGCGAACGCGCGGCCGGGCTGATCATGGATCATGCATCGTCGGAACAGATGGAGGCGACGTTCGGCCTGCGCTGGTCGCCCAGCTATCGCCTCGCGACCGGCGGGCCGCGCCTCAGCGGACGGTTCCAGGCGGGCTGGGTGCATGATTTCGGCGCGGGCGACCGGTATCGCGCATATTTCGCCGACATGCCGCAGCTTTTGCTGAACCTGCCGACAGACACCAGCGGGCGCGACAGTTTCGCCTATGACGTCGGTGCGGATCTCGTTTCGGACAACGGCCTGCGGTTCGGCCTGTCGAGCGCCGGGCGAACGGGCAGCGGGGGCGCGCTTTACGAGCGGGTCACGCGGCTGAGTTTCCAGCTTTCCTTCTAACCTGCCGTTTCACAAGGGGATCAGATATGGGGAAGACATTGAAGTTGATGTGGCTTGCGGCACTTGCGGCAGCCGGTCTCGCCGCCGGGACCGCGCCCGCCACGGCGGCGGACTTCATCACCGATCAGATCGATCTGACGGTTCCGGGCGGCGAGGTCTTTGGCGGCCTGACCGATGACGGCGAGTTCTCGCTCATCTTCAACTTCATCGCGCCGATCGCCTATAGCGGCGTGCGCATCGAAATCAGCTCGACCGCGTTCGGCGGCGACGGCGTATTCGGCGACATCGATTTCGACGACTTCCTGACCAGGTTCGACGGCGTCATCCTGACGGTCTCGAACGATGGCAGCCCTGATTTCGACCTTTCCACCGCGTTCATCGATCTGCCGGAGCTGACCGCGGGGCCGCACCAGCTGGTCGTGGCAGGGCGGTCGGTCGGCTTCGGTCTCTTTACCGGCACCGTCATCCTGCCGATCTCGCCCGTGCCCGAACCCGCGACATGGGCGACGCTGCTGCTGGGATTCGCGGCTATCGGCATCGGGCTGCGCGCCGCGACCGACAGGCGCCGCCCTGCCATCGGCGCCGCCCACCCCGGTCAAGCCAGCGGCAGATAGAGATCGGTCACCGCTGCATGCTCGGGCACATCCGGGAAAAAGGCGACGCGGTGCGCGAACAGCGGGAACGCGCCGGGCTCCTCGCCGCTCGACGGCAGCCAGTCGCGATAGAGGAACAGCGCTGCCGGCTCGAGGTCGTCGGCATGACCGATGACCCGCAGCACCGCGCAGCGGCTGGCGGGGAGCGCGCCCGCCTCGATCCCCTCGGCCGGATCGGCGAGCGGCTGCGCGGCGCCGGCGCATAGATCGAGCCGATAGGCCTCGGGCGCAGTCGTGCGCGGGTCGCTGTGGAAGATCGTGTAGGTGGCGCTTGCCGGTGGCCGCAGCCCGGTGCGCTTGCGCCACGCGATGAAGCGGCGGATCGTATTCCCGATGCGCGCGGGATCACCGCGATGGGGCATGATCGCCACCGGCGTGGCGGGAAACTCGACGATGGTGACGTCCTCGACGGCGAAATCGGGCTGCATGTGCTGACTCCTGATGGTGGTGAGCGGCGCGAGTGCCGCCTGCCAGGGCTGCCAGTCCGGCGCGTCGCGAAAGGCCGAAGGCGCCTGCCCGAACCGCCTGCGAAAGGCCCGCGCGAATGCGTCGGGCGCATCATAGCCGGCGTCGAGCGCGATCGCGGTGATCGCCTCGCCCTTGCGGTAGGCGAGGCGATACGATGCCCGCTTCATCCGCACGAGATCGACATAGCGATGGACCGACAGGCCGAACATTGCACTGAACTGGCGATGGAAATGATATTTGGAGAACGCCGCCACCGCCGCCAGGCGGTCGAGGCCCAGATCGGCATCGGAATCGACATGCGCATCGATATGATCGAGCACACGGCGCATCCGGGCGTGATAGCGGTCGAGCGGCGTTCGCATCCTTTCCTCCCTGGCGGCCTCCCGGATAGCCGCGTGCCGCGATCGGCGCCCGATCGATCTTGCGGAACTGCGGGTCAGTCGAACCAGCCGGCGTCGCGCAACCGCGGATAGGCCGATCGGCTGACCGGGGCGATCGTATCGTCCGCCAGCGTCAGCGCGGCGCGCCCGTCCTTGCGCTCGACCGCGCGCACCGCATCGCGCGCCACCCACCAGCTGCGATGGGTCCGCTCGCCCGCCACCCCGTCGAGCAGCGCGATCGCGTCGCCCAGCCGCATCAGGATCAGCACCGAACCGGCGCCGGTATGGACACGCAGATAATGGTCCTCGGCCTCCAGCGCATGGATGGGTGCGCCCTGGACATGCGGGGGCAGGCGTTCCGCCAGCGGCGGCGGCGTGGCATCGCATTCGGCAGGGGCGGGTACGGGCGGGATCGGCTCGGCAGACGACGCCGCCGGCCGCGCTCCAAGGTTGATTGCGGTGATCGCCGCCGTCACCGCGAGTACCATCAGGAACAGCATCGCCAGCCCCGCCGGCGAGACGTTCGCGCGCCGGACGAACGCCGCCGTCGTGCCCAGCACCACCAGCGTCAGCGGCGCCGCGATCGCCAGGCTGATCGCCGCGCCCTCCAGCCAGGGGCGCTGCGCCAGTCGTCCCCAGCCGCGCACCGCGGCGGTCGCGCCGATGCCGATCAGCGCACCGGCCTCCATGATGATCAGCCAATAGACGAGGCGGGCGCCCACCCCCAGCAGGTCAGTGTCGAACGCGCCGGTGATCGTCATCAGGAATGCGGCGACCGTCGCGACGATCACCCCCCGCCGATTGCTCGCGCCACCGGAATGCCCCGTTCGCGCTTCGCGAATGGCAGTTCCCGACAGCTCACGCATTGCTTTCCCCCGACCACGCATATCGCGATGACGAGCCTAGCCCAGCCCGATCATCTGGCGCCAGTCGAACCCGAATGGAGATCCCGATGCTGACGTCCCTGATCGCCGCGCTGCTGCTCGCCGCATCGCCTCAGCCGTTTGCCCAGCCACCGCAGGATGCGACGCTCACGCTCGACCTTAAGGTCAAGGAGCATCGCGGCAAGGTGATGATCGCGGTCTATGACGAGGCCGGCTGGCGCGGCGGCAAGCCGGTGCGCGTGGCCATTGCTGATGCCACGGCCGATCCGGTGGCGGCATCGATCGCCGGGCTGGCCCCCGGCCGCTACGCGATCAAGCTGTTCCAGGATCTGGACAGCGACGGGCGGATGAGCACCAACCCGTTCGGCATGCCGATCGAGCCCTTCGGCTTTTCCCGCGACGCAATGGGCCCGGGCGGGCAGCCCGACTGGGCGGATGCCGCCTTTGACCTGTCGCCCGCCGGCGCGGTACAGACGATCACGCTTCGCTGAGATGGGAGCGGGAACGATGAAGATGGATCGTCGCAGCGTCCTGGCCCTCGGCGCTGCATTGGGCGGCGCCGCCCTGATCTCGCCCGAGCGCGCCTTTGCCGCGATGCTGCCGGCCGACTGGACACTGGGCGTTGCCGATGTCGAAGGCGACGTCGCCCCCCGCGCGATGCGGCGCATCCACGGCCGCGCACCGGCCGGGCTGGCGGGAACGCTCTATCGCAACGGCCCCGCCAAGTTCCGGCGCGGCGAGACTGCGGCGACGCACTGGTTCGATGGCGACGGCATGGTCCGTCGCTTCGCGATCCGCGACGGCGACGCGCGACTGGCGGCGCGCTTCGTCGATACCGAGAAGCGGCGGCAGGAAAAGGCGGCCGGCCGGATGCTGATGCCGGGTTTCGGCACACCGTCGCGTCAGGGCGCGATCCTGACCGGGCCGGACAGCGCCAACGCCGCGAACACCAGCGTGATGATGGCCGGCGGCGAGCTCTGGGCCTTGTGGGAAGGCGGATCGGCCTATGCCCTCGATCCCGAGAGCCTGGCGACGATCGGCCCGAAGACGCTGCGCCCCGATCTGGCGCAGATGCCGTTCCTCGCGCACCCCCGCGTCGAACCCGACGGCACGATCTGGAACCTCGGCCTGTCGGGCGCCCGCGCGATGATCTGGAAGCTGCGGCCGGACGGCACGTTGACCGCCGCGACGCCGCTCGCGCTGCCGCGCGCCAGCTATATCCACGATTTCACTGCCACCGCACGGCATCTGGTGCTGGTGCTCCAGCCCTGGGTGCAGGGGCCGGGCCATCCACCCTATCTCAACCTGCTCCAGTGGCAGCCCGAAAAGGGCACCCAGGTGCTGGTGGTCGACAAGGACGATCCGACGCGCACCCAGCTGTTCGAGCTGCCGAGCTTCAGCTTCTTTCATCTCGGCGACGCCTGGGAAGAGAGGGACGGCACGATCCGGTTCGACGGATGCTTCACGTCGGACCCCAGCTTCGCCGTGGACGAGGCGCGGGACATGCTGGTCGGCACGCTGCGCCCCCTGCCCCATGCCGAACTGACGATGGTGGTGCTGCATCCGGATGGCCGCGCTGAGCTGCTGAAAAGCGGCGCGGCAGGCGAATTTCCGCAGACTGATCGCCGGATGGCCGGGCTCGCCCGCCGCTATACCAGCTTTTCGGGGCTGTACGGCACGGGCAATCCCTTTGCCCAGGGCGTCGGCCGGTTCGACTGGCAGCGCGGCGTGGCGGACAGCTTCCGCTTCGGCCCGGAGCAGCTGGTCGAGGAGTTTCTGTTCGTCCCGCGCGGGCAGGCGGAGGGCGATGGCTGGCTGGTCGGCACCACGCTCAACCTCGCGGCACGCGCGACCGAGCTGCACGTCCTCGATGCGCGTCGCATCGCGGCGGGACCGGTGTGCAGCTGGCGAAGCGACGTGGCGCTGCCGGTCGGCTTCCACGGCACTTTCCGTTCCGCCTGAGCCGGTCTAGGCTGTTCGCCGAACGATCGGACATGGGGGGCGGAATGCGGCGATTGGCCTTGGGCGTGGCGGCGATGCTGGTGGCAACAAGCCCGGCGGCGGCACAAACGAACATCGAGGAAGTGTCCGCCGATCAGCTGCGCGCCGAACTGGCGGCGGGCCGCACGACCAGCGTCGCGCTGACCGAGGCCTATCTCGCCCGCATCGCCGCGATCGACCGTGAAGGCCCGACGCTGCGATCGGTGATCGCGATCAGCCCCGATGCCCGCGCGCAGGCGATGGCAAGCGACGCCCGGCGCAAGGCCGGCAAGCCGCTTGGCCCGATCGACGGCCTGCCGGTGCTGATCAAGGACAATATCGAAACCCGCGAACTGCCCACTACGGCGGGCAGCCTGGCGCTGAAGGACAACGCCACCGGCCGCGACGCGCCGGTGGTGGCGCTGCTGCGCGCGCAGGGAGCGGTGATCCTGGGCAAGACCAACCTCAGCGAATGGGCCAATATCCGCTCCAGCCAGTCGATGAGCGGCTGGAGTGCGGTCGGCGGGCTGGTGCGCAATCCCTATGCGCTCGATCGCTCCGCTTGCGGATCTTCGAGCGGATCGGGCGCAGCGGTGGCCGCCAGCCTTGCCGCGTTCGCGGTCGGCACCGAGACCGATGGCTCGGTGGTCTGCCCCTCGGCGATGAACGGGCTGGTCGGGCTCAAGCCGACCCTGGGGCTGGTCAGCCGCACCCATGTGGTGCCGATCAGCCACAGCCAGGATACGCCGGGGCCGATGGCGCGCAGCGTGCGCGATGTCGCGCTGCTGTTCGCGGCAATGATCGGCGAGGATCCGGCGGACCCCGCCACCAAGGGAGCGAACGCCCATCGCCGCGACTATGCCGCGACGCTGTCGCCGGACGCGCTGCGCGGCATGCGGATCGGCTATTGGCGGCCGGACATGGCAGCGGACCTCGCCGCCCGGTTCGATGCGGCGCTCGATCAGCTGCGTGCGGGCGGCGCGACGCTGGTCGAGGTCAAGTTACCCGCGCTGGACGGGCTGGGCGATGCCGAAGGGCTGGTGCTCTATACCGAGCTCAAGGCCGATCTCGCCGCTTATCTCGCCACGGTGCCGGCGACGGTGAAGGTCCGCACCCTCGCCGACGTGATCGCGTTCAACGACGCCCATCGCGAAGCCGAGATGCCGTTCTTCGGCCAGGACACGTTCGTGAAGGCCGAGGCCACGGCCGGCCTCGACGATCCGGCCTATCGCGCCGCGCGGGCAACGTCGCAGCGACTGGCAGGGCCGGAGGGGATCGACGCGATGCTCAAGGCGGGCAATGTCCAGCTGCTCGTCACCCCCACTTATGGCACGCCGTGGCTCAGCGATCCGGCGCATGGCGACCAGTTCGTCGGCCCGTCGGCCAGCGAACTGCCGGCGGTGTCCGGCTATCCGCACCTCACCGTGCCGATGGGGCTGGTAAACGGCCTGCCCGCAGGGTTGTCGTTCATCGGCACCGCCTATTCGGACGGGCTTCTGCTGCGCGCCGGCTATGCCTATGAACAGTCGAGCAAGGCGCGGGTCGCGCCCGGCTACCGGCCGACGATCCCCGCCGATCTGGGACGGCGCACGCTCAGGTGAAGCGGCGCGCGACCGCGACGATCACTTGTCGAGCTCGAGCAGTTCCTCGCGGACGTGGATCGCGCGCAGCGACATGCGCACCTCGACCAGGAAATAGACGAGCCCTGAAATCAGCAGCAGCATCGACACGATGAACGCCACCGCGACCCAGATGCCGACATGCAGATTGGCGAGGCGCGAGATGAACATCAGCGCGACGACGAGGCAGATTGCCAGCGCGCTGGCGGTGCAGAGAAAGATCGCGTTGTTGATGACCGAGATACGGCGATCGATGATCCGCAATTCCCAGACATGGCGCTCATGCTCGGGCCCGCTGGAGCGGGGATGCAGTTCCTCGATCGAGCGCGCGCGATCGACGATGCGCGCCAGCCGCCCGACCATCGTGTTGAGAAACGCACCGATGCCGGCGAGCAAAAACACCGGCGCGATGGCCGCCTGGATCGTTTCGGAAACGGTCGAGAGATAGGGGCCTTCCATCATTTGCCTTTATTGCGGGGCGCGGCGCGGCTGTGCAAGCGGCAAGCCGGTAACGCCCTGCGAGCGCAAAGGTCGCACCAATGCCGGGGTTGACAGGCGGGACCGGACGACGGTTGGCCGCGCCCGATTCCTCCCCCAAAATTTATTTTGGGTTCGGCGTTCGTTCCCTTGCCTTTCGTGAACGCAAGGAAAGTCCGCGCGTCGCGGCCGATGGAGCGACCTGGCCGCGCCACGAACCGAGTCATTTCAGCGATGAACCGTTGCGTTCATTGGTGATTTACGCTCTTGTGCCCGAACTCGGATTGGCACAATCTGTAGTGGTCGCACCAAGGGGCAAGCCCAAGCGCTAGTAAATCGGCAACCGCATAGCCATTTGCGGGCCGGAAACGTGCGCGCCGGGCGCCGGGCCGATGGACACTTTTTGTTCTCGCGCAAACCGGCTGGTGCTACCATCGCTAACGTGCCCCGAGTCGGTTGTTGCGTAAGCAGGAAACAGGGGTCCGAGTCATGGAATTCAGAGATAGTGAGACCAGCGTGAACGAGACCGCCACCATCGAAGCCGCCCCCGCCAGCACGGCGCTCGACAGCAAGGCGATCGCGCCGCAGCCCTATCCGGTCGAGGTCGATCATGCGCGCGACGCGCTGCTCACCGATTTCGGCAAGGAGACGCTGAAGGACCGCTACCTCCTTCCCGGCGAAAGCTATCAGGACCTGTTCGTTCGCGTCGCCTCGGCCTATGCCGACGACCAGGCGCACGCGCAGCGCCTGTACGACTATATCTCCAAGCTGTGGTTCATGCCGGCTACCCCGGTGCTGTCGAACGGCGGCACGGGGCGCGGCCTGCCGATCAGCTGCTACCTCAACTCGGTGCCGGACAGCCTGGACGGCATCGTCCAGACCTGGAACGAGAATGTCTGGCTCGCGTCACGCGGCGGCGGCATCGGCACCTACTGGGGCAGCGTGCGCGGCATCGGCGAGCCGGTGGGCCTGAACGGCAAGACCAGCGGCATCATCCCCTTCGTCCGCGTGATGGATTCGCTGACGCTGGCGATCTCGCAGGGCTCGCTGCGCCGCGGTTCGGCGGCCTGCTATCTCGACATCTCGCACCCCGAGATCGAAGAGTTCCTCGAGATCCGCAAGCCCTCGGGCGACTTCAATCGCAAGGCGCTCAACCTGCACCACGGCGTGCTGATCCCCGACGCGTTCATGGAAGCGGTGCGCGACGGTGCCGAATGGCAGCTGAAGAGCCCGAAGGATGGCTCGGTCCGCGCCACTGTCGACGCGCGCGCGCTGTTCCAGAAGCTGGTCGAGACCCGCCTCGCCACCGGCGAGCCGTATATCGTATTCTCGGATCACGTGAACTCGACGATGCCGAAGCATCACCGCGATCTGGGCCTTAAGGTCTCGACCTCGAACCTGTGCTCGGAGATCACGCTGCCGACCGGCACCGATCACCTCGGCAACGATCGCACCGCCGTGTGCTGCCTCTCCTCGCTCAACCTCGAAACCTGGGACGAGTGGAGCAAGGACAAGCGCTTCATCGAGGACGTGATGCGCTTCCTCGACAATGTGCTGACCGACTATATCGAGCGCGCGCCCGACGAGATGGCGCGTGCCCGCTATTCGGCGATGCGCGAGCGTTCGGTCGGCCTGGGCGTGATGGGCTTCCACTCGTTCCTCCAGGCGCGCGGCCTGCCGTTCGAAGGCGCGATGGCGAAGAGCTGGAACCTGCGGATCTTCAAGCACATCAACGCCCAGGTGAACGAAGCGTCGATGACGCTGGCGGTCGAGCGCGGCCCCTGCCCCGACGCCGCCGACATGGGCGTGATGGAGCGGTTCAGCTGCAAGATGGCGATCGCGCCGACCGCGTCGATCTCGATCATCTGCGGCGGCACCAGCGCCTGCATCGAACCGATCCCGGCGAACATCTATACCCACAAGACGCTCAGCGGCTCCTTCTCGGTGCGCAACCCGTATCTGGAGAAGCTGCTGAAGGACAAATCGAAGAATTCCGACGCGGTGTGGAATTCGATTCTCGAACAGGGCGGCTCGGTCCAGCACCTCGACTTCCTGACCCAGGAAGAAAAGGACTGCTACAAGACCAGCTTCGAAATCGACCAGCGCTGGATCCTCGAACTGGCGGGCGACCGCGCGCCGTTCATCGACCAGGCGCAGTCGCTCAACCTGTTCATCCCGGCGGACGTGGAGAAGTGGGACCTGCTGATGCTCCACTTCCGCGCCTGGGAACTGGGCATCAAGTCGCTCTATTATCTGCGCTCCAAGTCGGTGCAGCGCGCCGGCTTCGCGGGCGGGGTCGAGGCCGACAATACGATCGAGAAGCCCAAATTCGATCTGGGCGAGACGACCGATTACGACGAATGCCTGGCGTGTCAGTGAGCAAACGGGATGGAAGAGCGGCGCATCCCTGAAAACCCCTCTCCCCTTGTGGGAGAGGGAGGGGCCCGCGCTGCGCAGCAGCGTGGGAGGGTGAGGGGGACAGGTGGAAGCCGGCCCCGCGGCAATGCCGAAGGCCTCACCAAGCGCCAGCAACTCCCCGCCGCCACCGTTGCCCGCTCGCGTGCCAATCGCCGCAACGCAGGACCGGTGGAACGTCATTTATGGGCAGCGCTGCGCCGCGCGCTCCCGCACGCAAGATTTCGCAGGCAAGTGCCAATGGGTGTCTATCACGCCGATTTCTGTTCGCATGGCGCGAAGCTGATCGTCGAAGTCGACGATGCGACGCATGCCGTGCGTCGGGACCGCGATGCGATGCGCACGCGGTTTTTGAAACGCGAGGGCTATCGGGTGCTGCGTTTCTGGAACAACGAGGTGATGACCAACCTCGACGGCGTGCTCGCGGAGATTGCGCGGCACGTGGATGCCGGAGGGCAGGAATGAACCCGTGTCCCCCTCACCCTTCCCACCGCCTCCGGCGGCGGGCCCCTTCCCTCTCCCACAAGGGGAGAGGGAGTGGTGCGCCTCTGCTCCCTCTCCCCTTGTGGGAGAGGGAGGGAGCGGCGAAGCCGCGGAAGGGTGAGGGGGACTCACGCCTTCCGCTTAACGCCTCAAGCCTCTTCTTCGAACAGCTCGACCGCGACATCGGCGTTGGCCGACAGGCGCACCTTGTCGCCTTCGACCTCGGCGACGAGGCCGCCGGCGATGTAATGATGATGCCCTTCATGGCTGCCGGTGGCGCCTTCGACCTGCGCACCCGAGTCCTTCTTGGTGAGCTTGATGCGGTCGCCCTCGACATGATCGACGGTGCCGACATGGACGCCGTCGGCGCCGATGACTTCCATATGCTCCTTGATCGCGCTCAGATCTGCCATGGGTATTCTCCTGCTAGGGGTTCGCGCACGGAACGCACGCGCTCGCGAAACGATGCACGCTGGCCCAAGAGACGTCTGCCATACCTAGGGATAGAAGCATGAAGCCCCGCGCGCTTCTGGCCATCGCCGCGCTCGCCCTGCTCGCCGCCTGTGCACACCAGGTGCCGAGCGCCGTGGCGCCGCAGGCACCGGGCTTCCTGCTCGGGCTGTGGCACGGCTTCATCTTCCCGGTCGCCTGGGGGCTGTCGCTGCTGTTCCCGGAGGTCGCGGTCTATGCGGTGCCGAACAATGGCGGCTGGTATGATTTCGGCTTCTTCATCGGCGTGGTGTTCTTGGGCGTCGGCGCGCAGGGTGGCCGCAAGGTCGTCTATCGCGAGCGCATCGTCGTGCGCGATGGGATGAAGACCGTCCGTGGACGGGTGATCGACCAATGACACGCACGCTCGCCCTTCAGGCCGGCCTCGGCATCGCTTCGGGCACGGCAGGACTGATCGTCCTTCTCCGCCCCGCGACGGCGCGCGGGCTGCTGCGCATGGAGGCCAGCGAGCCGGCGACCTATGCGCTGCGGATCGGCGGCATGATGCTGGTCGCGCTCGGCCTGTTCCTCTCCGGCTTCGCGCTGGCCTTTACGAGTGCGGGAGGGGTTTGAAAATGGTCCGGCTGCCTCGAAATGCCGACTTGCGATCACTTATCGTCGTCGTTCCAGTTGTCATTCTCTACAACGTCATTTCCGATGTTACCGGTTTTCGCTCGTGGGTGAATAACGACCCAATCGCGTCCATTGTTATGAGGATATTGGCCGTCCTGATTTTCGGCGGCGTGGGAGCCGCAGGACTAATTTTCGGCCGTCATGATCCAGAAATGCGGCGCCCGATCATTCGGCTGATGTGGAGCTTCATGCTGCTTATCGCCGTCGTAAATGCCGCAATATTATTCAGCGGCGCAAAATCCTTTTCAGATTTGTTCTCGGAGTAATCCCCCATGTCGCTTCTCGAAGCCCGCAAGACCTACAAGCCCTTCGAATATCCCTGGGCCTATGAATATTGGAAGCGCCAGCAGCAGGTGCACTGGCTGCCGGAGGAAGTGCCGCTGGGCGAGGATTGCCGCGACTGGGCGCAGAAGCTGACCGATCACGAGCGCAACCTGCTGACCCAGATCTTCCGCTTCTTCACCCAGGCGGACGTGGAAGTGCAGGATTGCTACCACGAGAAATACGGCCGCGTGTTCAAGCCGACCGAGGTGAAGATGATGCTCACCGCCTTCTCCAACATGGAGACGGTGCACATCGCGGCGTACAGCCACCTGCTCGACACGATCGGCATGCCCGAGACCGAATACTCGGCCTTCCTCCAGTACAAGGAGATGAAGGACAAGCACGACTATCTCGCCACCTTCGGCGTCGACAGCGACGAGGATATCGCCAAGACGCTCGCGATGTTCGGCGGCTTTACCGAGGGGCTGCAGCTGTTCGCCAGCTTCGCGATGCTGATGAATTTCCCGCGCTTCAACAAGATGAAGGGCATGGGGCAGATCGTCAGCTGGTCGGTGCGCGACGAGAGCCTGCACTGCGAAGGCATCATCAAGCTGTTCCACACCTTCTGCAAGGAGCGGAACTGCCTGACTCCCAGCGTGCGCGACGACATTCTGGATATGTGCCAGAAGACCGTGCGCATCGAGGATGCGTTCATCGACCTGGTGTTCGAAATGGGCCCGGTAAACGGCATGACGCCGAAGGACATCAAGAAATATGTCCGCTTCATCGCCGACTGGCGGCTGGGCCAGCTGGGCATGAAGCCGATCTACATGATCGACGAGCATCCGCTGCCCTGGCTCGCCCCGCTGCTCAACGGCGTCGAGCACGCCAATTTCTTCGAGACGCGCGCGACCGAATATTCGAAGGCGGCGACGCGCGGCCAGTGGAACGAGGTGTGGGACAGCTTCGACAAGCGGCAAAAGGCCAAGACCGGCCCGGCCGCGAACGAAGACCCCGCCGCCGAGGGCGACATGTTCGCCAAGGCGGGCGTCGCGGCCGAGTAAGGCCTGATTCCGGGGCGCACCGCCGGGGTGCGCCTCAGAGCCTGTTTGGAAATGCTCCGTGGCGCATTTCCAAACGGCCGCTCAGAACAGGGCGATCAGGTATCGGATCAGGTCTGCGGCGCCCGAGGCGCTCACCGGGGCGACCAGCAGGATCAGCGCATAGAGCAGCAACATCCGCGTCAGCACGCGCTCGCGCCGGCTGGGCGGCGCCGGTTGCGGCCGGGGCGGCTCGCGCGGCGGCCAGATGCGATTCGCATCGTAGAACATCGCCATCAATTTGCGCCGCCGCCACGCGCCCGGCAACCGTGCGTGCGCCACTCTTTTCCGGCCCCGCAGGCTCGGCTATGACGGGCGCATGGCGACACTGATCGATCGTTTCCGCTCGTCGACCCTGGGCTGGCTCAAGGGCTCGTTCGCCGGCTGGGGCACGTTGCTGCTCTGCCTTGTCGGCGTGGGTTTCGTTATCATTGCGCTGCGCTGGATCGCGAACGCATCGACGATGTACGAAGTGACCGACGATCGGATCGTCATCTATCGCGGCATCGTCAACAAATCGATCGACGAGATCGAGCTCTATCGCGTCAAGGACATCCGCCTCGACTTTTCGATTATCAACCAGATCGCCGGTATCGGCCGGCTTTCGATCCATTCGTCGGACGAGACGACGCGTGGGGGGCCGCTGGTGATCCGCGATGTCGAGCATGCCCGCGAGCGGCGCGAGAAGCTGCGCGAACTCGTCACCAATGCCCGCCGGCTGCGCGGCGTCCGCGAGTTCGACATGGTGCAGGAGAATTTCGATCAGGGCTGATCGCCGGCCGCTCACCGACGGCGAGGTGCGGCTGGCGAGATCGGTGTTCGGCGACGCGATCGATTATGCCCGCGCCGGCATCGCCCATGCCAAATGGGCGTTCTTCCAGCCCGCGCGGACCGTGATGGCGCCGCTCGGCACGATCCATTTCTCGCCGCGCGGCGACCTGTATCGCGACGATTTCGGCCAGGCGGATCTGAGCCTGCAGGGCCTGTTCATCCATGAGATGGCGCATGTCTGGCAACATCAGTCGGGCCTGTTCCTGCCGATCAGGCGACACCCCTTCTGCCGCTATCGCTATGATTACGAGCCCGGCAAGCCGTTCGACCGCTATGGCATCGAGCAGCAGGCGGAGATCGTCCGCCATGCCTTTCTGCTGGCAGCCGGCATGACGCTGCACGGCAAGCCGCCCGCCGAGGCCTATCGCGCATTGCTGCCGTTCCAGCGGGGCGCGTGAACGCCGCGCCGGTTGCCCGGCCGGCCGCGCCTTGCTACGGGCCACGCCGGCCCGGCCGTCTCGGTCGAGCGGCCCCCACCCTATCCGTGAAGGAACGACATGGTCCCCCGCTACGCCCGCCCCGCGATGACCGAGATCTGGTCGGCCGAGACGCGATTCCGCATCTGGTTCGAGATCGAGGCGCACGCGACGCAGGCGCTGGCCGATCTGGGCGTGGTGCCGCAGAGCGCGGCCAAGGCGCTGTGGGACTGGTGGGCGACCAATCCGGCGATCGACGTGCCCGCGATCGACGCGATCGAGGCGGTGACCAAGCACGACGTGATCGCCTTCCTCACCTGGGTGGCCGAACAGGTGGGCGACGAGGCGCGCTTCATGCACCAGGGCATGACCAGCTCCGACGTCCTCGACACCTGCCTGGCGGTGCAGCTGGCGCGCGCCAGCGACCTGCTGATCGCCGATATCGACGCGCTGCTGGCGGTGATCGAGCGCCGCGCGCGCGAACACAAGATGACGCCGACGATCGGCCGCAGCCACGGCATCCATGCCGAGCCGGTGACGTTCGGCCTGAAGCTGGCCGAGGCCTATGCCGAATTCCAACGCAACAAGGCGCGGCTGGTGGCGGCGCGGGCCGACATCGCCACCTGCGCGATCTCGGGCGCGGTCGGCACCTTCGCCAATATCGATCCGCGCGTCGAGGCGCATGTCGCCGAGAAGCTGGGCCTGACCGTCGAGCCCGTCTCGACCCAGGTGATCCCGCGCGACCGCCACGCGATGTTCTTCGCGACGCTCGGCGTGATCGCTTCGTCGATCGAGCGCCTCGCCGTCGAAGTCCGCCATCTTCAGCGCACCGAGGTGCTCGAGGCCGAGGAATATTTCTCGCCCGGCCAGAAGGGCAGCTCGGCGATGCCGCACAAGCGCAACCCGGTGCTCACCGAAAACCTGACCGGCCTCGCCCGCATGGTGCGCGGCTATGTCACCCCGGCGATGGAAAATGTCGCGCTGTGGCACGAGCGCGACATCAGCCATTCGTCGGTCGAGCGCTATATCGGCCCCGACGCGACGATCACGCTCGATTTCGCGCTGGCCCGCCTGACCGGCGTGGTCGATAAGCTGCTCGTCTATCCGGCGCGGATGCAGAAGAATCTCGACCGCATGGGCGGGCTGGTCCATTCGCAGCGCGTGCTGCTGGCGCTGACCCAGGCGGGGGTTAGCCGCGAGGACGCCTATCGCCTCGTCCAGCGCAACGCGATGAAGGTGTGGGAGTCGGACGGCGAACTCTCGCTGCTCGAACTGCTCAAGGCCGATGCGGAAGTCACGGCCGCGCTCAGCCCGGCGGAGATCGAGGACAAGTTCGACCTCGGCTATCACTACAAGCATGTCGACACGATCTTCGCGCGGGTGTTCGGCGCGGCGTGATCGATTCTATTCCTCCCTTGCTGCGGCAAGAGAGGATCGACGCTGGCATTTCGGCCGTTTCGGTCCGGTTGGAACCGGAACATCGTTCGTTTATTGTCTGCGGGTGAACGTCGCTACGCCGGCCACTGCTGCATGAACCCCACCCGACGCCGTCTGCGCGAGGCGACCGGCGCGGCGCATGCGCGCGTCGATGCCGCATTTGGCGGTTTCGATCTTGGCCGGCGGGGCGGTTATGTCGCGTTGCTGGCCGCGCATGACGAGGCGCTTCGCCCGATCGAGGCCCGGCTCGACGCGTCCGATACCGTGCCTGTGATCGCCGACTGGCCCGCCCGCCGGCGCAGTGCGGCGCTGGCCGCGGACCTTACGGAACTGGGCCATTCCGCCCCTGCCCCGGCCGCCGCGCCGCCCACCCCCTTCGCCTCGGTCGCGGCGGTGGCGGGCACGCTGTATGTGCTCGAAGGCTCGCGCCTGGGAGGACGCCTGCTCAGCCGTTCGGTCGCGCCGGGCATGCCGACACGCTATCTCGACGCGGAACAACCGTCTGAGAAATGGCGCGAATTGCTGGAAAAGCTCGATCAGCTCCTGTATCTGCCGACTCAATTGGACATCGCCGTGGATGCAGCATTGGACGCGTTCGACCGCTTCGAGGCCGCCGGAACGAGGTGGCTTGGAAGGATGGTTGCGTGACGGGCGTATCGGGCGATTTTGCAGTCAATCTCACCAATTGCGATCGTGAGCCGATTCATCAGCTCGGCGCGATCCAGCCCTTCGGGTTCCTGATCGCCTTTTCGAGCGATTGGCTCGTCCGGCGCGCCTCGGCCAATGTCGATCAGTATCTGGGCGTGACCGTCGACGATCTGCTCGGCACCTCGATCAACGACCATTTCGAGGACGAGGCGATCCACGCGCTGCGCAACCGCCTGACATTGCTGCGCGGCGGGGACGCGCTGGAGCGCCTGTTCGGCATCAAGGCGCTCAAGCGGCAGGATCGCGCCTATGATCTGGCGCTGCACATCGTCGGCGACACGATCATCGTCGAGGGCGAGGTCTGCACCGCCGACGCGACGAGCGATACCGCCAGCACGATCCGCGCGATGATGGGGCGCCTCGACGAAAAGGAGGCGCTGCCCGAATTCTTCCGCGAGGGCGCACGCCAGGTCCGCGCGCTCACCGGCTTCGACCGGGTGATGGTCTATCGGTTCGAAACGGACGGATCGGGCGTGGTGGTGGCCGAGGCGGCGAAAAGCGGGATCGGCAGCTTTCTCGATCTGCGCTATCCCGCCACCGACATTCCGGCGCAGGCGCGCAAGCTCTATCTGCGCACCCCGTTCCGCATCATTGCCGACGTCAATGCCGAGGCCGTGCCGATCCTGCCCCAGCGCGACGAACGGGGCGAGCCGATCGACCTGTCGCTGTCGGTGCTGCGCTCGGTGTCGCCGATCCATATCGAATATCTCCACAATATGGGCGTGGCCGCGTCGATGTCGATTTCGATCATCGTCGGCGGCCGCCTGTGGGGCCTGTTCGCCTGCCACCATTATGGCGGCCCGCGTCGGCCGGGATTCGAGCGCCGCTCGATCGCCGAGCTGTTCGGGCAGATGTTCGCGCTCAAGCTCGAAAGCCGCGAGCGCAAGGCATTGTCGGCCTATGAAGCGGCCGCGCGGGCGACCAGCGACCGGCTGCTGGCGGCGGTGGCGGGCAATGCGAGCCTGCTCGACGACCCCGAATGGCTGGGCGAGCGGCTGCGCGAGGTGGTGCCGTGCGACGGAATCGCGATCTGGATCGACGGCAAGGTTGCCTTCAGCGGAATCACCCCGCCGCAGGATGCGTTCGCGGCGATCGTCCGCCGGCTCAACGCAATGGCGGCTGGCCGCGTCTTCGCGACCGACCATCTGTCAGACGTGCTGCCCCAGGCCGCCGATTATGCCGAGCGTGGTGCCGGGCTGCTGGCGATCCCGATCAGCCGTGCGCCGCGCGACTATGTGCTGCTGTTCCGGCAGGAACTGGTCCGCACCGTCACCTGGGGCGGCGATCCGCACAAACCGGCGGAGCTCGGGCCGAACGGCGCGCGGCTGACGCCGCGCAGCAGCTTCGACGCCTGGCGACAGGAGGTGCGCGGCCGATCGCTGCCGTTCACCGATCCCGAAGTGCGCGTGGCGGAAGTGCTGCGCGCGTCGCTGATCGAGATCGTGCTGCGTCTCTCCCATGATGCGCAGGAGGAGCGGCAGCGCGCGTCCGAGCGCCAGGAATTGCTGATCGCCGAACTCAACCACCGGGTGCGCAACATCCTGGGCCTGATCCGCGGGCTGGTGCGGCAATCGCGCGGCTCGGGTCTCAGTGCAGGCGACTATATCACCATGCTCGAAGGGCGAATCGAGGCGCTGGCGCGCGCGCACGATCAGATCACCGAGGACAATTGGAGCCCCGCGCCGCTGGGGCGGCTGCTGCGCACCGAGGCGGGGGCCTATCTTGGCGAACGATCGGATCGGCTGCAGCCCGAAGGACCGATGGTGCTGCTGCGCCCCACCGCCTTTTCCACGCTGGCGCTGGTCTTCCACGAGCTGATGACCAATTCCGCCAAATACGGCGCGCTTTCGGACAGCGGCGTGGTCGCGGTGCGCTGGTCGATCGATGCAAACGGCGATTGCCGGATCGAGTGGCGCGAACGCGGCGGCCCCGCGGTACAGCCGCCGAGCCGCCAGGGATTCGGCACGACGATCATCCAGCGTTCGGTCCCCTATGATCTGGGCGGCACCGCGACCGTCCGCTATCCGCTGACCGGGCTGGAGGCGGAATTCTGCATCCCCGCGCGGCACGTGCTGCTCGACGAATCCGAAACGGCGCGGCACGCCGCGCTCGCGGACGACCATGCGCGCGCGCAGCAGGCACGCCCCGAAACGGTGCTGAGCGGACCGGTGCTGCTGGTCGAGGACAGCCTGATCATCGCGATGGACGCCGAGGACATTCTGATCCGCCTCGGCGCCAGCCGGGTGGCAACCGCCGCCTCGATCGCGGCCGCCCGCGAAGAACTGGCCAGCCAACGCTTCGAAATCGCCATTCTCGACGTCAATCTGGGCACCGAGACAAGCCTGCCGATCGCCGACATGCTGCGCGATGCCGGCATTCCCTATTGCTTCGCCACCGGCTATGGCGAGCAGCTCCAGCTGCCGCCCGATCATGCCGGGGCGCTGGTGTTGCAGAAGCCCTATACCGCCGTGAACATGGGCCGGATGCTGGAAACGGTTCTCGCCGGCACCGCGAACTAGATCAGGGCGTCGCACCCGGGCCGACGATATCGGCCGAGGCTGTCACCGTTCGGCCGTCCGCAAGGTGCAGCGTGAAGCTGGTGCGCTCACCGGCGCGCAGCTTGGGATCGAGGCCGAACAGCATGACGTGGCGCCCGCCCGGGGCGAAGCGAACCTCGCCGCCTGCGGGGACGGGCACGTTGGCGATCGCGCGCATCTGCATCATGCCGCTGGCATCGCTTGCGCTTTCATGAAGTTCGGCGCGCTCGGCGACGCGCGAGGATACGGAGACAAGCACGGCATCCTTTTTGCCGCCGTGGAGCGTGAAATAGGCGGCACCGGGACGCCCCGGCACGGCGGGAAGCCGCACCCAGGCACCATCGACGCGAAGGTCCGCCTTCGGTGCGCACGCCGCCAGCGACGCCGTTGCGACGATCCCAACCAAAAGCCGCCCAACCAACGCCCGCATCGCGCCCTCCTCCCGCTTTGGGAAAAGCTCTAGAAAGCTGCGCGTCTTGCGGCAAGACACACCGCACCTATATCGCGCTTCGTAAGTCCATGCCGGGGCTGCCGCTTGTGGGGCCTTGGCGGGACCATGTTCGATCCATTTTTTGACTCTGGGGGCCAACGAGGACCATGGCTAAAGTTATCGGTATCGATCTGGGCACGACCAACAGCTGCGTCGCAGTGATGGAAGGCGGCAAGCCCAAGGTGATCGAGAATGTTGAAGGCGCGCGCACCACGCCGTCGATCGTCGCCTTCGCCAAGGATGGCGAGCGTCTGATCGGCCAGCCGGCCAAGCGCCAGGCGGTGACCAACCCGGACAACACCATCTTCGCGGTGAAGCGCCTGATCGGCCGCCGCTTCGACGACCCCGTGACCAAGAAGGACACCGAACTGGTGCCCTACACGATCGCGCGCGGCTCGAACGGCGACGCCTGGGTCAAGGCGGGCGGCGAGGAATATAGCCCGTCGCAGATCTCGGCGTTCATCCTGCAGAAGATGAAGGAAACCGCCGAATCCTATCTCGGCGAGAGCGTGACGCAGGCCGTCATCACCGTGCCGGCCTATTTCAACGACGCCCAGCGCCAGGCGACCAAGGACGCCGGCAAGATCGCGGGCCTCGAAGTGCTGCGCATCATCAACGAGCCGACCGCGGCCGCGCTCGCTTACGGTCTCGACAAGGACAACAACAAGACCATCGCGGTCTATGACCTTGGCGGCGGCACGTTCGATATCTCCGTCCTCGAAATCGGCGACGGCGTGTTCGAAGTGAAGGCGACCAATGGCGACACGTTCCTCGGCGGCGAGGACTTCGACTCGACGATTGTCCAGTTCCTGGCCGACGAGTTCAAGAAGGCCGAAGGCATCGATCTGACCAAAGACAAGCTGGCGCTCCAGCGCCTGAAGGAAGCGGCCGAGAAGGCGAAGATCGAGCTCAGCTCGGCGCAGACCACCGAGGTCAACCTGCCCTTCATCACCGCCGACCAGAACGGCCCGAAGCACCTGGTGAAGAACATCACCCGCGCCGATCTGGAGCGTCTGGTCGACGGCCTGATCAAGCGCACGCTCGAGCCGTGCCGCAAGGCGCTGGCCGATGCCGGCGTCAAGGCCGATGCGATCGACGAAGTCGTGCTCGTCGGCGGCATGACCCGCATGCCCAAGGTCCGCCAGGTCGTGAAGGACTTTTTCGGCAAGGAGCCGCACACCGGCGTGAACCCGGATGAAGTCGTCGCCATCGGCGCGGCGATCCAGGCCGGCGTGCTCCAGGGCGACGTCAAGGACGTGCTGCTGCTCGACGTGACTCCGCTGAGCCTCGGCATCGAGACGCTGGGCGGCGTGTTCACCCGCATGATCGACCGCAACACCACGATCCCGACCAAGAAGAGCCAAGTCTACTCGACTGCCGATGACAATCAGCAGGCGGTGACGATCCGCGTCTTCCAGGGCGAGCGCGAGATGGCGGCGGACAACAAGCTGCTCGGCCAGTTCGACCTGGTCGGCATCCCGCCGGCGCCGCGCGGCGTGCCGCAGATCGAAGTCACCTTCGACATCGACGCCAACGGCATCGTCAACGTCTCCGCCAAGGACAAGGGCACCGGCAAGGAACAGCAGATCCGCATCCAGGCCTCGGGCGGTCTTTCGGACAACGACATCGAGCAGATGGTGCGCGATGCCGAGAAGTTCGCCGAAGAGGACAAGAAGCGGCGTGCCGCGGCGGAAGCCAAGAACAACGCCGAGAGCCTCGTCCACACGACGGAGCGCCAGCTCCAGGAGAATGGCGACAAGGTCGACGCGGCGCTGAAGGGCGAGATCGAGGCGGCGATCGCCGAGACCAAGTCGGCGATTGAAAGCGGCGATGCCGATGCGATGACCGCCAAGGCGCAGAACCTCGCCCAGGTGGCGATGAAGCTCGGCCAGGCGATCTACGAGAAGCAGGCTGCCGAAAACGCCTCGCCGAACGCGGGCGCCGCGACCGGCGACGACGCCGGCGCCGAGGAAGTGGTCGACGCCGAATTCTCGGAAGTGGACGACAACAAGGCGTAACGGATGAACCCGGGCCGTCATGCCAGCGAACGCTGGCATCTTCCGCCGCGCAGCCCGCGGTTGGAGACCCCAGCTTTCGCTGGGGTGACGGCCGAGGGTTGGGGGCCGAGTGAATGACCACCGAAGTCGATTATTACGAACTGCTCCAGGTCGAGCGCACCGCGGACGATGCGACGATCAAATCGTCCTACCGCAAGCTCGCGATGAAATATCACCCGGACAAGAATGCCGGGTGCAAGGATTCCGAGGCGAAGTTCAAGGCGATCAGCGAAGCCTATGACTGCCTGAAGGACCCGCAGAAACGCGCGGCGTACGACCGCTTCGGCCATGCCGCCTTCCAGAACGGCGGCGGCGGCGGCCATCATGGCGGCCAGGGCGATTTCGGCGCGTTCAGCGACATTTTCGAAAGCGTGTTCGGCGAGTTCATGGGCGGCGGGCGCGGCGGCGGCCGGCCCCAGCGGCGCGGCGCGGACCTGCGCTACGACATGGAAATCTCGCTCGAACAGGCCTTCCACGGCCATTCGACCGAGATCACCATCGACGTCTCCGGCCCGTGCGACAGCTGCCAGGGCTCGGGCGCCACGCCCGGCACTAAGGCCAAGACCTGCACCACCTGCGGCGGCCACGGCAAGGTGCGCGCGCAGCAGGGCTTCTTCATGGTCGAACGCACCTGCCCCGCCTGCCACGGCGCCGGCGAGGTGATCGCCGAACCGTGCCGCAGCTGCCGCGGCGAGGGCCGGACCGACAAGACCAAGACGCTCAAGATCGAGATTCCGCCCGGCGTCGACGAGGGCACCCGCATCCGCCTGACCGGCGAGGGCGAGGCCGGCGCGCGCGGGGCACCGGCAGGCGATCTCTACATCTTCCTTCACGTCACCCGCCATTCGCTTTTCGAGCGGCAGGGCACGACGCTCTACGCCACCGCGCCAATCAGCTTCACCACGGCGGCGCTGGGCGGCGAGATCGGCATTCCGGGCCTCGATGGCGAGCGGCATGTGATCAAGATCCACCCTGGCACGCAATCGGGCCGGGAAGTTCGCCAGCGCGGTGCGGGCATGCCCGTGCTTCAGGGGCGCGGACGCGGCGATCTGGTCGTTCGGCTCGAAGTCGAAACGCCGACCAAGCTCAACGCCCGCCAGCGCGAACTGCTCGAAGAGTTCCGGCGGACCGAGACGGGCGAGGAATGCCCGGAAGCAAGCGGCTTCTTCGCCAAGCTCAAGGCCGCGCTGGGCTGATCCTCACCAGGGCGGCGGCTACTCCCCGCCGCCCTGCCGGGTATAGGTGATGCGGATACGGACCCAACTGCCGATCAGCGCCTTTCCGCCCACTCGGGGCGGTTTGACGAGGAACTGGAACGCCGCCTGACGAACCGATCCGGCATAGCCTGAGCCTGCCGGATATTCGCCCAGTTCCTGGCAATCGACCACCTGGTATCGGGCGACAGTGCGGCATGCGACTTCGCCCCAGCCATCGCGGCCAAGCGAGCGAGCGGAGATATAGGGCGAGAGTTGGCGGTCATTGGGGCGCCGATACCAGTCGGCGGCATAAAGCGGCTCGCCATTGGGGCCGGTGCCCGCGCGGGGCGTGTCCCCTTCGCCGCCCGCATCCGCACTTGCCGTCGCCGCACGATCGCCCTCGGCGCCCGACGGCGTTGCCGGAGCGCGTGCGATATCCGACGCGGCATAGTCGTTGCGGCTCATCACAATGAAGCTCGGCGGCCCGTTCGGGACAGGCGGCACGACTGGCGGCGGCGGCAGTTCGGGCGTCGGCGGCTGCGGCTGCGGTTGTTCGGCACGGGCGCCGGCGGGCTTTCGCGCCGGTTCCGGCGTCTTGGTTTCGGCCTTGGCCGCAGCCTCGTCGCCCGATGAGACATTGATCCCGAAAACAACCGACCCCGGCTTTTTCGGGGGTTGGATCACCGGGCTCATCCACAGGAGCAGCAGCGCGATCAGTACCTCGACCGCGAGCGCCAGCAGCACGGCCGCGCCGCGGCCACGCAGCGAAACACGCAGCCGGTTCTTCGGCGAGGCGGACGTCGTCGACAGCATCGAAGGGGGAACTCGAACGAACCCGTGACGCCGGGGAATCCGGCATCGCTTCGGGCGGGCTCTATACGCTTCTTGCGCCGCGGCAAGAGCATGGCGGCACGGTGGCGCGACGCGGGCAACGCTGGTACCGCGAACATCGCCTGAGTGCCCTTCCCCCGGCGCCCCATGCGCGCTAAGGCCCCTCGCGAATCTTCGCATTCGCAGCACCCCGACGGTGCGCCCGCGCGGCCTATAATGGGCTGCGTCCACCGAGCGCCCGGCGGACCAGATCAGGGAAAGGACCCCGCGCCTCATGACCGCCATCGGCAACGATACGCTCGGCACGCGTGACTCGCTCACCGTCGCCGGCAAGACCTACAGCTTCTACTCGCTCCCCAAGGCGGCGGCGAAGCTCGGCGACGTCAGCCGCCTGCCCTTCTCGATGAAGGTGCTGCTGGAGAACATGCTCCGCTTCGACGACGGCGTGACCGTCACGCCCGAAGATGCACAAGCAATCGTCGACTGGCAGCAGAACCCCAAGGCCCCCAGCCGTGAGATCCAGTATCGCCCCGCGCGCGTGCTGATGCAGGACTTCACCGGCGTGCCCTGCGTGGTGGACCTCGCCGCGATGCGCGACGCGATCACCAAGCTCGGCGGCGATGCGGCCAAGATCAACCCGCAGGTGCCGGTGCACCTCGTGATCGACCACTCGGTGATGGTCGACGAGTTCGGCACGCCGACGGCGTTCGAAGACAACGTCAAGCTCGAGTACGAGCGCAACGCCGAACGCTACGAGTTCCTCAAGTGGGGCTCGAAGGCGCTCAACAACTTCTCGGTGGTCCCGCCGGGCACCGGCATCTGCCACCAGGTGAACCTGGAATATATCGCCCAGTCGATCTGGTCGTCGCAGGCGCCCGACGGCGCCACGATCGCCTATCCGGACACGCTGGTCGGCACCGACAGCCACACGACGATGGTCAACGGCCTGGGCGTGCTCGGCTGGGGCGTGGGCGGCATCGAGGCGGAAGCCGCGATGCTCGGCCAGCCGGTGTCGATGCTGATCCCCGAAGTCGTCGGCTTCAAGCTCACCGGCAAGCTGGCCGAGGGCATCACCGCGACCGACCTGGTGCTCACCGTCACCCAGATGCTGCGCGCCAAGGGCGTCGTCGGCCGCTTCGTCGAGTTCTACGGCCCCGGCCTGCACGCGATGACGCTCGCCGATCGCGCGACCATCGCCAACATGGCGCCGGAATATGGCGCGACCTGCGGCTTCTTCCCGATCGACGACAAGACGCTCGATTACATGCGCCTCACCGGCCGTAGCGAAGAGAATGTCGCGCTGGTCGAGGCTTATGCCAAGGCGCAGGGCATGTGGCACGGCGAGGATGCGGTGGAGCCGATCTTCACCGACACGCTCGAGCTCGACATGTCGACCGTGCGCCCGTCGCTCGCCGGCCCGAAGCGTCCGCAGGACCGCGTCAGCCTCGACAGCGTCGACGAAGTGTTCAACGGCGACCTGACCAAGGTGTACAAGAAGGAGCAGCCCGCGCGCGTCGGCGTCGAGGGCCGCGACCATGACATCGGCGACGGCGACGTGGTGATCGCCGCGATCACCAGCTGCACCAACACCTCGAATCCGTCGGTGCTGATCGCCGCCGGCCTCGTCGCCCGCAAGGCGCGCGAAAAGGGCCTGACCCGCAAGCCGTGGGTGAAGACCTCGCTCGCCCCGGGCTCGCAGGTGGTCACCGACTATTTGAACAAGGCCGGCCTCACCGAGGATCTCGATGCGATCGGCTTCAACCTGGTCGGCTATGGCTGCACCACCTGCATCGGCAATTCGGGTCCGCTCGCCGAGCCGATTTCGGCTGCGATCAACGGCAACGACATCGTCGCCGCCTCGGTGCTGTCGGGCAACCGCAACTTCGAGGGCCGCGTCTCGCCGGACGTCCGCGCCAACTTCCTCGCCTCGCCGCCGCTGGTCGTCGCCTATGCGCTGAAGGGCACGGTGACCGAGGACATGTACGAGACGCCGATCGGCACCGGTTCGGACGGCGCGCCGGTGTTCCTCAAGGACATCTGGCCCTCGAACGAGGAGATCCAGGGCCTGATCTCGGCGAACATCGACGACGAGATGTTCCGCTCGCGCTACGGCAACGTCTATCTGGGCGACAGCCACTGGCAGGGCATCAGCGTCACCGTGTCGGACACCTATGCCTGGCCGACCAGCTCGACCTACATCCACAACCCGCCCTATTTCGACGGCATGTCGATGACCCCGGCGCCGGTGCAGGATATCGTCGACGCCAAGCCGCTGGCGATCCTGGGCGATTCGATCACCACCGATCACATCTCGCCCGCCGGCAGCATCAAGGCGGACTCGCCCGCCGGTGCGTTCCTCCAGTCGCACCAGGTCGCCAAGAAGGACTTCAACAGCTACGGCGCGCGCCGCGGCAACGATGAAGTCATGGTTCGCGGCACCTTCGCCAACATCCGCATCAAGAACGAGATGGTGCCGGGCGTCGAAGGCGGCATGACCAAATATGCCGGCGAAGTGATGCCGATCTACGACGCCGCGATGCGCCACAAGGCCGACGGCACCGCGCTCGTCATCGTCGCGGGCAAGGAGTACGGCACCGGCTCGTCGCGCGACTGGGCGGCGAAGGGCACCAACCTGCTCGGCGTCCGCGCGGTGATCACCGAGAGCTTCGAGCGCATCCACCGTTCGAACCTGGTCGGCATGGGCGTGCTGCCGCTGCAGTTCGCCGAGGGCGTGACCCGCGAGACGCTGAAGCTGGACGGCTCGGAAACCTTCACCATCACCGGCGTCGCGGGCCTCCGCCCGCGCCAGGACGTGGAAGTGAAGCTGACGCGCGCCGATGGTTCGTCGGAAACCTTCCTCACCCGTTGCCGGATCGATACCGTCAACGAGCTGGAATATTTCCTCAACGGCGGCATCCTGCACTACGTGCTGCGCAAGCTCGCGGCCTGATCGAGTCGCCTTCGGGCGATGTAGGCGGCGCCCCCCAGCGACCCTGGGGCGGCGCCGCTGTCGTTTCTGGCATGCACCGGCAAGGTCCGACCGTCATTCGGCGGCGCTTTATGTCGGTTATGTCCAATTTCAGGGCAGTAACAGCCCATTTATTTGCCGCAGTGCAAGAATCGGCTTGACCTGAGCCCCGAAGGTCCAGCACCTTGGTTAATAGTCGGTTAACCAAGATTGATCGGCGGTTGACGTATTCTCATCAACCAACAGGGGGTTTTGATGAAAAAGGCGATGACGAAGGCGCTGCTGTGCAGCGTCGCGGTGGCTGGCGCGACTTGCGCAGCGGTGGCACCTGCTTCGGCGCAGACGAAGATCGTGCTCAACGACATTGGCGGCGTGACCGGATCGCCTGCAGAGCTCGGCTTCAAGATTGCCGCGAGCTACTGGGAAAGCGTGCTGACCAACAACGTCACCATCGAATTCGATGTGGGCTTTTCGGCGCTCGGCGCGGGCATTCTCGGCGGCACCAGCACCACGCTCAACACCTATGTGCCGATCTCCGATTATTATGATGCGCTGTCGGCAAACGCCACCAGTGCGCTCGATATGCAGGCGGTCGCCAGCCTCCAGCCGCTGAGCGCTACCGGGAGCGTCAAGGCAATCGTTCCGCAATATCAGAATGTCGCGAGCAAGTCCGGCGTTCGCGCCACCGGCGGTCGTGCTGCCCCGGATGGCAAAGCGATCACGAACACGATGGCGCTGGCCTCGTCCAATTATCAGGCGCTGTATGGCGACACAGCCGGAACCGACGCCAATATCCAGTTCTCGAGCACCTTCGCGTTCGACTTCGATCCGACCGACGGCATCACCGCCGGCACTTATGACTTCATCGGCGTGGCGATCCATGAAATGGGCCATGCGCTCGGATTCCTCAGTGCGGCGGACGATTTCGACTATTCGGTCGGCGGCGGCTTCCCGACGGACAACTACTGGTGGGCCTATGCCCTCGACATGTTCCGCTACACCGGCAGCGATACGCTGAACTGGCGCTTCAACGTGCCTGCGTATTTCTCGATCGATGGCGGCGATACGGCGTTCCTCGGCGACTCCTATTTCTCGACAGGCTCCAACTATGGTGACGGCTGGCAGGCGTCGCACTGGAAGGCGCCGGGCGGCTGCGCCAATCTGATCGGGATCATGAATCCTTATATCTGCGACGGCGTGGTCGACGAGATGACGGCCGCCGATCTGGGCCTGCTCGATGCGATCGGCTGGGGGGTTAACCTCGATGTGCTCGCCAACACCGGCTACGTCTTCTCGACGGCAGACGTCTACAAGGCCTATTTCGCAGGCGGCGCGGTGCCCGAACCGTCGAGCTGGCTGATGATGATCCTGGGCTTCGGCGCGATCGGCGGCGCGATCCGCTATCGCTCGCGCGGCGCAAAGGTCAGCTTCGCCTGATCTGAGCCTCGCCCAACGCAGAACGGCCCCGCGCAGCGATGCACGGGGCCGTTTTCGTTTTAAGGAGCACAGGTTTAATCCGCGCCGACGCCTAGCAATTCGATGGTGAACAGCAGAGTCGCGCCGCCCGGGATCGGCCCCTTGCCGCGAACGCCATAACCGAGCTCGGCGGGCACCGCGATTTCGATCGTGTCGCCCGCCCCCATCAGTGGCACCGCGATCTGCCAGGCGCGGATCAGCCGGCCCAGCGGGAACCGCGCAGGCGGGCCACCATAGGAGCTGTCGAACTCGGTGCCGTCCACGAAACGCCCGGCATAGTGCAGCGTCACCATGTCGCTGACCGAGGGATGCGCGCCCGAGCCGTCCCCCTTCACCCGGCGCCATCGCAGCCCGCCGTCGAGTACGCGCCAGCCCTGTGCCGAGCTGCGGCTGGCAAGCGCCAGCGACTGGTTGTTCTGCCAGCGCAGATCCTGCGACGGATCGGCAACCTCGTCCTGCGCGGCGGCGGGAATGGCAGCGACCAGCGCGGCGGCGACGATCAGAGTGCGCATCATCGCCCAAGCACCCTTCCTGCGACGGCATCCAGCCTTGCCAGCAATGCCGGATCGCGCGCGCCGGTCGCGGTAATCAGCGCCGTGTCGAGGCAGGTGTCGATCGGCGACGGCGTGCGTTCGGCCGGCAGGTTGCGAAGCAGGTGCATCACCATTCGCCGCGCCTTGCCCGCATTGTCCGACAGCTGGGCGATCACCTGCGCGACGTCGACCGCCTCCTCGCCCTCGCGCCAGCAGTCATAGTCCGTCACCATGCCGACCAGCCCATAGGGAAGCTCCGCCTCGCGGGCGAGCTTCGCCTCGGGCATCGCGGTCATGCCGATGATGTGGCACCCCCAGCTGCGATAGAGATGGCTTTCCGCGCGCGTCGAGAATTGCGGCCCTTCCATCGCCAGATAGGTGCCGCCGACATGCGTCGTGGCCCCCGCCGCCCGTGCGGCCTCCGCCGCCAGCGCGGAGAGGCGCGGGCAGACCGGATCGGCCATCGAGACGTGCGCGACCATGCCTTCCCCGAAAAAGCTCGACGGTCGCCCCTTCGTTCGATCGATGAACTGGTCGGCGATGGTGAACGTGCCGGGCGCGCGTTCCTCGGCGAGCGAACCGACCGAGGAGACGGCGAGCACGTCGGTGACGCCCAGCCGCTTCAGCACGTCGATATTGGCGCGCACGTTGAGGTCAGACGGGCTGATGCGGTGCCCCCGGCCATGGCGCGGCAGGAACACCACCTTCACATGGCCGACATGCCCGACAAAGCATGCGTCCGACGGCCGGCCCCAGGGGCTGTCCACCGCCACCCATTCGCCGCCCTCGATTCCCTCGACATCATAGAGGCCCGAACCGCCGATGATCCCGATCGTCCAACCGCTCATGCGTCACCCTTTGCTGCGTTGCGGCGGGCATAGGCGAAATAGACGGCTAGGCCCAACAGGTTCCAGGCGCCGAACGCGATCTGGGTCTGATGCGGCAAGCTGAGGAACAGGTAGAAGCAGCCGAAGATCGCCCCCAGCCCCACCAGCCACGCCGCCGGTGTGCGGAACGGGCGCGGCATGTCGGGCGAGCGGACGCGCATCACCAGCAGGCACAGGCCCACTGCGGCAAACGCAGTCAACGTGCCGGCATTGGCGAGCGCCGCGATCTGGTCGATCGGAAAGAACGCCGCGAAGAAGGTGACGATCAGGGCGGTGAAGATCGTGATCCGCACCGGCGTCCCGCGCGACGACACGCGCGCCAGGCTACTCGGCAACAGCCCGTCGCGCGCCATGACGAAGAAGATGCGGCTCTGGCCGTAGAGAAAGGCCAGGATCACCGTGGGCAGCGCGATGACCGCCGATGCCGCGAGATAGGTGGCGGTGCCCGGCTGACCGATTTCGCGCAGGATCAGCGCAAGCGGCTCCGGGCTGTCGGCAAAGCGGCCAAAGGGCAGCGCCCCGACGGCGGCGAGCGCCACCACCATATAGATCGCCACGCAGACCAGCATCGATCCGACAATCCCGATCGCAAGGTCGCGGCCCGGATTCCGGGCCTCCTCGGCCGCGGTCGAGATCGCATCGAACCCGTAAAAGGCGAAGAAGATGATCGCCGCCGCCGCCATCACGCCCCGGCTGACGCCATCGGCGCTCGGCTGGTTGCCGAAACCGAACGGCATGAACGGATGGAAATTGGCCGAATCGAAATAGGGAAGCGCGATCACGACGAACACGGCGAGCGCGATCAGCTTGATGACGACCAGACCGGCGTTGATCGTGGCACTTTCGCGCGTGCCGAGGATCAGCATCCCGGCAACCGCCGCCACGATCACGATCGCGGGCACGTTCACGCCCCAGCTGACGATGTGCCAGTCCTGCCCGATCGTGCCGGCGACGGCCGGGCCGTGCACCATCCAGGCGGGCAGATCCATGCCCAGCCCCTGGAGAAAGCCGTTGGTATAGCCTGACCAGCCGACCGCCACCGTCGCCACCACCAGCGTATATTCGGCGAGCAGGCTCCACCCGACGACCCACGCCACGATCTCGCCCAGGCTGGCATAGCTGTAGGTATAGGCGCTGCCCGATGCGGGAATCATCGTCGCCATCTCGGCATAGGCGAGCGCGGCGCAGGCACAGATCGCGCCGGCGATCGCGAACGAGATGATCACCGCCGGCCCCGCCCGATCGGCACCCACCCCGATCAGCGTCAGGATGCCGGTGCCGACGATCGCGCCGACGCCCAGCGCCACCAGATGCTGCCAGCCAAGGCTGCGTTGCAGGCGGTGTTCATGCGGTCGATCGTGATCGGCGACGATGGATTTCAGACGAAACAGACTGGCCATGCACCCCTTCCCCTTTCCCGCCCTGATAACGCGATGGGGCGCGCGTGCAATCGGCGCCGGGTTCAGGCGTTGGCGATCCGGGTGGGACGCTGGAGTGCGGCGACCAGCCCGGCCACCGCCTCGCCGGGCTCGCCATCGCGCCAATAGCCGCGAACCGGAAAGGCGGCGCCGGCCGCGTCGATCTCGCGGACGACGATGCGATCGTCCAGATCGTCGACATCGCTGCCGCAGACGAGTGCGGCACCGTCGCCTTCGGCGATCCGCTCAAGAATCCGCGCCATCGGCAGATCGACGAGCGGCCCGCCGATCACGGGCCCGAGCGGTCGAACGCAATAGGACAGGAATCGGTGGACCTCGCCGTCGCGATGGTGTCGCGAAACCGGCATCTGCATCCGCGCCTGATCGAGGTCGACGACACGGATCCGTTCGTGCGCGGCGAGCGGATGCCGGCGCGACATCGCGACGACCACATGATCGGTCCATAGCGGCGCCGACGGATGATCGTCGCGTTCGACGCCCGGCACGATCACGAACTGCAACATGCCGGTTGCCACTGCCGGCAACAGCTGCGTGCGGGCGGCCTCATGGACGCCCAGGGCGATCTCCGGATGGCGGCGGGCGAGCTGCAACAGCGCGTCCGCGAGCCTTCGGCGACCGATCGATGCGAAGCAACCGACGGTCAAACCGGGTTCGGCGGGGGACCGACGCCCCCTGCCGCGCATTACACCCTCGTTCACGATGGCCATGATTTCATTGTGGCGGAGGTCGAGGCGCAGCGGCGCTTGGCTTGCGACGAATGCGACCAAGCTGCGACGAAGTCGCGCTGCGTTGCGCCCTATGGTCGAAGAACGATCTCTGCATTGTTCGCGATTATTGCTATTCTAACACGATGCAGGCGGGGGCAGTCGAAGCATCAATCACAGCAGGGGGCATTTCGTCCTCCGTCGGCGATTCGGCCGATGTAATTCTTGACCGAATCGCCGCCCAGGTCCGGGAGGCCGTCGCGCCGGACCGGATCGTCACCGACGCCATTGCCGCACTGGGCCACGCCGTCGGTGCGGCAAAGGTGGCCTTCGGCAATGTCGATCGGGATGCCGATGCGATCGATGTTACGCATGAATGGACCCGGCCGGGCATTGCCGCATCGCCAGGCCGCCACACGCTTGCGGATCGCGCGGCGCTGATCGCCGAGCTCCGTCGCGGCCGGACGATGGCGCTGTCCGACATCGAACCCTTGTCGCGCGAAACGGCGCGTACGGCCGGCAACGAGCCCCGCGCTGCCATCGTCGTGCCACTGGGGACGGGCGAACAGGTGGTCGCGCTGCTTGCCGTTGCCGACGACCGGCCGAGACCCTGGTCGGCAGCCGAAATCGACCTCGCCGACCGGGTGGCCACCCGACTCTGGAGCGTCATCGCGCCCTGCCGCCTTACCGAGCAGCTGCGCGAAAGCGAAGCGCAGTTTCGCCTGCTGGCCGAGAATATGCCGGGCATGTGCTGGCTTTGGGACGGGCGCGAGGTTCGCTGGGCCAATCGGGCCTGGCATGCCCTGTTCGACGGCACCGACGCCTGGCGCGGCGATGTTGCTGCGCATGTCCACCCCGACGATCTACCGCTGACCACCGCGATCTGGGCGGCGATGCGCCGTGGACAGGAAACGGCAGAGACGGTGCTGCGCATCCGGGGCGAAGACGGGCTGTGGCGGCCGTTCCTCACCAGAGTGGCGGCGGTTCGCGATGCCGGCGGAACCGTCCTGCGCTGGTGCGGGGTGCAGATCGACCTGACCGAGAAGCTCGCGCTCGACCAGCGGCACACCGTGCTTCGCGCGTTTCATGATCGCACCCGCGACCTCACCGATCCGAACGCGATCCTCACGATCGTCGCCGAGCTGATGGCCACCCATTTCGGCATCCGGCGCTTTCTGTACTGCGACACCGCCGATGGCGATGCCGAGTCGCTCAACGTGTTTCACAGCGCCGGCGGCAGCCGAGGCATCGACCCTTGCCACGAGGCATCGGTGCGAACCGCCTTTCGGGCGGCCGCTGCCCGCCAGACATGGCAGCTCAGTCGAGTCGTCGACGACAATCAGGCGCCCGCCCACCCTAGCGACGATCCCGTGACGGCGGCGGCAAGGGCGCTGGGCGTACGGGCGGGAATCATCGTTCCGATCGTCAAGAACGACCGGCTGTTCGCCGCGATGGCGGCACTCCATGATTCGCCGCGACAATGGAGCGCCGAGGAAATCGCCCTGTGCGAGGAACTCGCCGAGCGGCTCTGGGCGACGATCTCGCGCGCCCGCGCCGAAGACGAGTTGCGCGAGCGCGAACGCAACCAGACGCTGCTCATTGCGTGGAGCGACCGTACGCGCGGCCAGGCATCGGCCGAAGCGATCATCGAAGAGACGCTTCGCTGCCTGGGCGAGCATCTCGACGTGTCGCGCGTCACCTATGCCGAAAGCGACCCTGCCGGACGCGTGTTCACGGTTCGCGCGGAATGGCGCAACGGCGTGGCGAGCAACCTCGGCAACTCGATCGCCTTGGGCAGCTATGGCCCGGCGGTCGACCAGGAGTGGTTGAGCGGATCGCTGATCGCCTATGAAGATGTCGCGCTCGATCCGCGCGCGACCGCGGCCGCGCGCGACCGCTATCGCTCCACACAGATCGCCGCCTTCGTCAGCGTACCGCTGCTGCGTGAGGGCGTTGCGCGATCGGTGATCTCGGTCCAGGCGCAGCATCCGCGCCGCTGGCGGGCGGGCGAGAAGCAGCTGCTGCGCGACATCGCCGAGCGCGCATGGATCACGATCGAGCGTGCCCGCGCCCAGGCGGCGCTGCTGGAGCGCGATCGCAACCAGCAGTTCCTGATCGACTGGAGCGACCGCCTGCGCAGCGAAACCACGCCCGAGCGCGTGATCGCGGTGACGCTCGAATCGCTGGCGGCGCATCTGGGCGTCACCCGCGTGACGCATGCGGAGACCGATGGAAGCGGCGAGTGCTTTACCGTCAAGGCCGAATGGCGCGATCCGCGCGTCTGCTCGATTCTCGGCAATCGCTTTCGGATCGACTCGGTCGGCAGTGAGGTCACCCGTGAATGGGTGAGCGGCCGGCTGGTTCGTTACGACGCCGTCGCCAGCGATGCGCGGCTGAGCGCAGACGCGCGCGAACGCTATGGCGCAACCGATATTCAGGCCTTTGTGAGCATCCCGCTGGTCAAGGATGGCCGCACCCGATCCGCGCTGTCGATCCAGCACCATCGCCCGCGCGAATGGCGTGACGGCGAAATCCAGTTGCTGCAGGACGTCGCCGAACGCGTCTGGGCGACGCTCGAACGCGCGCGGGCCCAGGCGGCGCTTCAGGAGCGCGAGCGCATCCAGGCGTTTCTGATCGAATGGACCGATCGTCTGCGCAGCGAAACGTCGCCCGACGTGATCCTGGCCGAAACGCTGGGCAGGCTCGGCCGCCATCTCGGCGTCGACCGGACGAACTTTGCACGCATCGATCCGGCCGGCGAACGGCTGGAAATCCTGCGCGAGTGGCGCCGCGGCGGCCCGCCGGCCGATCGGGAGTCGGCCCGGCTCGGCATCAGCGACGGCGTTCATGCCGCCCATCTCGCGGGCGAGATCGTGCTGGTCGAGAATGTCGAGGACGATCCGCGGTTCGACGCGGCGGCGCGCGCGCATTATCTGGCGGTGGAGGCGGGCGCGTTCCTCGCCATCCCCCTGGCCGGCAGCGATCGCGTCCGGGCAGTGCTGTCGGTCCAGCAGCGCGCGGCCCGGCGCTGGCATCCGGCCGAGGTCCAGCTGTTGCAGGACGTGGCCGAGCGAATGTGGGACATCGTCGAGCGCGCCCGTGCCGAGGCCGCGCTCCAGGACCGCGAGCGGATCCAGGCGTTCCTCGTGCAGTGGACCGACCGGATCCGGGGCGAACGCCGGCCGCGCGAGATGCTGGCGCACACACTCGAAGCCCTTGGCCGCCACCTGCATGTGCGCGGCGCCGGCTTTGCAGAATTGGATGGCATGAGCGGCACGCACCCGCTCGCGGCATCATGGTGCGGCGTCGCAGGCACGCCGAGCGACGCGGCGCCGGTGCTCTCGCTGCTGCAGACGCACCGCGCTGCCGCCGCGCAGGGGTCCGGCGTGTTTCGGATCGACGACATCGCCAGCGATCCCCGCCTGTCCCCGCACGAACGGCGGCTTCTCGCCGAACGAGGCACAAGCGCGCTTCTGTCGGTGCCGATGACGCCCGATCGCGACCGGGTGACATTGCTCTGGGTCGAGGATGCTGCACCGCGCGGCTGGCACGACGCTGACGTAGAACTGATCGGCGAAGTCGCCGAACGCATCCTGGCGCTGCTCGATCGCGCCCGATCGGAGGAACGGCTGGCGGAAAGCGAGGCGCAGCTATCTGCCTTTCTCGAAAATGCGCCGCTGCTCATGCACATTCAGGACGATCAGGGCCGCTATCTTCGGGTCAATCCCGAATTCGGCCGGGCGGTGGGCGTCACGGTCGATCGTCTCGTTGGCGCCCATCCGGACGGCATCTTTGCACCCGCGATCGCATCGCAACTGATCGAGATCGAGGCGCGCGCACGCGGCGGACAGGTGGCAAGCGCGGAACTCGATCTCGGGCTCGGCGATCGATACGGCACCGTGCTGTCGATCATGTTCCCGATCCAGGGGGGATCGGGTACGGCACGGACGGCCGGTTTCGCGATCGACCTGACGGAAAGGAAGCGCGCCGAAGCGGCACTCGCCCGGTCGCGCGAGGCGCTGTACCAGTCGGAAAAGCTCACCGCCCTGGGGTCGCTGCTCGCCGGTGTCAGCCATGAGCTCAACAACCCGCTGTCGATCGTCGTCGCCCAGGCGGTGATGATGGAGCGCCAGGCACGCGGCACCGAACTCGCCGATCGGGCGCAGAAGATCAGCAAGGCCGCCGACCGCTGCGCCCGGATCGTCCAGACCTTCCTCGCAATGGCACGCCAGCGCCGCCCCGAACGCACCTCGGTCGACCTGAACGAAATCGTCATCGCGGCGCACGAATTGACCGATTACAGCCTTCGCACCGAGGGGATCGTCACCCGCCGCATGCTCGTCGATGCCCTGCCCAGGATCGCTGCCGATTCCGATCAGCTCCATCAGGTAATCATCAACCTGATCGTCAACGCCCAGCATGCGATGGCCGATCGCCCCGGCGAGCGTATCCTGACGCTGCGGACGGCGCCGGGCGCGGAAGCCGGCACGGTCATGCTCGAGGTCAGCGATACCGGCCCCGGCATACCGGAAGACCTGCGCCGCCGCATCTTCGAGCCCTTCTTCACCACCAAGCCGCAGGGCGAAGGCACCGGCGTCGGCCTTTCCTTCTCGCAGGGCCTTGCGGAGGCGCATGGCGGCCGGCTGGAGCTGATCCCCTCGCGACGCGGCGCGCGCTTCCGGCTGACGCTGCCGATCGATCCCCAGATCCCCGTTGGTGCCCCGCCGACGGCTCGGACGACGGCACCGCCGCCGCCCCGTCGCGCGCTGGTCATCGATGACGAGCCGGAAATCGCCGAATCGCTTGCGGACTTCCTCTCGATCGAAGGCTTTGAATGCAGGGTGGCACTGGGCGGTGCCGCCGCGCGCGAGATGCTGGGTGACGAGGATTACGACCTGATCGTCAGCGACCTCAGAATGCCCGATGTCGACGGCCCGCAACTCCACGCCTGGATTCGCGCCGAACGCCCGCACCTGCTCGCCCGGATGGGCTTTTCGACCGGCGACACACTGGGCGCGGCGGCGGAGCGATTCCTGAGCCAGGTCGATCGCCCGGTGCTCGAAAAGCCGTTCGTCCCCGATGCCGTCCACCGGTTTCTCAAGGAAATGGATCTGACATGACGACCATCGCGACCGCCCCGCCGCCGCACATCGCCGTCGTCGATGACGAAGAGGATCTGCGTGAGCCCGTCGCCGCCTATCTGCGCGATCAGGGCTTGCGCGTCGACGAAGCCAGCGGCGGTGCCGAACTGGACCGTATCTTTGCGCAGCGGGTGCCCGCGCTGGTGGTGCTCGACGTCACCATGCCGGTCGAGGACGGTTTCTCGATCGCACGCCGGCTTCGCGCCGCGCATGATCAGCTGGGGATCATCATGCTCACCGCGCGGCGCGACGTGATCGATCGCGTCGTCGGCCTGGAAATCGGCGCCGACGATTATGTGATGAAGCCGTTCGAGCCGCGCGAGTTGCTCGCCCGGATTCGTTCGGTGCTGCGTCGCACCGGCGGTGATGCCGCCCCTGCCGCTGTCGCCCTGGTCGAGGATCCGTCACCGGCACCGCCGCCGCCCGCCAATGGCTATCAGCGCGAATTCTGGATTCCCACCACCCGCGGGCAGATCCGGGTTCCGGTCGACGCGATCGAATGGATCGAGGCCGCCAAGGATTATGCGCTGCTGCACACCAGCGAGCGCAGCCACATGATCCGCATCACGATGAGTGCGCTCGAACACGGCCTCGATCCGGCACAGATGCTGCGCGTCCACCGATCGGCCTTCGTGCGGCCCGACGCGGTGTGTCAGATCAACGCGATCGGGCGGCACATGGCGCTGATCCTGCGCTCCGGCGCAGTGGTGCGGGTCGGCCCGCGCCACTGGACCAGCGTCCGCGAACGGCTCGGCCGCTGACGCTTACTTCGCGCAGGTGGTGAGCCGCGTCGCCTCGTCGGACACATCGACGCGATCGCCCTGCTTGACCTCGTACAGCTGCGGCCAGCGCTTACCGGTGACGAACAGGCGCTTGGCGACGGGGTCATAAGCAACGCCGTTAGCCACGTCGTCCGTACCACGCGGCCGCGGACCCAGCGCGCTGACGTCGAGGAAGCTCTTCACCTTGCCGTCGGCGGGGTCGATCCGCGCGATCAGATCGGTCTGCCAGACATTGGCATAAATTTCGCCATCGACCCATTCGAGCTCGTTTAGATTGGCGAGGGGGCAGCCATTTGCCGTCACCGTCAGCGTCGAGACGACCTGCATCGACTGCGGGTCGAGGAAGCGCAGGACCGGCGTGCCGTCGCTCATGATGATCGCCTTGTCGCTACGCGTCAGGCCCCAGCCTTCGCCGGTATAGGAAAAGGTGCCGCGCGGCTCGAAATCGCCGAGACCATAGACGAAACCGGTGCGATCCTGCCAGGTGAGCTGGAGCAGCCGATCGCCCCAGGCGACGATGCCTTCGCCGAAATAAGGGGCGGGCAGCGCAACCTGCTGCATCGGCTTGCCGGTCTTGGGATCGATCTTTCGGATCGCCGATTCGCCGACCTGGCCTGTGCTTTCGTACAGCTCCCCTTTTTCGAAGAACAACCCCTCGGTGAACGCGGCGGGATCGTGCGGCAGCGTTGCGACCGCAGCCGCACGATAGACCGGGATGCCGCGCGGCTGGAGCCGTGAATAGGCGAACACGCCCCCCGCGATCAGCAGGACCACCGCCATCGCCACGATCAGGATGCGCTTCATCATCTTCCCTTCAAACGGGTTTGCCGTGGCTCAACAAGCCGACCCGGCGACGCGTGTAAATCCCCTTTCGCCGGCGATACGTGCAACGCCGGTCAGCCATAGGCGCGGTGAAAGAACACCGCCGTCGTCACGCCCGTGACGATCAGCGTCCAGCCGCGCACCAGCCCGGCAGGCAGCGCCCGGCCGATCTGCGCACCCGCCCAGCCCCCGACGATTCCACCCACGAGCATCGGCAGCGCCGCCGCCCAGGCGACCAGGCCCGCGCCGACAAAGACGATTGCGGCGGCGGCGTTGGCAATCGCCAGCATCAGCGTGCGCGGGGCGAACAGCGCACGCACCTCGGCATGGGCGAGCAGGCCGTAGACGGCGGTGGCGATCATGCCGATGCCGCCGCCGAAATAGCCGCCATAGATTCCGAGCAGCGCCTGCGCGACGATCAGCGCCGCCCGCCCGATCGTGACGCGCGCGTGCAGCCAGGCCGCCGCGCGCCGGCCGAATGCCAGCACGACGAATGCGAACAGCAGCAACCAGGGGATGATGTAGTCGAATGCATCGCTCGGCGTCAGCACCAGCAGCGTGCTGCCGATCAGACCGCCAGCGAAGGTGATGGCGACCAGCCCGCCGACCGAGAGCCCCGCCAGCGGCGCCAGTTCGTCGCGGAACGACCAGGCACTGGTCGCCGCCCCCGGCAGCAGCGCGAAATTCGACGTCGCATTGGCGGCGTTGGCCGGCAGACCCATGGCCACCAGCGCAGGCAGGGTCGCGAAGGTGCCGCCGCCCGCCAGTGCATTCATCGCGCCGCCCAGCGCGCCCGCGCCGGCGGCGAGCGCCAGAACCGCCGGATCAGCCAAGGGCGGCGAACTTCTCCGCTGCCTCGCGGTCGAGCTGCGCGCGGCTCTTCTTTTCCGCCGCCGTCTTCAGCTGGCCGCAAGCCGCATCGATGTCGCGCCCGCGCGGGGTGCGTACCGGCGCCGAGATGCCCGCCTCGAACACGATGTTCGAGAAGGATTTGATCCGCTCCGGCGTCGAACATTCGTACGGCGCGCCGGGCCAGGGGTTGAACGGGATCAGGTTCACCTTGGCCGGCAGCTTGTACTTGCGCAGCAGGCGGACCAGCTCGCGCGCATCGGCATCGCTGTCGTTCTTGTCCTTGAGCATCACGTACTCGAAGGTGATGCGGCGAGCGTTGTTGGCGCCCGGATAATCGGCACAGGCCTGGAGCAGTTCCTCGATGCCGTATTTCTTGTTGAGCGGCACGATCTCGTCGCGCACGTCCTTGGTGACGGCGTGGAGCGACACCGCCAGGTTGACGCCGATTTCTTCGCCCGCGCGCGCCATGATCGGCACCACGCCCGAGGTGGACAGGGTGATGCGGCGCTTGGAGAGCGCGAGGCCATCGCCGTCCATCACGATCTGGAGGCCGGCCTTCACCTCGTCGAAATTGTACAGCGGCTCGCCCATGCCCATCATCACGATGTTGGTGAGCAGGCGCCCCTCGGGCTGGCTCGGCCATTCGCCCAGCGCGTCGCGGGCAAGCATCACCTGACCGACGATCTCGCCGGCGGTCAGGTTGCGCACCAGCCGCATCGTGCCGGTGTGGCAGAAGCGGCAGTTGAGCGTGCAGCCCACCTGGCTGGAGACGCACAGGGTGCCCCGATCGGCGTCGGGGATGAATACCATCTCGTAGTCCTGCCCGTCGGACGAACGGAGCAGCCACTTGCGGGTGCCGTCGTTTGAAACCTGGGCTTCCACCACTTCCGGGCGGCCGATCACGAAGCGTTCGGCGAGCCATGGGTGCTGCGCCTTGGCGATGTCGGTCATCGCCGAGAAGTCGGTGGCGCCGCGATTGTAGATCCAGTGCCACAGCTGCTTGGCGCGCAGCTTGGCCTGTTTGGGCTCCAGCCCTGCGGCGGCAAGCGCCTCGCGGATGCCGTCGCGCGACAAGCCGATCAGGTCGGTACGGCCATCATCACGCCGGGCCAGGGCGCGCGGGACGGGCACGGGATCAATGTGCCCGGGGATGGGCATGGGAGGGGCCGACACTGTCTGCATGCTCGCCCCCATACGCGAAATCGTCGACGCTTTCCAGCCGCCACAGGCGCGATAGAAGTCGTTGAAAATGGCTGGCAACCGCCTGGCTATCGCAAAGATCAGGCCATCCATCGCGTCTGAGCCACGGCGTATCGCGATTCGGGTTGTCCAGTTGCGGAGCCCTTTCCCAAAACGAACGTTGAACCAATCCGATAGCATTTTCACGTCCATTTGGAGTCGCACCATGAAGATTCATTATTCGATGCTGGCGCTGGCCGGCATGATTGTTGCCCCTGTTGCCCTGGCGCAGACTGCGCCTGCACAGACCACGCCTTCCACCACCACGTCGCAGACGCAGACGACGCCGCAGAGCGGCACCACGCCCACTGCGCCCGCCACGACTATGCCGGCGACGCCCGCCCCGGTAAGCGATGCCGAGGTGAAGCAATATGCAACCGCAGCGCTGGAGGTGAATCGGATTCGCGAGGACGCCACAGTTCCGCAGGCGGACAAGAACGCCAAGTTCGTCGAGGCGATTCGCGCATCGGGCCTCACCGCCAAGCGCTTCAACGAGATCAGCCAGGCGATGCCGACCGATCCCGATCTGAACGAGCGCATTCAGAAGGAAGCGGCGGCGCAGCAGCAGGCGGCTGCCGCGGCACCGGCGACGCCCGAGGCCCCGGCCACCCAGTCGGCCGCAACGCCGTCGACGCCGAACCAGACCAACTGATCGCCGCGCCCGACGGCGCATGAACAAAGGCCGTGGCAGCCATCGGGCTTCCACGGCCTTTTTCGTATGCGGCGGCTTCACTGTCATCGTTCCGGAACCAAGCGGCGTCAGGACGCGCGCGACAAAGGGGTTTCGGAGAAGACGAGCATGCGATTCGGACGGTGGGTGCGCGGCGTGGCGCTGGCGACAATGATCGCATCGTTGACGGCGATGGCGCCAACGCTGCCCGATGGCGATGCCGCACTCAATTCGCTGCGCCTCGATCAGGTGCGAATGCTCGGATCGCACAACAGCTATCGCCCCTTCCCGCTTCCCGCCGTCGAGGCACGCATTCGCGCGCTTGCGCCGAAGGAATGGGACGGCCTTGCCTATGGCCATCCGCCGCTCGAGACGCAGCTCGCGCTCGGCCTGCGCCAGTTCGAGATCGACGTCGCCCCCGATCCACAGGGCGACGCCTATGCCGCTCCCTATGCCGATGCACCGCCGGCGATCCGCGCAAGCATGGCCGAACCCGGCGCGAAGGTGATCCATGTGCCCGGGCTCGACTGGCAATCGCAATGTCGCCGGTTTCGCGACTGCCTGGGCATCATGCGGCGCTGGTCGGACGCGCATCCGCGCCATCTGCCGGTGGTGATTCTGGTCAACGCCAGCGACGTTCGACCGATCAAGGGGCTGCGCGACACCGATCTCGGCTTCGACGAGACGGCGCTCGATGCGCTCGATGCCGATATCGCCGCGACGATCGGCCGCGAACGCGTGATCGCGCCCGACGATGTCCGCGGCACCAGTGCGACGCTGCGCGCGGCGGTCCGCGCCCATCGCTGGCCGACGATCGGCGCCTCGCGGGGCAAATTCCTGTTCGTGCTCGACACGTCCGAAGCGAATGAGGATCGCTATCGCGCCGGCCATCCCAGCCTGGCGGGGCGGCTGATGTTCGGCTGGTATCCAGAGGCCGATGCCGAGGCTGCCTGGTTCAACATGCAGGATCCACAGGCCGATCCCGCGCTGATCGCGCGGCGCGTACGCGACGGCTTCATCGTGCGAACCCGCGCCGATTCAGAGACCGTCGAGGCCCGGCACCACGATCTCACGCGATTGCGGCGCGCGATCGCATCAGGCGCGCAGGTGATCAGTACCGATTATTATCCCGGCGCACCCGATCCGCTCGGCCTCGGGTTCGAAGTGTCGCTGGGGTCGAGCACGGTGGTCTGCAACGACGTCACGGCCCGCTGCCCTGCCCGACGCTAGCGTGTCAGCGCGTCATGCAGGCGAGCGCCGCCGCATCGATCGCGCTGGCGGCACCATTCAAGGTATAGGCCTCGACGAACGGCGCGCCGCGCGCCGATGTGCTTTCGATGCTGAGGCTCCGGCCGTCGCGGATTGCGGCGACCACGGCGGCGTCGGTCCGCGAATCGGGCGCCCAGGCGTCCTGCGCACCGGCGATCAGGTCAAAGCGCCGCTCACCCACCACCAGCGTCACCCGCGCATTCGCCGCCCGAACACGACCGAGGCGCACGTAGATCTGGTGGCGAACACGGGCGCCGGGCCAGTTCGCAATGCTTACAAATGCCTCGCCCTCGCGCGTCCTTCGGATCGGACGCGCAATCGCAAAGCAACGTTGCGGGGCGGTATCGCGAAACGCTGCCCAGTCCTGGTACACGCCGATCGTCTCGCGCGCACCGGCCGGAAGCGGCAGGGCCAGCGGCAGGACGAGCGCCGCGATCATGCCGGTGCGGCCCCCCGGCCGGTGCCGAGATGCACCACCCGCTCGACACCGCGTTCGATCATCACGATTGAGCCCTGCGGCAGATCGGCCGCCACCGGGGCGCCGAACTGCGGCAATACGTCGCCGCCGGTCATCACCCCGCGAAGCACGCGGCTCGACATGCCGTGCATGATGACCAGCCGGTCGCCGTCGTCATCGGCAGTATCGGCGAGCCAGCCCGACACGCGCGCGGCGATCGCGTCATACCATTCGCCGCCCTCGGGCGGTCGCGTGTAGAGCCCGTACTCGCGATCGAGGAACGTGCCGATCTCGGCCTCCAGATCGGCATAATAGCGCCCGCTCCAGCGGCCCATGCCGATTTCCACCAGCCGGTCATCGGTGCGCGCGGCATGCCAGTCGAGTTCGAGATGCTCGGCAATGATCGCCATCGTCTGAAGCGCCCGCCCGGCGCTCGACGACCAGAGCGTCAATGCCGGTCGCGCCCCGAGCAGTGCCCGCAACGCAGCCCCCATCGCATCGGCCTGGGCGAAGCCGGCCCTGGTCAGCGGCGTATGCGGACGATCGCCCTGCATCCGGCGAGCCGTATTGAACACCGTTTCGCCGTGCCGCGCGATGAAATCGCGCCCCTTGCGCTCGCTTTGCATGGTGTCTCTTCGGTCGTGATCGACTGAAACGCAATGTCCCATTTTGGCCGCGTTTCGTTCAGCGATGCGACAGGGGCGAAATTGCTATTCGGCGCCAGCCCGTAACGAACGGGTGTTCGCAAGAAAAGCGCAGCCGGGACGCTCGGTTTACGGCTGTGCGTCGGTGGGGCGGGGGACCGTCCCGCGAGTAAAGGAGTAACGTCATGCGTAACCAGATTTTCGCCGCCGCGATCGTCGCCGCTTCTTCGGTCGCCGCCCCTGCCTTCGCGCAGGACAGCAATTTTGCCGGTTCGCACGCCGAGGCGATCGTCGGCTGGGACCATGTCAGCGACGGATCGACCTATGATGCCTCGCGCGACGGTTTCACCTATGGCGGCAATATCGGCTATGACATCCAGCGCGGCAACACGGTGTTCGGCGTCGAGGGCGAAGTGACCGGATCGACGCTGCGCGATCACCAGAGCAATATCCTCACCACCGGCGACCGGCTGCGCGTCTCCGCCGATCGCGACCTGTATGTCGGCGGCCGGCTTGGCTTCGTGGCGGGCGGCCGCACGCTGATCTATGCCAAGGCCGGCTATACCAATGCCGCCTTCACCACCCAGTACAGCTCGCCGGACAGTTCGCCTGCGATCAACATCAGCCAGCGCGACAATCTCGACGGCTGGCGGCTCGGCGCGGGTGCCGAGATGAAGCTGAACGACAAGATGTTCGTGAAGGCCGAGTATCGCTATTCCAACTATGGCTCAAACACGGGCGGGATCGATCCCGAGCGCCATCAGATCGTGACCGGCTTCGGCGTGCGGTTCTGACGCTTCAAAACCCTTCATTCCGCTCACAAGGGGGCCGGAGCGGCTTGCTCCGGCCCTTTTTCGCGCTAAGGGTAGGCTAAGGCACATTGCCACCGGCCGAATTGCGCCGGTGAAATCAGGGCGGCGGCCCGGGGGTTTGAGGTACATGAAGGCGACGATCGAACGAGCAACTCTGCTGAGGGGCCTGAGCCACGTCCAGTCCGTGGTCGAGCGGCGCAACACGATCCCGATCCTGTCCAACGTGCTGATCGACGCACAGTCGGGCGGATCGCTGCGACTGATGGCGACCGACCTCGACCTCCAGATCGACGAGACAATCGCCGCGGCGGTCGATCAGCCGGGCGCAACCACCGTGTCGGCGCACACGCTGTTCGACATCGTTCGCAAACTGCCCGAAGGGGCCCAGGTCGAACTCACCGCGGCCGAGGGCAAGCTGACCGTGGTCGCCGGCCGCGCGCGCTTCCAGCTCGGCACGCTGCCGCGCGACGACTTCCCGATGATCGCCGAGGGCGAGCTGCCGACCGTGTTCGAGCTGCCTGCCGAGACGCTGAAGCAGATCATCGACAAGACGCGCTTCGCGATCTCGACCGAGGAAACCCGCTATTATCTGAACGGCATCTTCCTGCACGTCAGCGACGATGCCGCCCGGCTGCTGCGTGCGGCTGCGACCGACGGCCATCGCCTCGCCCGCGTCACCGTTCCCTGCCCCGAGGGCGCCGATTCGATGCCCGGCGTGATCGTCCCCCGCAAATGCGTGGGCGAGCTGCGCAAGCTGCTAGACGAAGTCGATGGCTCGGTTGGCGTGTCGCTTTCGCCCTCGAAGATCCGGTTCGATCTGGGCCAGGCGATCCTCACCTCCAAGCTGATCGACGGCACTTTCCCCGATTACAGCCGGGTGATCCCGACCGCGAACGACAAGCTGCTGAAGGTCGATCCCCGCACGCTGATGCAGGGCGTCGATCGCGTCTCGACCATCGCCACCGAAAAGACCCGCGCGGTCAAGCTGGCGCTGGAGCGCGACAAGGTCGTGCTCTCCGTGACGAGCCCCGAAAACGGCGCTGCGGCCGAGGAAGTGCCGGGCGAATATGGGGCGCAGGGCTTCGAGATCGGCTTTAACAGCCGCTATCTGATGGATATTCTGGCCCAGGTCGAAGGCGACATGGTCGAGGTGCACCTTGCCGACGCCGCCGCCCCGACGCTCATCCGCGAGAACGACGCGTCGCCCGCACTCTATGTGCTGATGCCGATGCGCGTCTGATCGAGCGCAGATCGCCGGTCCGCGCGGCGGCGCCCGTGCGGATCAGCGGAAGGCCCATCGGATCGTCTCGGCCACACCACGCGTGCCGAGGCGTATCGCCGGCATGGCAAGACGCGGCGAGGCCAGCCCGTGCATCCGCCGCGCCCATTCGGGCAGCAGATCGACCGCCGCGGCGAATGCAAGCGTCTGCACCGGCTGGATCGCCCGGTTGGGCGCCGGCTGATCGAGCACCAGCCTCGCAACTTCGCGGGTGCGTGAATCGGCGCGCAGGGTTGGGCGCATCGAAGCGATCAGCGCATTCGCCTCCGCCCGGCTGCGCGGCACCGGATCGGCACCCAGCGCCTCCGCAACGCGGGCGAACTCGGCGAAATACCTATCCTGCTCGGCGTGCGGCATCCGCGGCTCGGCATAGCGGATCCAGCCGTCGAGGAAGCTCACGGCCTCGGTGACATGGACCCAGGCGAGCAGTTGCGGATCTTCGGCGGAATAGGCGGTGCCGTCGGGCAGCGTGCCGCGAACATGCGCATGCACCGACCTGACCGCTGCAATCGCCGCCTCGGCATCGCTTCGCGAGGCATAGCTGGTGACGGCGATGAAGCGCGCCGTGCGGCGCAGGCGGCCGAGCATGTCGTGCCGGAAGCGCGAATGATCCCAGACGCCGGCAAGCACCGCCGGGTGCAGCATCTGAAGCAGCAACGCCGCGACGCCGCCGACCATCATCGACGTGACGTCGCCGTGGACGCGCCATACCACTGATCCGGGCCCGAACAGGCCATCGGGCTGCCGGACCACCGGCTTTTCGCCCCGTGCCGTATCATTGAACACGGCGCGGACCTGCGCGATCAGCGTCCGCCGCAGCATCCCGGCCGGCATCGAGGAAGTCACCATCGCCTTTAGGTAGCGACCCTTTCCCGCCGGACAAGCGTTGACCCACGAGCCTTCGCAGTGCAGCAATCAACGCATGGCAAGCATAGCGATCACGAACAATCCCGATATCCGCTTTCTCGGACGCCTGCTCGGCGACGTCATCCGCGCCTATGGCGGTGAGGCCTTGTTCAAACGGATCGAATATATCCGCGCCACCTCGGTCGACCGGCACCGGGGCGTTGCGGGCGCCGAGGCGATCGATTCGGGGCTCGAGCGGCTTTCGCTCGACGAAACGCTCGATTTCGTGCGTGGCTTCATGCTGTTTTCGATGCTCGCCAACCTCGCCGAGGACCGGCAGGGCGTGGCGACCGAGCGGGATGCAGACATGGCGGCCGCGCTGGCACGACTGGCGGAGGCCGGAATCGGGCATGAGCCGGTGATGGCGCTGCTCGATCATGCGCTGCTCAGCCCGGTCCTGACCGCGCACCCCACCGAGGTGCGCCGCAAGTCGATGATCGACCACAAGAACCGCATCGCCGAACTGATGCGGCTGCGCGATCAGGGGGTGGACGAAACCCCCGATGGCGACCGGATCGACGAGGCGATCCTGCGACAGATCGCCCTGCTATGGCAGACCCGGGTGCTGCGCCGCGAAAAGCTGGGCGTTGCCGACGAGGTGGAAACCGCGCTTTCCTATCTGCGCGACGTGTTCCTGCCTGTGCTGCCCGCGCTCTATTCGCGTTGGGATCGAGCGGTCGGCGAGCGTATCCCGAGCTTCCTGCGCCCCGGCAGCTGGATCGGCGGCGATCGCGACGGCAATCCGTTCGTCACCGCCGAGTCGATGCGTCTCGCCCTCGCCCGCGCCGCAGAAGCGGTGCTCGACCATTATCTCGACGCGGTTCATGCGCTCGGCGCCGAACTGTCGATCTCGACCGAACATGCGGTGGTGTCGCCCGCGGTGCTTCAGCTCGTCGAAGCCAGCGGCGATACCGGGCACAGTCGGGTCGACGAACCCTATCGCCGCGCGCTTTCCGGCATCTATGCCCGCCTGTCGTCGACGCACGAAAAGCTGGTCGGCAAGCGGCCGGCGCGGCCCTCTTCGATCGCGGGCGAGCCCTATCCGGACCCCTCTGCCTTTCGCGACGATCTGGTCGCGCTCGCACGCGGCCTGGCAGCGGAGGGCGAAGCGACGCTCGCCACCGGCGGCGCACTCGGGCGCCTGATCCGCGCGGTCGAAACCTTCGGCTTCCACCTCGCCACGCTCGACATGCGCCAGAATAGCGCGGTGCATGAGCGCGTCGTCGCGGAACTGCTGAAATCTGCAGGGGTGTGCGACGACTATCTTGCGCTAGACGAAGACGCCCGGATCGCGTTGCTGCGCGGCGAACTGGCGAATGCGCGGCCGCTGTCGAGCCCCTATGCCCGCTATTCGGACGAGACCGCCTCCGAACTCGCCATCGTTCGCGCCGCCGCCGAGGCGCATGATCGTTACGGGCGCGACTGCATCCGCCACTATATCGTCTCGATGGCGCAGTCGGTGTCGGATCTGCTCGAGGTGCATGTCCTGCTAAAGGAAGCGGGCCTGTACGTGCCGGGCGATCAGCCGCAGGCACATGTGATGGCCATTCCGCTGTTCGAGACGATCGGCGATCTGGAAAGCGCGCCGGCGATCATGTCCGCCTGGCTCAACCTGCCCGAAGTCGCGGCGATCACCGCCGCGCGCGGCCATCAGGAAGTGATGATCGGCTATTCGGATTCGAACAAGGATGGCGGGTATCTGACCTCGACCTGGCAGCTCAGCCGGGGCTCGACCGCGCTCAAGCCGGTGTTCGAGGCGGCGGGCGTCGCGATGCAGCTGTTCCACGGTCGTGGCGGCGCGGTCGGCCGCGGCGGCGGATCGAGCTTCTCGGCAATCCTCGCCCAGCCCCCAGGCACGGTACAGGGCCGCATCCGCATCACCGAACAGGGCGAAGTGATCGCCGCGAAATATGGCAGCCGCGAAAGTGCGATGACCAATCTCGAGGCGATGGCCTCGGCAACGCTGCTCGCCAGCCTCGAGCCGGAAAAGCTCGCGCCCGCCGATGCCGAGCGGTTCGCGGCGGCGATGGACCGGCTGTCCGACACCGCATTCCGCGCCTATCGCGGCCTCGTCTATGAAACGCCGGGTTTCACCACCTTCTTCCGCCAGATGACGCCGATCGCCGAAATCGCCGGACTCAAGATCGGCTCGCGGCCGGCGAGCCGCAAGAAATCGGACGCGATCGAGGATCTGCGCGCGATCCCCTGGGTGTTCAGCTGGGCGCAGGCGCGCGTGATGTTGCCGGGCTGGTACGGCGTCGGCGCGGCGCTCGACGCGTTCGAGGACAAGGGGCTGCTGCGCGAAATGGCGAGCGCCTGGCCGCTGTTCGGCGCGACGCTCGACAATATGGAACAGGTGCTGGCCAAGTCCGACATGGGCATCGCCGCGCACTATGCCGCGCTGGTCGAGGATGCCGAGCTGCGTGACGCGGTGTTCGGCGGCATCCGCGATGGCTGGCAGCAGACGCATGACTGCCTGCTCCAGGTGACGCGCCAGACCCGCCTGCTCGAAAAGCATCCGCCGCTGGAAACCTCGATCCGGCTGCGGCTTCCCTATATCGAGCCGCTCAACCTGCTCCAGATCGAGTTGATGAAGCGCCACCGCGCCGGCGAGGCCGATCCGCGGATCGGCGAAGGCATCCTGTTGTCGATCAACGCGATCGCGACCGCGCTGCGCAACAGCGGCTGAGGTCAGGCGTCCGCCGCACCGCCGACAAATTGTTCGGCGAGCGCGCGCGGCACCCGTATCAGCCGCCCGCTCGTGCGATCGATCAGCGCCCAGCTTGTCTTCGCCTCGACCAAGGGCTTGCCGTCTGCGCCGGTGAAGCGGACATGCCGGTCGAACCGCGCGCCACGCGGCATCTCCGCCACCCAGGTTTCCGCCGTCACGCTGTCGCCCGCACGGATATTGCCGCGATAGTCGATCTCGTGCCGGGTCACGACCCAGATAAGCGCGGCCTGGTCGGCTGCGCTTGCCACGGCGCTCCAATGTGCGACGGCGATATCCTGGATCCAGCCCACCCAGACGGTGTTGTTGACATGACCCAGTTCGTCGATGTCGCCGGGCGCCGCAGTGAATGTGCGGGTGAACCGGGCCATCTCAATGCGCGGGCGCGCCGGGATTGTCGTTGAACTTGATCGCGCGGATACGCCACTGGCGCTGCTCCTCGCTCGCCCCGTCGATATCGCCTGCACGGTGCAGCGTCACTTCACCCAGCCGGTTGAACGGCTTGCCATCGGCTTTCAGACGGCCATAGACCTGCACCGGCACCGAAACATAACGCTGCCCGGCACCCGCTTCGATCTGCCCGGGCGCGCCGACATTCGCATGATATTCGGAATAGTCGCCAAAGCTCGCCGCAAAGCCCGCGGCATCGGTGCCCGATGCCTTTCCATCATCGCTCCACAGCGCCCAGGCGTCCCGATAGCGGCCCTGTTCGATCAGCGCATAATAGGTTTGGACGATGTTGGCGGCGCCCTGCGCGCTTTCGGCCGTGAACGGGGCTTCGCTGACCGGTGTCGTGTCATTCGCCAGGCCGCCCGGCTCGCCGGGCGCGGGCGGGTTGAACGGCGCAAGCACATTGGCCGCGCTTTCCGTGTTCAGGGGCGCCACGGTCTCGTTCGACGCCGACTCCGATCCGCCTGAACAGGCGGCGAGCGCGAAGGCGAGCAGGACTGGTATCTGACGCATCCGATTCTCCTTGGTCACGCCGTGACCGCGACTGCGCCCGGCACGTGGCCCCACCAGCCGTGCGGCCTGAAACGGGGCAGGCAGATCACGATCAGCGATCGAGCGCGTTCTCGTCATCATCGTCCAGTTCGGCGTCGAGATCGCCCTCGTCGATGTCATCGTCGTCGTAATCGGCCTGGATCTCGTCCTCGTCGCGATCGTCATCGTCCTGATCGACGTCCTCGTCCTCTTCGCCCATCTCATCGTCCGCCATGCGCAGTTCGTCGAGATCGTCGTCGAGATCGCCCAGATCGGGATCGAGGTCGGTCAGCAGTGTCCCGTCGTCCGGCCCGCCACCCGTCGCCTCGAGAATCTCGGCGCGCTGACTTTCGTCGTAGCCTTCCTCGTCATAGCCGTCGTCGCCCGAACCTTGTCCGTGAATCTGCTTGCCGCCCATCGTCCATCCTTCTTCAAATCCCCGCCGATCGTCGCGGGGTCGGGAAGCGCCAACGGAAGATCCCTGCGATCCGTTCCGTTCAGGTCGGCCGGAACATTCGCCCGCGCTCGGTAATCGCGACGACCACCAGCCCTAGCAGGCCCATCAGGAAGAACCCGCTGTACAGCGGAATGGTGGTGCCATCGAACGCCTGGCCGATCAATGCCCCGATCACGGCGCCCGTCAGCGTGCTGAAAAAGCCCTGAAGGCTGGAGGCGGTGCCGGCGATGCCGCCCATATTCTCCATCGCCATCGCCGAGAAATTGGACGTGGCCAGCCCGAAGCAAGCCATCATCAGTGCCTGCAGCACGGCGAAATTCCACAGCGTCTCCCATCCGGCCAGCGTGATGGCCAGGTGCGCGCCGGCGATCATCGTCAGCAGCGTCAGCGCGGTGTGCGAGATGCGCCGCGTGCCCAGCCGCATCACGATGCGCGCATTGAGGAAGGACCCGACCGCCATCGTCCCGGCGACGCCCGCAAACACCACCGTCAGCAATTCCGGCCGGCCGAACACATCGGCCATCACCTGCTGAATCGATCCGATAAAGCCGAACAACGCGCCGGACAGCAACGCCGCCGCGATCGTATAGCCAACGGCATAGCGATCGCGCAGCATCACCCCATAGTCGCTGAGCACGCGCCCGACGCGGAGCGGCTGGCGGCCGTCCGCCGCCAGGGTTTCCGGCATCCGCAGCGCGAACCAGACGAAGACCAGCCCGGCCGCGGCGCCGACGCCCCAGAAGATCGTGCGCCACGATCCCCCGGCAGCAAGCACGACCTGCCCCATCGCCGGCGCGAAGATCGGCGCCGCCATGAACACGATGAACGCCAGGCTCATCACCCGCGCCATTGCGCGCCCCGAATAGCAGTCGCGAACCAGTGCGACCGTGACGACACGTGCGCCGGCTGCCGCCGTGCCCATCGCCACGCGCGCTACGAGCAGCAACACGAAACTGCCGGACATCGCGGCGATACCGCTGGTGACGACATAGCTGCCGAGCGCGACCAGCAGGACCGGGCGGCGGCCGAAGCGATCGGACAACGGGCCATAAGCGAGCTGGGCCACCGCAAACCCGATCAGGAAGGCGGTGACGACGAACTGGCGGTGATTGGCGGATGCGACGCCCAGCCCCTCGCCGATCGCCGGCAAGGCGGGCAGCATCGAATCGATGCCGAGCGCGGTCAGCGCCATCAGCGCGGCGGCAAGGCTGACGAACTCACCGAAGCGAAGCGGCGGGGCATTGGTCGAGGGGGCGATACGGCGTGGCGAATCCATTTGGCGGCAAATGGCCCATGCGGCGGCGCCCGTCACCCCTTTTCGGGTTGACGTTGGCCAGCGCGCAACAACATTGCGCTCAGCATCTGCCGCAGGAGCCGCCATGAATCGATCGACCAAGCCCGTCCTCGTCTCCCTCTCGCTGCTGCTCGCTGCCTGCAATGGCGGAACCAGCGTTTCGATCGATGCCAATGACGATAACGCCAGCGCGGGCAACGCAGTGATCGAAACCGATTCGGATGGCCGCATCCAGATCAAGGCGCCGGGCTTCCAGGGCGAGATCACGCTGCCGCAGATGCCGCTGGACGCCAAGGATTTCGAAGTCAGCGGCGTGCGCCTATATCCGGGTTCGACGATCCAGAGCCTGCGCGCGGCCACCCAGGATCGCGACGGCGACAAAAGCGGGCGCGTCCGCATCGCCTTCCAGAGCCCCGCTTCGGCGGAAACGGTGCGGGACTGGTTCCGCGACAACATGACGAAGCAGGGTTTCAAGGTGACGTCGCGCGAGAACAATCTCGCCGGTACCACCGACGACGGCGAACCGTTCGCGCTCGAACTCACCCCGGCGGGGCCGAACAAGACCAAGGGCCTGATGCAGGTCGGCAACTGAGAGCGCGTCCCGCGGCGGGCGCCATCGGGATGATTCCCAAGCTTGTCGGCATGGGGCCCGCGCAGCTATCGGCGAGCAATTCGCCTGCGGAGTAAGATATGTTGGACGCCCTTTCCGAAATTCCGGTGCTGTCGCTGGACGAGCAGACCCGCGATCCCGATGGCTTCGCGCAGGCGTTCGGGCAGTCGTTCCAGCGTTTCGGCTTCGCCGTCGTGCGCGACCACGGCGTGCCGCAGCCGCTGATCGAGCGCGCCTGGTCGCTCACCCGCACCTTCTTCGACCTGCCCGAGGAAGAGAAGCGCGGCTATCACGTGCCCGGCGGCGGCGGCGCGCGCGGCTATACGCCGTTCAAGACCGAGATCGCCAAGGGCGCCAGCCATGTCGATCTCAAGGAATTCTGGCACATCGGCCGCCAGTTGCCGCCCGGCCACCGGTTCGAGGACCTGATGTCGGCAAACATCTGGCCGGCGCAGCCGGATGGTTTTCGCGAGACCTTCCTCGAACTGTTCGCCGCCTTCGATACCGCAGGCGACAAGCTGCTATCGGCGGTGGCGCGCTATCTGGGCCTGTCGCCCGACTGGTTTGAGCTCGCGACCCGCGACGGCAATTCGGTCCTGCGCCTGCTCCATTATCCGCCCGTCGACGCCAACGCACCCGAGGTCCGGGCCGGCGCGCATGAGGACATCAACCTCATCACGCTGCTGCTGGGCGCCGAGGAAGCGGGTCTCGAACTGCTCGATCGTGACGGCCAGTGGTTGCCGGTCAAGCCGCCCGAGGGGGCGATGGTGATCAATGTCGGCGACATGCTCCAGCGGCTGACCAACCATGTGCTGCCGTCGACCACGCACCGCGTCGTCAATCCGCCGGCCGAGCGGCGGGGCCATTCGCGCTATTCGATGCCGTTCTTCCTGCATCCCGCGCCGGACTTCCTGATCCGCACGCTGCCCAGCTGCATCACCGCCGAGCAGCCCAACCGCTATCCCGAGCCGATCACCGCGCACGACTATCTGCACGAGCGGCTGGTGGAGATCGGGCTGATCAAGCCGTAAATCGCGCTTTCCCTTCGTTCGCTCGCCGGGTTAGGGGGGGAACGGATCGCAGCCGGGCGACACTGACCCGGCTGCCGCTGCATCAATGGCGAAGGGAAATCGAATGACCGAAGCATTGCGCGTCGCACTGGCTGGCCTTGGCACCGTGGGGGGCGGCGTCATTCGCCTGCTCGACGCCAATGCCGAGCTGATCGCGCGGCGTGCGGGTCGCCCGATCGAGGTGGTTGCGGTTTCGGCGCGCGATCGCAGCAAGGATCGCGGCATCGATCTCTCGCGCTTCGACTGGGCCGACGATCCGATCGAGCTTGCGCGCCATGCCCAAGCCGATGTCGTAGTCGAACTGGTCGGCGGCTCCGACGGCCCGGCGCTTGCGCTCGCGCGCGCGGCACTCGGTTCGGGCAAGAGCTTCGTCACGGCGAACAAGGCGATGATCGCGCATCACGGCCTCGAACTGGCGCGCGCCGCCGAAGCGGCCAAGGCTGCGCTCAAGTTCGAGGCGGCGGTTGCCGGCGGCGTGCCGGTGATCAAGGGGCTCCGCGAGGGCGCGGCCGCCAACGAGATCAACCGGGTCTATGGCATCCTCAACGGCACCTGCAATTTCATCCTCTCGAAAATGGAGGCAGAAGGACGCGACTTTGCGGAGATTCTCGCCGAGGCGCAGGCGCTGGGCTATGCCGAGGCCGATCCGACATTCGACATCGACGGCATCGACGCGGCGCACAAGCTCTCCATTCTCGCCTGCATCGCCTTCGGCACCCAGCCTGCGTTCGGCGATCTGAAAGCCAGCGGCATCCGCCACATCATGGCGGCCGACATCGCCGAGGCGGCGACGCTCGGCTATCGCGTCCGCCTGCTCGGCATCGCCGATTCGGGTGCGAACGGGCTCTTCCAGCGCGTTCACCCTCATCTCGTCCCGATGACGCATCCGCTGGCGCATGTCACCGGATCGACCAACGCGGTAGTAACCGAGGGCAATTTCGTCGGCCGACTGCTGTTCCAGGGCGCGGGCGCAGGCGACGGCCCGACCGCGAGCGCGGTGGTCGCCGACCTGATCGACATCGCCCGGGGCGAATTCGGCCCGCCGTTTGCTATGCCGTCTGCGTCGCTGGCGGCGCAACCGCCGGCGGACAGCGGCGAGCGGCGCGGCCGATCCTATGTCCGCTTCACGGTTGCCGATCGCGTCGGCGTGCTGGCGGAGATCGCCGCGGCGATGCGCGACGCCGGCGTTTCGATCGAGAGCCTGATCCAGCGCGGCGTCAGTCCCGACGGCAGCGCCCTCGTCGCAATCGTCACCCATGAAGGCCCCGAACGCAGCATCGCCCAGGCGCTGGAAAAGCTGCGCGGCTCGCAGAGCCTGGTCGGCGAACCGATGTGGATGCACATTCTGGACAGCTGAGCGCTGCGTTGCGCGTCGGTCAGTAGCCGACGCGCACCACGGCTCGCCCGTTCGCCGGACAGACGGGCATGCCGACGAGCCCGCAACTCGCGCCTTTCGATCGGACCATTTCGAGCTTGGGATCGACCGGCGCCTCGCCGGCACCGAGCAGTCGGTCGCGCGGTGACGCGGTGGCGCTGCCGCAATCGCTGGCAAGATCGCACGCCGTCACCACCGACAGCTTGACTGGCCGGCGCGTCACAGTGCGACTTAGCTTTGCGCGGCCGCGCCGTGCGCGCGTTACGGTGTGCGACTGCGCGGCCGGTGGTGCCGCGACGGTTGCGCCGTGAAGCGCCAATGCCAATAACAACATACGCCCTCCTGTTTCCTGCCGAAGCCAGAAACGCGCCCGACGACCTCTGGTTGCCGGGCCGGAGGCGCGTGGATCAGGGGGCGAGTTCGCGCGGTACGGCGCGAACGCGGCCGTCGGCACCGGCGGTCGCCGTAACGCCTACCGAGCCGCAACGGACGGTGAACGCCCCCTGCCCGCACGGCGTCTCGCCCTGCGCGACCGGATCGTAGACGATCCGGCGGAGCCGCGCCGCGGCCGTGTCCTTCATCGGATCGGCAGTGACGAACGGAACGCGGTAATGATCAGCGTCGCGCAACGCACAGACGACGATCTCGTTGTCATCGTTCGGCTGACGGCACGGGATCTGCGCCAGCGTCTGCTCGCGATAGGCGGCGACCACCGCCTCCGCGTTGAACGGCGTTGCCGCCTGATCCTGCGAGATCAACAACAAGGCAAGCATCATCGGCCGATCCTCCCCGACTTCTGCGATGAGGTGCCGATCAATTATGTCGGATTTGCGAACAAGCCGCTGAATTGTCACTGACAACGTTAGCATCCTCGACAGTGTCTTTCCGCCCCCCTATCGCCGCCCTCACAGCCATAGGGGATCCCGATCCGATGCCGACTGCCAGCCACGTTCTCGACCGCGTCCTCGTCCTCGAAATGGTCCGCGTCACCGAAGCCGCGGCAATCGCCGCATCGACGCTGATCGGGCGCGGCGACGAAAAGGCCGCCGACCATGCCGCCGTCGAAGCGATGCGCGAGGCGCTCAACCAGCTCTACATGGACGGGACCGTTGTGATCGGCGAGGGCGAGCGCGACGAGGCGCCGATGCTCTATATCGGCGAAAAGGTCGGCGCGGCGATCGGCAAGGGGCCGAAGATCGACATCGCGCTCGACCCGCTGGAAGGCACGACGATCACCGCCAAGGCCGGCCCGAATGCGCTGGCGGTGCTCGCCGTCGCCGAGGAAGGCTGCCTGCTCAACGCGCCGGACGTCTATATGGACAAGATCGCCGTCGGGCCGGGCTACCCCGAGGGCGTGATCGACCTGACCCGCACCCCCACCGAGAATGTCTGCGCCGTCGCTGCCGCCAAGGGCGTCAAGCCGCACGAGATCATCGCCTGCGTGCTCGATCGCCCGCGCCATGAAAAGCTAATCGCCGAGCTGCGCGCGGTCGGCTGCGGCATCATGCTGATCCCAGACGGTGACGTCGCCGGCGTCATCGCGACCAGCGACCCGGACACGACGATCGACATCTATATGGGCCAGGGCGGCGCCCCCGAAGGCGTGCTCGCTTGTGCCGCGCTTCGCTGCGTCGGTGGCCAGTTCCAGGGCCGGCTGCTGTTCCGCAACGAGGATGAACGGGCGCGGGCGCGGAAATGGGGGATCGAGGACCTCGACAAGGTCTACACGCTCGACGATCTCGCGAAGGGCGACTGCATCTTCGCCGCGACCGGCGTGACCGACGGATCGCTGCTCGCCGGCGTCAAGCGGATGCGCGGCAAGATGACCACCGAAAGCGTGGTGATGCGCGCCAGCTCGGGCACTGTCCGCTGGGTGAAGGGCGAGCACCGGATCGACTGATGCATCGCGCGGCGCCGGCGGGTTGATCCCGGCGGCGTCTTGCCGCACCAAGATGCCCGTGTGCGTTCAGGGGGATTTTCGACGATGCGGCACTGGCTGATCACGGCAGCATTCGCGGCGCTGGCGGCGCCGGTCACGGCGATGGCGCAGCAGGCGCTGCCATCGGCGGCGACCGATACCGCGCCCTTCACCTTCGAGGAGGCGATGGTACCGATGCGCGACGGGGTGCGGCTTCACACCGTCATCCTGCGGCCGCGCGGCGTGACGGCAGCGCTGCCGATCCTGTTCCAGCGCACCCCCTATGGCACACCGGGCGCGGCGCCGTCGAAGATGCCGGCGAGCTGGCAGCCGCTGCTCCGCGACGGCTATATCCTGGCGTTCCAGGACATGCGGGGTCGTTTCAAATCGGAAGGCGGCCCCTTCACCCTCTCGACCGAGGTGAAAAGCGGCAAGGCTGCCGTCGACGAGGCGACCGATGCCTATGATTCGATCGACTGGCTGGTGAAGAACGTAAAGCCCAACAACGGCAAGGTCGGCATGTGGGGCGTTTCCTATCCCGGCTTCGCGGCCGCGATCGCACTCGCCAAGCCACACCCCGCGCTGAAGGCGACCAGCCCCCAGGCCGCCTGGATCGATTATTGGAAGAACGACGATCTCCACCGCTGGGGCGCGATGCGGCTCACCTATGCCAGCGACTGGGTGAACAGCCTCCAGGCTGACAAGACCAATGCCGGCATCGACCTGTACGACCGCTACGACACCTATGACTGGTTCCTCCACGCCGGCTCGCCAGACGACATCGAGAAGACCTATTTCAAGGGCCGGGTGCCGCGCTATCGCGAGATGATCGAGCACCCGGATTATGACGACCACTGGAAGAAGCAGGTCTGGTCGAACGCACTCGGCAAGACGACGGTGCCGACGCTCAATGTCGCCGGTTATTGGGACCAGGAAGATCCCTGGGGCAGCTGGAAGATCTGGGAAAAGCAGCGCGAGAATGATCCGAACGGGCTGGCGCTGATGGTTGCCGGCCCCTGGGCGCACGGCACCTGGCACACCCCGGCGAACAGCCTTGGCCGCATCCCGTTCGGCGTCGACAGCGGCACCCAGTTCGTCGAGCAGATCGAGGCGCCGTTCTTCGCCTATTGGCTGCACGGCAAGGGCGAAAAACCCGATTTCGCGCTCAAGAGCTTCCAGTCGGGTTCGTGGCAGTGGAAGACCTATCAGGCCTATCCGCTGGCCAATGCGCAGGCGACGAACCTCTATCTCCATGCCGACGGCTCGTTAAGTTTCACCGCGCCGGCACAAGGCGAAGCGTGCCGCGACTATGTGAGCGATCCGGCGCGCCCGGTGCCGTTCCGGCCGCGGCCGATGTCCGCCACCTATGCCACGCCCGACTGGCGCTGGTGGGAGGCGGAAGACCAGCGCTTCGTCGACGATCGCCCCGACGTGCTGAGCTATACCTCCGCGCCCCTGGAGAACGACCTGACCGTCACCGGCGAAGTGACCGCGAAGCTGATGGCCTCAACCAGCGGCACCGACAGCGATTTCGTCGTCAAGCTGATCGACGTGTTTCCCGAGGATTACGAGACGCCGCCGACCGCGCTGGGCGCCTATGCCAAGGGGCTCAACGGCTATGAACTGCCGATCGCGATGGAAATCCGCCGCGGCCGCTATCTGAAGAGCTTCGAGCGCGCCACGCCGCTGGTCCCTAACCAGGTGATCGCCTGGGACGTACCGCTGCGCGACCACGACCATGTGTTCAAGAAGGGCCACCGCATCATGGTGCAGGTCCAGTCGAGCTGGTTCCCGGTGATCGATCGCAACCCGCAGACCTTCGTGCCGAATATCTACAAGGCCAAGCCGGAGGATTATCGCAAGGCGACGCAGCGCGTATGCGCCGGATCGACGGTGACGCTGCCGGTGGTGCGATAACGCACCCACCTGACGAACATCGTCGCGACACTCGCCGGAATGACGCGCGCCAGGACCAATTCGTCCTGGCGCACCCGGCAAGTTCACAGGGGCAAGTTCACAGGGCTAAGTTCACAAAGTTCACACTCGTGGCGTTTTTCTTCGACCCGCGCACGCCGCCTGAGCGCTGCGCTTTGGCCAACACCCGACACTGAGAAAGAGCCGATCCTGGCGCCCTGCAAACGGCGCCAGAATCGGAACGTTTATAGAACGAAATGCCGTGATTTTCAAGTGTCAGGCGGCGATCGGGTAGCGCGACATCCGGCTGCCATAGCCGCCAAGAGTCGGCCGACGCAGCGTCTGATCGGTGCGCCCGACCTTGAACTTGCCGGCATTCTCGGCGAGCAGATCGACCTCAGAGCTGAGGTTGCGCGCGGCAGCCGAGGTCTGCTCGACCATCGCCGCATTCTGCTGGGTGCTGTTGTCCATCGATGATACCGCGACGCTGATTTCGGTGATCGCCGACGACTGGGCCTGATTGTCCTGGGCCATCCGCTCGACCAGATCATGGACGGTCTGGACGTTGCCATAGATGTTGGCGAGCGAATCGTCGACGCGGCGTACGACATCGACTGCGGACAGGATGCCCGACTGGGTGACGGTCAGCTGCTCCTTGGCGCGCTTGGCCTCTTCCTCCGCCCGCATCGCCAGTGCGGAGACGAGGTCCGCGACCACCGCGAAGCCTCGACCCGCCTCACCCGCACGCCCGGCTTCGACAGCGGCATTCATCGCGAGAACGCGCGTCTGGAACGCGATCTTGTCGAGCCCTTCGATGACGCTGTCGATGCCCTTCGCATTCTCGCTCACCCGCGTCATCGCGGTCACCGCCTCCTCGGCGAGCGCGCGTCCGGCGGTCACGGTCGAGATCGCTTCGTCGGTGCTCTGAACGGTCTGCACCGACGCCGACGCCGTGACGCGAAGGCGCTGTTCCATCTGCGCGGTCGCGGCGGAGGTTTCTTCGAGGCTCGCGGCGTTGCTTTCCGTGCGGCGCGCCAGGTCTTCGGACGCCGAGGCGATTTCGCTGGCACCGGTGCGGATCGTTTCCGTGCTGACGGCGACGGCACCGATCAGTTCGCCAAGGGCGCGCAGCGTGCCGTTATAGCTGCTCCGCAACGCTTCATAATCGGCCGGGAAGTTCGACTCGATCGGGCGAGTCAGGTCACCCGCGGCCATCGCGCCGAGATGCTCACCGACAATGCGGACGATCTCGGTCTGCTGCGCGGCCATCTGGTTCTGAAGCACGGCGGCGTCGCGGAAGGCGAACATCGCCTTGGTCATCCGCCCGACACAGTCCTGATAGTCGGTGAAGCGGATCTCACTGTCGAGATCGCCAGCGGCCAATGCCTCCATGCGGACGACCGTGGTGACATAAGGATCGCAGATCGCCCGGCGAAACCGCATGCCGAGCATCATCGCCGCTCCGGCGCCGACGATCGCAGCGCACATGCCCCAAAGGACAGGTAGCAGCGCGGCGACGACAGCCGTTAGAAATGCGATACTGGTCACGCTTCCGAAAGCGATCATGGTTTTTTGGCGGATCGGTGCGACGGATTCGAACCAGAGCATTTCTTTTGTTCCCGGTTGATGCGGTTAGCGTTATCAATCCCTGCCGCTTATACCAATGAACAAAAAATCCCTCAGCTAGGTATTCTTACCACAGTAGTTCCGTATTTATTCGGAAATATGATCGATTTCTCCGATCAAGACGCAACTTGGTTAAGGAGAGTCCTCTATAAATTTACTATATTCGATAGTGAATATTACTGATCCCTACTCGGAATATACCTGGCGGATACCCGCCTCAGTTCTTGAGGCGATAGCCAGTTCGGAAGATCCAAACGATCAGAGCAAGACAGAGCACCAGGAACGCGGCGGTGAAGCCCAGGCTCCAGATGATCGCCACATCGCCCCGGCCGAAGAAGCTCCAGCGGAAACCGCTGACCAGATAGACGACCGGATTGAACAGGCTGATCGTGTGCCAGGGCTGGGGCAGCATATCGATCGAGTAGAAGGCGCCGCCAAGGAAGGTCAGCGGCGTCACCAGCAGCGAGGGCACGACATTGAGCTGTTCGAAGTTCCTGGCCCAGATGCCGATGATGAAACCGAACATGCTGAAGGTGATTGCCGTCAGCAGCAGGAAGGCGAGCATCGCCATCGGATGATCGACGCGCAGCGGCACGAACAGCGCCGAGGTGGCGAGGATGATGAGGCCGATCGCCACCGACTTCGTGGCGGCCGCGCCGACAAAGCCGACCACCATCTCGATCGCGGAAATCGGCGCCGACAGCAGTTCGAACACCGTGCCGGTGAATTTGGGAAAATAGATGCCGATCGAGGCATTGGCGATGCTTTGCGTCAGCAGCGACAGCATGATCAGGCCCGGCACCAGGAAGCTGCCATAGTTCACGCCGTTGATCTGATCGATCCGGCTGCCGATCGCGCCGCCGAACACGATGAAGTAAAGCGAGGTGGTGATCACCGGGGTCGCGACGGACTGCCACAGCGTCCGCAGCGTGCGCGCCATCTCGAACTTGTAGATCGCCCAGATGCCGTGAAAGTTGATGCCGTTCATGCCTGTGCCCCCACCAGGTCGACAAAGATGTCCTCGAGGCTCGATTTGGAGGTGTCGAGATCCTTGAACGCGATGTTCAGCTCATTGAGCCGGCGCAGCAGCGACGGGATGCCGGTGCGTTCCGCCTGCGCGTCGAAGGTGTAGCGCAGGCGATGGCCTTCGTCAGCGAGGCTCAGCTGCCATTCGCCCAGTTCGGGCGGAATCGCCGCGAGCGGCTCGACCAGGCTGAGATCGAGCTCGCGCTTGCCCAGCTTCTTCATCAGCGCGGTCTTTTCCTCGACCAGCAGCAGCTTGCCCTTGCTGATCACGCCCACCCGGTCGGCCATTTCCTCGGCCTCCTCGATATAGTGGGTGGTGAGGATGATCGTCGTGCCGCGATCGCGCAGCCGGCCGATCAGTTTCCACATGTCGCGCCTGAGCTCGACATCGACGCCGGCGGTCGGTTCGTCGAGGAACAGGATGTCGGGTTCGTGGCTGAGCGCCTTGGCGATCATCACCCGGCGCTTCATGCCGCCCGACAGTTCCATCACCTTCGCGTCGCGCTTGTCCCAGAGCGACAGGTCCTTGAGAAGCTGGTCGCAATAATCGTGATCGGGCGCCTTGCCGAACAGCCCGCGCGAGAAGCGTGCCGCCGAGCCGACGCGCGAGAACATGTCGACCGCGATCTCCTGCGGCACCAGCCCGATCTTCGACCGGGCGGCACGGGGATGGCGGATCGCGTCATGGCCGTCGACCAGGATCGTGCCGCTGCTGGGCGTGACGATCCCGCAGACGATCGAGATCAGCGTCGTCTTGCCCGCGCCGTTGGGGCCGAGCAGCGCGAAAATCTCGCCGCGCCGGATGTCGAGATCGACCGATTCGAGCGCCGTGTGACCCGAGCCATAGGTCTTGCCGACCTGGCGCAGCGACAGAATGGATGACATGGAGTTCCCCCGAGAACGGACGCCGTAAGTAGGATCGGCAGGCCCTTGCCACAAGGGCGGCGAGGCCTGCTCAGGATTGTGTCCGCGCCTTGCGGGCCTGGGCGACGGCGTCGGCCAGCCCCTGAAAATCGCGCGCGCCGTAGAGCAGCTGGTTGCCGATCACCCAGCTGGGCGTGCCGTTGACCGCGAGTTGCTGGCCCAGGGCATGGTTGCTCTCGATCTCGCGCGTGACCGCTTCGGACTGGGCGGCCTTGCGCGCCGCCGCCATGTCAAGCCCCGCCTTGGCAGCGGCGGCGGCGATCGCGGCATCGTCCGGCCCATCGGCGGCGAACATCGCGTCGTGAAAGGCGCGATACTTGCCCTGCTCTGCCGCGGCGAGCGCCCAGCGCGCGGCGGTGACGCTCGCCTCGCTCAGCACCGGATATTCGCGATAGACGACGCGGACATTGGGATCGCTGGCGATCAGTTGATCGAGCCCGGGCAGGCTCGCACGGCAATAGCCGCAGGCATAGTCCATGAACGCCACCACGGTCACATCACCCTGCGGATTGCCGGCGATCGCGCCGGCGAAGGGGCGGGTGAGCGCGGCGCTGTGCTTCGGCAGGGCGGCCTGCGCATCGGCCTGTGCCCTGGCGGCATGTTCAGCGTCGTTCTGCTGGAGGCGCTCCATCATCTCGCGCAGGATCTCGGGCTTTGCCAGCAGATAGGTGCGGACGGTGCGTTCGATCCGCGCCTGATCGCCCGAGACGCCCGGTAGCAGCGCCTGTGCGCCGAGCACGACCGCGCCGCCGATGATCGCACTGAGTAGAAAAGCCCCGGCCAGGCGGAGCGAAGGACGCGACGACATTTGGTTCACTGGCCTCCCCGGCCGCGATTGCGTTTGCTTTCCTCGAGCGCGGTCTGCGAGACCATCGCGATATCCTGTGCGCGCACCCAATCCGGCGATCCCTTGGGCAGCCCCGCCATCGCCCGCCGCGCGCTGATCAGCGCGGTGCCCGGATCGCCGATCAGCGAGGCACGCTCGGCGGTGGCGAGCGCAGTGCGCGGCACATCGCCGCGACGATCATAGACCGTGCCGAGATTGAGCCAGGCGAACGGATTTTCGGGATCGCGCGCCACCGCCTGGCGCAGCACGCGCTCGGCCTCGGGCAGGTTGGCGGGATCCTCGGTTGCGACGAGGGCGTGGCCGAAGGTGCTCGCGATCAGCGGCTGGTTGTTCGACAATTGGGTGGCCTTGCGGAGCGGGGCCAGCGCCTCGGCCGGTTTGCCCGATTCGAGCAGGATCTGGCCCTGAAGCTCCAGGAAATAGGGGTCGTTCGGCGCTTCGGCGACGAGCGCCGCGCCTTCGGCCGCCGCCTGTTCGGGATAGCCCGACTGGTGATAGGCATAGGCGCGGGCGTAATGCGCCGGCACCGACTGGTCGGTCTTGGGATAGATACGCAGCGTCGCCTTGGGATCATTGGCATAGCCGCGCAGCTTGGCCTGGACTCGCTTGAAGCGCCGTTCGAGATCGGCGTCGAGCGGCTTGTTCCAGCTGGGCGCCTTTTGCAGATCGGCCTTCAGCGTGGCGACGCGATCCTGCGACATCGGGTGCGTCTGCGCGAAGGGATCGACCTCGGGATCGGTGGCGTAATAGCCATATTGGTGCATCTGCTGTGTCAGCTTCTCGAAAAAGCCGAGCATGCCCTTACCGGTGATCCCGGCATCGTTGATGAACCGGACGCCGGCGGCGTCGGCCGACGATTCCTGCACGCGACTATAGGCCAGATACTTGCCGATCGCGGCGCGCTGACCGGCCATCAGGATGCCCGTGCCCGCTTCCGCCGACCCCGCCGCCATCGCGGCCGCGCCCAGCAACAGGCTGAGGATCGAGATGTTGCCATAGCCGCCATCGCGCTGGAACACGGCATGGCCGCCGACGATATGGCCGATCTCGTGCGCGATCACGCCCTGAACCTGGTTCGCGGAATCGGCCGCGTCGATCAGGCCCGAATTGATATAGACCACCTGACCGCCCGCGACGAACGCGTTGATCGAGGGATCCTGGACCAGCACCACCCGCGCGTCAGCGGGGGAAAGACCGGCCGCCTTGAACAGCGGCGCCGACATGTCGGCAAGGAGCGACTCAGTCTCGGCATCGCGCAGGATCGACTGTGCCATTGCCGGGCCGGACGCGAACAGCGCCAGGCAGAGCATGGCGATCAGCGTGGCCAGGCGATGGAGTCGCGACGACATCCTTGGTCTCCTCTTCGTTCGCTCGCGGCGGCCCCTAGGCAACGCGCGATGAACCCGGCGTGACGACCCGGCGCGGCGACGATGCCGCCGCGCCGGGCGTCCGATTCACGCGCCGAACGTGCGCTGCCACCAGCCACGGCGCGGCGCACCGGCCTCGCCGCCGGCATCCTCCGCAGCGGAATCGGCCTGGGCCTCTGGTTCTGCTTCGGCAGGCGCCGGCGCAGGCGCGGGTGTCGCCTTCTTCCGAGCAGGCGCGGGGGCCAGATCCTGCGCCACCGGCTCGGCGGCATCGGCATCGGCCTTTTTGCGGCGGGTGCGCTTCGGCTTGGCCGGCGCCTCGGCTTCGGCAGCGGGTGCCGCCTCGGCCGGTGCCGCATCGGCATCGGCCTTTTTGCGGCGCGTCCGCTTCGGCTTGGCCGGCGCCTCGGCCTCGGCCTCGGGTGCCGGCGCCGGCTCGGCCTCGGCCGCCGCCGGAGCGGCATCCTCGGCGTCCGCCTTCTTGCGCGTGCGACGGCGCTTCGGCGCGGGCTTCGCCTCGACTTCCGCTTCGGCCTCGACGTCGGGCGCTTCGGTCACCGCCGGCTCGGCAGCGACGGGCTCGGCCGGCGCCTCGGCTTCGGCAGGCGCCGCATCCTCGCGATCGCTCTGATCGGCACCGGCTTCCTCGTTGCCGGCACCGCGACGGCCGCCGCGACGACCGCGACGACGCCGCTTGCGGCTGCGCTCGGCGTCTTCGGCGCTCGTCTCGGCTGCGGGCTGGGCTTCGCTTTCGGCGTCGCTTGCTTCGTCGGCCTCGGCTTCGGCATCATCGGCTTCGTCGTTGCCGGCGCTTTCGCCGTCATGCTCCTGATCGCGCGAACGGCCACGACGGCCGCGGCGGCGGCGGCGGCGCTTGCGGCCCCCCTCGCCCTCGCCTTCGTTGCGCGACGGCTGACGCTCGTCGTCGCGCTCGGCATCGGCCTCCGCCTCTTCCTCGATCTCGTCCTCTTCGTCCTCGATCAGGTCCGTCTCGTCCTCGGGCTCTTCGACGAGCCGTTCGATCCGCGGCGCATGGGCCGGCGGCGGGCCGGACGATTCGACCGCCATCCGGGCACCTTCGAGTTCGCCATCGGCGGCGACTTCGATCGTCACGCCATAGCGATCCTCGATTTCGGCGAGTTCGCCGCGCTTCTTGTTGAGCACGTAGAACGCGGCTTCCTGGCTGGCGCGGAGCAGCAGTTCCGAACCGCGGCCGCGTGCCGCCTCGTCCTCGAGCAGGCGCAGCGCCGACAGGCCGGCCGACGATGCGGTGCGGACGAGGCCGGTGCCTTCGCAATGCGGGCAGGTACGGGTCGACGCTTCGAGCACGCCGGTGCGCAGGCGCTGGCGGCTCATTTCCATCAGACCGAAGGCGGAGATGCGGCCGACCTGGATGCGAGCGCGATCGTTCTTCAGCGCCTCCTTCATCGCCTTTTCGACCTTACGGACGTTGGACGAATGATCCATGTCGATAAAGTCGATGACGACGAGCCCAGCCATGTCGCGCAGGCGCAGCTGGCGGGCGATTTCCTGTGCGGCCTCCAGATTGGTCGCGGTGGCGGTCTGCTCGATATTGTGCTCGCGCGTCGACCGCCCCGAGTTGATGTCGATCGACACCAGCGCCTCGGTGGGGTTGATGACGAGATAGCCGCCCGATTTCAGCTGGACGACCGGATTGTACATCGCCGCCAGCTGATCCTCGACATGCGCGCGCTGGAACAGCGGCACGGCATCGGCATATTGCTTCACCTTGCGGGCATGGCTCGGCATCAGGAGCTTCATGAAGTCCTTGGCCTGGCGATAGCCGTCCTCGCCCTCGACGATCACTTCCTCGATGTCGCGATTATAGATGTCGCGGATCGCGCGCTTGATCAGATCGCTGTCGCCATAGACGAGCGCGGGCGCGGTCGAGTGCAGCGTCTTTTCGCGAATCTCGTCCCACAGCCGGGCGAGATAGTCGAAGTCGCGCTTGATCTCGGTCTTGGTGCGCTGGAGCCCGGCGGTGCGGACGATGCAGCCCATCGTCGACGGCAGCTTCAGCTCGGCCATGATGCCCTTCAGCCGCTTGCGATCGGCAGCGGAATTGATCTTGCGCGAAATGCCGCCGCCATGCGCGGTGTTCGGCATCAGCACGCAATAGCGGCCGGCAAGGCTGAGATAGGTGGTCAGCGCCGCACCCTTGTTGCCGCGCTCTTCCTTGACGACCTGAACCAGCAGCACCTGGCGACGGCGGATCACGTCCTGGATCTTGTAGCGGCGGCGCAGGTTCAGCCGGCGGGTGCGCAGCGCCTCCGCATCGTCGCCGTTCGCGCCGCGCTTGCCGCGACGACGGCCGCGGCCGACCGCGTCCTCGCCTTCGGCCGCCTCGTCATGATCGCCATCGTCGTCGCCAGCCGGGCGCTCGAGCACCTCGACACCGTCTTCGCCGTCGAGATCATGGTCGTGATCGTGATCGGCGTCGTCATCCTCCTCGCGCAGCGCCGCTTCCTGCGCGGCATGCTCGGCCTCTTCGGCGAGCAGCGCTTCGCGGTCTTCCTTCGGAATCTGGTAATAATCGGGATGGATTTCCGAAAAGGCGAGGAAGCCGTGGCGATTGCCGCCATAATCGACGAACGCCGCCTGCAGCGACGGTTCGACGCGGGTTACCTTGGCGAGATAGATATTGCCTTTGAGCTGCTTTCGTTCGGCCGATTCGAAATCAAATTCCTCGATCCGGCTCCCTTTGACGACGGCCACGCGGGTTTCCTCCCGGTGACGTGCGTCGATCAGCATACGCATGGTCATTTATGATTCTCCGGGCGCGCCAGCGCTTGCCCCCAGGGGGCCGGGGCGCGTGCGCGCGATTCGTGATGCGAGCCGAGCCGGACGCACCGGACGGGCATTCGCAGGTTTCAAAAAATGCTGTTGCTGCACGGGCACGCACGAACCGGCGGTCCAGTGGCTCCGCCATCGCCGCACCGCCGGCCGCGACGGCCTGGCATTGCGAGCGATTGGGAAAGTGCCTCATGCGAACGTCAACCTGAACTATCGCGGCGACAAGATGGCCGCGAGCCTGATCCGGCGCAGAGCCGGAAGCTTTACTTGCCTAGCACCGCCACGTCGTTGCGGCAACTGGTGGCGCGAACCCGTATTTGTCCGCTCGCGCTGGGCAGCGGACACTTGCACCAATAAATTTTCAAAGCCGTTAACCATCGTCGACTTTTTGGCTGGACCCGGCGCGAGGCGGCGCGGCATAGCGGGACCGTGCTGTTCGCCCTCACCCTTATCGCAGGCTGGATTGCCGGCCCGGCGGGCTGGGCCGGCGCGATCGAGAAGATTCGCGTGCATGCCGACCGCGTCGACGTGACGCTGAACGACACCGCGAGCGAGGCGGCCCAATGGCTGCTGCCGGCCGCATCGTCGGCGCCCGCGGCGGGCGCGACGCTCACGCTCGATCTGATGCAGCCTGCCATCCTCGCCGGCGGCGGGATCGATACGGGCAACCGCCGGCTCAGCATCGCGCTTCGCCCGATCGACATGGGCGCCGTCGAGCAGGCGCGGCCGAACGACCGGATCCGCCTGCTGCCGCCGTTCCGCTACGTTCTGGCGCCGCCCTCGCGCGGCTACAGCGTTGCGATGGCCATTCCGTCCGCGCCGGTCGAAACCGGGGCGGCTGCCGCCGCGCCGCTGCCGCCAGTCGAAGGGGCGGACACGTCGCTGCCGCTGGTGGTCCTCGACCCCGGGCATGGCGGGCGCGATCCAGGTGCCACCGGCGCCGACGGGCTGCGCGAAAAGGACCTGACGCTGGCCACCGCACGCGCGATCCGCGACGCGCTGATCGCCTCCGGCCGGGTGCGCGTCGCGCTGACCCGCGACGACGACCGCTTCATCGCACTCGAACAGCGCTATCGCGTCGCCCGCCGGCTGGGCGCCGCGCTGTTCGTTTCGATCCATTGCGACAGCGCCGGCAGCCCCGACGCCTCTGGCGCGACGATCTACACGCTGTCCGAAGTCGCCTCCGACAAGGAGGCCGCCCGGTTGGCCGCGCGCGAGAACATGAGCGCCGCCACCGAAGCGATGGATGCCGATCGCCCCGCCGCCGACATCGCCTCGATCCTGCTCGACCTGACGCAGCGCCAGACGATGACGGTTTCGGCGCAGTTCGCCCAGCTGCTCGGCCGCGAGGCGCGCGCACGGATGCCCGTTCGCAGCGATGCGCATCGCATGGCATCGCTGATGGTGCTCAAGGCGCCCGACATGCCGTCCGTGCTGTTCGAAACGGGCTATCTGTCCAATCCCCGGGACGCGCGCTTCATCGCCTCGCCCGAAGGCCGCACGAAGATCGCCGAAAGCGTGCGTCGCGCCGTCGAGATTCACTTCGCGACGCGAACCGCCGCGCGCTGACCGGCCGGACACGGCCCGTCGCCCCGCCCTTTCTTCCGCCGCAAAAGATGCTACACCGCGCGCCGCATGGCCGACGGCGAACCCCCAATCGACAACGTCAAGATCAAACGTGGCGACGAGCCGGGCTTCTGGCGCCGGCTGCGGCGGCGCTGGTGGTTCCGCGCGCTCGCCATCGTGGCGCTGCTCGCCGGTATCGGCGCGTTCCTGCTGTGGCTGCTGGTCGCGCGCAACCTGCCGTCGGTCGATTCGCTGCGCACCTATGAGCCACCACTGCCGACCTATGTCCGCTCGGCCGATGGCACGCCGATCCACAGCTATGCGCGCGAACGGCGCGTCCAGCTGAGCTTCAACGAATATCCGCCGCTGCTCGTCCGCGCCTTCATGGCCGCCGAGGATCGCACCTTTTTCGAGCATCACGGGCTGGATTTCCCCGGCCTCGCCCGCGCCGCGGTGATGGGCGCGATCCGGGGCGAGACGCCGCGCGGCACCTCGACGATCACGCAGCAGGTGGCGAAGAACCTGCTCGTCGGCAACGAGGCGAGCTATATGCGCAAGCTGAAGGAAGGCATCCTCGCCTGGCGCATCGAGGATACGCTGACCAAGCAGCAGATCATGGAGCTGTATCTCAACTCGATCGAGCTGGGGCGCAATGCCGGCGGCGTCGAGGCGGCGAGCCATGCCTATTTCGGCAAGAAGCTCGATCAGCTGACGCTCGCGCAGATGGCCTATCTGGCGATCCTGCCGAAAGGCCCCGCCAACTACGATCCCGATCGCAATACCCAGCGCGCGCTCGAACGCCGCAACTGGGTGCTCGGCGAGATGCTGCGCAACCGATTCATCGATCAGGCCCAGCACGATCGTGCGGTGGCCGCCCCGCTCGGCACCGTGCCGCGCCAGACGCCCAAGTTCGAGCGCGTCGGCGGCTATTTCGTCGAGGAAGTGCGTCGCCAGCTGATCGGCCTGTTCGGCGAAACCAACAAGGACGGGCCGTATAGCGTCTATAATGGCGGCCTCTGGGTCCGCACCTCGCTCGATCCGCGGCTTCAGGCCTATGCCCAGCGCGCGCTGCGCGACGGCCTGCTTCGCTATGATCGCGGGCGCGGCTGGTCCGGCCCGATCGGCAAGGCCGAGATCGGATCGAGCTGGCAGCAGGCGCTGCTCGCCCAGAATGTGGGCGTCGATTATGACGACTGGCGCGCGGCGATCGTGATCGATCGCGACGACGCGAGCGCGACCCTGGGCTTCGACGACGGCAGCACCGGCCGGATGGCGGCAAGCGCCGCGGCGATGCCGGTGCGCGGCAAGGGTGGCCATGCATTCGATTCGATCGAGCGCGGCGACATCCTGGCGGTGGCGCCCGATGGCAGCGGCTGGGCGCTGCGCAGCGTGCCGAAGATTTCGGGCGGCATGGTCGTCGAGGAACCCGACACCGGCCGCGTCCTGGCGATGCAGGGCGGGTTCGATTCGCGGCTACAGTCGTTCAACCGCGCGACCCAGGCGATGCGCCAGCCGGGATCGACGATCAAGCCGATCGTCTATGCCGCCGCGCTGGAAAACGGGATGACGCCGGCATCGATCGTGGTCGATGGCCCGTTCTGCGTCTGGCAGGGCGCGGGGCTGGGGCAGAAATGCTTCCGCAATTTCGGCAATGCCCGCGGCGCCGGGCCGCACACGCTGCGCTGGGGCATCGAACAGTCGCGCAACCTGATGACGGTGCAGATCGCCAACGCGACCGGCATGGACAAGGTGACCGACCTGATCCAGCGCATCGGCATTTCGAAGAACAGGTTCAGCCCGTATCTTTCCTATGCGCTCGGCGCCGGCGAGACGACCGTGCTGCGGATGGTCAACGCCTATTCGATCCTGGTCAATCACGGCCGCGCGCTCAACCCGACGCTGATCGATTTCGTGCAGGACCGCCGTGGCAAGGTGATCTTCCCGCGCGACTGGCGCCCCTGTTCGGGCTGCAACGCGGCCGACTGGAACGGTAAGCCGATGCCGCGCCCGGTGCGCCGCGCGCGCCAGGTGCTCGATCCGCTCACCGCCTATCAGATGGTCCACATCACCGAGGGCGTCGTCCAGCGCGGCACCGCGACGGTGCTGCGCGATCTCGACCGGCCGATGATGGGCAAGACCGGCACGACCACCGGCCCGACCGACGTCTGGTTCGTCGGCGGCACGCCGCAGATGATCGGCGGCCTCTATATCGGCTATGACACGCCATCGAACCTGGGCGGCTATGCCCAGGGCGGCTCGATTGCGGCGCCGATCTTCAAGCAGTTCGCGATTCCCGCGTACAAGGACATGGAGAAGCTGCCCTTCATCGCCCCGCCGGGCATTCGCATGGTGCGGATCGACCGGCGCAGCGGCAAGCCGGTGCAGGGCGCCTGGCCGAGCGACGATCCGCTGTCGCCGGTGATCTGGGAAGCGTTCAAGCCGGAGAGCGATCCGTTCCGCAGCCGCCGCACGCGCGGCGACGAAGAAACGCCTGACGCCACGGCCAGCGACCAGCCGGCACAGCGCAAGAGCGATCGTCAGGGCGACAGCGACTTCTTGCAACGCCAGGGCGGAATCTACTAGCGCGGGCGATACGCCCTATATGTCCATCGGTCGCCGGCCCGCCGGACCGCGATCCGCACGTTTTTATTCGGAAGGTTTTTGATCATGCGCGCCGAAGCGCAGGCCAGTGTCGACAAGATCAACGCAGCGCTCGCGCTGTTGCGCCGCTCGCTTGACTGGGACCGCGCGTTGCGCAGGCTCGACGAGCTCAACGCGCGCGTCGAGGACCCCACTTTGTGGAACGACGCCAAGAAGGCGCAGGACGTGATGCGCGAGCGCCGCCGGCTCGATGAGGCGATCTCCGCCACCCGCGCGATCGAGCGCGAGCTGAGCGACACGGTCGAGCTGATCGAGATGGCCGAGGCCGAGGGTGATGCCGAGATGGCCGACGAGGGCACCGCCGCGCTTGCCGCGCTGGCGGCCCGCGCCGAAGGCGACAAGGTCAAGGCGCTGCTGTCGGGCGAGGCCGATGCCAACGACACCTATGTCGAGATCAATGCCGGCGCCGGCGGCACCGAATCGAACGACTGGGCCGAAATGCTCCAGCGCATGTACACGCGCTGGGCGGAACGGCACGGCTACAAGGTCGAGCTGGTCGACTATCACGCCGGCGAACAGGCGGGCATCAAATCGGCGACGCTGCTGTTCAAGGGCGAGAACGCCTATGGCTATGCCAAGACCGAAAGCGGCGTACACCGCCTGGTCCGCATCAGCCCGTTCGATTCGAACGCACGACGCCAGACCAGCTTCGCATCCGTCTGGGTCTATCCGGTGATCGACGACAATATCGAGATCGAGATCAACGAAAGCGAGCTGCGCATCGACACCTATCGCGCCTCGGGCGCGGGCGGTCAGCACATCAACACCACCGATTCGGCGGTGCGCATCACCCATTTGCCGACCGGCATCGTCGTGCAGTGCCAGAACCAGCGTTCGCAGCACAAGAACCGCGCCGAAGCCTTCAACCAGCTCCGCGCCCGCCTGTACGAGCGCGAACTGGCCGAGCGTGAGGCGGTGGCCGACGCGCAGAACGCGACCAAGACCGATATCGGCTGGGGGCACCAGATCCGCTCCTATGTGCTCCAGCCCTATCAGCTGGTGAAGGATCTGCGCACCGGCGTGTCGTCGACCGCGCCGAGCGACGTGCTCGACGGCGATCTCGATGCGTTCATGGCGGCGGCGCTGGCACAGCGCGTCACGGGCGAGGCGGTCGAGGTGGAGGACGTCGATTGACGCTCGCCGCGCGGCAGCTCCTGCTCGGCGTCGGGCTGATGCTCGCCGCATGCGACGGCAGCAGCCGCGCGCCGCGCAACGAGACGCGCCAGTCGATCACCGGCTTCCCCGCCGCCGATCGGCCGGTGGCGACGATTGTGTCGTCGCGCTGGTCGAGCGAGGAGGCACGCGACCGGCTGAACGAGGCCGGACAGGTGATGGACCTTGCCGGGATCAAGCCGGGCATGACCGTCGCCGACATCGGTGCGGGCGAAGGCTATTACACGATCCGGCTCGGCCAGCGCGTCGGCGCCAAGGGCCGCGTCGTCGCCGAGGACATCGTTCCCGACTATATCAGCCAGCTCGCCACCCGCGTCGTGCGCGAGAAGCTCGACAATGTCAGCGTGCGCCTGGGCCTGCCCGCCGATCCGCGGCTGCCCGAAGACAGCTTCGATCGCGTGCTGATGGTGCACATGTATCACGAGATCGAATCGCCCTATGAGTTCCTGTGGCGGCTGCGGCCGTCGCTGGCGCCGGGCGGCCAGGTGATCGTCGTCGATGCCGATCGCCCGACGCAGAATCACGGCACGCCGCCCGCCTTGCTCAAATGCGAGTTCGCCGCCGTTGGCTATGCGCAGGTGTCGATGCGGCCGATGCCCTCGGCCGGCGGCTATATGGCCGTGTTCGAGGCACGCGGCGAGCGGCCCGAGCCCGACACGATCCGCGCCTGCAAGTCCGGCGCGCACGCCCCGTCGGTGACCCCCTTGCCCAACGGCGCGCACGAATAGCGATACCCGAACCGCGCGGCGCGAACGGGAGGGATGACTTCCCCTCGCACACCGGCTAATCCCGCGCGACCCATGACCGACGCAACCGACACCCAGCGCGACTGGCGCGACACCGTCTTCCTGCCGAAGACCGATTTCCCGATGAAGGCCGGCCTTGCTGCCAAGGAGCCCGCCATCCTCGAGCGCTGGGCGAAGATTAGGCTCTACCAGAAGCTGCGCGAGGCCCGCGCCGGCCGCGAGCGCTTCCTGCTGCACGATGGCCCGCCCTACGCCAATGGCGACATTCACATGGGCCATGCGCTCAACAAGATCCTGAAGGACATCGTCGTCCGCAGCCAGAGCCTGATGGGCAAGGACGCGCCCTATGTCCCCGGCTGGGATTGCCACGGCCTGCCGATCGAGTGGAAGGTCGAGGAGGCCTATCGCGCCAAGAAGCTTAACAAGGACGAAGTCGACCCCGTCGCCTTCCGCGCCGAATGCCGCGCCTATGCGGAAAAATGGGTGGCGGTGCAGCGCGGCCAGTTCGAGCGGCTCGGCATCCTGGGCGACTGGGACGACCCCTATCTCACCATGAAATTCGACGCCGAGGCGCGGATCGCGGCTGAGCTGCTCAAGTTCGCCGAGAGCGGCCAGCTCTATCGCGGCGCCAAGCCGGTGATGTGGTCCCCGGTCGAGAAGACCGCGCTGGCCGAGGCGGAGGTCGAGTATGAGGATATCACGTCGACGCAGATCGACGTGGCGTTCGAGATCACGGAGGCACCGAACGCGCCCGAGTTGGTCGGCGCGCATGCGGTAATCTGGACGACCACGCCGTGGACGATCCCGGTGAACCAGGCGCTCGCGTATGGGCCGGAAATTGAGTACGTTCGAGGCTGGTTCCGGAGCGTCGACGGTGAGGTAGTTCCTCCGCAACTTGATGGGAAAACGTTCTTAATCGCAGCCTCTCTCTTAGGCGCTTTTCAGAACCGAGTTTTGCAACAGAATCGCGATCTTCCGCGCTTGGCATTTGAACACGAGCCGGTGATTCTCGGTTCGCAGCTCGCCGGCGCCGTCGCGCGCCACCCGATGCACGCGCTCGGCGGGTTCTTCGCCAAGCCGCGGCCGTTCCTGGCCGGCGACTTCGTCACCACCGATGCGGGTACCGGCCTCGTCCATATGGCGCCCGACCATGGCGAGGACGACTTCCTGCTGTGCAAGGCGCACGGCATCGATCCGGTGTTCGCGGTCGACGGCGCCGGCATGTACCGCGCCGACTGGCTGTGGCTCGGCGGCCAGGGTTCGGTGATCAACAAGAAGTTCGTCAGCGCCGAAGGCCCGATCTGTTCGGACCTGCGCGCCGCCGGCGCGCTGCTCGCCGCCTCGGACGACTTCCAGCACAGCTATCCGCACAGCTGGCGGAGCAAGGCGAAGATCATCTTCCGGGCGACGCCGCAGTGGTTCATCCCGATGGACAAGCCCACTCCCTCTCCCCTCCGGGGAGAGGGTCAGGGAGAGGGGGACTCTCCAGCAGCGACGTCGCCCGCGGACATGCCCCTCTCCCAACCCTCTCCCCAGGGGGGAGAGGGCTTTGCGGGTGGCAACGCCCCCACCCTCCGCGCGATCGCGCTCGATTCCATCGAACGCACCCGCTGGGTGCCCGAGCGCTCGATCAACCGCATCCGCGCGATGGTGGAGGGCCGCCCGGACTGGGTGATCAGCCGCCAGCGCGCCTGGGGCGTGCCGATTGCGCTCTATGTTCGGCGGGGAACCAACGGCGAGTACCTCCGCGACCCGGCGGTCAACGCCCGCATCCTCGACGCCTTCCGCGCCGGCGGGGCCGATGCGTGGTTCCAGGCCGACCACCAGGCGCTGCTCGGCCCAGATTACCGCGCCGAGGACTATGAGGTCGTCACCGACATTCTCGACGTGTGGTTCGACAGCGGCTCGACGCACAGCTTCGTAATCGAGGCGCGCTATGGCGAGGGCGTGCGCGCCAACCTCTATCTCGAAGGTTCGGACCAGCATCGCGGCTGGTTCCAGTCGTCGCTGCTCGAATCGTCGGGCACGCGCGGCCGGGCGCCCTATGACGCGGTGCTCACCCATGGCTTCGCGCTCGACGGCCAGGGCAAGAAGATGTCCAAGTCGCTCGGCAACGTCGTCGATCCCCTGAAGATCATCGGCGAGAGCGGCGCGGACATCCTGCGCCTCTGGGTCGCGCAGACCGACTATTTCGACGATGTCCGCATCGGCAAGGAAGTGCTGGCCGGCACCGGCGACGCGTACCGCAAGATCCGCAACACCTTCCGCTATCTGCTCGGCGCGCTCGACGGTTTCGGCGAGGCCGAGAAGGTCGCGGTGGCCGACATGCCCGAGCTGGAGCGCTATGTGCTCCACAAGCTGGCGGCGCTCGATGCGGAGCTGCGGTCGGCGGCGGAGGCGTTCGAGTTCAACCGCTATGCCCGCGCGCTCGGCGATTTCATGAACGAGGACCTCTCGGCCTTCTTCTTCGATATCCGCAAGGACTGCCTCTACTGCGACGCCGAGAGCGATCCCAAGCGCCGCGCCTATCGCACCGTGCTGGACGTGCTGTTCCACGCGCTGGTCCGCTACGCCGCGCCGATCCTCGCCTTCACCGCCGAGGAAGTGTGGCAGAGCCGCTTCCCGAGCGAGGACGGATCGGTCCACGAGCTGGAATGGCCGCTGCTGCCGGAGGGCGCGTCGGTCGAGCATGACTGGACCGCGATCCGCGCGCTGCGCCAGACCGTCACCGAGGCGATCGAGCCCTATCGTCGCGAGAAGAAGGTCCGCTCCAGCCTCGAGGCCGAGGTGACGGTGCCGAGCCTGCCGATGCCGGCCGAGGACCTGACCGAGCTGTTTATCGTGTCGAAGGTGGATCAGGCCGCCGATGTCACGGTGACGCCCACCGATCGCCACAAATGTGGCCGTTGCTGGCGTCATCTTCCCGAAGTGACGCAGGACGGGGCGCTATGCGACCGCTGCGCAAAGGTGGTGTCGTGATGAAGTCGGTTCGTATTGTTGGCTTTGCCGCGGCGCTGGGCGTGTTCGTGCTCGACCAGCTGACCAAATTCGTCGTCACCGGCCCGCTGGGGCTGGTGGTGCAGAATGATTCGATGACGCTCACCCCGTTCTTCGACCTGCGTTTCGTCAAGAATATCGGCGTCTCGCTGGGCCTGCTTTCGGCGAACAGCGTGACGATGCGCTGGCTGCTCGTGCTGATGACGGCGGTGATCGCGATCGGCGTGTGCGTGTGGATGCTGCGCGAAAAGAAGACGGGCGACGTCTTCGCGCTGGGCCTGGTGCTCGGCGGTGCGTGCGGCAACATCCTCGATCGCGCGCGGCTGGGCTATGTCGTCGATTTCGCCGATCTGCATTTCGGCGAGTGGCGCCCTTTTTTGGTCTTCAACGTCGCCGATGCAGCGATTACCATCGGCGTGGTAATCTTGTTGATCCGCGCGCTCTTCGTTCGCGACAAGGCCCCCAAGTCGCAGGCCCCTGTGGAGAATAAACTGAATGCGTAAGCTCATCCTCGTCGCGGCAGGCGTTGCGCTCGCGGCATCGCTGTCGGCGTGCGGCAAGCGGGGCTATGATCGGGCACGTCCCGACGAATTCGCGGTTGCGCGTCAGGCGCCGCTGGTGATTCCGCCCGATTTCGCGCTCAAGCCGCCGCAGCCCGGCGCTGCCCGGCCGCAGGATACCGCGCCGTCGGATCAGGCGCTGGAGGCGCTGTTCGGTGGGTCGGCCGCACGCAGCGCGGGCGAGGCCGCGACGCTGGACGCAGCAGGCGGATCGAGCGCCGATGCGGGCGTGCGCAGCACCGCCGGCAGCCCCACCACGCCGGTGGTGGACAAGGGCGCGACCACGCAGGAAATCATCGCCGCGCCGCAGGGCGACGGCCGCGACGCAACGGTGCGCACGCCGCGATGAGTTCGTCGCCCGGCGGCCGGGCGACATCAGGAACCGGGTCAATCTTGCCGGTCGCGCCGGGCGCGTGATCGGCGGAACCGGGAGCGGCCTCCCCGCCGCTCCCGCCCCCCTCAGCCGATATCAGAAGCTGACGCTGACCGATCCCAGGATGCCGCCCTTGGCCGCATCCTTGCCGCTGGGCGTGGTGAAATAGGTGTCCGTATCGACATAGGACACGCCGAGCGTCAGATTTTTCCAGGTATAGGCGGCGCCCAATGCCCAGTCGGTATATTCCGACGTCGGACCCGACAGCCAGCTGGGGCCGAAGGTGTGGCCCAGATGCGCGCTGACGCTGAGCGGCGTGTTCGGGATGGCGGCGGAGAGATCGCCGGCCAGATAGACATTGTCGTTCTTGGACAGCGTGCCGCTCTGACCCTGATCGAGCGCCAGCGCCTTTTGCTTGGGCGCATAGTTGACCGTCGCCTTCGCCGCGACCGGGCCGAACGCGTAGCTCACCGAGGCATAGGGCTCGATGAAGTCGGATGACGAGCGATCGCCGGTGAAGCCGGGGCGAGTGCCGGGATAGACATAATAGAGCGCGCCGACGTCGAGCGTGACGCCGTTGAAGCTGTGCTTGTAGCCGCCGATCAGGTCGATCTCCTGATGCGCGGTGCCGTGGACGGTGACGTAATCGTCGATCGACGAGCCCCAGACCGAGACGTAGAAGCCCGATTCGTGGCTGACGGTGAGGCTGCCCTGCACCGCGAAATTGCCGTCGGTCTGCGAAATGCCGCGGAACTTGTAGTCGCTGACCACGGCGGCGCTGCCGTTGACCGTCACGGCCGGTGCCGGTGCGGTTTCGTCCTGCGCAAAGGCGGGCATGGTGCCGGCGAGAAGAAGCGCGCCGATGCTGAGCGTGGAAAAGCGCATGGAATCCCTTTCATTCAATCCAAAGGGTTCCCGCCTGCGGCGCCCGGCATTGCTTGATGATTGGCTCTGCGGCCGTTGCAATTTCCAGACGACGACAAGTTCATGGCCCAAAGCTACCGCAGCGCACAACAATCTTTGCTCGATCATCAATGTTTCGTGACGAAGTGTTGCTGCGTCGCCACATGCCCATCCGGGCGCGGGGCAACAAAAAACCCCCTCGGCATCGCCGAAGGGGCTTTTGAAGCGCAGCCGATGCTGCGTGACAGGAGGGCCGGATCAGTCGATGGCGATGATCGCATCGACCTCGACGGCGGCGCCGAGCGGCAGGACCGCCACGCCGACGGCGCTGCGGGCATGGCGCCCAGCCTCGCCGAACAGCGCCTGCATCAGTTCCGACGCGCCATTGGCGACCTTGGGCTGATCGACGAAGCCGGGGGCGGAGTTAACGAACACGCCCAGCTTCACGATGCGCTTGACGCGCGTCAGATCGCCGTCCAGCGCCTTCTTGATCTGCGCCACCAGCATCAGCCCGCAGCGCTGTGCCGCTTCGGTACCGAAACCGATGTCGCGATCCTCGCCCAGCCGACCGGTCATCACCGCGCCGTCCTTGAACGGCAGCTGGCCCGAGATGTGGAGGAGCCCGCCGGCCTCGACCACCGGCACATAGGCCGCGACCGGCGCGGCGGCTTCGGGAAGGGTGAGGCCCAGTTCGGCGAGCTTGCGATCGATGGCGGTGGTCATGGCCCTGCTCAACCACCGGAACCGGGGCCGGTCAAGCCTGCGCGAACGCCGCTAGGATCCAGTCGGCCGCATCGCGCCAGTCGTCGATACGGGCATGGGCGTGCGGCGCGGGTGGCACCGCCGGCGCCATGGCGGGTTCGGCGATCATGTGCAGCCGGAGCACATCGGGGGCATGCTCGGCGACCGATTCGTGATGCGTCGCCAGATCGTCGACGAACACCGCCACCGGCGCGCCATGTTCGGCAACCAGCCGCGCGACCGGCGGCCCCTTGCCCCCCTGGTTGCACTCGACCCGATGCGCGATGCCGTGGGCGGAAAGCTGGGCGATGCGCGAGTCGCGGCAGTGATCGCCGAGATTGGTGAGCACGACGATGTCCGCAACCTGCGCGATCCGGGCGAGCGCCTCGCGGGCGTGCGGCACCAGCGTCTGGCGATCCATCTGATCGGGAAAGAAGCCGTCGAGCAGCGCCCACATTTCGCGCGGCGCGAGCAGCGACCCGTCCGCGCGGCGGCGCATCGACTGCGCGAAATCGCCGCCATCGGGCGCGAAGTCGATGTCGTGGGCTTCGCCCAGCCACTCGCCGAAATGCCGCACCATGTGGAGCAGCACTTCGTCGCAATCGGTGATCAGCAGCGGCCTCATGCGGCTTCCAGCGCGCCGCGCGCCGCGACCAGCGCCGCGGGCGGCACGTCGAGCGCGGCGGCGCATGCCACCAGATCGGGCTCATGCGATTCGAGGAACGCGATTGTCGCCGCGAGCAGCGACGGCTCGGCCGCCCGTGCGCGAAGCGAGGCGGGATCGAGCCCGGTCAGATCGAGCAGGCGCGACGCGCGCGCCGGCTCGCCCAGCGTCCATGCCAGCGCCTGCAGGGCGAGCGCTTCGGGATTTGTCTCTGCGGCTGCCATGCCCTACTGAACCTCAAAATGTCGGGGAAGCGCGTGCCAAAACGAGTGCTCGTTGTCGAGGACAACGAACTCAATCTCAAGCTGTTCTGCGATCTGTTGCGGGCGCATGGGTTCGCGGCAGAGCCGGTTCGCGATGGGCGCGACGCCGTCGCTTCCGCGCATCGTTTCGCGCCCGACCTGATCATCATGGACATCCAGCTGCCGCATGTCACCGGCTTCGAACTGATCCGTCAGATGCAGCACGACTCGGCGCTGTCGGCGATCCCGATCATGGCGGTAACCGCCTATTCCAGCCATGAGGATGAGGAGCGGATTCGCGCGGCGGGGGCGCGCGCCTATATCGCCAAGCCGATTTCGCTGGCCCGCTTCATCGAGCGCGTCAACGGCCTGCTGCCAAACGAAGACGCGCCGGACCCCGAAGGGGATCCAGCGCAGCCTGCCTGAACGTCGAGTTGGAAACGCAACGGGCACGGCCAAGCCGCGCTGCGGGGCGTTACTTGATCTTCGCTTCCTTGAACTCGACGTGCTTGCGCACGACCGGATCATATTTGCGGAAGTTCAGCTTTTCCGTCTGCGTGCGCGGATTCTTCTTGGTGACATAGAAGAAGCCCGTATCCGCCGTGCTGACGAGCTTGATCTTTACGGTGGTCGGCTTTGCCATGACCCGGAACCCTTGATTCGTGCGAAAAGAAATAGCGGCACACCGGAGCGTACCGCTTACAGAGGCGGGCGGATGCGCGAATCGGCGGGGAAAGTCAAGCTTTCGGCGCCAGATCGCGGCAATGCAGCCGTCGCGCGGCGACGCGCCCACGGCTTCGAGCGACCTATCCGATGGTACAGATCGGCAAAAATTCGCTGCAGCGCAAGGAACCAGTCCCTATATCCGAATCGTTAGGCTCTCGTATCGAAACCTGGAGGACATCATGGCAGACAAGACGGCCGCGTTGGCAACGCCGACGGACCTCAATCGCAACGACACGAAGAGCGTCGCCGACGCGCTGAACAGCGCGCTGGCAGATTGCTACACGCTGTATTTGAAGACCAAGAATTTTCACTGGCACGTGTCCGGCCCGCATTTCCGGGACTATCACCTGCTGCTCGACGATCAGGCCGCGCAGATTCTGGGCGTGACCGACGCGATCGCCGAGCGCGTGCGCAAGACCGGCAACACCACGCTGCGCTCGATCGGCGATATCGCGCGCCGCCAGACGATCTCCGACAATGACGCGGACTTCGTCGCGGCGACCGACATGCTGTCCGAGTTGCGCGACGACAATCTGAAGCTGGTCGAAAGCTTCCGCGCCGTGAAGCAGGCGGCGGAGGATGCCGGCGACAACGCAACCAGCGGCGTTGTCGACGACTGGACCGATCAGGCCGAGGAGCGCGCCTGGTTCCTGTTCGAGGCGAGCCGCAAGGGCTGAGCTTGCCCGGAGATAATGTCCAGATCGATCGGGGGCGCGGCGTGTTGCCGCGCCCCTTTTCGTATGGTCCTTACTGAATCCGGGCGAGGTCCGCCTCAACCTTCTGGAGCATCTCGTCGGTCAGCGCGCCGTTGGAAAAAGGCTGTACGGCGCGAAGGCTCATCGTCTTGAACGATTCATAGGCCGGGTGCGTCGAAACGCCGGGCAGGTCCGCGTCGAGAACCGCCTTCGCCTTTTCGTCGGCGACGAGCTGCTCGATCGGCGTATCGAGCGAGAATTTGGGGGTAGCGGCCGCTGGTGCGGCGGGCGGAGGGACGTCCTGCGCAGCGGCGGCGGTGGTCGTCAGGCAGGCGGCGACGGCCGCGATCGCAACAGCGAACTTCATCGATTGGCTCTCCCAAGGCGGGTGCGGCATCGCACCCAGCCGATGATGATGGCGAACCTGGCCGCTTGGCAAGCCACTATCGCGGCGGCGCGCCGATCGTCAGCAGCCACAGATCGGGCACGGCGCCAAGGCGGAGCGGCACGCCGCTCGTCCCGATCCCCGCCGTCACCACCACCGTGCGCGCGCCTTCGCGAATCACGCCGCACAGATAGCGCTGGCCATAGCGCGACGCCGTCACCGGCGCGCCGAGCAAAGGCAGGCGAATCTGGCCACAATGCGTGTGTCCTGCGAGCACCAGCCGATACCATGACGGCAGCAGCGGCACGACGTCCGGCGTGTGGGCGAGGACCAGCGTCGGCCCCGGCAGCGCCCGCGCGGCATGCTCGAGCGCAGCGGCGGAGAACCGCCCGTGATAGAGATCGCCGCCGCCGGCGATCGCCAGCGGGCCGCGCCGCACCGCCTGGTTGCGCAGCAACGTAACCCCCACCTGCGCCAGATGCTTCGGCAGGTCGCTGTCGCCGCGCGCGGGATAGTCATGGTTGCCGAGCACCGCGACCACCCCGAGCGGCGCACGCAACGCGCGCAGCGGCGCGACGGCCGCGGCTGGGCCGTAATGACGCGTCGACAAGCGGCGGTCCTGCTCGAAATCGCCGGCGATCAGCACGAGATCGGGATCGAGCCGGTTCACCTGATCGACGATGCGCGCGATCCGCGCCGGCGGCGTTTCGGGGCCGACGACATGAAGGTCGCTGAGCAGCACGACCCGAAGCGGCGGCGCCCCGGCGGGCCAGTCGGACATCGCCACCGAGAGGCGCCGAACCACCGGATCGCGGCCCGCCGTCCAATAGGCGAAACCGAGGATCGCCAGCCCCGCGACCACGAGGGCGAGCAAGAACAGAAGAAGGCGCTTCATCCCCACGCCCCTAGCGTAGCGTGGCGGCGACGACCATCTACGATCCATGCGCGCCTTTGCCGACCTGCTTGACCGGCTGATCTACACCCGGTCCCGCAACGCCAAGCTCCGTCTGATCGGCGCCTATCTGCGCGCGACGCCGGATCCCGATCGCGGCTGGGCGATGGCGGCGCTTACCGGCACGCTCGACCTGCCCGCCGTCAAGCCATCGACGATCCGCGCGATGATCGAGGCGCGGGTCGATCCCGTGCTCTATGCGATGAGCCGCGATTTTGTCGGCGATTCGGCCGAGACGGTCGCGCTGCTCTGGCCCGAGCCGAGGGTGCCGCCCACCGAATCGGAGCCGCTGACGCTGTCGAACGTCGTGGCGACGCTCGCCGCCCTTTCCCGCGCCGACGCACCCGCGGCCTTGGCGGCTATGCTCGACCGGCTCGAATCGGACGAACGCTATGCGCTGCTCAAGCTCGCGACGGGCGCGTTGCGCGTCGGCATCTCCGCCCGACTCGCTAAGACCGCGCTCGCCCAGGCCTTCGCCATCGACGTCGATGCCGTGGAAGAGGTCTGGCACGGGCTGACGCCGCCTTATGCCGCGCTGTTCGACTGGGCGGAGGGCCGCGCGCCACAGCCGCGGGCGCAGGACGTGCCCGTCTTCCGTCCCTTCATGCTGGCGCATCCCCTGGAGGAGACGGAGGTGAGCCTGGCCGATTATGCCGCCGAGTGGAAATGGGACGGCATCCGTGCCCAGATCGTCCATGCCGGGGGCGAGACGCGGCTCTACAGCCGGGCGGGGGACGACATCACGCGAAGCTTCCCGGAAGTCGCCGCCGCATTCGCCACGCCCGGCGTCGTCGACGGTGAATTGCTGGTTCGCGGCGAGGCGCAGGGTGGTGAGGCCGGCAGCTTCAATGCGTTGCAGCAGCGGCTGGGGCGCAAGACGGTGTCGGCAAAGATGCTGGCGGAGGCACCCGCCTTTGTGCGGCTGTACGATATCCTGTTCGACGGCGCCGAGGATCTGCGCCAGCTGGGCTGGAGCGAGCGGCGAGTACGACTGGAAGCCTTTGCCGAGTCGCTCAATGCCGAACGATTCGATGTGTCGCAGGTCATCGCGGCGGAGGATTTCGCGGCGCTTTCGGCGATCCGCGCCGGCACACGCGACGCCGCGATTGAGGGCGTGATGCTCAAGCGGCGCGACTCGCCCTATGTCGCGGGGCGGCGCGTCGGGCTGTGGTACAAATGGAAGCGCGACCCGCTGACCGCCGATTGCGTGCTGATGTATGCCCAGCGGGGCTCGGGCAAGCGCAGCAGCTTCTATTCCGACTTCACCTTCGGCGCATGGAACGACGCGGGCGAGTTGCTGCCGGTGGGAAAGGCCTATTTCGGCTTCACCGATGACGAGCTGAAATGGCTCGATCGACATGTCCGCACCCACACGATCAACCGCTTCGGCCCGGTGCGCGAGACCGACAAGTCGCTGGTGCTGGAAGTCGCGTTCGATTCGATCCATGAATCGAAACGACACAAATCGGGGCTGGCGATGCGTTTTCCGCGGATCAGCCGCATCCGCACCGACAAGCCAGTCGCGGAGGCGGATACAATCGAGGGGCTGCGGCGGATGGTCAGCTGAGCCGGGTACTGGAGGACCAGCCGACCCGCACGCGGCGCACCCGCATCGCGGCACCCGCCATGCCGATGCCGGCCAGCATGAGTCCCCACAGGCCCGGTTCCGGCACGCCGATCACGCCGCTCATCACCGTCGCCTGGTTCTGCGGCGCGATCTGCGCGTAGGAATAGCCGTTCGCCAGCACGTCCCCGGTACCGCCGAACCCGGTGGGAACGATCAGCTGGAGATAGTTCTGCGACAGATCGTAGAAATAGATGCTGGTCCCGCCATAATATTGCGCGACGCCGGTGTTGATATAGCCATAGGCACCGTTGCTACCCTGTGACAGCGTCAGCAGGATGGCGCCGTCGGCGTCGCGAATGTTGACCGTGTAATCGAGAAAATAGGCGACGCCCGAGGTCGGGAACGGGTCGGCGAGGCTGTAATGCCCGTCAAAGGAGCCGTCGCCCAGCATCGCGGTGAAGGCGGCGCCGGTCGCCGGCCGGAAGGTGCCGTGGAAGCGATACTCCGTCTGCGCGTCTGCCGTACTGCACAACGCAAAAAGCGAAGCCGAACCCACCAAGAAAAAGCGAACTGCGTTCTTCATCATAGATGCCATCTGAACACCCCCTCGTCTCAAACAGCTCAGACAGGCACTTGATACAATATTGCTGCCTCTGGGTGTGATGCTTCGTTCAACATTATTTCATCGAACCCGGCGCGCCGTGTTTCATAACGGGACAGTCATTCGTTTTCGGGTTCATGCGAAGCTGCATAGGTATGGCGCTCTCCCGCCCGCGCAGCAGGCGCAAGCCGACAATACCCGGCCGCTTCGCCTCAGCCTGCGGAGCACAGCGGTTGGTAGGGCGATTGGAGAGGATTGCGGCACGCGGATGCGTTCGCATCGATTAAAGCTGGCATCGGCAGTCCGGCAGCGCATCGCTCGCCGGGCTCGGCCCGTCCAGACTGAACCAACGCAAGATCCGCAGCGAAAAGGGCCGGACGTTTCCGCCCGGCCCTTTCCAATCGCGTTCGCCCTTGCGGATTACTGCTGCGGTGCGAGATTGACCGCTGCGTATTTGCCGCGACGATCGACCTCCAGCTCGAATTCGAGCCGGTCGCCTTCGTTGAGCGTCGGCATGCCGGCGCGCTCGACCGCGGAGATGTGCACGAAGGCGTCAGGCTGGCCATCATCGCGCTGGATGAAGCCGAAGCCCTTCATCGCGTTGAAGAACTTGACCGTGCCGGTTGCCTTCTCGCCCGTCAGCTGACGCTGCGGACCGCCGGCGCCACGCGCGCCACCGGCACCAGGGCCTGCATCACGCGGTGCACGCTCGGTGACCGGCATCGGCTCACCGTCGATCTTGAGCTCGGTCGCGGAGATGCGGCCGCCGCGATCGACGAGCGTAAAGCCGAGCGGCTGACCCTCTGCCAGCGCAGTGAAGCCGGCCTGTTCGACCGCGGAGATGTGCACGAACACATCTTCGCCGCCGTCATCGCGAACGATGAAGCCGAAACCCTTTTGCGCGTTGAAGAACTTTACGACGCCGGTGCCTTCGCCAACGACCTGCGGAGGCATGCCGCGACCACCACCGCCGCCGCCGCCGCGGAAACCGCCGCCGCCACCGCCGCCGAAGCCGCCACCGCCAAATCCACCGCCGCCGCCGCCGCCGAAGCCGCCACGGCCGCCGCCGAACCCACCGCGATCACCGCCGCCAAAACCACCACGGTCTTCGAAGCCGCTATAGCCACCGAAGCTTTCGTCGCCGAAACCGTCGCGCTTGTCCTTGCCGCGTCCGCCGCGCTCACCACGGCGCCCTCTATCGAAACCCATGCCCTGTTCGTCTTCCCGGTTCGCCCTAGTAACCAACCAAAACCCGAGCGCCGGACGAAAAACGCAGGTCTTCCGGCACTAACATAGCGCCATAAAGCTGTTCATAACCCAAAAACGCGGGAGGCGCGAACAAATTTCCACGAGCCGTTATCATTGCGGCATCAAAGTGTCCGGCGGGCAACGATGCGATGCCAGGCGGCTTGCGGCGCGGACCGGCGCAGGGCAGTTTCCCCACCCATGGACACCATCGCCGCACTGCTCGCCAGCCCCGCCGCCTGGGCCGCACTCGCCACGCTGATCGTGCTCGAAGTCGTGCTGGGAATCGACAATCTGATCTTCATTTCGATCCTGTCGAACAAGCTGCCGGAGGGACAGCGCGAGCGCGTTCGCCGAGTCGGGATCTCGCTGGCGCTGATCATGCGACTCGCGCTGCTCGGATCGCTGGTGTGGATCACCCGGCTGACCGCGCCGGTGATCGATCTCGGCATCCGCATCATCGGCGAGGACGGGCGGCCGGCGATGGAGACCGCCTTTTCGGTGCGCGACCTGATCCTGATCGCCGGCGGCATGTTCCTGGTGTGGAAGGCGACGACCGAAATTCACCACAATGTCGATCCCGCGGCGAAACAGGAAACGAGCGTCGCAGCCGGCGCGGCGGCCGGCTTTGGCGCCGTACTCGTCCAGATCCTGCTGCTCGATCTGGTCTTTTCGATCGATTCGATCCTCACGGCGGTGGGCATGTCGGACGATCTGCCGGTGATGATCGCCGCCGTCGTCGTCGCCGTGCTGGTGATGCTGCTGGCGGCGAACCCGCTCGCCGACTTCATCGCCCGCAACCCGAGCGTGGTGATGCTGGCGCTGGGCTTTCTGCTGATGATCGGCGCGGTGCTGATCGCCGACGGATTCGGCGTGCATGTGCCCAAGGGCTATATCTATTGCGCGATGGCGTTTTCCGCCGGTGTCGAGACGCTGAACCTGCTCGCGCGAAAAAACAGCGCGAGGCGCGGCGAATCGAGCGGTAAGCATTGAGATGGTGCGACAAGCCGTCTAGTCGAACGGCATGGCTGTCCATTTCCACGAAGAAGACCTGCCCGAGAACGTGTTCGCGCCGGGCGCCGCGATTGCCGTCGACACCGAGACGATGGGGCTCGTCACGCCCCGCGACCGGCTCTGCGTCGTCCAGCTGTCCGACGGGTCGGGCGACGAGCATCTGGTTCGGTTCGGGCCGCGCTCCAACTATGCCGCGCCGAACCTGCGCGCCGTGCTGGCCGATCCCGAGCGCGTGAAGCTCTATCATTTCGCGCGCTTCGATCTTGCCGCGATCCGCTTCTACCTCGGCGTGACGGCGGCACCGGTCTATTGCACCAAGACCGCATCGCGGCTGGTGCGCACTTACACCGATCGCCACGGGCTGAAGGAACTGGTGCGCGAACTGCTCGGCGCCGAGATTTCGAAGCAGCAGCAATCGTCGGACTGGGGCGGCCCCGAGCTCAGCGAGGCGCAGCGCGACTATGCCGCATCGGATGTGCGGCACCTGCACGCGCTGAAGGAAGAGCTCGATCGCCGCCTCGAGCGCGAGGGCCGCACCGACCTGGCGCAGGCGTGCTTCGATTTCCTTCCCTGGCGCGCCGAACTGGATCTGGCCGGCTGGCCGGAGGTCGACATCTTCGCGCATGTCTGATCGCGCCTGCCTTGTCGGGGGCGGTCCGCGCCCCCACAAAGGCTTGCATGTCTGAGATTGCCACCCGTCTTCGCGCGCAACGCCGTTCCTGGGCCCATCCCGGGAGCAGCCACGATCGCGTCATCCGCATCTCGATGATCGCGCTGCCGATCGGAATCGGCGTGCTCGCGGCGTTCCTCGTCACCGCCCCGCTATTCATGGGCGGCGACGTCAGCTTCGTGCTCGACAAGAACAAGGTCGCGCTTTCGCCCGAACGGCTGCGGATCGAATCGGCCGAGTATCGCGGCGAGGACAGCAAGGGCCAGGCATTCGCGCTGTTCGCCGGCTCTGCCGTGCAGAAAAGTTCGGCCGAACCCGTGGTCCAGCTGCGCGACCTGCAGGCGCGAATCACGCTGACCGAGGGGCCGGCGACGCTCGACGCCGATCGCGGCCGCTATGACATGGACACGCAGAAGGTGGCGATCGACGGCCCGATCCATTTCCAGACGGCCGATGGCTATGTTCTCAACACCACCGGCGCGGTGCTCGATCTCAAGACACGCAAGCTGCAGAGCGGCGGTGGCGTGAAGGGAAATACACCGAGCGGAACGTTCAGCGCGGATCATATGTCGGCCGATCTGGCGGCTCGAACCGTGACACTGGACGGCAATGCGCGCTTGCGGATGAACCCGAAGCGCGCAAATAGGCAGCCATGACCCGACGTCCCGCCCTGTTCGCCCTCGGGCTCGCGCTCGCCTGCGCCGCCGCCCCGGCCGCTGCCCAGACGCGGCACGACACCAACGCGCCGATCGATGTCGCGTCGAACCATATCGAGATCCAGGATCGCGCAAACCGGGCGCTCCTGACCGGCAGCGTCGTCATCACCCAGGCGAACATGACGCTGAAAGCGGATCGCGTGACGGTGACCTATACCGGTTCGCTGACCGACGGTTCGCCCCAGGCATCGCGGCTCGATGCCGCCGGTAGCGTGACGGTGACGCGGCCGGATCAGAATGCCAGGGCACAATATGCCGTCTATGACGTCGATCGCCGCGTGATCACGATGGTGGGCGGCGTCACGCTGAACCAGGCCGGCAACACCGTGTCGGGCGGCCGTCTGTCGATCAATCTCGACACTGGCCGCGCGACGATCGACGGATCGGGTGTCGCGGGTGCGGGCGGCGCGGGCCAGTCGAACGTGCAGAATCAGGGCGGCCGCGTGACCGGCCGTTTCTCGGTCCCCAAACGCGATTCGTCGTCATCGCAGAACCAGTAGCGCGCGTCTTTACGCCGATTCGGCAGGGCAACCCCTTTTCACGGCACGATTTCTCATGCAGGAATCCTGCAATCGTTCATCGGGGGACGGGGACGATGCCGAGTTCACCCAGCAGGAGCCGTCATGACGGACACCGCCATGCTTGAAGTCCCGGCCGCCGATCCCGCCCCGCTGCCTGATCGCGGGCTCGCGGTGGTGTCCATCGCCAAGTCCTATGACAAGCGGACGGTGCTCACCGACGTGTCGGTTTCGGTCGGGCGCGGCGAGGTGGTCGGCCTGCTCGGCCCAAACGGCGCCGGCAAGACGACCTGCTTCTATTCGGTGATGGGGCTGGTGAAGCCCGACAGCGGCCGCATCATGCTCGATGGCGAGGACATTACCCGGCTGCCGATGTATCGCCGCGCGATCCTGGGCCTCGGCTATCTGCCGCAGGAGACGTCGATCTTCCGGGGCCTCTCGGTCGAAAAGAACATCCTGGCCGTGCTCGAACTGGCCGAGCCCAATCGCGATGCCCGGCAGGCGCGGCTCGACCAGCTGCTCGACGAATTCGGCCTGACGCGCCTGCGCAGCTCGCCTGCGATGGCGCTGTCGGGCGGCGAGCGGCGCCGTGCGGAAATCGCCCGCGCACTCGCCGCAAACCCGACGATCATCCTGCTCGACGAGCCGTTCGCGGGCATCGATCCGATCTCGATCGCAGATATCCGCGATCTCGTCATCCAGCTTCGCGAACGCGGCATCGGCGTGCTGATCACCGATCACAATGTTCGCGAGACGCTGGAAATCGTCGATCGCGGCTACATCATCTATGACGGCCGCGTGCTGTTTGCAGGGTCACCGGCAGATCTCGTCCGTGACGAGAATGTCCGCCGGCTCTATCTCGGCGAAAGCTTCTCGCTCTAGCGCCGATGAGCCTCGCGCCACGCCTCGATCTGCGGCAGTCGCAATCGCTGGTCATGACGCCGCAGCTCCAGCAGGCGATCAAGCTGCTCGCGCTGTCGAACCTAGAGGTCGAGACGTTCATTGCCGAAGAGATCGAGCGCAACCCGTTGCTGGAGGCGCAGGGCGGCGATGATGCGGGCGGCGATATTGCCCTTGCCGGCGATTCGGATCACGATGGCGATTCCGATCGCGTGCGTGACGGCCCCGCCGATGCCAGCGAGCTGATCGTCGGCGGCGGCGAGGCGGCGGGCGAAGCCGCGCTCGATGTCGATCTGGGCGCCGAGACGTTCCACCATGACTCGCCGAGCGACGCGATCGGCGGGCTCGACGGCGGGCTGGGCCTGAACGGCACGAGCTCCGGCGGATCATCCGAAGACGGACCGGATTTCGACAATCTCGGCAGCAGCACGACGAGCCTGGCCGACCATCTGCTTGCACAGGCCGGGGCGAGCATCGCCGGGCCGGACCTGTTCATCGCGCAGCATCTGATCGATCAGATCGACGAATGCGGCTACCTGACCGTGCCGCTGCGCGAGATCGCCGATCGGCTGGCGGTGCCGCTGGCGCGAGTGGAGGCAGTGCTCGGCACCATCCAGACGTTCGATCCCACCGGCGTCGGCGCGCGCAACCTCGCCGAATGCCTGGCGCTCCAGGCCAAGGAGGCCGATCGCTACGATCCGTGCATGGCGCGGCTGATCGACAATCTGGAACTGGTCGCCCGCGGCGATCTCGCCCGGCTGCGGCGGCTGTGCGACGTCGATGACGAGGATCTGGCGGACATGATCCGCGAGCTGCGCAACTATGATCCCAAGCCCGGCTGTCGCTATGGCGGCGATCCGGTGCAGGCGGTGACGCCGGACCTGTTCGTCGCGCGACGCGGCGGCGGCTGGGCGATCGAGATCAACGCCGCGACGCTTCCCCGGCTGCTGGTCAACCGCAGCTATTATGCCGAGGTATCGGCGGGCAAGCAGGACAAGGCGAGCAAGGCCTGGCTGTCCGACATGCTGGCCAGCGCCAACTGGCTGGTGAAGGCACTTGACCAGCGCCAGCGCACGATCATCAAGGTCGCAACCGAGATCGTGAAGCAGCAGGAAGGCTTTTTTCTGAAGGGCGTCGCCCATCTTCGCCCGCTGACGCTGCGCCAGGTGGCGGATGCGATCGAGATGCACGAATCGACCGTGAGCCGCGTCACCAGCAACAAATATCTCAGCTGTGCGCGCGGACTGTTTGAACTGAAATATTTCTTCACTAGCGCGATTCAGTCGGCCGATGGCGGCGAGGCGGTGTCAGCAGAGGCGGTGAAGAGCGCGATTCGTGCGCTGATCACCGCCGAGGACCCGAAGAAGATCCTGTCGGACGACACGCTGGTCGAGATGCTCAACGCCAAAGGCTTCGACATCGCCCGGCGGACGGTCGCGAAATACCGCGAGGCGATGGGCATCGGCAGTTCGGTGCAGCGCCGGCGGCAAAAGGCTCTCGAAGGGACGGGTTGATGGTGCGTTTCTGGCGGTTGTTCGTGGCGGTCGCCGCATTGTTGGCCTGTGCGCCGGCATGGGCGCAGGCCGCGCCCGAGCTGACTGTGATGAGCCTCAACATCCGCTATCCGAGCCCCGATGACGGGCCGGACCTGTGGGAGAAGCGCCGCGCGCTGGCGATCGCGACGATCCGGGCCGAGGCGCCCGATCTGATCGGCACGCAGGAACTGTTCCAGCGGCAGGGCAACGACATCGTCGCAGCACTACCCGATTATGGCTGGTTCGGCACCGACCGGCGCGGCGGCCATGCCGACGAGCATATGGGGATCTTCTATCGCCGCGACCGGCTGAAGATCGTCGAGACGGGCGAATTCTGGCTATCCGATACGCCCGAAATTCCCGGCAGCATCAGTTGGGGGCATCCGCTGCCGCGCATGGTGAACTGGGCCGTGTTCGAAACGAAGGACGGGCACCGGTTCCGCTTCTACGACACGCATTTTCCTTATCGCGACGAGGATGGCGCCGCCCGGGAGAAAGCGGCGGCGCTGATCGTCGAGCGGATTGCCACAGACGCAGGCAACCTGCCGGTGATCGTCACCGGCGATTTCAACGCGACGCCGGACAGCGCGCCGCACGCGATCCTGACCGCCGCGCTGGCCGATGCGTGGCTGAGCGGCGCCAAGCGCCAGGGGCCGGACTTCACCTTTCACGGCTTCACCGGCAAGGGCGATCGCCGCATCGACTGGATCCTGACGCGCGGCGTGACGGTCGAATCGATCCGCACCGTCGATGCGCATCGCGGCGCGCGCTACCCCAGCGATCATTTCCCCGTGGTGGCGCGGCTCCGCCTCGACCGCTGAGCCGGCGTTACTTCGAGAGATCGAGCGCGCCGCTGTCCATCATCAGCTTCACCAGCGCGCCCATATCGACATATTGGACGATCCCCGCAAAGGTGCCCAGCACCGCCGGATCGGACATCAGATCGACCATCGCGCTTTCGCCGAGCTGACCAAAGGCCGACTGCATGCCATTGGGGCCGCCCGCTTTCAGCGCGCCCAGGGCTTCCGCGCGGCAATCGGTGGTGAGCAGCCGGTTGATGACGCGGCCGGCGCCACGCATCGTCTCGGTGCGCTGCGCCTCGGTGACCTGCGACAGATCCTTGACCGATTCGCTGCCCGCGATGCCGGCGAAGATCCACCGCACCAGCGTCGTGCGATCGGCCTTGCTGGTATGCGCCTTTAGGCAAGCCGACAGGGCGGGATTGGTCTGCGCCTGCGCAGGCAACGCCGCGCTAAGCGCGGCGGCGGTGACGGCGATCAGCGCAAAAGGTCGAATCGGCAATTCAGGCACTCCAGCGACATTGGATCGCCGACGCTATGGCACCCGCCGAAGCCGCGCAACCGGCCGAACGTCAGGCGGCGGGCAGCGCGATCATCACTTCGTTGCGGCGAAGCGGCCCAGGGATGAAGGGCGAGTTGTAAAAGGCATATTCCGCCGCCCCGCCCTGAAGCCCGCGCGCGGCCAGCCAGCGCCGCAATTCGGCCTCGCGGCTGGCGAGCATGGCATCGTTGACCGTACCGGAAAACCGCAGCACGGCGACGCGCCGTGCCGGCCGCCGGGCGAGATCGACATTGTCCGCCGGCTTCGGCAGCGTCGCCAGCGTGAATTTCGACGGCATCACGAACTGGGTGCGCCAGCTGCCGTCCTGCTCGCTGCTCAGCACCGGCGCGGTCATCGCGATCTTGTCGCCGCCGCGGCCGCCATTGCCGCCGCGCCGCTTGGCGAAAATGTAATCGGCCAGCCGGCTGAAACCGGCATTGAGCGCCGCGTCGCGCGTGCCGATCGCGCGGGTTTCGGCGACGATCAGTTCGGGATAGTCGCGGATCTCGAATGCGCCGTCCTTCTCGACCAGCGTGAACGGCGGCTGCTCGCTCGCCCGTTCGAACAGATAATAGGCGGTGGCGCCGGCAACGAGCGTGCCACCCAATAGGCCCCCTACCCAGCCCCAGGTCTTGCGGTTCGCCATCAATCGATCTCCCTCAATCATCTTCGTCTTCGAATCCGGCCAGATCGAGCGCGCGGGCGCGCACCTGGCGCAGGCGGCACCAATGCACCAGCGCATCCTCGCGGCCATGCGTCACCCACACTTCGCGCGGCGCGATCTCCTCGATCGTCCGGGTCAATTCATCCCAATCGGCATGGTCGGACAGGATCAGCGGCAGCTCGACATTGCGCTGGCGTGCACGCTGGCGGACCCGCATCCAGCCGCTGGCCATTGCGGTGATCGGATCGGGCAGGCGCCGCGACCAGCGGTCGTTGAGCGCGCCGGGCGGACACAGGATGATGCGGCCCGCCAGTTCCTGCTTGCTCGCGCCAGTCGCAGGCCGCAGCTCGCCCAGCGCCACGCCGTGTTCGGCGTAAAGGTCGCAAAGCGATTGCAGCGCGCCGTGGATATAGATCGGATCGTCGAAGCCCATGCCGCGCAGTTCGGCGATCACGCGCTGCGCCTTGCCGAGCGCATAGGCGCCGACGAGCACGCAGCGTTCGGGCTCGGTGCGCAGCGCGGCGAGCAGCTTGTCGATCTCGTCGCGCGTCTCCGGGTGGCGAAAGACCGGAAGCCCGAACGTCGCCTCGGTGACGAAAACGTCGCACGGCACCGGCTCGAACGGCGCACAAGTAGGGTCCGGGCGGCGCTTGTAATCGCCCGAGACGACGATCCGCTCGCCGGCATGGTCGAGCACGATCTGCGCCGATCCGAGCACATGGCCGGCCGGCACGAAGCCGATGTCGATCGGCCCCTGCCTGATGGTTTCGCCATAGCCGACGGCGTGTCCGTTCTGCGGGCCATATCGCGCGCCCATGATCGCGAGCGTTTCGGGCGTCGCCCAAACCTCGCCATGCCCGCCCCGGGCATGATCGGCATGGCCATGCGTGACGATCGCGCGCGCCACCGGCCGGCACGGATCGATCCATGCATCCGCCGCGGGCAGATAAATGCCTGTCGGATCCGGAGTAAGCCAATCGCCGAGCGCCATGACCGGGATATTGGGGGCGCCACACCGGATCGAAAGAGGGGCGCCCTCGTTATCGAAGGAGGCAGGCGAGAGGAAACCCGTGATGGACTTTTCGACCATCCAAGGGCTGATGGTGGTGATCGGCCCGATCGTCCTCGCGCTCGTGCTGGCCTGGGCGGTGATACGCAACAAGCGATCGCGGCGCGACATGGGCAGGACCGAAGATGCCACGCGCCGCAACTATGACGCGCATGACGCCGCCGATCGACAGCGACGCGACGAGCATTGATCGTCGCCCGGCATAGCGGCGAGGCCGGAGCGATCGCCCGCTCCCCTTTTGAAGTCCATATCCCTACATAGAGTGCCGTGGCCGCCAATCTCCCCGCCCCGCTCTCAACCTGGTTCGATGCACGCGGGTGGGCGCCCCGGCGGCACCAGCTCGACATGCTGGCAGCGGCGCGCGCCGGACGCCACGCGCTACTCGTCGCCCCGACGGGTGCGGGCAAGACGCTGTCCGGCTTCCTGCCTACGCTGGCCGAGTTGATCGAGGCGCCGGCCGAGGGGCTCCACACGCTCTACATCTCGCCGCTCAAGGCCCTGGCGGTGGACGTGCAGCGCAACCTGCTGACGCCGATCGAAGAGATGGGGCTCCCGATCCGGGTGGAAACCCGCACCGGCGACACCCCGCACGAAAAGAAGGTCCGCCAGCGCGCCCGGCCGCCGCAGGTGCTGATGACCACGCCCGAATCGCTCAGCCTGCTGCTGTCCTATGAGGACAGCCTGACGATGTTCGCCGGGCTGAAGACGGTGGTGATCGACGAGATCCACGCCTTCGCCACTGGCAAGCGCGGCGACCTGCTGGCGCTGGCGCTCGCCCGGCTGGAGCGGCTGGCGCCGGGTTTTCGCCGGGTCGGCCTGTCTGCGACCGTAGCGGACCCGGATGGCTACCGCGCCTGGCTGGCGCCCTATGGCGACATCGATTCGGTGGCGCTGGTGCAGGGGGAGAAGGGCGCCGATCCCGACATCGCCATCCTGCTGCCCGAGGGCCGCGTGCCCTGGGCCGGGCATTCGGGCGTCTATGCCATCCCGCAGGTGATGGCGGAGATCGAGACGCACAAGACGACGATCGTCTTCTGCAACACCCGCGGCCTTGCCGAACTCGTCTTTCAGCAATTGTGGAAGGTCAACGAGCTCAAGCTGCCGATCGGTGTGCATCACGGCAGCCTCAGCCTGGAGGCGCGGCAAAAGGCCGAGCAGGCGATGGCGGACGGTCGGCTGCGCGCGCTGGTGGCTACCGCCAGCCTCGATCTCGGGGTCGACTGGGGCGATGTCGATTGCGTGATCCAGATGGGCGCGCCCAAGGGATCGTCGCGGCTGCTCCAGCGGATCGGCCGCGCCAACCACCGGCTCGACGAGGCCAGCGAGGCGGTGCTGATCCCCGGCAATCGATTCGAATATCTGGAGGCGCGCGCGGCGCTGGATGCGGTGGAGGCCGGCGAGCTGGACCCGGACATCTTCCGCCCCGGCGCGCTCGACGTGCTCGCCCAGCATGTGATGGGCTGTGCCTGCGCCGCGCCCTTTCTCGCGGCTGACATGCTGCAGGAGGTGCGTGCAGCATTGCCCTATTCGGCGCTGAGCGAGGAGGTGTTCGATCGCGTCCTGAACTTCATCGCCGATGGCGGCTATTCGCTTCGCGCCTATGACAAGTTCAAGCGGCTGACGCAGGGCAAGGACGGCGTCTGGCGCGTCACCCAGCCCCAGTTTGTCGCGCAACATCGGCTCAATGCCGGCATCATCGTCGAAGCGCCGATGCTGGAGGTGCGGTTCAAGAACGGCAGACGGCTGGGCAAGGTGGAGGAGGGGTTCGCCGCCGCGCTCTCCCCCGGCGACACCTTCTTCTTTGCCGGGCTCGCGCTGGAGGTGGAGCGGGTGGAGGCGACCGACCTGATCGTTCGCGCCACCGCCAAACAGGCGCGGGTGCCGAGCTATATGGGCGCGCGGCTCGCGATCACCGCCAATCTCGCCGATCGCGTGCGGGGGTTCCTGTTCGATCGCGGGCAATGGGCACGCTTTCCGGTGGACGTGCGCGAATGGCTGGAGACGCAGGACCGCCGCTCGGCGCTTCCCGCGCCCGGCCAGCTGCTGGTCGAGACCTTTCCGCACGAAGGCCGCCACCACATGGTCGTCTACAGCTTCGAAGGCTGGAACGCGCACCAGTCGCTTGGCATGCTTGTGACGCGGCGGATGGAGGCGATGGGGCTGAAGCCGCTCGGCTTCGTCGCCAACGACTATGCGCTGGCGGTGTACGGGCTGGAGAAGATCGTCGATCCCCGCCCGCTGTTTTCGCCCGACATTCTGGAGCATGAGTTCGTCGACTGGGTGCAGGGCTCGGCGCTGCTCAAGCGCGCGTTTCGCGAAGTCGCGATCATCGGCGGGCTGGTGGAACGCCAGCATCCCGGCAAGAAGAAGACCGGGCGGCAGGTCACCTTCTCCACCGACCTGATCTATGACGTGCTGCGCAAATACGAACCCGATCACCTGTTGCTGCGCGCCGCCTGGGAGGATGCCCGCGCGAAGATGACCGATGTGGGCCGGCTTGCGCGGCTGCTCGATGAAGCCGGCGACCGGATGCTCCATGTCGATCTGGAGCGGGTGACCCCCTTGGCGGTCCCTGTCCTGATCATGATCGGACGCGAATCGGTGGCGCAGGGCACGACTGAGGACGCGCTTCTCGAAGAAGCCGAAGCAATTGCGACAGAAGCGATGCGGCTGGACTAGCCGTTCCCGCCAAGACGACACGGCCGGTGCTTGATGTGCGCAATTGCTGCGCAGTCGAATCGGGTGTAACTTGCAGTCATGGTCGGCGTATTTCACTTGCTCGGTTACGCGCTTCTGCCGCTTGGCCTGACGACGAGCACGCCCGACCCGCAGGCCATTGCCGCCGCGAAGCAGCCGATTCCCGAGATCGACCTGTTGCTGAGCGAGAGCAGCGCCCGGCTGACCGTGCCGGTGGCGGTCGGCACCAATGGCCCCTATCCGTTCATCATCGATACCGGCGCGCAGCGCACCGTCGTGTCGCGGGAACTGGCGGGCGCGCTTGCCCTTGTCGCGGGCAAACCGATCATGCTGACGTCGATGACCGGGACGAGCATCGTCCCGACCGTGATCGTGCCCGATCTGGCGATCCAATCGATCGGCAAGTCGCACCGCGTGATCGCGCCCTCGCTCGCGGCGAGCGACCTGGGCGCGGCGGGGCTGCTCGGCATCGACACGCTGGGCGATCATCAGGTGACGATCGATCTCGACGCCGGCATCATGACGGTGCGGCCGAGCGAGGCGCGCAAGCGTCGCGAGAAGCGGGACCGCGATGAAATCATCGTCGTCGCCAAGGACGTGTTCGGCCAGCTGATCGTCACCGACGCCTATTACCGCAACATTCGCATCCAGGTGGTGCTCGACACCGGATCGCAGGTGACGATGGGCAATTCGGCCCTGCGCCGGCGGATCGGCAACCGGCTGGGCAAGGTTCAGCCGATTCGGCTGACCAGCGTCACCGGCGACACCGCGACCGCAGACTACACCACCGTGCCCGATCTGCGCGTCGGCCCGATCATGTTCGGTTCGATGCCCGTCGCGTTCGCCGATGTCGAGCCATTCAAGCGGTTCGGGCTGACCAAGCGGCCGGCGCTGCTGCTGGGGATGGATGCGATGCGCAGCTTCCGCCGTGTCGAGATCGACTTTGCCAACCGCGAGGTGCGCTTCCTGGTCCCGCGCGACACGCCCAGCCACGGCCCCGACTGGCGGGCGCCGCTGATTCCCGGATCACAGGGCGCGTCGTCGACAAAGACACTGTGAACAGGCCCGGTTCGCATTGACTTCGCGGGCGGCGGCTGATTGATCGCCGCCATGACGACGCTCTCACGCAACACGCTGGCCGGGCTGCCCGCCGGAATCCTTCGCCCCGGACACCAGCCGGACGCGATCCGCACCGGCATCGTCCATTTCGGCCCGGGCGCCTTCCACCGCGCGCATCAGGCGGCCTTTGTCGATCGCGTGCTCGACCATGATCCCCGATGGGGCATCGCCGCGGTTTCGCTGCGCAGCGGATCGACCACCGACGCGCTGAAGGCGCAGGACGGGCTCTACACGCTGGCCGTGATCGATCGCGAACCGGCGACGCGCATCATCGCCGCGCACTCGGAGGCGATCGGGCCAGGCGAAGGCGCCCGGCTGCGCGCGCTGCTCGCCAGCCCGGAGGTGCGGATCGCCACCAGCACGGTGACCGAAAAGGGCTATTGCCTGGGCGGCGACGGCACGCTCGACATGAACCATCCGGACATCGTGCACGATCGCGCCCGCCCCGCCGAGCCGGCGAGCGTTATCGGCTGGATCGTCGCGGGCCTCGCCGATCGTCGTGCCGCAGGCGTCGCGCCGTTCGCGATGCTGTGTTGCGACAACATGACCGGCAACGGCGCCAAACTCCGCGCCGCGTGCGTCGCGCTCGCGCGCGAATGGGATGCGGGCCTGGCCGACTGGATCGGCGCCGACATCGCCTTCCCCGATTCGATGGTCGATTCGATCACGCCGGCAAGCGATGCGGCGTTCCTCGCCCGGATCGCAGGCGAGCTCGGCGTCGCGGACAGGGCGGCGGTACAGCGCGAACCGTTCACCCAATGGGTGCTCCAGCGATTCGACATGGCCGATGGACCGGACCTGGCCGCGGCGGGCGTCACGCTAACCAGCGATGTTCGCGGCTATGAACAGGCCAAGCTGCGCATCCTGAACGGCAGCCATTCGAGCCTCGCCTATATCGGCCTCGCGCTCGGCCATGAGACCGTGTTCGAGGCGATGTCGGACGCGGCGCTTGGCGGCTTCGTCACGCGGCTCGCGCATCAGGACATTGCGGCCTCGCTCGGCACGGTCGATGGGCTCGACATACCCGGCTATGTCGACGCGGTGCTGGGCCGCTTCCGCAACCCGGCAATCCGCCACCTGCTGTCGCAGATCGCCTGGGACGGTTCGCAGAAGCTGCCCTACCGCCTGCTCGATACCACCGCCGAGGTGCTCGACGCCGGGCGTCCGGTCACGCGGCTGGCGGTGCCGGTCGCGGCATGGATACATTTCCTCGCGACCAGGGCGCGCGCGGGCGAGACGATCACCGATCCGCTGGCCGATGTGCTGGCGGCGGCGGCGACGGCGAGCGATCCGCTCGACGCGGTGCTGGCGCTGCGCCAGGTGTTTCCGGCGCGACTGGCCGGGGATTCACGTTACCGCGCGGCGCTGGCCGACGCGATCGCTGCGATCGAGGGCGGTCGGCTGACCGCGCTGCTCGCGGCCTGATCCGCCGTCAAAGCGGGGCGGGTTCGCCGTCCCGCAGCACATGGCTGCACAGCTGCGCCTCGGGCGTGTCGTCCGCCTCGAGCGCGGCGACCGTCACCCAGCCTTGGGCCCTGAGCGCCGCCCCGATGGCCGCATCGGTGCCGTACGGCAGGAACAGGCGGCGCCGCTCGCTGCCGCCGAGCCCCGCGTCGAGGATCGGATCGGCATAGAGCGAGAAGCCGACCGCCGGCTCCTCGCGGCCGCCGTCATGCACCACGGTATAGCTGCCGCCGCGCCCGATCTCGCCGCGCACGCCGCGCGCGAAGATCGAGAAGCCGAGCCAGGTCTGATATTCGAATCCGTGCCGCTCGGTCGGGTCGAGCGTCAGCGCGACGCCCGCCGGGATGCTCGCGGCGATGGTCGCCAGCCCTTCGATCCGGCTGGCCAGCGCGCTGTGGGCGTCGCTGGCGCGCAGCTTCGCCATCGCCGTCTCGAAAGGGCCGGCGGCCTCGATCAGCGGCAGATAGTTCGGATCGATCGCGGCGACGCCGCCCGCATCCTTGGCATCCAGCCGGTCACGCAGCCGCGTCATCGTCTCGCGCGGCAGCGTGCCGCCCGCGAGCGTGTCGACCAGATCGGGCAGGGTGAAGTCGATCGCCAGCCCCTCCACGCCCGCCGATTGCAGCGCCTCGATCGCGACGCGGACGATTTCGGTGGCGGCCGCGACACTGTCCAGCCCGATCAGCTCGCAGCCGATCTGGCGCATCGCACGGCGCGGATCGAGCGCGGGCGCCTTGAGCTTGAGCACCTGCCCCGCATAGCAGAGCCGCACCGGGCGCGGATGATGCCCCATGCGGGTGGCGGCGATGCGGCCGACCTGCGCGGTGAGATCGGGCCGGATCGCCAGGCTGCGCTGCGACACAGGATCGACGAAGCGAACCGCATCGCGCACCGCGCCGACCTTGAGCCGTGTCGCCAGTTCGTCGACGAATTCGGCGAGCGGCGGATCGACCTGTTCATAACCATAGAGCCGCGCGAGCCCGAGCACGCGCGTCTCCAAGCGGGCAGCCGCATCGGCGGCGGGCGGCAGGCGATCGTGAAAGCCTTCGGGGAGGAGTCCGGTCAAAAGCCCTCTCCCCTCTGGGTAGAGGGTTGGGAGAGGGGCATATCCGCGAGCGTTAGCGCGATCCTTTGCGCCACCCCTTCCAAGTTGCTCCCGACTTCGTAGTTCGTGAACCGAATCACCCGATACCCCTGATGTTCCAACCACGCCGTGCGGCGCGCATCCTTCGCTTGGCACAGCGCATGCGTGTCACCGTCGATTTCGATGACCAGCTTGCGCGAGCGCGCGACGAAATCGGCGATATAGGGTGCGATCACGACTTGGCGAGCGAATTTGACGCGCTCGAACCGCCTGGCGCGGAGGATCGACCACATGGCGGTCTCGGTGGGGGTGGGGTTGGCGCGCATCTGTCTGGCGCGGGCCGGCAACAAGGCGTTTGTCTGCGGCATCCCCGACTGCCCCTCTCCCAACCCTCTCCCCGAAGGGGAGAGGGCTTTTAGAGTAGCAGCTTAGAACGCGAGCGCCATCGCGGTCTTCACACCCGGCAGGGCGCGGACCGTTGCCAGCAGCGATTCATCGACCGCGCCGTCGACCGAGAGCAGCAGCACCGCCTCGCCGCCCGCCGAACGGCGGCCGAGATGGAAGGTGCCGATATTGACGCCCGCCTCGCCCAGCGAGGTGCCGAGCCGACCGATAAAGCCCGGCGCGTCCTCGTTGACGATGTAGAGCATGTGGCCGGCGAGATCGGCCTCGACCTTGATGCCGAACAGCTCGACGAGACGCGGCGAGGCGTTGCCGAACAGCGTGCCCGCGACCGAACGGTCGCCGCTCTGGGTGCCGACGGTCACGCGGACCAGCGTGTGATAATCGCCTTCGCGATCGTGCCGCACCTCACGGACATCGAGCCCGCGTTCCTTGGCGAGGAATGGCGCATTGACCATGTTCACCGTATCCGAATGGACGCGCATCAGCCCGGCGAGCACCGCGCTGGTGATCGGCTTCTGGTTGAGTTCGGCGGCGGCCCCTTCAACCTCGATGGCGATGCTGTTGAGTTCGCCATGGGCGAGCTGCCCCACCAGGCTGCCCAGCTTCTCGGCCAGCGCCATATACGGCTTCAGGCGCGGGGCTTCCTCGGCCGACAGGCTCGGCACGTTGAGCGCGTTGGTAACGCCGCCCGAGACGAGATAATCGGCCATCTGCTCGGCGACCTGGATCGCGACATTGACCTGCGCCTCGTTGGTCGATGCGCCCAGATGCGGGGTGGAGATGAAATTGGGCGTGCCGAACAGCGGCGATTCCTTCGCCGGCTCCTGGACGAACACGTCGAGCGCGGCGCCACCGATATGGCCGCTGTCGAGCCCTTCCTTGAGCGCCGCTTCGTCAATCAGTCCGCCGCGCGCGCAGTTGATGATTCGCACGCCGCGCTTCGTTTTGGCGAGGTTCTCCGCCGACAGGATGTTGCGCGTCTGATCGGTCAGCGGCGTGTGCAGCGTGATGAAATCGGCGCGCAGCAGCAGATCGTCGAGCGTCATCTTCTCGACCCCCATCTCCAGCGCACGCTCTGGCGTGAGGAAGGGATCATAGGCGATCACCTTCATCTTCAGGCCGATCGCGCGGTCCGCGACGATCGAGCCGATATTGCCCGCGCCGATCAGGCCCAGCGTCTTGCCCGTCAGCTCGACGCCCATGAAGCGGTTCTTTTCCCACTTGCCGGCCTGGGTCGAGGCATCGGCCTCGGGCAGCTGGCGGGCGAGCGCGAACATCAGCGCGATGGCGTGCTCGGCAGTGGTGATCGAGTTGCCGAACGGGGTGTTCATCACCACCACGCCCTTGGCCGAGGCGGCGGGGATGTCGACATTGTCGACGCCGATGCCGGCGCGGCCGATCACCTTCAGGTTGGTCGCATGCTCGAGAATGTCCTTGGTGACCTTGGTCGAGCTGCGGATGGCAAGGCCGTCATATTCGCCGATGATCGCCTTGAGCTCGTCCGGCGTCTTGCCGGTGATCTCGTCGACCTCGACGCCGCGCTCGCGGAAGATCTGCGCGGCCTTGGGATCCATCTTGTCGGAAATCAGTACCTTGGGCATGGAATTGCTCCTGCTTCACTCCCTCTCCCCCCGGGGAGGGCTGGGGAGAGGGGGAATGTGTCTTGAACCGGAAACGTCTGGGGAGAAGGCGAAGTCCTGCCCCTCTCCCAACCCTCTCCCCGGTGGGGAGAGGGCGTTAGGGGATCAGCCCGCCTTGGCGGTGGCGTAGGCCCAGTCGAGCCAGGGGCCGAGCGCCTCGATATCGGCGGTGTCGACGGTGGCACCACACCAGATGCGCAGACCAGCCGGCGCGTCGCGATAGCCGGCCACGTCATAGGCCGCGCCTTCCTTCTCGAGCAGGCCGGCGAACTTCTTGATGAAGTCGGCATCGGCGCCGTCGACGGTGAGGCACACGCTGGTGCGCGAGCGGATCGCGGGATCCTCGGCGAGATGGCCCAGCCAGTCGCGCTCCGCCACGATCTTGTCGAGCGCGGCGGCATTGGCGTCCGAACGGGCGATGAGCCCCTCGGCGCCGCCCAGGCCCTTGCCCCATTCGAGCGCGAAGATCGCGTCTTCCACCGCGAGCATCGACGGCGTGTTGATCGTCTCGCCCTTGAACACGCCCTCGGCGAGCTTGCCCTTGGAGACGAGGCGGAACACCTTCGGCAGCGGCCAGGCCGGCGTGTAGGTTTCGAGACGCTCGACCGCGCGCGGACCGAGGATCAGCACGCCGTGCGCGCCCTCGCCGCCCAGCACCTTCTGCCAGGAGAAGGTGGCGACGTCGATCTTGTCCCAGGGCAGGTCGTAGGCGAACACCGCCGAGGTGGCGTCGGCGAAGCTCAGGCCCTGGCGATCGTCGGCGATCCAGTCGCCGTTCGGCACGCGCACGCCCGAGGTGGTGCCGTTCCAGGTGAACAGCACGTCGTTCGACCAGTCGACCGCGTTCAGATCGGGCAGCTGGCCATAATCGGCGCGCAGCACGGTAGGATCGAGCTTGAGCTGCTTGACCGCATCGGTGACCCAACCCTCGCCGAAGCTCTCCCAGGCGAGCGTGGTGACGGGCCGTGCACCCAGCATCGTCCACATCGCCATTTCGAAGGCGCCGGTATCCGAGCCGGGCACGATGCCGATACGGTGCGTGTCCGGCAGGCGGAGCAGCTCGCGCATCAGGTCGATGCAATATTGGAGACGGGTCTTGCCCAGCTTCGAGCGGTGCGAGCGGCCGAGCGACTCGATAGCGAGCTTCTCGGGCGACCAGCCGGGGGGCTTGGCGCAGGGGCCGGAGGAAAAATAGGGACGCGCCGGTTTGGTGGCGGGCTTCGCAGGCGCAAGGGTGGCGTCGGCGGCAGTCAAATCAGTCATGTAGACTCTCCTCACAGAGAGCACGCGCGGCGTTGGGACCGCGTGGCCCGTCGACGGCCCTAGCGGCGGCGGCGGACAAGTCAATGGGGTCGGGGCTTCGCGACCGACGCGGCGAGGCACGGCGCGCTCGCTTTTCGAGCCCGGATCGCTCGGCTAAAGCCTCGCGCGCAAAGGGGGGAAGGCGAAGCAAGCGGGGCAAGGCGCCCCCGCCACCCCGGCTTGAGGAGAGAGAATGCCGCGCCGCCTGCTATTGCCTGCCCTGCCCATGTTCCTGGCCGCCTGCGCCGCGGCCGGTCAGACACCCGCACCCCGCGCGACGGCAGCGCAGGCGGCGACGATCGCGATCGATCGCGGCGGCTACGCGCGCCGGATGGAAGGGTTCTGGCTGGGCGAGAGCGTCGCCAACTGGACCGGGCTCGTCACCGAGATGGACAAGATCGGCGGCGACGGGCCGCACGGCAGATTCTACACCCGCGAAGACTGGGGCAAGCCCGACCAGCCGAGCATCTTCGACGAAGGCAAGCCCAGCCCGATCTCGCCGACCATCGATTTCGTGCTGCGCCGGCCGGGCGAAAGCTGGGGCGCGGACGACGATACCGACATCGAATATATCTATCAGGATGCGCTGCTGAAATATGCGACCAGCGTGCTCACGCCGCAGCAGATCCGCCAGGCCTGGATCGACCATATCTATGACGAAAAACAGCCGACGCCCTATGGCACGGACGAGACCGGCTATCAGAACTATCTCTGGGTTTCGAACCAGCGCGCGCACGAGCTGATGCTGGCCGGGACACTGCCGCCCGACACCTCAGACCCCAGGCTGAACCCGCATGGCGACATGATCGACGCCCAGCTGTCGACCGAGATTTTCGGCCTGTTCGCCCCCGGCCGCCCGGACGTCGCGCTGCGCATGGCGGACCTGCCGATCCGCACCGTCGCGCGCGGGGAAGCGGCCGACATCGCGCGCTTCCATGTCGTGCTCCACGCCTTGTCCGCCAATGTGGATCCGGCGCGTCCGCTGGGGCCGCAATTGCGCGACATCGCGGCAAAGGCCAGCCGGGTGCTTCCCGAGGGCGGCTATCCGCTGGCGATGTACCGCTTCGTGCTCGGACAATATGAGCGTGGCGCGAGCTGGGAAGAGGCACGCGACGCGGTCTACCGGCGCTATCAGCTCGACATGACCGATGGCTACGACATCTCGGCGCGCGGGCTCTATTGCAATGGCTGCTTCGCCGCGGGCATCAATTTCGCCGCCGGGCTGGTCAGCTACTTCTATGGCGAGGGCGATCTGCGCGAGACGATCCGGATCGGCACGCTGGCCGGCTGGGATTCGGACAATCCCACCGCGACCTGGGGCGGACTGATCGGATCGATCATCGGCCGCGAGGGTATCGAGGCCGCGTTCGGCACGCCGCTTTCCGGCACCTTCTACATCCACCGCACGCGCAAGGGCTTCCCGAACGGGGGCTATGACGATTTCGCCGCGATGGGCGAACGCAGCCTGGCGATCGTCGACCGCGCCGTGACCGAGGAGGCCGGCGGCCATATCGATCGCGCGGCCAACCGCTGGATCATCCCGCTGCCGCAAAGCTACGAGTAATCGCCGCCGGCGGTTGTTCCCGACGGTGGAGACGCATGGGCGTGCGGGGGCATCCCAGGTGCAGCGAGGTGCCCCCTTCCCCCGCACGCCCAAAAGCCGCTAGGCTGCGCGCCCATGCCCAGTTTGCGTATCCTGGCGTTGGCTTTGCCGCTGTTGCTTTCCGCCTGCCTGTTCGGCGGTGGCGACGGGGACAAGCGCCCTGCCCCGATCCGGCCGCGGCAGTCCGGCCCGATTACCTTGAACGGGCCGACCCCGCGCGAGACGCAGCAATGCTTTACCGATCTGTCGCGCGCAGGCGTGCGGTTCAGCCCCTTGCCCGATCGCGATTATGGCGGCGGCTGCCTGTTGCTCGGAACGGTTCAGCTGCTCGACATCGGCGTGCCGGTGACGGGGATCAAGGCGATGCGCTGCGAACTGGCGCGGGCATTCAACGGCTGGGTTCGCTTTGCGGTCGCGCCGGCCGCGCGCCAGATCCTGGGCAGCGATCTGGTCAGGATCGAAACCTTCGGCACCTATTCGTGCCGCGGCATCGTCGGGAACCCCGGATCGGCGACCAAGCTGTCCGAACATGGCCTCGCCAATGCCGTCGACGTTTCGGGCTTCGTGCTGCGCGACGGGCGGCGGATCACGCTGGTCGGCGACTGGCGATCGAACGACCCGGCGGTGCGGCGCTTTCTCGAGACGATCCACGATTCGGCGTGCAAGCGGTTCCGCACCGTGCTCAGCCCCAACTACAATGCCGCGCACCGCGATCATTTCCACTTCGACATGGGGCGCGGGCCTTTCTGCGCTTGATGCTTTGCAAGTCGTGCAGATGCGCCTAATCCGGCGCGGATGAGTGACACGAGAGTCCCGTCGCGCGTCTTCCGCCCCGCCCAGCAGGAGGCCGAGACCGCCAACACCGCCACCGGCACGCCGCAGACCGAGCATCCCGCTTATCGCCTCGCCTTTCAGGACATGGATTTCCTGCTGCGCGAGGATCTGCGACCGATCCGCTTCCAGCTCGAGCTGCTCAAGCCGCAGCTGATGTTCGAGGAGGCGAACATCGCCTCGACCTTCGTCATCTATGGCTCGGCGCGCATTCCCGAGCCGGCCAAGGCCGAATCGGTGATGGCGCTGGCCGAAACCGACGAGCAGAAGCGGATCGCCGAACGGCTGGTCGCCAAATCGAAATATTACGACGTTGCCCGCCGGCTGGGCCAGCTGGCGAGCAACTTCCCGCTCGATGCGAACGGCAAGCGCCATTTCGTCGTCACCTCGGGCGGCGGCCCTTCGATCATGGAAGCCGCGAATCGCGGCGCACGCGACGTGGGCGCCGAAACGGTGGGGCTCAACATCGTACTGCCGCACGAACAGGCGCCGAATCCCTATGTGACGCCGGGCCTGAGCATGCAGTTCCACTATTTCGCGCTGAGGAAGATGCACTTCCTGCTGCATGCGCGCGCGGTGGCGGTGTTCCCGGGCGGGTTCGGCACGTTCGACGAATCGTTCGAGCTGCTGACGCTTATCCAGACCGGCAAGATCGATCCGATTCCGGTGCTCTTCTATGGCAAGGAATTTTGGACGCGCGTCGTCAATTTCGAGGCGCTGTGCGAGGAAGGCGTGATCTCGCCCCGCGACCTCAAGCTGTTCCACTTCTGCGAAACCGCCGAAGAGGGCTGGGAAATCGTGCGCGAATTCTGGCGCAACAAGGAAGAAGCGGCCGACTAAACACCGGCGGCTGAGGCATGCGGCAGGGCCCGGCCCTGCCGCAAGCGGCGATCAGCGCTTTTCTTCGGCCTGCACCGCAGCCTGCGGATCCTCGGCAGGCGTGCCGGCGCCCGGCGTCGCCTGCTGGACGTTCACTTCAACCGCAGCGCCCTCGATCGCATTGCCTTCGCTCGCGGCGCCGGCTTCGGCGGCGGCGGGCGCGGCCGGGAGCGGCAGGTTCGATCCCTGCGCGTTGAGATAGAGGATCACGTTCGCGCGAACCTGCGGGTCGGCGATGCCGGCAAAGGTCATCTTGGTGCCGGGCGCAAACTTGCGCGGATTGGCGAGCCACGCATCCATCTTGTCGAAATCCCAGGTGCCGCCCACGCCCTTCAGCGCGTCGGAAAAGGCATAGCCGCCCTTGCCCTGGGCAATGCCCTCACCCAGCGTCGCATAGAGATTGGGGCCGATGCCGTTGGCGCCGCCCTGCGCGATGGTGTGGCACGACGCGCACTGCTTGAACGCATCGGCGCCCTTGCTGACATCGCCCGAGGCGAGCCGCACCGGAAGCGGCGCCACCGCGGCCGCACCGCCTGCCTCCGCCTCTTCGGCTTCGACGAAGTAGCCCGGCTTTTCCGGCGCTTCGGAATGGAAGATCATCCCGCTGGCGATCGACAGTCCGAGCGCGGCAATGCCCCCTGCCAGAGCCCAGCCCGCGATCGTATTGAAGCGACCGTCCATTATCCGCCCCCAAAAATGACTATTGCTCATCCTTTAGAGCGCGACGACGGCGAATGGCAAGCAGGCTTGCAGACGCGCGGTCGCGCGAGTAGCGCGCGCGGCTGATGGAGAATTTCGCCGCCCCCGCCCGACCGATCGTTGCCCAGATGCTGGCGGACGCCCAGAAGCACGTCGAACAGGCGGTCGCTTTTCAGGGCGCGCCGGGTGCGAATTCGCACGTCGCGGTGCGCGAGGCCTTTCCCGATGCGCTGCCGATGCCATGTTTTTCGTTCGAGGACGCGCTCGATGCCGTGAAGGACGGCCGCGCCGAACGCGCGATGATTCCGATCGAGAATTCGCTGCACGGCCGCGTCGCCGACATGCATTTCCTGCTGCCCGAATCGGGGCTGACGATCATCGGCGAACATTTCCTGCCGATTCGCCACACGCTGATGGGGCGAGGGCCGCTTGCCGGCGTGCGCGAGGCGATGAGCCATCCCCAAGCGCTGGGCCAGTGCCGCCACTGGCTGAAGGCGCAGGGAATCGCGCCGGTGGCCTATCCCGATACGGCCGGCGCCGCGGCGATGGTCGCCGAGCTGGACGATCCCGCGGTCGCAGCGCTCGCGCCCGAACATGCCGCGACGCTCTATGGCCTCGACGTGCTGGCGCGCGACATCGCCGATGCCGAGCACAACACCACGCGCTTCGTCATCCTCTCGCGCACCGCAGCCGCGATCACGGGCGACGGGCCGTTCATCACCACACTGATCTTCGAGGTGAAGAACATCCCCGCCGCGCTCTACAAGGCGCTGGGCGGATTTGCGACCAACGGCGTCAACATGACCAAGCTGGAAAGCTATCAGCGCGGCGCCAGCTTTGCCGCGACCGAATTCTACGCCGATGTGGTGGGCAGCCCCGATGATCCCGCCGTCGCCCGCGCGCTCGACGAGTTGCGCTTCCACACCAAATGGGTGCGGCTGCTGGGCACGTACACGCAGGCGCGCGCACGGCCCTGATCGGCGTCAGTCGCCGTCGGCCCAGGCCTGGAGCAGCGTGCGGGCGATCGCGTACGGCGGCGGCGGCAGGAACGGCGCGCTCACGTCGCCGGCCAGCGCCAGCCGAACCTCGGCGCGTGTGAACCAGCGTGCATCCTCCAGCTCGTGGACGTCGATCGCGATCGTCTCGTCCAGCGCCTCGCCGATACAGGCGATCATCAGCGACGACGGGAACGGCCAGGGCTGGCTGGCGACATAGCGCACCGCGCCGACGCGTATGCCCGCCTCCTCCAGCGTTTCGCGCCGCACCGCATCCTCGATCCCCTCACCGAGTTCGAGAAAGCCTGCGAGTGCCGAATAGCGTCCGGGCGGCCAGGCGGGCTGGCGGCCGAGCAGGACATGGTCGCCATGTTCGGCCAGCATGATGACCACCGGCTCGACGCGGGGATAATGTTCCGCGCCGCAATGGGGGCAGAGCCGCCCCCAGCCGGCGCGGAAGATCGCCGTCTGCGTGCCGCAGCGTGCGCAGAAGCCGCTGCGGGCATGCCAGTCGACCAGGCTGCGCGCGGCGGCATAGAGCGCCGCATCCGCCACATGAAAGCGATCGAGCATCGCCATCAGCGCCGGCGAGCGGCCCGGCGGCGGCATCTCGCCCGGCGGCAATGCGGCGACGAACCAGGGCACCCCCGCGTCGAAGCCGAGGAACAGCAGTTCCCCCTCGGCTTCGGCCAGCCCCGTCCAGCACAGCCGATCGTCCGCGCGGAGCCGCGGATCGAGCCCGTCAAGGATCAGCAGCCGCGCCGCCGGATCGGCGATCGCCGCGGCGAGCAGATCGGGTTCGTGGCGGACGCGATCGGCGCGATCGAGCGTCCCGCCGGTAAAGCCGGGTGCGATCACCGCGCCAGATCGGCGTAGACGGCGGTGCGGAGTGGCGCACGGATACCGAGATCGCCGAGCAGCAGATTGACCATCATCGTCACCCGCACCTTGTTGACGGGATCGACCCACGCCGTCGTGCCGGCCGCCCCGGACCAGCCATAGCTGCCCTTGGCCGGGCCGCCGGGGCGATCGGCGAGCGACACCGATCCGCCCGCGCCGAAGCCCATCGGCACGCCGGTATCCGCCGTCATCGCATCGAGCAGGCTGCGATCGACGCCCGGCGGCAGCAGATCGGACATGGCGAGGCGCACCGTCTCCGGCTTCAGGATACGGGCGCCGTCGAGTTCGCCGCCATTGACCAGCATGTGGAGGAACCGGTCATAGTCGCGCGCCGACATCACCAGCCCGGCGCCGCCATAGGGAAAGCTGGGCGGCGTGAGCCAGACCGAGGTGGCGCCGGGATCGACCGGCAGGCGCGAGCCGCCGACGATCGCATAATCGGTGGCGAGCTTGCCGGCCTGATCGGCAGGCACCGTCCAGTAGCTGGCGTTCATCTTGAGCGGCTTGAGGATGCGCGTGTTGACGAACTGGTCGAACGGCTCGCCGCTCGCCACCTCGATCACCCGGCCGAGCACGTCGAGTCCGATCGAATAGCTGAACTTGGCACCCGGCTCGGCGATCAACGGCAGGCTTGCGGTGCGGTTCGCGAATTCTTCGAGGCTGGCCGGGCGCAACGGCCGCATCTGCGCCTCGAACGACGGGCCGACCTGCGCCGGGTTGATGCCCAGCCGGTTATATTCGTCGAGCAACGGCCCCTTGGTGATGATGTTATAGCCAAGACCCGCGGTGTGGGTCAGCAGGTTGCGCACGGTGATCGGGCGTGTCGCGGGGCGGCTCGTCAGGTCCTTGGCGGGATCGACCAGTACCTTCATGTGCTTGAAGGCCGGGATGAAATCGCTGATCGGCTGGTCGAGCTTGAGCTTGCCTTCCTCGATCAGGATCATCGCGGCGATGCCGGTGATCGGCTTGGTCATCGAATAGACGCGCCACAGGCTGTCGATATCGGCGGCAGGCGCGCTCGCCGGATCGGCGATGCGGCCCTTGGCGACGACGGTCGGCGCGGTATCGCCCTGGGCATAGGCGATGACGATGCCGGGCACCTTGCCCTCGGCGACGGTCCGTTCGGCAAGCGCCGTCGTCTCGCTGGAAAGCCGCACCTGCGCGATTGCCGGGGCGAGCCCCAGCATCGCCGCGCCGATCAGTCCAAACGCCAGTCCACGCCGCATCGCATTCTCCCTATCAGTCCGGCCGCCTTGGCAAAGACGGTGGGCAGCCCGGCCGAGTCGATCGCGTCGATCGGCCACCATTCGCCCTCGATCGCGCCTGCATGGCCGTTCCATGTTGCAGCTACAAGTACGACCTCGAGCTCGAAATGGGTGAAGCCGTGCCGCACGCCGCCCTCGACCGGACGCCATTCGGCGGGCGCGGGCGCATCTGCGAGGCCGGGCGGCGAATCGACCCAGGGCCCGGTGGGCAGCGCGCGCATGCCGCCCAGCAGGCCGCGCGCCGGCCGGCGGACGAGCAGCACCTGCCCGTCGCGCTCCAGCCAGAACATCGTGCCGTGCCGGATCGGCCGCGTGCGCTTCGGCGCCTTGGCCGGATAGGCTTCGGGATTGCCCGCCACGCGCGCATCGCACTGGTCCGCCAGCGGGCAGAGCAGGCATTTAGGGGAACGCGGCGTGCAGATCGCGCTGCCCAGGTCCATCATCGCCTGCGCGAAATCGCCGGCGCGGGCATCGGGCGTGATGCTGTCGGCCAGCCGCCGGATCGTCGGCCGCGCCGCCGGGATCGCCTCGGCCAGCGCGAACAGCCGCGTGACGACCCGCTCGACATTGCCGTCGACTACCACGGCGCGCCGGCCGAAGGCGATCGCGGCGATCGCGGCAGCGGTATAGGCACCGATGCCCGGCAGTTCGAGCAGTGCCGCCTCGTTGTCCGGCATCGCCCCGCGCCGCGCCACTTCGCGTGCGCAGGCGAGAAGGTTTCGCGCCCGCGCATAATAGCCGAGCCCCGCCCAGGCGGCCATCAGTTCGCCGTCGTCCGCCGCCGCCAGCGCCTCGAAACTCGGCCAGCGCGCGGTGAAATGCTCGAAATAGGGGATGGCGGTGGCGACCTGCGTCTGTTGCAGCATCACTTCCGACAGCCAGACCCGATAGGGATCGGCGGCGTTGCTGCCCGGCGGCGCGCGCCACGGCAGGCGGCGGGCATTGGCATCATACCAGCGGAGAAGCGCGGGCGCGATTGCGCGAGGGGCGTTGTCGGGCACGCCCCGCCTATGGCATGGGGGATCGCGATGACGAAGCCCCCCCGGACCACCACGCGCCAGCCGCGGCCCGAGCCCCAGCGGGCGAACCGCGTTCGCGCCGTATCGGAACTGTTGCCCAGCGTCGGCGGCGCGGCATTCCGCAAGTTCGGCTTCGTCCAGCATTCGGTGGTGAGCCGCTGGAGCGAGATCGTCGGCGAACGCTATGCGCGCGTCTCCTCACCCGAATCGATTCGCTTTCCCCGCGGCAAGCGCGAGGAAGGCGTGCTATCGCTGCTCGTCTCAGGCGCCTTCGCGCCGATGATGCAGCACATCGCGCCCGAGATCATCGAGCGGGTGAACCGCTTTTTCGGCTATCCGGCGGTGGCCAGGCTGGCGATCCGCCACGGCGACGTCCGCGCCACCGAAAAGGCCGCACCGCCGCCAAGCCTGAAGCCGATTCCCGAATCGCTGGGCAACAGCCTGCGCGGCATTGCCGACCCTGAGTTGAAGGCGGTGCTCGAATCGCTCGCCGCGGGCGTCGCGGCGCAGGGCGATGCGCCGGGTTTCGGGCGGATCGACTGACGATGCGCCTGCGCCTCGCCGCCCTCGCCCTCTGCCTCGCCCCGCTGCTGGCGATCGGCGCGGCCCCCCCGCCCCGCCCCGCCCCGCAGACCGACTGGACGAACACCGTTACCGTCACGCCCGAGGGCGGTTATCGCCAGGGCAATCCCGATGCGCCGGTGAAGCTGATCGAATATGGCTCGCGCACCTGCCCCACCTGCTATCGCTTCGCCACCGATGGCGTGCCGCCGCTGCGCCGCCAATATGTCGCCAGCGGGCGGGTGAGCTACGAATATCGCGACTATCTGGTCCACGGCGCGCCCGATCTGGCGCTGGCGCTGCTCAACCAGTGCGTGCCGGCCCAGCGCTTCTTCCCGGTGCTCGACGCGATCTATGCCAACCAGCCGGTCTTCGAAAAGCGGCTGACCGAGCTCGAGAAAACCTCGCCCGACAAGATCAAGGCATGGCAGGCGCTGGCACCGGCCGCGATGGCGACGCGCTTTGCCGAAGCGCTGGGCATGATCGACTTCATCAAGGGCCAGGGCGTCCCCGAAGCGCGGGCGCGCCAGTGCCTGGCCGACCCCAAGGCGATTGAGCGCATCGCCAAGACCAATGCCGATGCGCAGAGCGTCCACGGCATCGCCTGGACGCCGAGCTTCCTCGTCAACGGCCGCCGCCTGCGCGTTGTCGACTGGCCCTATCTGCAACCCGAGCTTCGCGCCGCCGGCGCCTGAACCCCATTCGATTTTCCAAACGGAGATTTCATCCCATGCGATTCGCCCTGGCCCTGCTCCCGATCCTCGCGCTGGCGGCCTGCAACGGCGGTGACGCCGGCGCCGGTGCCGGCTCTGGCGGCAATGGCGGCGCCGTCGCTGCCTCGGCACCCGTCGCGACGATCGCCCCTCCCGCCGGCAAGCAGTGGACCGACATCGTCGAAAAGACCAAGGACAATGGCTATCGCCAGGGCAATCCCGATGCGCCGATCAAGCTGGTCGAATATGGCTCGCGGCTGTGCCCCTATTGCGCCCAGTTCGGGACCACCGCCGTCGAGCCGCTGCGCGAGAATTATATCAAGACCGGTAAGGTCAGCTATGAATATCGCGACCTGTTGATCCACGGCGCGCCCGATCTGTCCGCCGCGCTGCTCAACCAGTGTGTGCCGACCGAGGCCTTCTTCACCGTGCTCGACCAGATCTATGCGAACCAGTCGGCGTTCGAGGAACGGCTGATGTCGATGCAGCAGAACAGCCCGCAGGTACTCCAGCAGCTTCAGCAGATGCCGCCGCCCCAGGCCGCGGCCGGCTTTGCCGAGGCGACCGGCATGGTCGACTTCATGAAGCAGCGCGGCGTGCCCGAGGCGCAGGCGCGCGCATGCCTGGCCGACCAGAAGAAGATCGAGGAGATCGCCAAGGTCAATGCCGATGGCGCCAACGTCTATGGCGTGAACTCGACCCCGACCTTCTTCATCAACGGCACCAAGACCGCGGCGAACAACTGGGCCGATCTGGAGCCGCTGCTCCAGCAGGCCGGCGCGCGCTGACCGACGCCCCATGCAGATCAAGCGGCTGCGGCTGACGGGCTTCAAGAGCTTCGTCGACGCAGCCGATCTGCGGATCGAGCCCGGGCTGACGGGGATCGTCGGCCCCAATGGCTGCGGCAAATCCAACCTGCTCGAAGCGCTGCGCTGGGTGATGGGCGAAACCAGCGCCAAATCGATGCGCGGATCGGGCATGGAGGACGTGATCTTCGCCGGCACGGCGACGCGGCCTGCGCGCGATTTCGCCGAGGTGACGATCATCGCCGAACAGGCCGGCGACGACGAAGAGCTCGAAATCGTCCGCCGGATCGAGCGCGGTGCCGGTTCAGCCTATCGCATCAACGGCCGCGACGTGCGCGCCAAGGACGTGGCGCTCGCCTTTGCCGATGCCGCGACGGGCGCACACTCGCCGGCGCTGGTCAGCCAGGGGCGGATCGGCGCGATCATCGCCGCCAAGCCGGGTGAACGCCGGGCGATGCTGGAGGAAGCGGCAGGGATCGCCGGGCTCCACGTCCGCCGCCGCGACGCCGAACAGAAGCTGCGCGCGACCGAGAATAATCTTGTCCGCCTCGACGAGCTAATCAGCGACCAGGAAGCGCGCGCCGCCGCGCTGCGCCGACAGGCACGACAGGCGGAGCGCTATCGCGAACTCTCCGATCGCATCCGCGTGGCCGAGGCGCGGATGATCTTCGCGCGGTGGCGCGACGCCGCCAACGCCGCGCGGATCGGCCATGCCGAGGCGGCAGAGGCCGAGGCGAAGGTCGCCGAATGCACCGCGCGCCAGGACGCGGCCGCCACGGCGCAGGCGGCGGCGATCGAAGCGGTGACCAGATGCCGTGCCGAGGCGCTGGCACTGCGCGATGCCGCGAGCGAGGCGCAGCACCGGCTGCAAAGCCTGCGCAGCGCACGGCACGGCGTGGAACGGCGCCTGACCGAGCTGGCCGAGGCGGTCGAGCGGCTCGAAAAGGATCGCGCGCGCGAGACTGCGCTCGCGCGCGATGCCGGGGGCGCGCTGGCGCGCCTAGCCGAGGAACAAGCGGCGCTCGACGCGGCGATCGAGACGATGGTGGCGCAGCTGCCGGCGAGCGAGGCGGCGCTGACGGCGGCCGACGAAGCAGCCCGCACCGCCGACGCCGCGCTTGCGGCCGCGCTGGCGCGACAGGCGAGCGAGGCGGCCGAAATCCGGGTCGCCGATGCGACGCTGGCGGCCGCGCGCACCCGCGCCGAACGCGCCGAACGCGATCTGGCGAGGCTCGATGCGGAACGCTCGGCGCTCGGCGATCCCGGGCCGATCGACGCCGAACGACGCCGCGCCGCCGAGACGCGCGAGGCGGCACAGCGCGAGGCCGAGGCGGCGCGGACAACACTGAGCGATGCCGAGGGCGATGAAGCCGGCGCAATCCTCCGCCGCGACACCGCGCAGGCGGCCCGCGCGCAGGCGCATGCCGAACGCGCGCAGATCGATAGCGAGATCGCCGCGCTGGAGCGCGCCACCCGGTCGAGCGGCACGGATCGGTTGCTCGACCACATCCGCGTCGCAACTGGCTATGAACGCGCGCTGGCCGCAGCACTGGGCGACGACCTCGATGCCGGGCTCGATCCGGCCGCCGAACGCCATTGGGCGGGCGCGATCCCGGCATCGGACGATCCGGCGCTCCCGGCGGGAACGATACCGCTCGCCCGACACGTCGAGGCGCCGGCCGCGCTCGGCAGGCGGCTTGCACAGGTGATCGTCTGCACCAATGACGATGGCATGCCGCTTGCCGCGGGGCAAAGACTCGTCACGCTTGGCGGGGAGATGCGCCGCTGGGACGGCTATCAGGCGCGGTCGGACGGTGCCGCGGCCGCCGAGCGGCTCGAGCGGATCAACCGGCTGTCGGCGCTCAGAGCGTCGTGGCCGGCGGCGCAGGCCGCGGTCGAAGCGGCCGATGCTGCGCTGGCCGCCATCGAGGCCGCGATCGCCGATGCGCGGCAGCGCGCCGCCGCCGGCCGCGCCGCGTTGCAGCGCGCCGAAGTCGCCGGACGCGAAGCGAGCCGCAACGAAGAGCGGCTGACGACGCAGCTCGAACGCCTGGCCTCGCAGCGCACCGATCTCGACGAACGCCGCGCCCGACTGACCAGCGAGGCCGAAGAGGCCAGTGCCGAGCGGGAACGGGCGGCGGCGGCGCGGACGGCGCTGCCCGACGGTCGCGAGGCGAGCGAGCAGGTCGCGGCGCTGACCCTCAACGCCGAGCAGCGGCGCGCGGCGGCCGCAGGTGCCCGGGCGGCGCGCACCGGGCTCGATCGCGACATTGCCCAGGCGCGCGACCGGCGGGCAGGCGCGGCAGCCGAAGCCGAGCGCTGGCAGGCGCGCGCCGCCGACGCCGCGCGCCGGACCAGCGAGCTCGACGGCCGCGCCGCGCAGCTGGCCGAGGATCGCGCCGCGCTGGCGGATCGCCCGGCGCAAATCGCCGCGCAAATCGCCGAAGCGCAACGCGCGAGCGAGACGTTGCGCAGCCAATCCGATGCCGCTCAGGCGGCCGAGCGCGACGCCGAGGTGACGCTGAGGCAGGCCGAAGCGGCGCTGCGAAGTGCCGGCGAAGCGCTGGCCCAGGCACGCGAGACGCGCGCCGGCGCGGCCGCACGCGCCGAGAATCAGGATCTGCGCCGGGTGGAGATGGGCCGATTGTCCGGCGAGCGCTTCGAATGCCCGCCGCCGCTGCTGCCCCAGCGAATCGGTTTCGACGAGGCATCGGTCGGCAGCCCGCAGGACGAATCGAGCCAGCACGAGCGACTGACCGCCGATCGCGAGCGGATCGGCCCGGTAAATCTGGTTGCCGAAACCGAGCTCGCCGCGATCGAGGCGGCGTTCGGCACCAATGCCCGCGAGCGCGACGAGCTGATCCAGGCGGTGCATCAACTGCGCGGCAGCATCGGCACGCTCAATCGCGAGGGGCGGCAGCGGCTGATGGCGGCGTTCGAGGCCGTCGACCGGCATTTCCAGCGGCTGTTCGCCACGCTGTTCAACGGCGGGCAGGCGCATCTCGAACTGATTGATTCGGACGACCCGCTCGAAGCCGGGCTCGAAATCATGGCGCAGCCGCCGGGCAAGAAGCTGCAATCGCTCACGCTATTGTCCGGCGGCGAGCAGGCGCTGACCGCGGTGGCGCTGATCTTCGGGCTGTTCCTCACCAATCCCGCGCCGATCTGCGTGCTCGACGAAGTCGATGCGCCGCTCGACGACGCCAATATCGATCGATTCTGCGATCTGCTCGAAGCGATGACGCGGGAAACCGCCACCCGCTACCTCATCGTCACGCACAATGCCGCGACGATGAGCCGGATGCATCGTCTGTTCGGCGTCACGATGGTCGAACGCGGGGTCAGCCGGCTTGTCTCGGTCGATCTCGGCGGCGCGGAAGGGCTGCTGGCCGCCGAATAGCGCTATTTTCCGGTGGGAACTTCCGGCTTCCCCTGAAGGGCCGAGGCAAGAAGCAGCCCCTGTTCGAGGCGGACCCGCTCACGCAGGCGTGGCAGCATCGCGCGGGTGGCGGCGACGAAACCGGCGCGGTCGCGCATGATCGCTTCAGGTGACCAGGCGACCAGATAGTCGCGCCAGTCCATCTTCAGTCGCTCGAAATCATCGCGGACCTGATCGACGGTTTCGCGCGAAATTCCCGGCTGCGCCTCGAGCGCCAGCGCGTAGATCGTCGTGTCTTCGCGAGCGAGATGCTCTGCGACGCATCGCAGCAGATGATCCAGCGCCATCGAAAGCGATTTCGGATCGGCTTCGCGGTCGACGAGTTCGCTCAGGCGGCGTGCGAGAATGTCAATCGTCTCATGATCGTGCCGCAGCTCCGCCATGGTTGCAGTTGCCATCATCATCACATCCTCCGACATCCGACTCTGCGGCGACCCGATCTCCTATACCATCCGGTCTTCTACTGACCGATTTCTTTCCAATTAGTACACCCATTGCGCGAGAAAGGCAAAAAAAGGGGCCCGCGAACGAGCCCCTTTCCTGTTTACCTGACGTCGCGGCTCAGTCGCGGTCGCCGGTGAGGAACGCCGGCAGACCGATATCGTCGCCGCGCTCTTCCTTGCGCTCGCCGCGCGGCTTGTCGCCACGGTCGCGGCGCGGGCCGCGATCACCGCCGCGATCACCACCGCGGCCGCCTTCGCGACGCCGGTCGCCACGGCCCTCGCCCCGATCGCCACGGTCGCCGCGATCACCACGCGGCTCGCGCGCGGGACGGCTGTCTTCCAGCTCGGCGCCGGTTTCCTGATCGACCACACGCATCGACAGGCGGACCTTGCCGCGCTGGTCGATCTCGAGCACCTTGACCTTGACGGCCTGGCCCTCGCTCAGCACGTCGCTGACCTTCTCGACGCGCTCGTTCTTGATTTCCGAGACGTGGACGAGACCGTCCTTGCCGCCCATGAAATTCACGAAGGCGCCGAAATCGACGAGGTTGACGACCTTGCCCTCATAGATCTTGCCGACTTCCGGTTCCTCGACGAGGCCCTTGATCCACTTGATCGCGGCTTCGATCTGCGCCGGATCCGACGAGCTGACCTTGATCACGCCCTCGTCGTCGATGTCGACCTTGGCGCCGGTGGTGGCGACGATCTCGCGGATCACCTTGCCGCCGGTGCCGATCACTTCACGGATCTTCGACTTGTCGATCGTGAAGGTCTCGATGCGCGGTGCGTGCGCGGAGAGCTCGGCGCGGACTTCGCCCAGTGCCTTGTTCATCTCGCCCAGGATGTGCGCGCGACCGGCCTTCGCCTGGTTGAGCGCCGCCTCGAAGATCTCCTTGGTGATGCCGGCGATCTTGATGTCCATCTGCATCGTGGTGATGCCCTCGGACGTGCCGGCGACCTTGAAGTCCATGTCGCCCAGGTGATCTTCATCGCCCAGGATGTCGGACAGGATTGCGTAATCCTTGCCCTCGAGGATCAGGCCCATGGCGATGCCCGAGACCGGACGCTTGATCGGCACGCCGGCGTCCATCATCGCGAGGCTGCCGCCGCACACCGACGCCATCGACGACGAGCCGTTCGACTCGGTGATGTCGCTGGTCAGGCGGATCGTGTAGGGGAAGTCTTCCTTGGCGGGCAGCACCGGGTGCAGCGCGCGCCACGCCAGCTTGCCATGGCCGACTTCACGACGGCCCGGCGCGCCGAAGCGGCCCACTTCGCCGACCGAATAGGGCGGGAAGTTATAGTGCAGCATGAAGTTCTGGTAGCTGAGGCCATTCAGGCCATCGATCATCTGCTCGGCATCCTTGGTGCCAAGGGTGCAGGTGGCGATGGTCTGGGTCTCGCCGCGGGTGAACAGGGCCGAGCCGTGCGCACGCGGGAGGAAGTGCGTCTCCGCCTCGATCGGGCGGATCTGCGTGGTGGTGCGGCCGTCGATGCGCTTGCCGTCCTTGAGGATGGCGGTGCGGACGATCTCGGCTTCCAGCTTCTTGGTCAGCTTGATGCCGGCCATGACTTCCTGCGGGCTCAGGCCGTCCTCGGTGAACTGCGCCTTCGCCTTGGCACGCGCCTCGTTGAGCGCGTTCGAGCGGGCCGACTTGTCGGTCAGCTTGTAGGCGGCGGCAATGTCCTTGCCGATCAGCTTCTTGATCTTGTCCTTGAGCTTGGCGTTGTCGTCCGACGACGCCATTTCCCACGGATCCTTGGCGGCCTGCTCGGCGAGCTTGACGATCGCCTTGACGATGTCGCGGCAGGCATCGTGCGCGAACAGCACGGCGCCGAGCATGACCTCTTCCGAAAGCTCCTTGGCTTCGGATTCGACCATCATCACCGCGTCATAGGTCGCGGCGACGACGAGATCGAGCTCGCCCTCGGCAACCTGCGCGTCGGTCGGGTTCAGGATGTATTCGCCGTTGAGGTATCCGACGCGGGCGGCGCCGATCGGGCCCATGAAGGGCACGCCCGAAAGCGTCAGCGCGGCCGAGGCGGCGATCATCGAGAGGATATCGGGCTCGTTCTCGCCGTCATAGCTCAGCACCTGAGCGATGGCGTTGACTTCGTTGTAGAAGCCTTCCGGGAACAGCGGGCGGATCGGGCGGTCGATGAGGCGGGAGACCAAAGTCTCCTTCTCGGTGGCGCCGCGCTCGCGCTTGAAGAAGCCGCCCGGGATGCGACCGGCGGCCGAGAATTTTTCCTGGTAGTGGACGGTCAGCGGGAAGAAGTCCTGGCCTTCCTTCACCGACTTGGCAGCCGTGACGGCGCACAGCACCACGGTCTCGCCGAGGGTCGCGATCACCGCGCCGTCGGCCTGGCGGGCAACCTTGCCCGTTTCGAGAGTCAGCGTCTTGCCGCCCCACTCGATCGATACAGTCTTCTTGTCGAACATGTCGTTTCCTTCACTCCCCGGTGCCAATCACGCGGGGGGCCTATGCGTGAGCCGTATGTGGCTCGTGGGACCGACCGTATTGCCGGATCCCCCGTTCGTCCCCGGCGCCTTTCGCCCGGGACCGCCGATGCGTTATCGCACCGGAATGACAAAAAGGCGACCCGAAGGTCGCCTTTCCGTGTTACTTGCGAAGACCGAGCTTCGCGATGAGATCGGTGTAGCGGGTCGCATCCTTCTTCTTCAGATAGTCGAGAAGGCTGCGGCGCTTGTTGACCAGCATCAGCAGGCCGCGACGCGAATGATTGTCCTTGGCGTGCGTCTTGAAGTGCTCGGTGAGGTTGGCGATGCGCTCCGAGAGGATCGCGATCTGCACTTCGGGGCTGCCGGTGTCGCCCTCTGCGCGGGCGTGTTCCTTGACGAGCGCGTCCTTGCGCTCCTGCGTGATCGACATGGCTGTTCCTTCGACATCATGCTACAGGTTGAACCCGCGAACGATCCGGACCTGTCCGGCCCCTGCCTCTACCAGCGCGATCGGCGTGTCGCCGGAAAGCGCGAAATATTGGCCATCGTCTGCGGCAATCCCGATCAAGACCCGCCCCTGACGGAGCAGCCCTGCCTGATCGGGGGTGAGGGATAGAGCCGGGATGTCGTCCAGCCCCGCCCTCAACGGCAGGAGAATGTCTTCAAGGCGCCGCTCCTTAGCGGCATCGCCCAGAAAGTCCAGCGAAATCGCCTGATCGAGGTTGAACGGGCCGGCCTTGATCCGGCGGAGATAGGTGACATGGCCCACCGTTCCGAGCGCCTGGGCGATGTCGCGGGCGAGGCTGCGGATATAGGTGCCCTTGGAGACATGCGCGCGCAGGGTTGCGAACTGCCGCTCGCCTTCGACCCACCAGGACAGATACTGGAGATCGTGAATGGTGATCTGCCGCGTCGCGAGCGTTACTTCCGCCCCCGCTCGCGCAAGATCATAAGCACGCGCGCCATTCACCTTCAGTGCGGAGTAGGCGGGCGGCAACTGGTCGATGTCGCCGAGAAAGTCGGCGAGAACGTCCTCGACGTCGGCGCCGTCGACGGAGGTGTCCGAGATTGCAATCACCTTCCCCTCGGCATCGAGCGTGTCCGTCTCCACGCCAAACTGGATCGTGAAGTCGTACACCTTGTCGCTGTCGAGCATGCGGCCGGCGAGCTTTGTCGCCTCGCCCAGCGCGATCGGCAGCACGCCGCTCGCCAGCGGATCGAGCGTGCCGCCATGCCCGACCTTCACCTTGCCATAGCCGCCGTCGCGCAGCGCACGCTTAACCGCGCTCACGCCCTGGGTCGAACCGAGCCCCAGCGGCTTGTCGAGGATGATCCAGCCGTGCAGCGCCTGGCTCATGCGGACAGGCCCAGCGAACCGAGCAGGCCCAGCGTGAACCAGTCGGCGATCGGCACGACGAGTCGGCCGATCAGGTTCAGGCTGGGAGACAGCGCCGGCAGCACCACGATCAGGACGATGAGGATCGGAAAGCCGAACGGTTCGAGTCGCTTGTAATCGGCCGCCAGCGAGCGCGGCAGCGCGCCTTCGACGACATGGGCGCCATCGAACGGATAGATCGGCAACAGGTTGAACACGCCGAGAAAGGCATTGATCAGCACGAAATTGAACAGATTGTCGGCGGCGAACCGCGCCACCACGCCCAGTTGCGGCCCGGTGGCATTGTAGATCAGCAGCGCCAGTGCGCCGGCCGCCAGCGTCGCGAGGCACAGGTTCATCAGCGGCCCGGCAAGCGCCACCAGCACATTGTCCAGCCGCGGATTGCGCAGCCGCCGTCCGTTCACGGGCACCGGCTTCGCCCAGCCGAAGATCGGCGCATGAATGAGCGAGAGCATCAGCGGCAGCACCACCGTGCCGAACGGATCGACGTGCTGGACCGGATTGAAGCTGAGCCGGCCCTGCTCGGCCGCGGTCGAATCGCCCAGCATGTTGGCGACATGGCCATGCGCGACTTCGTGAAAGACGATCGCGATCACGAGCGGCACGAGGGTCGTCGCGATCGAATAGAGAATCTCTAGCAGCTTGCGGTCCCTTTCCGGTCTGGCCGCGCGGCTATAGGGCGGGGGCGGCGTCGGTGCCAGCAGTCACGCCATGCGCGCCATGAAGTGGCGGCGACACAGCGCGATATAGCGCTCGTTTCCACCGATTTCGCGCTGTTCGCCATCGCGCACCGCGCGACCGGACTCGTCGACGCGCAGGTTCATCGTCGCCTTGCGTCCGCATTCGCATACCGACTTGATCTCGATGAGCGAGTCGGCACAGGCGAGCAGCGCCGCACTCCCCTCGAACAGCGCGCCGCGAAAATCGGTGCGCAGGCCATAACAGAGCACCGGCACCTCATCCTCGTCGCACACGGCGGCGAGCTGGCGGACCTGCGCCGCGGACAGGAATTGCGCCTCGTCCACCAGAACGCAGGCGACCGGCGCCTCGGCTTGCGCCTTGTTCACGATCACGCGCAGATCGGTTTCGGCATCGAACGGCACCGCATCGGCGGTGATGCCAAGGCGCGAATCGATCACGCCGTGTCCGCCGCGATCATGCGCCGCCGCCGTGAACAGCAACGTCCGCATGCCGCGTTCGCGATAGTTGAAATCGGCCTGGAGCAGCGTGGTCGATTTGCCCGCGTTCATCGACGCATAGTAGAAATAGAGCTTGGCCATCACGGCTTATTCCGGCTGCCGGTGCCACGAGTAAAGCCCCTGCGGCGTCAATCGTCGCCGAGATCGCGCGCGACCTTCGGATCGCGGAGCAGCTGATCGATATGGCTGCCCTCGTCGAAGCTCTCGTCCGGCAGAAATTTGAGCTTCGCCGCGTATTTCATCTTCACCCGGTGCGCGACCTCGCGCTGGAGATAGGCGGTGTTGGTGCGAAGCGCCTTGATCACCGCATCCTCGTCCTTGCCGAGCAGCGGCTTCACGAACACGGTCGCGTGGCGCAGGTCGGGCGACATGCGGACTTCGGTGATGCTCACCAGATGGCTCGCCAGCGTCTCGTCATGCACGTCGCCGCGCTGGAGGATTTCGGAGAGGATATGGCGCACCTGCTCGCCCACGCGCAGCACGCGGACGGAGCGCTCTTCGTTTGGATTGTTCTTCATTTTCTATCCGCTCACCAAAGCGTGAAGAGCGTTACCGGAATCAGCATCGCCACGAGCACCAACGGGCAGCCGATACCATTGATCGCGCCATCGATAGTGTCTCGTATCACGGATCGCCGATGACGAGCCGGAGGCGGCGCTTTGCGGCGACGTCCCCGGCTCTTTGGCATGGCTTACAGAGTCCGTTCGCGCATCTCGACCTCGAAGGTTTCGAGATAATCGCCCGACTTGATGTCGGTGAAGTTCTGCGTGAACGTCACGCCGCACTCCAGACCGGCGCGAACCTCGGCCACATCGTCCTTGAAGCGACGAAGCGACGCGATCTCGCCCTGATAGATGATGACGTCGTCGCGCGTGATGCGCGCCTTGAGCGCCTTGCGGATGACGCCTTCGGTGACCAGCAGACCCGCCGCCTTGCCGTGCTTGCCGGCCGAGAACACTTCCTTGATCTCGGCGCGACCGACCACGGTTTCGAACGCTTCGGGGCCAAGCTGCCCCGCCATGCCGGCGCGGATCTCGTCGATCAGATCGTAGATCACGTCATAATATTTGAACGCAACCTTCTGACGATCGGCGATCTCGCGAGCTTTGGCGTTGGGGCGGACGTTGAAGCCGATGATCGGCGCGCCGCTGGCACCCGCCAGCGTCACGTCGCTCTCGGTAATGCCGCCGACGCCCGAATGCAGCACGCGCGCACGGATCAGATCGGTGGAGATCTTGTTGATCGCCGCGACGATCGCCTCGACCGTGCCCTGGGTATCCGCCTTGACGACCAGCGGATATTCCATCGCCTGCTTTTCCTTGAGCGCGGAGAACATGCTCTCCAGGCTGGCGGGCGCATTGGTCGTGCGCTTCTGGAGCAGCACGCCCTGGCGATATTCGGCGACTTCGCGGGCACGCGCCTCGCTTTCGACCACCTGCAGCGGATCGCCTGCCGACGGCACGCCCGAGATGCCGAGCACCTCGACCGGCATCGCCGGACCAGCTTCCTTGATCTGGCGGCCCTTGTCGTCGACCAGCGCACGGACCTTGCCGCTCTCCGCCCCGACGACGAACACGTCGCCGACGCGCAGCGTGCCGCGATTGACGAGAACCGTCGCAACCGGGCCGCGGCCCTTGTCGAGCTTCGCCTCGATCACGGTGCCCTCGGCCTCGCGATCGGGGTTGGCGCGCAGTTCGAGCAGTTCCGCCTGAAGCTGGATCTTCTCGATCAGTTCGTCGAGGCCGAGCTTCTTGAGTGCCGAGACTTCGACATTCTGGGTGTCGCCACCCATTTCCTCGACCACGACCTCATGCTCGAGCAGACGCTCGCGCACGCGCTGCGGGTTGGCACTGTCGAGATCGATCTTGTTGATCGCCACGATCATCGGCACGCCGGCCGCCTTGGTGTGATTGATCGCCTCGATCGTCTGCGGCATCAGCCCGTCATTCGCGGCCACCACCAGCACGACGATATCGGTGACATTGGCACCGCGCGCGCGCATTTCGGTGAAAGCTTCGTGGCCCGGCGTGTCGAGGAAGGTGATCTTCGACTTGTCCTTCAGCGTGACCTGATAGGCGCCGATATGCTGGGTGATGCCGCCGGCTTCGCCGCGCACCACATCGGTGCCGCGCAGCGCATCGAGCAGCGACGTCTTGCCGTGATCGACATGGCCCATGATCGTCACCACCGGCGCCCGCGGCTGCAGCTTGTCGGCCGGATCCTCGGTCGTATCGATCTGGAGATCGATATCGCTGTCGCTCACGCGCTGGATGTTGTGACCGAATTCGGTGACCAGCAGTTCGGCGGTGTCCTGATCGATCGACTGATTGACCGTGACCATCATGCCCATCTTGAACAGGGCCTTCACCAGGTCCGCGCCCTTTTCGGCCATGCGGTTGGCGAGTTCCTGCACCGTGATCGCGTCGGGAACGACGACGTCGCGGACCTGCTTGACCTGCGGCTCACGCGGGCCACCGTACGAACGACGATGTTCCTTTTCGCGGGCGCGCTTGAGCGCGGCGAGGCTACGCGCACGTGCGCCGTCATCACCACCCAGCGCGCGTACGACGGTCAGCTTGCCCGACTGGCGACGATCGTCGCCCTTGCGGTCGCGCTGCTGCGGACGCGCAGGCTCGGGCCCACGGCGCGCCGGTGCGCCGCCGCTTGGCGCGGGCCGCGAAGGCGCAGCACCGGCCGCCGGGGCAGCCGCACGCTGGGCCGGCGCCGCCTGTTCGCGGGTTTCCGCAGCGGGCTTCGGCTTGGGCGCAGGCTTCGGGATTTCGGGCCGCTGCACCGGGGTGAAGCGGCGCGGCGCCGGCAGGCTCGGATCGAGCTGCAGGCTGATCGGGCCGGTCGGCACCGGGCGCTTGGGCGCGGGCGCAGGCTTGGCTTCGCCAGCTGGCTTCGCTGCTGCGGCCTTGGCGGGCGTTTCCGGGGCGGGTTCAGCCGCAGCCTTCGCCTCGGCCGGCTTGGCCTCGGACGCTTCGGCGACTGGCTCGGCCGCCGGGGCCGGTGCGGACTCCGCCGCCTGCTTCGATGCGGCCGCCGCTTCGGCTGCCGCCGCCGCTTCGGCACGCTCGCGCTCCTCGGCGCGGCGACGCTCTTCCTCGGCGGATTCGGCACGCTCGCGCTCTTCGCGGCGACGCGCTTCCTCGAGCATCTGCATGCGCTGTTCTTCGGCCTCGCGCAGCAGCTTCGCCTGGCGCTCCTGCGGCGACAGATTGTCGGCGGGGCGACGCGGCTGGGCCGGCGGGGGCGACGCGGGACGCGCAGGCTCCGCCTGCGGTGCCTGAGCAGCCGGGGCGGGCGCTGGCGCCTGCTCCTCGGTCGGCGCACCCTGCGGGCCGAGAACACGGCGGCGCTTGACCTCGACGACCACGGTGTTCGACCGGCCGTGGCTGAAGCTCTGCTTCACCTTGCCAGTCTCTACCGTGCGCTTCAGTCCCAGCGGCGCGCGCATGCCCAGTTTCGGCTTCTCGTTTTCGGTGTCGCTCATGCGGCTACTCAAGTTCCTCGTAATGTTCGTCGTTCAATGGCACGCCGGACGGAAATGCCGATGCGCCTTGCGAGCCTGTTTCGCAAGTCGCGCTCGTCGAGTCGGGTCCGATAAAATGCAGCCAGCGGTCGAGCGCTTCGCTCACCCGCTTCGCCGCCCGGGCGTCGATAAGACCGGCGTGTACCACATTTTCGCGGCCAAGCGCCAAGGACAATATGGTGCGCGGGATGGGCAATGTTAAGCCCTTGAGCGAAGTTCCTTCGCGATCCCGGCCCACGCGCCACGCCTGGGCAAGGCGGCGGCTGCCGTCTTCGCCGGCATCGGCGGCATGGAGCAACAGGTGAAGCTGGCCCGCGCGCGCCGCCTTTTCGATGCGCTCGGTGCCGATGACGATATGACCGCTCTTCGCCTCCAGCCCGAGCCGGTCGAGCGCGGTGCGCTGCAACTGCTGCTCGATCCTGTCCTCGAGATCGTCGGGCACGACGACGTCGCCGGTGCGGAAGGCGCGCGACAACGCCGCTTTCAGACGCCCCTTCTCGCGCGACGCCACGAGCCCGGCACGATCGACGCCGATCCATGCGCCGCGCCCCGGCGCCTTGGCCCGAACATCGGGCCAAACGACGCCATCGGGCGCGAGCACAAGGCGCAGCAGCCCGTCGCGTGGCGCCTGTGCCCGCGACAGGATGCAGGTGCGGATCGCGCCGTCGCTGTCGGCTTCCCGCGCGCGGGAAGCGCGTGGGTTTACCCCAGCCGTCTCATTGTTCGGAGTCCGCAACAGCGTCCTCCTCGTCGACAACCTCGGCGTCCTCTTCCGAGAACCAGTGCGCGCGGGCAGCCATGATGATCTCGTTGCCCTGCTCATCGCTCAGGCCATATTCGGCCAGAATCCCACCCTTCTGCTCGGACTTGCGCGCAGCATCCTCGCCGCGGCGACGCGGCTCGGCGCGCTTGCGCTCGACTAGCTCGTCGGTGGCGAGGTCCGCCAGATCGTCGAGCGTCTTGATGCCCGCCTTGCCGAGCGTGACCAGCATCGCCTCGGTCAGATACGGCATCGTGGTCAGCGCATCGTCGACGCCCAGCGCACGGCGCTCCTCGCGATTGGCTTCCTCGCGGCGCTCCAGCGCTTCCTGCGCGCGATTCTGCAGTTCTTGCGCGAGATCCTCGTCGAAGCCCTCGATCGCCGCCAGCTCGTCGAGCTCGACATAGGCAACTTCTTCCAGCGCGCCGAAGCCTTCGGCGACCAGCAGCTGGGCCAGCGTCTCGTCGACGTCGAGCTCGTTCTGGAACATTTCCGAACGCTCGACGAATTCCTTCTGGCGCTTCTCGCTCGCATCCGCCTCGGTGAGGATGTCGATCGCCTTGCCGGTGAGCTGGCTGGCGAGGCGGACATTCTGGCCGCGACGACCGATCGCCAGGCTAAGCTGATCGTCGGGGACGACCACTTCGATGCGATCCTCTTCCTCGTCGATCACGACGCGGCTGACATTCGCCGGCTGCAGCGCGTTGACGACGAAGGTGGCGGTGTCGGGCGACCAGGGGATGATGTCGATCTTCTCGCCCTGCATTTCCTGCACGACGGCCTGGACGCGGCTGCCCTTCATGCCGACGCAGGCGCCGACCGGATCGATCGAGCCGTCATGGCTGATCACGCCGATCTTGGCGCGGCTGCCCGGGTCGCGGGCGGCGGCCTTGATCTCGATGATGCCGTCGTAGATTTCGGGCACTTCCTGCGCGAACAGCTTCTTCATGAATTCGGGGTGCGCCCGGCTCAGGAATATCTGCGGACCGCGATTCTCACGGCGGACGTTGAGCACCACCGAGCGGACACGATCGCCGACGCGCACCACTTCGCGCGGGATCTGCTGGTCGCGACGGATCACGCCTTCGGCGCGGCCGAGGTCGACGACGACATGGCCGAACTCGACGCGCTTCACCACCCCGGTGATGATCTCGTTGACGCGATCCTTGAACTCTTCGAACTGCCGCTCGCGCTCGGCATCGCGGACCTTTTGGAAGATGATCTGCTTCGACGCCTGCGCCTGGATGCGGCCGAACTCGATCGGAGGCAGTGGATCGACGATGAAGTCACCGATCTTCGCACCCTTCTGGAGCTTCTGCGCGCCCTTCAGGTCGACCTGCTTGAAATAATCGTCGACCTGCTCGACCACCTCGACCACGCGCCACAGGCGGAGATCGCCCGACACCGGATCGAGCTTCGCGCGAATGTCGTTCTCGACGCCGTAGCGGTTCTTCGCGGCGCGCTGGATCGCGTCTTCCATCGCCTCGATGACGATGGCCTTGTCGATCAGCTTTTCACGCGCAACCGCGTCCGCGATCGCGAGCAGCTCGGCCTTGTTGGCGGAAATGGCGGTGGCCATTCGGACTTATCCTTCCACTTCGATAATCTTGTCGGCGCCCTCGGAAGAGAGCGGCGCGGTTGCGGCGATCAGACGGTCGGTCATCGTCAGCTTGGCATCCTCGATCGCGGCGAAGGGCAGCACATGGCTGGCACCGTCCTGCGTGACGATCGCGATACTGGCAGCCGCCGCGTCGATGCCGGCGAGATCGCCCTTGAACTGCTTGCGCCCGTCGAGCTTCTCGGCAAGCGTGATCCGGGCCTCATGGCCCTTCCAGTCCTCGAAATCCTGCAGCCGGGTGAGCGGCCGGTCGATGCCCGGCGAACTGACTTCCAGTCGATAGGCATGATCGATCGGATCGCGCCCCTCGGCCTCGAGCGCATCGAACAGATCGGAGACGCGGCGCGACAGATCGGCGCAATCGTCGATCGTCAGCTGGCGCGTGTCCGGCCGCTCGGCCATCACCTGCAGCGTCGGATCGCTGACGCCGCCGAACATCTTCACCCGCACCAGCGCAAAGCCCAAGGCCTGCACTTCGGGTTCGATCAGTCGGGTCAAATGGGCGATGTCCGCCACGCGATACTCCGCAACATGTCCAAGCAGCTTCGCCGCCGGGGCCCGGTAGGCTCCGACCTCGACCATGTTTGACGATGTCCGAGAAAGCATGGGCGATATACGCGCTCGAGCGTTGTGGAGCAAGAGGGCGCGGGGCACAGGATGCGTTTTCGCGAGAAAGGGGTTGTAATCCCCGGCGAAAACGACTGGCCTTGCGTCCGCCATGCGCAACCGCGGGAGAGAGAAGATGCACCGTTCGCCGCTATTGATCGCCTTGTGTCTTACCGCCGCCTGCTCGCCCCAGGGATCGAATGCGCGCGAGAACGACTCACAGGCGGCAGCCGCCGCCGCGCCCGCGCCAAAGGGCGAACCGGCGCCGGTTCCGGCCGGACTGCCATTCAACGTGACGCGCATCGCCGATTTCGATTCACCGTTCGCCGTCACCTTTCTGCCCGACGGTGCCGCGCTGATCACCGAGAAGCCGGGCCATCTTCAGCTCTGGCAGGCAGGTCGCGAGACCGCCGAAGTGACGGGCGTGCCCAAGGTGGCGACGCCGGGCCAGGGCGGCCTGCTCGACGTCGCGCTCGCACCCGACTTCGCGACAAGCAACATGATCTACTTCACCTATTCGGAGCCGCGCGCGAACGGCAGCGCGCTCGCCCTGGCGCGCGCCCGGCTGACGCGCGGCCGGGCGATGGCGCCCCGGCTCGACGGCGTTGAGGTGCTGTTCCGTTCCGGGTCGGACGGCAATGGCGGCCAGTTCGGCGCGGTGATCGCCTTTGCGCCCGACGGCAAATCGCTGTTCCTCGCCTCGGGCGAGCGCCAGCGCTTCACGCCCGCGCAGGACCCGAACCAGGCGATCGGCAAGATCCTTCACCTGACGCTCGACGGCAAGCCCGCGCCCGACAATCCGGCCGCGGGCAAGACCGGCGCCCAGACGGTGCAGGTGATCGATCCGCCGCAGGACAGCGAAGCGGCCAAGACGGCCAAGGGCCGCCCCTTCGCCTTTGACGGCCCCAACCCCGCCCCGGCCGCGATCTGGAGCAGCGGGCATCGCAATCCCTATGGCCTGGTGTTCGATTCGGCCGGGAATCTGTGGGAACATGAAATGGGACCGCAGGGCGGCGACGAGCTCAACCTGATCGTCAAGGGCGCCAATTATGGCTGGCCCAACGTGTCGTTCGGCGAAAACTACAATGGCACGCCGATCCCCAAGCCGGCACCGGGCGACGGCTATGAAATGCCGAAGCTGCACTGGGTGCCATCCGTGTCGCCGGCGGGAATGGTCTATTATACCGGCGACCAGTTTCCGCGGTGGAAGGGATCGCTGCTGATGGGTGCGATGTCCGGCCAGGCGCTGATCCGCATCGCGCTCGACGGCACCAACCCGCGCAAGGCCGATCAATGGGACATGGGCACGCGCATCCGCGACGTCGCGCAGGCCCCCGACGGCTCGGTCTGGCTGCTGGAGGACGGCGGCCGCGGCGCCGGCGGCTGGCTGCTGCGGCTCAGCCCGAAACAGTGACGCCCAGCGCCGGGTGCGCGATCAACGAACGATCAGATAGTTCATCCGCGCGGCGGCGATCGGCCGATCTTCTTCGTCCTGCCAGGCGATGGCGCTGACATTGGCGACGCGGTTGCCGAGCCGCGTCACCGTGCCCCGTGCGCGGGTCTCCTTCTCGCGGCCGCCGCGCATATAATCCACCGTGACGTTGATCGGCTTGACCCGGCCGCCGCCATCGGCGTCGAGCGCCTGGAGCAGCGCACCGACCGCCGCCATTTCCAGCAAGCCGCCGATCGCGCCGCCATGAACGAAGCCGGGGCGGCCGACGACATCGCCCGAAAACGGCATCACCAGAACGGGTGCGCGCGGATCGGGCTCGATCGTCAGGCCGAGCAGCGCGGCATAGGGCGGCAGCGTCACCAATAGCCCTCCGTCGCCATGAAGGTGCCGGCGACATGCGCCAGCGGATCGGACGGATCGCCGTCATGCGCCTGGCCGCGGACGAACGCGATCGACCGCGTCAGCCGATAGCATTCGCCGCGCCCGACCACCGTCTGCCCGCCGCGCGCCGGACGAAGATAGTCGATCCGCAGATCGAGCGTGGCATGCGCCTTGAACGTGCCGGCACGAAGCCACACCGACACGCTAGCCGCCATGTCCATCAAGGCCAGGATCGGCCCCGACGCCAGGATCGCGCCTTCGGGCTGGCCAACCAGATCGGGCTGATAGGGCAGTTCCAGCTCGGCCCAGTCCGGCCCGTGCGCGCGATAGCCGATGCCCAGCCGCCGTCCGTGATTGGCGAACGGCATGTTGAAGAAGCGTTGGGGATCGAAGCCGGGCGGCGGCGCTGGATCAGAGGAAGTCGACATCGTGCCATGACCTACCCGCCCCCTGCCCGCCGCGCAAACATTACACCGAATTAACGTGAGCGCCCCCCGGGCTCCGCCTAGCGTCCGGCCATGCGGTTGATCGGGGGTGAAAGATGACACTGCTGCAAATCGATATCGCGGACATCGCGGAACTGGGGACACAGGTGGCGATGAGCGGCGCGCTCCGCGTGGCCGAGGTCAAGGGCGTGGACGACCTGTTCGATTTCATCGTCGGCATCGCAATTCTGATCTACGAAATGGCGCCCTGATCGGCGATGCGCGCCCCTTCCGACGCGATGCGCGCCGACATCGCGGCATCGCGAGCCCGCTCGCTCGCGATCGTCGGCGCGTGGAAAACGCTTCCCGTGCAGGAAAGGCTGCGCGCGACCTTTGCCGATTGCCCGCTCGATTGTGCCGATCCGGCGGCCGATCGAGCGGCGGCATTGCTTGCGGATAGCGGCTGGATCGGCGACCTGCTCGATCCGCTGGTCACAGCGCTGGCAGCCGATCCGTGGTTCGAACCGCCGCTGCGCGCCAGCCGCGACGCATTGCGATCGGGGGCCCTATTGTTCGACAGTCCGGTCGCCACCCTGACCATGAGCGTCACCAATGCCGCGGCGCTGGCAAGGGCGGCGCCGCAGCCCCCGTCGATCGTCTTCACCGGCCGGGTGGCCGTGACGCGCTATATCCGCACCGGCGGCGCACGATGGCGGCGCTGGCGCACCGAGCCGGCATCGCCCGGCTTTTCCGCCGCGAACGCGGCAAGCCCGTTGCCGATCGCCGATTTTCAGCCGCGCGACGGCCAGGTCGATCGGCTCGACGGCCGCATCGAGGCACAGCTACCCTATGGCGCGCGGCACGACATCGTCACGCTGACGGCGACGATCCGGGCGGGCGCGTCGGCGCTGATGCGCGGCTATGACGACCGCCTGCGCCTTGCCCGCATCGCCAGCGCCGACGACGGCGCATCGCGCGTCGAAATGCTGCTAGCGTTCCTTCGCCACAGCGGCCGCAGCGACGCCGGCCCGGCATTCCTGGCAGCGACGCGCGACCCGGCCTTTCACGTGCGGTGGAATGCGATGCGCGAATGGCTGGCGCTCGATGCGAGGGCGGCGCTGCCGCGACTGATCGAAATGGCCACACTCGATCCGCACCCGGAGGTTCGCGCCGCCGCCACCGCCGCCCGCGCACTCGTCGAAACCCGCATGGAGGCTGCGCCGTGCCCCGCCTGATCGATGCCGGCAGCGACGATGCGATCGCGCTAGACGATCTTATCGAGGCGCTGGCGACGCGGCCGATCGATCCGCGCGACGAGGACGCCTTCGCATCGCTCGGCCCGTTGCTGGCGAGGCTCGGCCGCAACCGGACGTTCCTCGCCGACCTGGCGATCGACGAGCTCAAGACGCGGTGCACGGGCCAGACGACGCTCGGCGCCTATGGGCCGCAGGTGTTTCTGCTGCGGCCACCCACCGGCCGCTATGTGCTGCGTGCCAATTTCTGGCCCTCGCGCGGCGATGCGGCGATGCGCGCGAGCGGCGCCGCCGCCTTTTTCTACGACATGCCGCACGATCACAATTTCTCGTTTCTGACCTATGGCTATCTCGGCCCCGGTTACTGGAGCGACTATTACGAATATGATCCCGACGCGCTCGTCGGGCTACCGGGCGAAGACGTGGAGCTGCGGTTTATCGGCCGGCAGCGGCTCGAGCCCGACATGCTGATGCTGTACCGGATGCGGCGGGACATTCATGTGCAGCTTCCGCCCGACCGCTTCTCGGTGTCGCTCAACATCCTCGGATCGGATCCCGCCCAGCCCTGGGTCGAACAGTTCCGCTTCGACGTCGCGCGCGGCACGATCGCCGAGAACTTGACCACCACCGGGGCGGAGACGCTGGTGGCCCTTGCCGTCCATGCCGCGAATGGACTCGACCTGGCCGAGCGGTTCGCCCTGCATCATCCATGCGATCGGATGCGCGTGACCGCGATCGACGCGCTCGCCTCGGCCCAGCCGACGATGGCCGACTCGCTATGGGATCGGGCAAGCCGCGACAGCAGCGCCTATGTCGCGGGATACGCGGCGCGCCGGCGAACAGCGCGGGACGCTCAAGCTGCTCCATAACGGACAGAATTCGACCGGCGAGGCGTCACCAAAGGCTAGTTTGCGTGCAATGGCTGGGACGATTGCATCCGCGCTGGACATTCCAAATCTGGCCGAAGCGGCGGCGCGGCGCGGGCTTCGCCTGGTTCCCTATGCCGCCGGGATCGACGCGGAGGCGCTTGTCTTGCCGGGTGGGGCACGCAGTCGCGGCGACGTCGCGCGGATTCGATCGGCGGGATGGCGCGGGCTGCTGATCCTCGTCCTGCCGCGCGGCGGCGACATCGCCGAGGCGCTGGATGCCGGCGCCGACGATGCCGTGGCACTGCCCACCTCGGCCGGCGAAATCGCCGCGCGGCTGGCGGCACGGCTGCGCGGGCGCCACCGCCTGTTTCTCGGGGGAATCGAGATCGACCTGCTCGCCCGCAGCGCCCGGCGCGACGGACGCGCACTCAATCTGCTGCCGCGCGAGTTCGCGCTGCTGCTCCATCTCGCACGCAATGCCGGCCGCACGGTGAGCCGGGACGAGTTGCTGGCGGCGGTCTGGGGCTTGCGCTTCGATCCGGGTACCAACGTCGTCGAGGTTCATGTCTCGCGCCTTCGGGCCAAGCTCGACCGCGACACTCCCGACCGGCTGCTGCGTACCGACAAGGGCCGTGGCTATCGCTTGGTCGATCCCGCCGCCGAGCGAAACTGAGGCGCGCTCGCCATTGCCTTTGCCCGCCCGCGTGCGGCATGCCTTGCCCGAACGAGGGTGACGGGAGCGGGATGATGGGCGAGCGGCTACGCTGGACGTTCGATGCGGGCATTGCCGATGTCCGGCTGGCACGTGCGGACAAGATGAACGCGCTCGATCCCGCCATGTTCGATGCGATCATCGCAACGATCGACGCGCTGGCGGCCCAGCCCGGCCTGCGCGCGGTGGTGCTCTCCGGCGAGGGACGCGCCTTTTGCGCCGGGCTCGACATGGCCAGCATGGCTGCCGGCGATGCCGGAGACCTGATGGCGCGCACCCACGGCATCGCCAACCGGTTCCAGCAGGTGGCGTGGGGCTGGCGGACATTGCCGGTGCCGGTGATCGCCGCCGTCCACGGCGTCGCATTGGGCGGCGGGCTCCAGATCGCGAGCGGCGCCGATGTGCGGATCGCCGCGCCCGACACGCAATTGTCGGTGATGGAACTCAAATGGGGCATCGTTCCCGACATGGCCGGGTTTGCGCTGTGGCGCGGCACAGTGCGCGACGATGTGCTGCGCGAACTGGTGTACACCGCACGGACCTTCGATGCGGCTGAAGCGCAGTCTTTCGGCTTCGTGACGCGGCTTGCCGGCGATCCGCATGCCGAGGCGATGGCACTCGCCAGGACGATCGCCGGGCAAAACCCCGATGCGGTGCGCGCCGCCAAGCGGCTCGCCGGGCATGATGGCGATACCGCATCGGTGCTGCTCGCCGAGAGCGCCGAGCAGATGGCCCTGCTGCGTTCGCCGAACCAGATCGAGGCGGTGATGGCGAACATGCAGAAGCGCGCGCCCCGCTTCATCGACGGATAAGCCCGCCCGGGGCAGGGCTTGCCGCCGGCGGCGACACCTGCGAAACGGTCGCCGGGTTCAACGGGCGGGGAGACTGGCGCCGATGTCGTTCAACAGCTTCGGCCGCGTATTCCGCTTCACCACCTGGGGCGAAAGCCACGGCCCGGCAATCGGGGCGGTGGTCGATGGCTGCCCGGCGGGGCTGACGCTGAGCGAAGCGGACATCCAGCCGTTTCTCGATCGCCGCCGCCCCGGCCAGTCGCGCTTTACCACCCAGCGTCAGGAGCCGGACCAGGTCCGCATCCTTTCCGGCGTGTTCGAAGGCCGCACCACCGGCACGCCGATCGCGCTGCACATCGATAATGTCGACCAGCGATCGAAGGATTATTCGAACGTCGCCAAGGCCTATCGCCCCGGCCATGCCGATTATGCCTATGACCAGAAATACGGCTTTCGCGACTATCGCGGCGGCGGGCGATCGTCGGCACGCGAGACGGCGTCGCGCGTCGCGGCCGGCGCAGTCGCGCGGCTGGTGATCCCCGAGGTGACGATTACCGCTTGGGTCGAGTCGGTCGGCGGCGATGCGATCGACTATGCGCATTTCGACGCGGCCGAGATCGGCAACAACCCGTTCTTCTGCCCCGACGTGCAGGCTGCGCAACGCTGGGAAATGCTGGTCGATGCCGCCCGCAAGGACGGCTCGTCGCTGGGCGCCGTGGTGGCGTGCGAGGCGACCGGCGTGCCGGCGGGCTGGGGCGCGCCGCTCTACGCCAAGCTCGACAGCGAACTGGCGGCGGCATGCATGTCCATCAACGCGGTGAAGGGGTTCGAGATCGGCGACGGCTTTGCAGCCGCCGCCCTGCGCGGCGAGGAGAATGCCGATGCGATGCGCCCGGCGGGCGACGGCGGCGTCGCGTTCCTGGCCAATCATGCCGGCGGCATTGCGGGGGGTATCGCCACCGGCCAGCCGGTGCGGATGCGCGTGGCGTTCAAGCCGACCAGTTCGATCCTGATCCCCGTGGAAACCGTGACGCGCGAGGGCGAAGCGAGCGAGATTCGCACCAAGGGCCGTCATGATCCCTGCGTGGGGATTCGCGGCGTGCCGGTGGTCGAGGCGATGGTAGCGCTGGTGCTTGCCGATCAGAAACTGCTTCATCGCGCGCAGATGGGCTGAACTGCCGGTCGGTTGGGCCGAAAACTGTTTCCAACGCGCGTTGAGCTGAAAGGTCCGGCGGTAACCATCAAGTCGAAGCGGCGTTAATGGGTTCTTGGAAACTGACCAAGGACGCACATTATGTACATGAAATTGTTGATCTCTGCCGCCGCTCTTGTTGCCGCCCCCGCGGCGTTCGCACAAACGACTCCGCAGGATCAGACGATGCCGCCGCCGGCGGATCAGACGACCATGCCGACACCGGATGCGAACACGCCGCCGACGCAGCCTGATGCGACGACGACGATGCCCACCCCCGATTCGTCGACGACGACCGAGCCCCGCACGACGACCGACGACGAAGGCACCACCCAGGCCGAGCCGGGGCAGGATGATGCCATGACGCCGGGCGAATCGGCGGACCGTCCGAAGGCGCGCAAGCCCGATTGATCCGACATGCGGGCCCGTGTTGAGCACCCGCTCGGGTGTTGATCAGGGGTGCGTTCGGCGGAACGCTGCAGGGGCGGTGCAGGTGCGCCGCCCCTGTTAGCGTCCGCGCGGTTCAGTCGGCGAAGGGATCGCGGACGAGGATGGTGTCGTCACGCTCGGGGCTAGTGGAAACCAGCGCCACCGGGCACTGGATCAGCTCTTCGACGCGACGGATATATTTGATCGCCTGCGCCGGCAGATCGGCCCAGCTGCGCGCGCCGAAGGTCGATTCGGACCAGCCTTCCATCGTCTCGTAGATCGGCTCCACCGCCGCCTGGTCCGGCGCGCTGGCGGGGTAGTAATCCAGAACCTCACCGTTCAGCCGATAGCCGGTGCAGACCTGGATCTCCTCGAACCCGTCAAGCACGTCCAGCTTGGTCAGCGCGATGCCGGTAATGCCCGAGACCGCGACCGACTGGCGCAGCAGCACCGCATCCAGCCAGCCGCACCGGCGCTTGCGCCCGGTGACGGTGCCGAACTCATGCCCGCGCGTGCCGAGCCGTTCGCCCACGTCGTTATCCTGCTCGGTCGGGAACGGGCCCGAACCGACGCGGGTGGTATAGGCCTTGGCGATCCCGAGCACGAAGCCCACCGCCCCCGGCCCCATGCCGCTGCCGCTCGCCGCAGTACCCGACACGGTGTTGGACGAGGTGACGAACGGATAGGTGCCATGGTCGATGTCGAGCAGCACGCCCTGCGCGCCTTCGAACAGGATGCGGCGGCCGCGCGACCGCGCCTCGTTGAGCATCTTCCACACCGGCTGGACGAAGGGCAGCACGAAGCCCGCAATCTCGCGCAGCTCGTTCAGCAGCCCCTCGCGGTTGATCGGCGGCTGGCCAAAGCCGGCGAGCAGCGCATCATGGTGCGCGGCGAGACGATCGACCTGCGGCTGAATCGAATCGAGATTAGCGAGATCACAGACGCGGATCGCGCGGCGGCCGACCTTGTCCTCATAGGCCGGGCCGATGCCGCGACGGGTGGTGCCGATCTTGCCTGCGCCGCTCGCGTCCTCGCGAAGCGCATCGAGATCGCGGTGGAATGGCAGGATCAGCGGGCAGGTATCGGCGATCTTGAGCGTGTCCGGGGTCACGTCGACACCCTGCTCGCGCAGCTTCTCCACCTCGGCCTTGAGTGCCCAGGGATCGAGCACCACGCCGTTGCCGATCACGCTCGGCGTCCCACGGACGATGCCCGAGGGGAGCAGCGAGAGCTTGTAGACCTTTTCACCGATCACCAGCGTGTGGCCGGCATTGTGCCCGCCCTGGAAGCGCACGACCACGTCGGCACGCTCGGCGAGCCAGTCGACGATCTTGCCCTTGCCCTCATCGCCCCACTGGGCGCCGATCACTGCAACATTAGCCATGAATACAACTTCTCCGCCTGCCGGGGCGGACCCAGGCCGCCCTTCGACAGGACTCGGCGACCGGGCGGATCAGATGGCCGGGCGATCATGTGCCCGCAGCCGGGGCGGCGAATGGCGAAAGCGGGCGCCGTCGTCAAGGCCCGGCACGGCACCGGCTGGAAAGATCAGGCGTCGAGCGCCTGGCGAACGGCATTGGCCAGCCGGACGATGTCGAACGGTTTCGCGAGAATCGTCTCATCCTCGGGCTGCTGGCCGTCCGGCACATAGCCACTGGTGAGCAGCACGCGCAGCCCCGGGCATTGCGCACGCGCGCGCGCTGCCAGTTCGCGACCGCCCATTTCGGGCATCACCACGTCGCTGAACAGCAACGACACCGACTGTTGCCGATCGAGCATTCGCAGCGCCTCGACCCCGTCGCGCGCGAAGCTGACGCCATAGCCAAGCTCGCGAAGCGCCTCGACCGAAAACCCGCGAACCCGGTCCTCATCCTCGACGACGAGCACCGCTTCGCCGGGCCGGGCACGGGGCAGCGTATCCGCGGCCAGCGGCGTGGCGGTTGCGGCGACCGGCATCGCGCTCGCGGGCAGCCACATCCGCACCGTCGTGCCCTGCCCTTCGAAGCTTTCGATCCCGACATGGCCGCCCGACTGGCGGGCAAAACCAAAGACCTGGCTGAGCCCGAGGCCGGTGCCCTTGCCCACCCCCTTTGTGGTGAAGAACGGATCGAACGCGCGCTGGACGATGTCCGGCGGCATGCCGATGCCGGTGTCGCGGATTGCGATCTCGACATAGTCGCCGGCCGCGATTTCGTAGCGCGCGGCCTGATCGCCCTCGATCAACCGATTCCGGGTCTCGATCGACAGCGTGCCCCCGCTCGTCATGGCGTCGCGGGCATTGACCGCCAGGTTGAGCACCACATTCTCGAGCTGGTTGCGATCGGCGACCACGGCGCGAGTATCGTCGTGAAACGCCGTTTCGATCGTGATCCGCTCGCCTAGCACACGCACCAGCAATTCGATCATGCCGCTCAGCATCTCGCCGGTGTCGAGCGGCACCGGTGCCAACGGCTGCTGGCGGGAAAAGGCGAGCAGCCGCTGCGTCAGCGCCGCGGCGCGCGAAGCGCCGTCGCGCGCCGCGACCAGATAGCGCTCCACATCGGCCCGCCCCTGCGCCAGCCGCCGTTCCATCAGATCGAGCGCGCCGATCACCACGGCGAGCATGTTATTGAAATCATGCGCGATACCGCCGGTCAGCTGGCCCACCGCCTCCATCTTCTGGGCCTGGCGCAACTGCGCCTCGGCGGTCATCAGCTGCGCGGTGCGCTGGCGGATCTCGGCCTCCAGCTCCTCGCGCGAGCGCGCTAGGACTTCGCGCGCGTCGACGATTTCCTGAATGTCGGTGCAGGTGCCGAACCAGCGGATGATCCGCCCGGAATCGTCGCGAACCGGCTGGGCGCGACCGAGCACCCAGCGGTACACGCCCGAATGGTGCCGCAGCCGGTATTCGATGTGATAGGGCTCGCCGGTCGCCAGACACTGCGCCCATAGCCGTGCGCTACGGCTGCGGTCGTCGGGGTGGAACACTTCGCTCCAGGCCGCGCCGTCGGTGGCGCCGCGCGGGACGCCGGTGAATTCGTACCACCGATCGTTGAAATAGTCGTGGAATCCGTCCGGCCGCGTCGACCACACCATCGGATCGATCGAATTGGCGATGGCGCGGAACTTCTCCTCGCTTGCCCGGAGCGCCTGGACGGCATCGGCACGCTCGACCGCGTCCCAGGTCGATTCGACGACCGTCTCGACAAAGGCGACTTCCTCCGCACCCCAGGGGCGAGTCGTGGCGCAATTGGCATAGAAGGTCGCCACCCACTGGCCGCCGCGCAGCAACGGCACGCCGATCGCGGATGGAGAGACGCGACTGAGCAGCGAGTCGGGGTAGGTTGCGCCGCTGTCTTCGAGCACGACCGTTCGGCCCCGACGATAGTCGTCGACAAGCGGCTGGACCGCATCGATGGGCATTGCGCCCTCGAGCGTCGGTAGCACGCCGTTGCTCCAGCCGAAACCGTGATGGATCGTGTCGCCTTGCACGCGATAGAAGCCAACGCGATCCAGCTTCAGCCGCTCGCCGATCTCGGCAGCCGCGAGCCGCATGATCGCGTCGGGTGTGTCGAGGCTACGTTGCCGCTCGGCGAGCCCGTGGAGGAACGACTGGGTATCGGTTGCCTGCTGCAGCTCGGACGCCATGCGCTCGACCGCCTCCTCGGCCGCCTTTCGCGTGGTGATGTCCAGGCTCACGCCGGGAAAACGAACCGGGCGGCCCGCATCGTCGTGGATGCTTCGCCCCTGCGTCAGCAGCCACCGGACCTCGCCGTCGCTCCGAACGATGCGGAATTCGACCGAGAGCGGGTCGCGCGTCCGCACAGCATGACGCATCGCGGCGACCAGCGCGGCACGATCCGGGCCATATACGAACCTGAGCGCACGCGCGAAGGCGATGCCGACACCCACCCGATCGGGCTCGATGCCGAACAGCTTGGCGAAGCGGCCGTCACCGCTGATCGTGCCGCTCTCCGCCGTCCAGTCCCAGGTGCCAAGCCCCGCCGTCGCATCGAGCGCGAGCTGCAATCGCTCCTCGCTACGGCGCAGCGCGCGTTCGGCAAGTGCGCGTTCGGTAATGTCGGTCGCGGCGATGAAGATTCCGGTCGGCGCGCTGTTGCCGTTATGGATCGGCTGAAACACGAAATCGAGAATTCGGCACTCGGGCTCGCCATCCGCCTGGCGTTGCAGAAACACTTCCTGCTCCAGCGCACGATGCGCGCGCCCGGTACGATAGACCTCGTCCAGCACCTCGACATAGCCTTGGGCAGCGACCTCGGGCAACGCATCGGCAACCCGTTTCCCGACGATGTCGGTCCGGCCGACAAGATCGAGATAGGCCGGATTGGCCACCGCAAACACATGCTGCGGTCCCTCCAGCAGCGCGATCGCGCCGGGGGCCTGCTGAAAATAGTCGCGAAGCCGCTCGACCTCGGCCTGCTGGCTACGCTCGGCAAGCACGGCCCGGGTGGTTTCGTTGCCCTGGTTGAGAATGCCGAGGATATTGCCCTCGCCATCCCGAATAGGTGTCAGGCTGTAGTTCCACCAGGTGTCACGCTGCACGCCGTCTCTGGCCATCCGCAGCAGCTGATCGTAGCTCGCCGTCCCGCGCCCGGTGGCGAACACCTCCGCCATCTGCGCGCCAACCACGTCCCAGATTTCAGACCACACCTCGGCCCCCGGTCGACCAAGCGCCCAGGGGTGGCGATCGGCCGGGATGTGCGCCCAGGCATCGTTGTAGATCAGGCGAAGCTCGGGGCCCCAGTAGATCGCGGTGGGAAAGCTGGACGCCAGCGCCATGTCGACCATGACGCGCAACTGCTCGGGCCAGGTCGCGGGCGGCCCGAACGGGTGGCTGCCCCAATCGAATGCCTGGATCCTGGCAGCCATGTCGCCGCCGTGATCCAGAAAGCGCAGCGGAGAGGCCATGTACAAGCGATGATGGTCCGGGGGGTTCGAGTCAACTCGCGGGCGACAATTGTTTTGTCGGCCAAACGGTTCCGCACCGATGCGCGTTGTTCTATGCCCGTTGCGACAAGGAGATGGACGCATGAAACTCGCCAGCTTGAAACGGGGTCGTGACGGTGCCCTGGTCGTGGTCTCGAACGATCTTGCCTGGTGCGCCGACGCCACGACGATCGCGCCGACGCTGCAAGCCGCGCTCGACGACTGGGAGAGGCTCGAACCGGCGCTGCGCAACCTGGCGACGGACCTGGAACATGAAGTGATTCCGATGATGCGCTTTCACGAGCGCAACGCCGCCGCGCCATTGCCGCGCGCCTATCAATGGGCGGACGGATCGGCCTATGTGAACCACGTCGCGCTGGTGCGGCAGGCGCGCAGCGCCGAAATGCCCGACAGCTTCTGGCACGATCCGCTGATGTATCAGGGTGGGTCCGACGGGTTTCTCGGGCCGCGCGATCCGATTCCGCTGAAGGACGAGGCCTGGGGCTGCGACCTGGAAGCCGAGGTGGTGGTGGTGACCGGCGATGTGCCGCTGGGCGCCAGCCAGGACGAGGCCATCGCGGCGATTCGCCTGGTCGGACTGACCAACGACGTATCGTTGCGCAACCTGATCCCCGGCGAACTCGCCAAGGGCTTCGGCTTCTTCCAGTCCAAACCGGCCAGCACTTTTTCGCCGGTGTTCGTGACGCCGGATGCGCTGGGCGACCGCTGGCGCGACGGCAAGCTGAGCGGCACGTTGATGGTCGATCTGAACGGCAAGCCCTTCGGGCGGGCCGATGCCGGGGTCGACATGACTTTCGACTTCGGCACGCTGATCGCCCATGCCGCCAAGACCCGGGCGCTGGGCGCCGGCACGATCATCGGATCGGGAACCGTCTCCAACCGCGATGCCGATGGCGGCCCCGGCCGGCCCGTTGCCGAAGGCGGCGTCGGCTATAGCTGCATCGCCGAGCTTCGCACGATCGAGACGATCCGGAACGGCAAGCCCGAAACACCGTTCCTCCGCAGCGGCGACACAGTCCGCATCTGGATGGAAGACGAGAAGCGGCATCCGATCTTCGGCACGATCGAGCAGCAAGTGGCCGGATGATCGCTTCTTCGCACGCTTGACCGTTGATTTAGTAGGAGTAAATATCGACAAAAAGGCGGGAGGGGTGATGACGGCGCTTCGATGGCAGGCGATGGCGATTGGCGCGATGTTGCTCGCCTGGCCTGCCGCTGCACAGGATCAGGTGCCGGTGCCGGGCGCCAACCCGCTGTTCCGCGATGCCTTCACGGCCGATCCGGCGCCGCTCGTCGTCGACGACCGGCTGTACCTCTATGTCGGCCATGACGAGGCGAAGCCGGGCGAGATGTTCAACATGCGCGAGTGGCTGGTCTATTCGACCAGCGACATGCGCCAATGGACCGCGCACGGCCCGATCATGAAGGTGTCCGACTTCAAATGGGCCAAGCAGGACGCCTGGGCATCGCAGGTCGTTCGGAAGAATGGAAAATTCTGGCTCTATGCGGCGGTCGAGCATGATGCGAGCCACCCCGGCAAGGCGATCGCCGTGGCTGTGTCGGACAGCCCGACAGGGCCGTTCGTCGACGCCAAGGGCGCGGCGCTGATCACCAACGAAATGACGCCCAAGGGCACGCACAGCTGGGAAGACATCGATCCGACGGTCCTCACCGACGATGATGGCACCAGTTGGATCGCGTGGGGCAATCGCCAATGCTATATCGCCCGGCTCAAGCCCAACATGATCGAGATCGATGGGCCGATCACCGAGATCACCCCGCCGAATTTCGAGGAGGGCCCCTGGCTGCACAAGCGGGAAGGGCTCTATTACCTCACCTATGCGTCGCTCGATCGCTCGACGCACAAGGATGAGCGCGTGTCCTATGCCACGGCATCATCGATCCGTGGTCCCTGGACCTATCGCGGCGAATTGACCGGTTCGGCCAGGGGCAGCTTCACCATCCATCCGGGGATCGCCGCGTTCAAGGGCGACTGGTATCTCTTCCTGCACAACGCGACGCTGTCGATCGACGGGGTCGGCGGCGCGCTTGGGCGGCGAGCGGTGACCGCGGAGCATCTTCGATACAATCCGGACGGCACGATGCAGCCGGTCCGCCAGACCGAGGCCGGGGTGACCGCCCCGCCGGCAGCGAACGAGGAATAATCCGAGTAAACACAGGGAGAGGATGATGCGGAACAAGGCTCTAAAGACGCGGCGACAGCAATGGCGACGGGAGCTCGGCACGTGCCTGGCGGCGCTTGCAGCCGTCTGTTCGATCCCATCGGCGCACGCCCAGAACGACAAGATGGTGCAGATCCCGATCCCGGCACAGCCGACCGCGATCGAACTCGGCACCGGTCCGCTGCCCGATGCGACCGCGTCGGAATCGTGGCACAGCCAATATGGCAGCGTCTTCGCCCGCAATGTCACCATCGCGACGCTGACGCCGTTCCTGCCCGATCCGGCCAAGGCAACCGGGGCGGCCGTGATCGTGGCGCCGGGCGGCGGTTTCATGACGCTGTCGATGGAAAATGAAGGCTGGGATGTCGCCCGCGCGCTGGCGGCGCAGGGCGTGGCCGCATTCGTGCTCAAATACCGGCTTCGTCAGACGCCGCAGGAAATGGCGGCGTTCGAACAATCGATGCGCGACATGTTCTCGGGCGTCGCCCGCCGGCCGCGACCGTCGCCCGACGCGGCGGTGGCGGGCCTTGCCCCGCAGATCGCCGATGCCCGCGCCGCCTTCGCGTTGGTCCGCAAGCGCGCGGACGAATGGCATGTCGATCGCGATCGGATCGGGATGATCGGCTTTTCGGCCGGCGCGATGCTGACGATGGCGACCACGCTGTCCGGCGGCGATGCTGCGCCGGCGTTTATCGGCACCATCTATGGATCGCTGGCGCCGGTGACCGTGCCGGCGGGTGCACCACCGCTTTTCGTGGCGCTGGCGGCGGACGATCCGTTGATGGGCGGGGGCAATTTCGGGCTGATCGAAAGCTGGCGCGCGGCGAAGCGCCCGATCGAATTCCACCTCTACGAACAGGGTGGCCACGGCTTCGGCATGTATCAAAAGACTACGACCAGCACCGGCTGGTTCGATGCGTTTTCGCGCTGGCTGGGAATGCACGGCTATCTGAAGCCGGCGGCGTAAGCGGGGGCTCGATCCGGCGCCGCGGTGCCGGATCGGCCGTCAGTGGAAATCGTGCGACTTGATGGGGATGATGTCCTCGCGCCGCGACGGCCAGCTCTCGGGCGTGCGCTGCCTGGGATAGGCGTGGGCGGGGTCGCTCGACCGGGTGACCTTGCGGTCGCGCGAGTCGATCGTGCCGCCATGCGTCGCGCCGTCGCCGGGCATCGTCATCCGCGGCAGGTCGAGCGCGCCGACACTGCGCAGCAGCTCGGTCAGGTCGGTGATCGTCTCGGCGATCAGGTGCAGCACCTCGCCCTCGCGCTGGAGGCGTCCATGCACGGAAATCATCGGCGCGGCGAGGATGATCGGGCGGTAAAGCGCGAAGCGCGCCGGCCAGACGATCGCATTGGCGATGCCGGTCTCGTCCTCGAGCGTGAGGAAGATGCTCTTGGCGCTGCCCGGCTTCTGGCGGACGAGCACGATCCCCGCCACCTCCACCCGGGCGCCGTCCTTGAGCATCTTGAGGTCGCCGCACGGGCGGATCCGCCGCGCGGCGAGCGTACCGCGGAGGAAGTGGAGCGGGTGCGCGCGCAGGCTCAGCTGGGTGGCGCGATAATCCTCCACCACCTCGCGCCCGGCGGTGAGCGGGGTGAGTGTGACCGCCGGCTCGGCGGCCTGAATCGGCCCCTCGATCCCGGCGAACAGCGGCAGCGGCGCCTGGTCGAGCGCCTTGATCGCCCAGAGCGCCTGACGGCGGTCCTGCCCGAAACAGCGGAATGCATCGGCGTGGGCAAGCTTCTCCAATGCCGCGGGCGAGACGCGAGCGCGCCGCCAGACGTCTTCGATCGAGGCGAAGGGGCGTTCCGCGCGCGCGGCGAGGATCGCATCGGTATCGCGAGCGGAGAGCCCCTGCACGACGCGCAGACCGAGGCGAAGGGGGAGCAACCCAAGATCCTCCCCGGCACGGGGAGGGGGACCATGTGCGCCAGCACATGGTGGAGGGGGGGCTCCACACCGGATTCCCTTGTCGGGCTCCCCCTCCACCACCGCCTTCGGCGGCGGTCCCCCTCCCCGTTCCGGGGAGGATTGTAATACCCGCGTATCCCACTCGCTGTCGTTGACGCACACCGCGCGCACCTCGACCCCATGCTCTCGAGCATCGCGGACGATCTGCGCGGGCGCGTAAAACCCCATCGGCTGTGCGTTGAGCAGCGCCGCACAGAAAATGTCGGGATGGTGGCACTTCATCCAGCTCGACGCATAGGCGATCTTGGCGAAGCTCGCCGCGTGGCTCTCGGGAAAGCCATAGCTGCCGAACCCCTCGATCTGCTTGAAGGTTCGCTCGGCAAAATCTTGCGTGTAGCCTTTCTTCAGCATCCCGCTGATCATCTTCTCCTTGAAATGGGTGACGCCGCCGGTCGACTTGAACGTCGCCATCGCCCGACGCAGCGCATCGGCTTCGGCCGGCTTGAAGCCCGCCCCTTTGATGGCGACTTTCATCGCCTGTTCCTGGAACAGCGGCACACCGAAGGTCTTTTCCAGCACTTCCTTCAGTTCCTCGCTCGGATACTCGACCTTCTCCCTGCCCTCGCGCCGGCGGAGATACGGGTGGACCATGTCACCCTGGATCGGCCCCGGCCGGACGATCGCGACCTGGATGACGAGGTCGTAGAATTCCCGTGGCTTCAGTCGCGGCAGCATCGACATCTGGGCGCGACTCTCGATCTGGAAGGTGCCGAGCGTGTCGGCCTTCTGGATCATCGCGAAGGTGGCCGGATCATCATCCTGCATCGCATCCGAAGCGAGCGTCAGCTTCACGCCCTTGTGCTGCTCGAGCAGATCGAACGCGCGCCGCATGCAGCCGAGCATGCCGAGCCCGAGAATGTCGACCTTCATCAGGCCGAGCGTCTCGATATCGTCCTTCTCCCATTCGATCACCCGCCGGTCGACCATCGCCGCCGGCTCGATCGGCACGATCTCGTCGAGATTGGCCTGGGCCAACACGAAGCCGCCGGGATGCTGCGAGCGGTGCCGCGGGGTACCGATCAGTTGGCGGGCAAGGTCGAGCGTCAGCGCCAGCCGCGGCTCGCTGGCGTCGAGGTTGAGCGCGGCGGCATCGGCCTCGCTCACCCCTTCGTTGGACCAGCCCCAGACCTGCCCCGCCAGCCCTGCGGTGACGTCCTCGGGCAACCCCAGCGCCTTGCCGACCTCGCGCACCGCCCCCCTTGTACGATAGCGGCTGACCACGGCGGTGAGTGCGGCATGGCGGGCGCCATAGGTCTCGTAGATCCACTGGATCACTTCCTCGCGCCGCTCATGCTCGAAATCGACGTCGATATCGGGGGGCTCGTCGCGGTCCTCGGAGATGAACCGCTCGAACAGCAATTTATGCACCACCGGGTCGATCGAGGTGACGCCGAGCAGGAAGCAGATCAGCGAATTGGCCGCGCTGCCGCGCCCCTGGCACAGGATCTCCTGCGCGCGAGCATAGCGGACGATCGAATGGACGGTGAGGAAATAGGGCGCGTAGCCGAACGTATCGACCAGCCGCAGTTCCTTCTCGAGCAGTTCGGCATAGGCGGGCGGCGGCCCTTCCGGGAATTTCGCGGCGAGCGCATCGCGGGCCAGCTTGGCCAGCGCCGCCTGCGGGCTGCGGCCGGACATCACCACTTCGTCCGGATAGCGATAGAGCTTGCTGAGCTCGCGGGGATTGAAACTGCACCGTTCGACCACCGCCTCGACTGCCTGCAGCGCCTCGGGCCAGGCGGCGAAGCGGCGCGCCATTTCGTGCGGGGGCTTGAGGTGCCGGTCGGCGCTGCGGGCGCGACGGAAGCCGAGATCGTCCACGGTTGTGGTGTGGCGGATCGCGGTCATCACGTCGTGCAGCATCCGCCGGTCGGGATGGTGGTAGAGCACGTCGCCGGTGGCGAGCGGGGTCAGGCCATGCGCGGCGGCGGCCTCTGCCAGCCCGTGCAGCCGAACTGCCTCCTGCGGACGGCGATGACGGGTGAGCGTGACATGACCGCGCTCCCCGAACACATCCGCCATCCAGCGCAGCGCGGCCGGGTCGCCGCTGTCCGCCATGCCGGGCACCAACGCGGCGACGAGGCCGTCCGCATGGCCGGCCACGTCTTCCCAATGGAGGAAGCACTGCCCCTTCTCGCCATGCTGCGCATCAGCGCGCGCCTTGCCGATGCTGAGCAGCCGGGTGAGCCGCGACCAGGCGGCCAGATCCTCGGGCCAGGCCAGCACGCCGCTGCCGTCGGTCAGATCCAGCCGGCAGCCGGTGACCAGGCGCACGCCGGTCTCCTCCGCCGCGACCAGCCCGCGGACGATGCCGCCGACGCTGTTGTGATCGGTGATGCCGAGCGCGGGCATGCCGAACGCCGCCGCCGCCTCGAACAGCTCGGAAGGCGCGGAGGCGCCGCGCAGGAAGGAATAATGGCTGGTGACCTGGAGTTCGCTGTACATCGCGCTCACCCGAACAGGCCGTGGAGGTACCAGCTGAGATCACCGGTCACGCTGCGCTCGCCATCGCCCTGGCGGAACAACCAGTAGCGGCGGCCGCGCTCGTCCTCGACGCGGAAATAGTCGCGCGTGGCATGCGTCTCGGTCGCGCGCTTCCACCATTCGCCATGGATGCGCTCGGGCCCGTCGGCGCGGACCACCTCGTGCCGCTCCCCCCGCCAGGTGAAGCGGCGCGGCGGCTGGTCGGGCAGTTCGGCGACGACGAAGTCCAGCCGCTCGGGCCGGCGGAGCAGGCGAATCGGGCGCGGCCAATCCGGATGCCAGGGCGGCAGCGGGGCGTTCCGGTCCAGCTGGCGGACATCGTCGGCCTTCATCGGCGGGGCTTCGCGCTCCGGCGGGTCGAGGGGCGGGAGTGCTGCGGCCGAGCGTTCGGGTACGTCGCTTTCCACCGGCCGCATCCGCCACAGCCGCGCCATGCCGATCCGCGTCGCCAGCGTGTCGATCAGCGGGGCGAGATCGGGCGCCGTCTCGGCATCGAGCCGCTCGTCCACCGGCAGGCTCCCAAGCGGTTCGCTGCGCAGCAAATGCAGCGTCATCGCGTCTAGGCCATAGCCGGGTTCGATCTGGTCGATCCGGCGCGCGAGCAGGCGGAGCAGATGCGCTGGATCTCGGCTGGCGCGGGCAAGGCCGATGCCGATCCGCTGCGGCACGCCATCGACCCGATCGGCGACCAGCCCGATCCGGCGCGCGCCCTGCCCCGCCTCCGCCAGCGCTCCGGCGAGGCGGTGGACGAGATCGCCCAGCCAGTGGGCGATCGCCTCGGGGGTGGCGATCGGCTCGGCGAAGCGCTGGGTGACCGCGATCGGCTCGGGGGGGGTGACCGGGGTGACCGGCTCGGCGATGCGGCCCAGCGCCTGGTCGAGCCGCGCGGCGATCGTGGTACCGAAGCGGCGTACCAGCGGCGCGCGGGGAAACGCCGCGAGCTGGCCGATGCTGTCGACGCCGAGCCGGTGGAGCAGGTCGAGCGCATCGCCTTGCAGCCGCAGCGCCTCGACCGGCAGCGGAGCGAGCCAGGCGGCATGCTCGCCGGGCGGGCAGAGCAGCAACGTCTCGGGGCGGAAGCGTGCGAAGGCCCAGGCGGCACCGGGGGTATCGGCGACGGCGATCTTGCTCGCGAACCCCAGCCGGGCGAGCAGCGCGTGCAGCCGGCGCAGCATTCGGGCCTCGCCGCCATGGAGATGGGCGACGCCGGTCAGGTCGAGGAACAGCAGGTCCTCGCCGGCGAGGGTGACGCTGGGCGACCAGCGGCGGGCGAGGCTGTGCGCCAAGCGTTCGAGATCGGCGTGGTCGCCGTCCGGGTCGGCGGGGTCGACGCGCAGATCGGGCACCAACGCGCGGGCCTGGGTGAGCGCCATGCCGATGCGGATACCCGCGGTGATCGCTGCGGGGCAGGCGGCGGCGACTTCGCTGCGGCTGCCGGTGCGGCGGGAGAGGATGCGGGGAGCCTTCCCCACATCCCCCAACGTCGCCTGCGTTTTGCTCCGGCGCTCCCCCCGCCCTCCATCGTCATCCCCGCGAAGGCGGGGATCCATTCGCCGTGCCGTCGCGGCGCCCTCTTCAACCGCTGAGTCAATGGATCCCCGCCTCCGCGGGGATGACGCTGTAGGGGTGGCGGGGGTGGGCACAGCAACGGACGGCGCCCCCCCGCGCGCCGCCAGCGGCAGCGGCACCACCCCGCCCGCCATCGCCCCGCCCTCGTCGGGCCGCATCCGCTTGAAGACCGGCTCGGCCGCCTCGCTGCGCCGGCCGAGCTCGCGCATCGGCGGCCGCTGGTGCGGCGGCAGCGCGGCGATGGCGGCATCGCGCGCGGCCCGCGCCCAGCGCGCGCCCGGCCGCCAGCCGCCGCCGCGCTGGACGGAACAGGCCGCTTCCTGCTCGGCAGCCGCAAGCGCCTGGACGGGCGCGAGCGCATCGTCGGAAGGCGAGTCGGGAGAAAGAGGGTGCGCCCGCTCAGGCGGCGGCACGCGCCGCTCCGCCCGCCGCACGCGGTCGAGCGACCAGTGGGGCAGGAAGAGCGCAGCGACCCGTTGCATCGCAGGCCTCCACCAAGAATTGGAACGATTCCCCCCCACGTTGCCGCGCCAGCGACAGCTCCCAGCGCGGCCGCCCGACCCCCTCCACCGGCAGCGGCGCCGAGGACGCACAGCCGATCCGCCAGCGTGTCACCGCGGCAGACGGTGCCCCCAGCGGATCGCTCCCCGCGCGCGCATGGCGCTTGAGCAGCAACGCGATCGTGCGCCCGCCCTCCGCCGCCAGTTGCAGCCGGCGAGTGGCGGGCATGGCAACCCGCTTCGCTTCGCCGATCACAGCGCCGAGCCCGCGATGCCGCAGCCCCTCCTCCATGATCGCGAGCAGTTCGTCGTCATCGCGCGCCTCGGCATAGATCACGCGCTTTGGGTCGAGCCCGACCTGCGCCAGCCCGGGCGCGAACAGGTCGCGCCGCCGGACCACCCACAGCACCGGCCCCCAGCAGCGCGCGGCGATGCCGCCCAGAAAGGCGGTGGCCGCGCAATCGTCAGTCAGATCGGGCGTCGCGCCGGCGATCTCGTGCAGCGCATCGAGCCGCAACCCACCATCGGCCAGCCGCGCATCGAGCCGCTCCAGGCCGAACGGCAATACCGGGCGGCGACGGAATCCGGTACCTTCGATGGTACGGAGCATCGCACGTAACTGGTCAAGGGCGGCTGGATCGGGCACGACGACTCGCTAAGACTTCGTTCCTATTTTGTTCTTAAATCTGCGCGAGTCAATCGGGCAGAGCGTCCTGAACCGACCACCAACATCACCCGCCACACTGCGGGCGAACGAAACACTGCGCTATCCGATTGGTTCATCCGCCACCGGCGCCGTGCCCCTGCGACACAGAATTGGCGGCTTGCTGTCAAATTGTGGTTAACGACCTGTTGACTTGGTCGAACATGCGAGGGACTCTGAGCCGCCATTGCGCAACACAGGGGATACCAGATGAAAGCATTACTCGCGGCCTGCGCGCTCGCCCTCGCTGGAACGCCAGCAATCGCACAGACGGTTTCGAACCCCGATCCGATCGCCATCGTCGATGCCGGCGAAGTCACCAGCAGCATCAATGTTTTCGGGATCGCCGGAAACATCACGGGTCTTACCCTTTCCCTCAATGACATCAGCCATACTTATCCGGACGATCTGGTGCTCGGCCTGCTCAACGTCGACCTGGGCCTCGGCTTCGTCTTCATGAGCCAGGTTGGATCAGGCACGGACTGGAACAACATCGACCTCACCTTCAGCGACGATGCCAGCACGGCGTTGCCCGAGTCCTTTGTTGATTTCACGCCCGTCACGTCGGGCACGTATCTCCCGTCCAACTATGGCTTCTACGAGTTTATCGGCTATGCTAACGCGCTGTCATTCGCAGACTTCTTCGGCGCATCGCCGAATGGCACATGGACGCTATTTGTCGGCGACGTCTTTCCGGGCGATACCGGCACCATCGCCGGTGGCTGGAGCCTGACGTTCACCACCGACGCGACGGGCGGCGCGGTTCCCGAACCGGCAGCCTGGGCCATGATGATTGGCGGCTTCGGCCTTGCCGGCGCCGCGATGCGCCGCCGCCGCAGCGTCGCCGGTCAGGCGCTCGCGGCCTGAGCCTCGCGCTTTCGGAAGCACCCAATCGCGATGCCGGGCCACATGCCCGGCATCGCCTTGTCGGGCACAGCTAGGCGCGTTCAGCCCTCGCTCGCCGGCGAGGCGGGAAGCGCCCAGTCGATCGGCTGCCGCCCGCGCGATTCCAGAAACGCATTCGCCTTGCTGAACGGCCGCGAGCCGAAAAACCCGCCATGTGCCGATAGCGGCGACGGATGCGACGACTTCAGCACCAGATGGCGCCCGCCCCGCTCGATCGAATCGACGAACGCCGCCTTTTTCTGCGCATGGCTGCCCCAGAGCAGGAATACCACCGGTTCAACCTGGGCGTTGACGAGCCGGATCACCGCATCGGTGAACCGTTCCCACCCGCGCCCCTGATGCGCGGCGGCGCGGCCCATTTCGACGGTCAGCACCGAATTGAGCAGCAGCACGCCCTGCCGCGCCCAATGTTCCAGAAAGCCGTGGCCCGCGCGGGGAATGCCCAGATCGGCCTCCATCTCCTTGTAGATGTTGACGAGGCTGGGCGGCGTGCGGACGCCGGGCCGCACCGAAAAGCAAAGCCCATGCGCCTGACCCTCGCCATGATAGGGATCCTGCCCCAGGATCACGACGCGCACCTGATCGAGCGGCGTCAGATCGAGCGCACGAAACCACTCGCTGCCGGCTGGAAAGATGCGCTTCCCCGCTGCCTTCTCAGCGCGCAGATAGTCGCGCAGGGCCGCCATATAGGGTTGATTGAACTCGTCCTGAAGCGGCGCGAGCCAGCTCGGATGCAGCTTGACCGTCGACATGGCGCGCATGTGTCGGCCACGCCCGGCCGGTGTCAACCGCCGCGCGATTGACAGTGCCAACGAACCGGATAGCCTCGAGTCAAAACAAAGGGGGAGGACAGACGATGAAACAATGGTTCGTCGCGGCTGCGCTGTGCGCCGCCGCCCAGGCAGCGCCCGCTCAGCAACAGGCACCCGCACAGCAACAGACGCAGCAACAAGCCCAGCCTGACGTCACGAAGCAGATCATCAACACGCCGCAGCCGTCGAGCTTCATCGTCTATGGCCTGCCGACCAAACCCGCCATCCACAAGGACAAGGCGGTGCAGGGCGAATGGGCGCTGCGGGTGCCGATCGCCGGCGCGTCGGACCAGCCCTACAGTGTCGGGCTGCTGTCGCCGCTCAACCAGCCGGTGAAGAAGGGCGACAAGCTGGTCATCGTCATTTGGGCGCGCGCCGAAAAGCTGCCTGCCGGTGCCAATCGCGCCAGGATCGCGACGGCGCAGGTCGCGATGGCCAAGGAACCCTATACGCCGGTGTTCGGTAGCCCGATCGAAGTCACCGGCGACTGGAAGATGTATCCCGTCGCCGGCACGGCCGACCGCGACTATGCGCCCGGCGAGCTTTCGGTCTCGCTCCATCTCGCCACCGCGAAACAGGTGCTCGATTTCGGCCCGATCTTCGTGCTCGATCTCAACCGCTGACGGCGTACTCGCCGCGGGTCAGGCGCGGACCGCGGTGACGAGATAGTTGAGCGCTTCCTGCTCGCCGACCACGAAGCCGCGCGCCGGGGATAGGATCAGCCCCTTGCGGTCGATCACCTTCAGACCAGCGTCGGCGAGCAGCGCCTCGAGCTCCTCAGGCTTCAAGAATCGCTGCCAGTCGTGGGTGCCCTTCGGGATCGCGCCGGTGCCCTCGGCCAGGGTGATCATCGCCAGCCGTGACAGGGGCGTACGGTTCGGCGTCGACAGGATCATCAGCCCGCCTTCGGCCAGCGCCCCGGCCAGCCCCGCAACGAACGTGGTCGGATCGGTGACATGTTCGATCACTTCCATCGAGGTGACGAGGTCGAACTGCCGGCCCGAAAGGTCCTCGATCCCGCCGGCGATATAGTCGATCGCGAGACCCGACTGCGCCGCATGGGCGGCCGCCGCACCAATGTTTTCGGGTGCGGCGTCGATGCCGGTGACGTGCGCGCCCAGCCGCGCCAGCGGTTCGCAGAGCAGCCCGGCGCCGCAGCCGACATCGATCGCGGTCTTGCCCGCCAGCGGCGTGAACCCGCCCGAATCACTGCCCCAATGCGCATCGACGGCGGCCCGGATATAGGCGAGTCGAGCAGGATTCAGCCTGTGCAGCATTGCGGAAGACCCCTTCGGATTCCACCAATCGGCCGCAAGACGACCGAAATGTTCAGCTTCACGGGGGTCAATCGTAGCTTTTGTTGCGTTCGCCATCCGCCGCTCCTATCAGGCTCGCCCATCTCTCCCAAGGCCCGGAAACAAGCAACCAAGCCATGGCCCGTATCGTAATGAAGTTCGGCGGCACCTCGATGGCCGGCACCGAACGAATCCGCAATGTCGCCGCGCGCGTGAAGCGCGAATGGGACGCCGGCAACCAGGTCGCCGTCGTCGTCTCCGCGATGGCCGGCGAAACCGATCGGCTGGTCGGCTTCTGCCGCGAAGCCTCGTCGCTCTACGACACGCGCGAATATGACGTAGTGGTCGCGGCCGGCGAGCAGGTGACCAGCGGCCTGCTGGCGATCGCGCTGCAGGCGATCGGCGTGCCCGCGCGTTCGTGGCTGGGCTGGCAATTGCCGATCCGCACCAGCGACGCGCACAGCTCGGCGCGAATCGGCGAGATCGACACGGCGGCGCTCAACGCCAGCCTCGCCGCCGGCGAAGTCGCGGTGATCCCTGGCTTTCAGGGGGTTACCGATGGCGGCCGCGTCACCACGCTGGGCCGCGGCGGATCGGACACGTCGGCCGTGGCGATGGCGGCGGCGATGAAGGCCGATCGCTGCGACATCTACACCGATGTCGACGGCGTCTACACCACCGATCCGCGCATCGTGCCTCGCGCGCGCAAGTTGAAGCGCGTCACCTATGAAGAAATGCTCGAACTCGCCAGCGTCGGCGCCAAGGTGCTCCAGACCCGTTCGGTCGGCCTGGCGATGAAGGCGGGGGTTCGCGTGCAGGTGCTCTCGTCCTTCACGGGCGACGATGCGCCGATGGCAGATACATTGCCCGGGACGATGATCGTGGGCGAAGAGGAGATTCAGGACGTGGAACGCCAGCTCATCACCGGCATCGCGCACGACAAGAACGAGGCCAAGATCACGCTGACCGCGGTGCCGGACAAGCCCGGCGCGGTCGCGTCGATCTTCACCCCGCTCGCCGATGCCAGCATCAATGTCGACATGATCATCCAGAACATCGCGCACCAGAGCGCCGGCAGCACCAGCGCGACCGACGTGACGTTCACGGTCCCGGCGGCGGACCTGCCGCGATCGATCGAGATCCTCAACCAGGCGCGCGGCACGATCGGCTTCAGCGAGATCAGCCACGACACCCGCGTCGCCAAGGTCTCGGTGGTCGGCGTCGGCATGCGAAGCCATGCAGGCGTCGCCGCTACGATGTTCCAGACGCTGGGCGCGCGCGGCATCAACATCCAGGCGATCACCACGTCGGAAATCAAGGTCTCGGTGCTGATCGAGGAAGACTATACCGAACTGGCGGTGCGCGTGCTGCACACCGCCTATGGTCTCGACGCCGACGAAGACGCCGCCTGATACGGCGCCTCTTGCCGAGCGGGCGTCGGCGCGGCTAGGCGCGGTGCATGATTGACACTGCAACGATCGACGCCGAGCGCCTGGCGCGCCGCATGGCGCGGGGCTGTGATTTCCTGGGCAGCGAGGTGGCGATCCTCGGCGGCGCGATGTCGTGGGTGTCCGAACGCAACCTCGTCGCCGCGATCTCGAACGCCGGCGGCTTCGGCGTGATCGCGTGCGGGGCGATGAGCCCCGAGCTGCTCGACGCCGAAATCGCCGCGACCAAGGCGCTGACGAGCAAGCCCTTCGGCGTTAACCTGATCACCATGCACCCGCAGCTGTTCGAGCTGATCGACGTGTGCGGGCGTCACGGCGTCGGCCATGTCGTGCTCGCGGGCGGGCTGCCGCCGGCCGGCTCGCTCGACGCGATTAAGGGCCACGGCGCCAAGCTGATCTGCTTCGCACCGGCCCTGAGCCTCGCCAAGAAGCTGATCCGCTCGGGCGTCGACGCGCTCGTTGTCGAGGGCATGGAAGCCGGCGGCCATATCGGCCCGGTGTCGACGAGCGTGCTCGCGCAGGAGATCCTGCCCGACGTCGCAGGCCAGGTGCCCGTGTTCGTCGCCGGCGGCATCGGCCGGGGCGAGGCGATCGCGGGCTATCTCGACATGGGCGCGGCCGGCGTCCAGCTCGGCACGCGCTTCGCGGCCGCGACCGAGAGCATCGCCCATCCCAATTTCAAGAAGGCGTTCATCCGCGCCTCGGCCCGCGACGCGATCGCCAGCGTGCAGATCGATCCCCGCCTGCCGGTGATCCCGGTGCGCGCACTCAAGAATGCCGGCGGCGAGTTGTTCACCGCCAAGCAGCGCGAAGTCGCCCAGGCGCTCGACGAGGGCAAGGTGGCGATGGCCGAGGCACAGCTCCAGATCGAGCATTACTGGGCGGGCGCACTGCGCCGCGCGGTGATCGACGGCGATGTGGAGCATGGCAGCGTGATGGCCGGCCAGTCGGTGGGCATGGTGACCAAAGAAGAGCCAGTCGCCGACATCATCGCCACGCTGATGGCCGAGGCGGCACAGGCGCTGGAGAAGCGCGCCGCCTGATCGGTCATGTTTCCGCCGCTTTTGCTGCACTCCCGCTTGGCGCGAGGTTGAACAATCTGTTAGCGCTGCTGCATGGCCTTGACCGCAGCCGCCTCCGCCCGGGAAATCCTCACCCGCCTTCACGATCTGATGGCGAAGCGGCTGCCGGTGCAATCAAAGCTCAACGCCGTCGTCAACATCATCGGCGAGGCACTGGATAGCGAGGTCTGCTCGATCTATCTGCTGCGCGAAGGCGTGCTCGAGCTGTTCGCGACGCGCGGGCTGAAGCAGGAGGCGGTACACGTCACCAAGCTCGCACTGGCCGAGGGCCTGGTCGGCACCATCGCCGCCAATGTGGAAACGCTCAACCTCGACGAGGCGACGAGCCATCCCAATTTCGTCCACAATCCCGAAACCGGCGAAGAGCGGTTCCACAGCTTTGCCGGCGTGCCGATCATCCGACGCGAGCGCGCGGTCGGCGTGCTCGCCGTGCAGCATGTCGAGCCGCGCAAATATGCCGATATCGAGATCGAGGCGTTGCAGACCGTCGCGATGGTGCTGTCCGAGCTGATCGCCAATGCCGAGCTGGTTGATGCCGCGGGCGGCGCCTCCACGCGGCTGCAGCCGACCAATGCGAGCAACGCACGCGGCTTCCGCCTCGTCGAAGGCATGGCGCGCGGCGTTGCGGTGTTCCACCAGCCACGCATCGTGATCGAGCATACTGTCGCCGAGGATACCGAGGCCGAGCGCCACCGCGTCTATGCCGCGTTCGACAAGATGCGCGAACAGATCGACCGCATGGCCAGCCAGGCCGAATTCGGCGGTGGCGGCGAGCACGACGAGATCCTCGAGACGTACAAGATGTTCGCCTATGACGAGGGCTGGAGCCGCCGCATCAACGAGGCGATCGATTCCGGCCTGACCGCCGAGGCGGCGATCGAGCGCGTCCAGCAGCGCACCCGCCAGCGCATGCGCGAGATCGACGATCCGCTGCTGCGCGATCGGATGCACGACCTGGAGGACCTGTCCAACCGGCTGCTCAGGATCGTCTCGGGCCAGCTCGGCACCGCCGCGCAGATGGGGCTTCGGCAGGATTCGATCCTGATCGCGCGCAATCTCGGCCCGGCCGAACTGCTCGAATATGATCGCCGCCGGTTGAAGGGCGTCGTGCTGGAGGAAGGTTCGCTGACTGCGCATGTCACGATCGTGGCGCGCGCGATGGGCGTGCCCGTGCTGGGCCGCGTCCGCGACATTCGGCGCCTGATCGCCGAGGGCGACATGCTGCTGCTCGACGTCGGCCAGGAAACGCTGTTCATCCGGCCAAGCGCCGCGACCGAAGAGGCATTCGAGGCCAAGCTCGCGCTCAGCCAGAAGCGCCGCGCTTCCTTCGCGCGGCTGAAGAACGAACCGCCGGTGACGCGCGACGGACACCGGATGACGCTGATGGTCAATGCCGGCCTGCGCGACGACATCGCGGCACTCGACCTGACCGGCGCGGACGGCATCGGCCTGTTCCGCACCGAATTCCAGTTCCTCGTTTCGGCCACGCTGCCGCAGCGCGAGGCACAGCGCCGGCTGTACAAGGATGTGCTCGACATCGCCGGCGACCGCCCGGTGGTGTTCCGCACCGTCGATATCGGCGGTGACAAGGCGCTCCCCTATCTCAACCATGACGAGGACGGCGAGGAAGAGAATCCGGCGATGGGCTGGCGCGCGCTGCGCCTCGCGCTCGATCGCGACGGGTTGATGAAGGCACAGGCGCGTGCGCTGATCGAGGCGGCGGCGGGCCGCACGCTCAACGTGATGTTCCCGATGGTGTCCGAGCCCTGGGAGTTCGATCAGGCGCGTGCGCTGTTCGAGGCGCAGTACAACTGGCTCGCCGCACGCGGCAAGAAGCTGCCCGCCGACATTCGCTACGGCGCGATGCTCGAGGTGCCGGCGCTGGCCGAGGTGCTGGATCTGCTGCTGCCCAAGCTCGATTTTCTGTCGATCGGCACCAACGACCTCACCCAGTTCCTGTTCGCGGCGGATCGCGCGCATCCCAAGCTTGCGCTGCGCTATGACTGGCTGAGCCCAGCGATCCTGCGCTTCATGCGCCGCGTAACCGCCCAGGCGCATGCGGCGGGCGTGACGGTTGCGGTGTGCGGCGAAATGGGCGGGCGGCCGCTTGAGGCGATGGCGCTGATCGGCCTGGGGGTCGATCGCCTTTCGATCACCCCCGCCGCCGTCGGCCCGATCAAGGCGATGATCCGTTCGCTCGATCGATCGGCGGTGATGGCCGCGCTCGATGCGATGCTCGCCAGCCCCGATCTGCCGCTGCGCGATGCATTGAGCGACTGGGCGGGCGCGCAGAACGTCGAACTGGACTGATCCGGCGGCGGATTGATTTCGCCGCGACGTTGACACGCCGGTGCCCCAACGGGCATCCCGCTGCAAAGGCGGCCGACTTCAGGAACCCAACCCGTCCGCCGGAGGACCGAATGGAAGGCGAGACGCCCGAAGACCCCGCATTGTTTCCTGCCCGTCCGGGCGAACGCCTGCGCGCCGCGCGCGAGGCCCAGGGGCTCGACCTCGCCGAAATTGCCGCGCGCACGCGGATTCCGCTTCGGCATCTGGAGGCGATCGAGGCGGGCACCTATGCCGGGCTGCCCTCGGTAACCTATGCCACCGGTTTCGCGCGCGCCTATGCTCGTTCGGTCGGCGCCGACGATGTCACGATCGCACGCGACGTGCGGGCGGAACTCGGCACCTATCAGCATGCAGCGCCTGCCGAGGATTATCCGCTCGACGAACCGTCGCGCGTCGCCTCGGGCGGCCTGGCATGGTTCGGCGTCATCGTCGCCGTGCTGATCGTTGCCGGGGTCGGCATCTGGTATGGCACCAACCTGTTCCGCGGCGGCGGCAGTCGCGCCGACGAGACCGTAGCCCAACTCGAACCGACGCCTACCCCCAGTTCCAGCGCGGCCCCCACCCCGGCCGCACCCGCCGTCGAGCGTGTGACGCTGGTCGCGCGCGGGCCGGCCTGGATCCGCGTGACGGACGCGGGCGGCAATCGCCTGGTCGAAAAGGAAATGGCGGCCGGCGAACGCTATGACGTGCCGCTCGACGCCGATCATCCGCGGATCCGCACCGGGCGTCCGGATCAGCTTCAGGTGCTGATCAACGGGTCGGAGGTCGCACCGCTCGGCACCGGCGTCCAGACGGTCGAGGCCGATATCTCCGCGGCCGCGCTGCGCGCGCGCGGCACCTCGACGCCGCCCCCCTCACCATCGCCGACCGCCACCGCCGGCGCGACCACCCAGACCCGCGCCGTGCCGCGCGGCCAGCGTCGGCTGGGGCCGCGGATGCCCGACAGCGTGGATTATTCGACGCCGGCCGCGAGTGGCGCCGAGCCGGCAACGGCCTCGGGTGCCAACCCGACGCCGTGACCGGCAAGCCGCGTTGGGGGCTGGCGCGCGGCCCCCGGGCTTGGCTATAGCGATGACGGCCAATAGGCCCGGTGATCTGCTTCCAGGGATTGATTGAACGATGCGCATCGCATTTGCAGCGGCATTCGCACTGGCCGCGATCGGCGTCCACGGCACGGCACAGGCGCAGTCCGCGCTCGAACCGCGGGTCGACCGGCTCGAGCGGGAGATGCGCGCGGTGCAGCGCAAGGTGTTTCCAAACGGCGCCGGCCAGCTCGTCGAGCCGCAGATCACCCAGCAGGTCGACACCACCGTCCCCGGCATTCCCGCCAGCTCGCCGCTGACCGACCTTACCCAGCGCGTCGCAGCGCTAGAATCGCAGATTCAGATGCTCACCGGCCAGGTCGAACAGGCGCAATATCGCCTGCGGCAGATGGACGACGCCTTTACCGCCTACAAGGCGGCGACCGACGCCCGGCTCAAGGTGCTCGAGACCCCGCCTGCCGCCGCTGCTCCGGCCGATGACGGTGCGGCTCCCGTAACCGCCGGGGGCGCCGCCAAGCCTTCGCCCGAGCGGGCCCAGCGCATCGCCGCCGTCGAAAAGCCGTCGACCGGCGATCCGGCGGACGACGCCTATGTTTATGGCTTTCGCCTGTGGAGCGCCAAGCTCTACCCCGAGGCGCGCGCCGCGTTGCAGACGGTCGTGACCAAATATCCGAACAGCCGCCGCGCCAGCTTCGCGCGGAACCTGCTCGGCCGCGCCTATCTCGACGACAATGCGCCGAGCCTCGCCGCCGTCGCCTTCTACGACAATTATCAGAAGGACCCGAACGGCGAGCGCGCGCCCGACAGCCTCTATTATCTCGCCCAGGCGCTGGTGAAGCTGAACAAGCCCGCGGGCGAGGTCTGCAAGGTGTATGACGAGCTGACCAAGGTCTATGGCGAGCAGCTTTCGGCCGAAATGAAGGCGGGGGTGGCCAAGGGCCGTGCGGATTCGCGCTGCAAGTGACGCGCGACTGATCGACACGATCGATCCGGCGGCGGTCGAACGCTTCCGCGCCGACTGGATCGCCATCGCCGACGCTCCGGGTGCCGACCGGCCGGCGGGGCTTGCCGTGTCAGGCGGCGCGGACAGCCTCGCCTTGCTGCTGCTCGCCCGTGCCGCCTTTCCCGGCGCGGTTGCCGCGGCCACCGTCGATCACGGATTGCGGGCGGAATCGGCGGCCGAGGCCCGTTTCGTTGCCGATCTGTGCGCGCGGCTCGGCGTCGGGCATCACCTCCTCGCCGCCGATCCTGCTGCGTTTGCTACCGGCAATCTTCAGGATCGCGCCCGGGCCGCCCGCTATCGATTGCTCGGCGAATGGGCCAATACGATCGGCGCGCCGTGGCTCGCGACCGCCCACCAGCAGGACGATATCGCTGAAAGCTTCCTGCTCCGGGCACGCCGGGGGGCGGGGGTCGGCGGGCTTGCCGCGATGGCCCGGGTCCGTCCGCTGGCGGAGGGCGTTGCCGGACCGGCGCTGGTCCGGCCACTGCTCGGTTGGTCGCGCAAGGCGCTCGCCGCGATCGTCGATCTGGCCGGGATCGATCCGGTCGACGATCCTTCCAATGCCAATCCCCTTTTCGATCGCAGCCGGATGCGCGCGCTGATCGCCGCTTCGCCCGACCTGCCGGCAGCCCGGCTGGCGCGCGCGGCGATCAACCTGCGCGACGTCGATCAGGCGCTGGCATGGACCGCCGGGCGCGAATGGGACGCGCGCGCGACGCGGCCCGGCCTCGATCGCATCGCGCTCGATCTTTCCGGCCTGCCGCACGAATTGCGCCGCCGGCTGGTCGCACGCGCCATCGCGGAGGTGCGCAGCGGCGACACGCTTTCGTCGCACTGGCATGGAACCGGACTTGACCGGCTGGTCGCGGCAGTTGATGCCGGAGAAGTGGCCACGCTCGCCGGAGTCGTGGTCCGCCCCGGATCGCGATGGGGCTTTGCGCCGGCACCGCCGCGTCGATCACGGTGATCGGCGTTGTTCCATTGTCATTAACGTCCCCATGCCTATCTTAGGGGCTTGAAAGGTACTGGGCAAAAGATGAGCGACAACGGCAAGCAGCAGGGACCGGAAAACGGGGGCAACAACCCCTGGATGAAGAGCCTGCTCATCTGGGTAGGCATTCTGGCGGCGCTCGCGCTGTTCGTCACCCTGCTTCAGGGTGGCCAGACGCAGCCGACGGGCAACGCGATCCCCTATTCGACGTTCCTCGACAAGGTTCAGTCCGGCGACGTCAAGGAAGTCAACATCGCCGTCGGCAGCGGGGTGATCACCGGCACGACGGGCGAAGGCAAGTTCCGCACGAACAACCCGGGCGACACCAAGCTCGTCGAGACGCTGCGCGACAAGGGCGTGGTGATCAACGCGCGTCCGGAAGATTCGCCGTCGATCTGGCAATATATCCTCGTCCAGTCGCTGCCCTTCCTGCTGTTCCTCGGCATCGCCTTCTTCGTGCTGCGCCAGATGCAGAAGAATTCGGGCTCGGGCGCGATGGGCTTCGGCAAGAGCCGCGCCCGCCTGCTGACGCAGAAGGAAGGCAAGGTCACCTTCGACGACGTCGCCGGTATCGACGAGGCGCGCGAGGAATTGCAGGAGATCGTCGAGTTCCTCAAGGACCCGTCGAAGTTCGCACGCCTCGGCGGCAAGATCCCCAAGGGCGCGCTGCTGGTCGGCTCGCCCGGTACCGGCAAGACGCTGCTGGCCCGCGCGATCGCCGGCGAGGCGGGCGTACCGTTCTTCACCATTTCGGGTTCGGACTTCGTCGAAATGTTCGTCGGCGTCGGCGCGAGCCGCGTGCGCGACATGTTCGAACAGGCCAAGAAGTCGGCGCCGTGCATCGTCTTCATCGACGAAATCGACGCGGTCGGCCGTTCGCGCGGTGCGGGGCTCGGCAACCAGAATGACGAGCGCGAGCAGACGCTGAACCAGTTGCTCGTCGAAATGGACGGCTTCGAGGCAAACGAAGGCATCATCATCGTCGCCGCGACCAACCGCCCCGACGTGCTCGATCCGGCGCTGCTGCGTCCGGGCCGCTTCGACCGCCAGGTGCAGGTGCCGCGCCCCGATATCGAGGGCCGCGTGAAGATCCTTCAGGTCCATATGAAGAAGGTGCCGGTGGCGCCCGATGTCGATGCGCGCGTGATCGCGCGCGGCACGCCGGGCTTTTCGGGCGCTGATCTCGCAAATCTCGTCAACGAAGCGGCGCTGCTCGCCGCCCGTCGCAGCAAGCGGCTGGTGGCGGCACAAGAATTCGACGACGCCCGCGACAAGGTAATGATGGGCGCCGAACGCCGCTCGATGGTGATGACCGACGACGAGAAGCGGATGACCGCCTATCACGAGGCGGGCCATGCCCTGGTGTTCGCGCACGAGCCGACGGCGGACCCGATCCATAAGGCGACGATCATCCCACGCGGCTTTGCCCTCGGCATGGTGCAGCCGCTGCCAGAGCGCGACTCGTACAGCTATCATCGCGACAAGATGCATGCCGATATCGCCGTGGCGTTCGGCGGCCGCGTCGCCGAGGAACTGATCTTCGGCTATGACAAGGTGAGCTCGGGTGCCTCGAACGACATCATGCAGGCGACCCGTCTCGCCCGCGCGATGGTGACGAAGTGGGGCCTGTCCGACAATCTCGGCCCGCTCGACTTCTCGGAAAGCGAGGACAGCTTCACCGGCTATTCGATGCACCGCGCCAAGCCGATGTCCGACGAGACGGCCCGGCTGATCGACAGCGAGGTCAAGCGCTTCGTCGAGCAGGGGCTGGCGCGCGCGCGGCAGATCCTTTCGGACAATATCGATCAGCTGCACACGATCGCGCAGGCGCTGCTCGAATATGAAACCCTCACCGGTGAGGAGATCAAGCGGCTGATCGCGGGTGAAACGCTCGACCGCGGCGATCCCGGCGGGGCGCATGTTCCGGCCGCGGCCGGCGGGACCTCGATCCCCAAAACGCGGCGTCCCAAGGGTCCGTTCGGCAATCCGGCCCCGCAAGGCGCCTGATCCGCTCGCAATTGCCGGTGCCGCCGGCAGCAATTAGAAACGCCTCCCGGAGAATCGCTCTCCGGGAGGCGTTTTGATGTACGGGTTGCTGGCTGCCTTGATTGCCACCCTCGGCACCGCCGCACCGCCGCCGATGACCGTCGCGGAATTTCTGGCAAAAGCGGCTGCGCTGAAGGCGCAGGGGCCGCTCGCGATGATGTCGCCCGATCTGGCGCTGCTGCGGAGCGAAATCGAATCGGCGTCGCAGGCCTATCGTGCCGATCTCGCCGCCGCCGAGGCAGGCGGGCGCCGGCCGCACAGCTGCCCCCCACCCAAGGGCCAGGTAAAGCTGGATGGCCAGCAGCTGGTCGCCGAGTTCGAGCGCATTCCGCCGGGCCAGCGCAGGATGAGCGTCAAGGCCGGCTTTTACGCGGTAATGAAGCGGCGCTATCCGTGCCGCTGACCGTCACCCCATGATGCCGAGCAGGGCGAGGATGGCGATGAACAAGAATGCGATGATTCCGATGAACCAGTGCAGAATGATCGTCCGCACCACCGCCGAGGCCCAGCTCAGCGAATAGGCCTGCTGAAGCTGACGGCAGATATGGACCAACGGCACCACGAGCGCCATGGCGACCAGAATGCCGCTCGGCACGCCCACCGCGCTCAGCAACGTGATGACGATGAACAGCAGCGACATCGCCGCGATCGAATAGGTAACGAACACCGCATGGTCGTAGAGCTTGTATTGCCGCTTCCAGAAGAACAGCAGCCATACGAACGGCAGCGACAGCGGAATCAAAAGCCATGAGAATTTGTAGATGCTCGATTGCAGCTTGTAGAGCATCAGCGCCGGGTTCTTCTGCCACTTCTCGATCCCGTGATCGAGCGCGTGCCATTTGGTGTGGACCGAAAATTCCTTGGTCGTGTCCGTGCCGATCTGCGCGCCTGCCGCTTTCAGCGTCGCCAGATCGCGGTCGATTTCGGCGATATCCGCCGTCAGCTGCGCGCGATCGGGATCGGCGGCGTCGAGCTTGTCACGCTTGGCAACCTTGCTCTCGCGTCGCGCCTGGGTGGTCTTGATCGACTGCTGGATTGCCGCCGCTGGCCGCGCCGTCGCCGCGTTGATGTCGGTCGGCGTGGAAATACCGAGGATCTGGAAGATCGCGAACATCGTGAAGATCGAGAACAGGAACATCGCCATCGGCGATACGAATCGCGCTCGTTCGCCGGCGATGTAACGGCGGGTCAGGTCGCCCGGCCGCCAGGCGAGCAGCGGCAATGTCCGCCACATCTTGCCCTCGAAATGCGCGACACCGTGCAGCAATTCGTGCCCGATCGCACCGAGCGAGCGGTGGATGTGGCCGGATTGCCCGCATTGGTGGCAATGCGAGCCGATCAGCGCCGTGCCGCAGTTGAGGCAGATCGTGCCATGTCCCGCGCCATGCCCCTCGCCCGCACGCGGCTCGACCGCGCGGCCGAGCAGGCCCCCCGTTACCAGTTCCCCGGCTGCGTCAAATTCCCCCATCGGCGGCGAGGCTACCAGCTTCGCGCACTTCATGCTAGCGACTGCAACATGGCCGATATCGACGTTCTCGACACGCAATTGCTGATCGCTGACATGGGCGCCCGCGCCCGCGCCGCCGCCACGATGCTGGCGGCGATGCCAAGCGCCGCCAAGGCAAAAGCGCTGCGCGCAGGCGCGGCCGCGATCCGGGCCGCGCAGGACGCCATCCTCGCCGCCAATGCCGAGGACATGGCCGCCGGCAAGGCAAATGGCCTGTCAGACGCGATGCTCGACCGCCTGTTGCTCGATGCCAAGCGGATCGAGGGCATGGCGGCAGGGATCGAGGCGGTTGCCGGTCTCGACGATCCGGTCGGCGCGTTGATCGACGAACGGACGCGCCCGAACGGGCTGATCCTCCGCCGCATTCGCGTGCCGATCGGCGTGATCGGGATCATCTATGAGAGCCGCCCCAATGTCACCGCCGACGCCGGCGCGCTGTGCCTGATGTCCGGCAACGCCGCGATCCTGCGTGGCGGGTCCGAAGCGATCCGCAGCAACCGCGCGATCCATGCCGCGCTGGTGCACGGGCTTGCGGAGGGCGGCGCGCCAGCCGACGCGATCCAGCTGGTGCCGGTCACCGACCGCGCGGCTGTCGGCGCGATGCTGACAGCCGAGGGACTGATTGACATGGTCGTACCGCGCGGCGGCAAGGGACTGGTCGCGCGCGTGCAGGCCGAGGCGCGGGTGCCGGTGCTCGCCCATCTTGACGGGCTGTGCCACACCTATGTCGATCGCGCCGCCGATCCGGCGATGGCGCAGACGCTCGCGGTCAATGCCAAGATGCGCCGCACCGGCATCTGCGGCGCCACCGAGACGCTGCTGATCGATCGCGGCTTTGCCGAGCCCAGGCCGATCCTTGCCGCGCTGGCGGACGCCGGCTGTGAGCTGCGCGGCGATGCCGAGGTGCGGGCGCTGGATTCGCGCGTTCAACCCGCCAGCGATGCGGACTGGGACACCGAATATCTGGAGGCGATCCTGTCGGTGAAGCTGGTCGATGGCGTCGACGCCGCGATCGCGCACATCGCCGCGCACAGCTCGCACCATACCGACGCGATCCTCACCGAAGACGCGGATGCCGCCGCGCGGTTCCTCAACACCGTCGACAGCGCGATCGTGATGTGGAACGCCTCCACCCAGTTCGCCGATGGTGGCGAGTTCGGGCTGGGCGCCGAGATCGGCATTTCCACCGGCCGCCTGCACGCACGCGGGCCGGTCGCGCTCGAAGGGCTGACGACCTATAAATGGCTGGTGCTGGGGACCGGGCAGGCGCGGCCTTGAGGGCTGTTGCCGCTTGAAACGCATCGGTCTCCTCGGCGGATCGTTCAATCCGGCGCATCGCGGGCATCGGCGGCTGTCGCTACATGCCTTGCGCGCGCTCGATCTGGACGAAGTCTGGTGGCTGGTCTCGCCCGGCAACCCGCTGAAGGACAAGGCGGGAATGGCGCCGTTCAAGGCACGCATGGCGTCGGCGCGGGTGATGGCCAGGCACGCGCCGATCCGCGTGAGCGCGATCGAGACGCGACTCAAAACGCGCTACACGGCCGACACGCTCGCCAAATTGCCGCGGCTCTATCCGCGGCATCGCTTCATCTGGCTGATGGGCGCGGACAATCTGGCGCAGTTTCACCGCTGGGAGCGCTGGCGCGAGATCGCCCGCAAGGTTCCGATTGCGGTGATCGCCCGTCCGGGCTATGATCGCGGTGCCCATGCAAGTCCTGCAATGGGTTGGCTGCGGCGCGCTGTGCGGCCCGCAGGCCAGGCGAAACATTGGACGCGATGGAGATTGCCGGCACTTGTGCTGTTGCGCTTCCGCCCCGATTCAACGTCGGCAACGCGCCTTCGGGCCGCCGATCCCGCCTGGCACCGGCGTTACCTCGGCTCGCTTCGATCGGATGAAAGCAAGCTGTCGGCGCCGTCTCCACTCACTTCGCACAGACAGTCGCTAGACTAGGAGCAACCTTGGCCACTTCCCCCAATATGCAGCGTTCGACCGACGCCGACAGCGTCGAAGCGCTGCATAGGCTCGTGCTCGCATCGCTGGAGGACGATCAGGCGGTCGAAACCGTCTCGATCCCGCTCGCCGGCAAGAGCAGCATTGCCGATCACATGGTCATCGCATCGGGCCGGTCGACCCGGCAGGTCGCCTCGATGGCGATGAAGCTCGCCGACAAGATCAAGGCCGAATGCGGCCGCACGCCGCGCGTTGAGGGCCTTCCCACCGCCGATTGGGTGCTGATCGATGCGGGCGACGTGATCGTCCACCTGTTCCGGCCGGAAGTCCGCAGCTTCTACAATCTGGAGCGGATGTGGTCGTTCGGCGAGGCCGGCCAGGCCTGAGCCGGCCGGCTGCCGGCAGACGGCAGGCGAACTGACATGCTTCTCCACATCATCGCGCGCGGGCGCATCGGGCGCAGCCCCGAAGCCGAGCTGGTCGACCGCTATCTCAAGCGGCTGAGCTGGCCCGTGCGGGTGACCGAGCTTCCCGATACCGGCGGCAAGATGCCCGCGGTCGCCGGCGCCACCCGGATCGTGATGCTCGACGAAACGGGCGAGGTGCTTCCCTCGCGCGTCCTGGCCGAACGCATCGGCGCCTGGCGCGACGACGGGGTGCGCGAAACGCGCTTCCTGATCGGCGCAGCCGATGGGTTCGACGATGCCCAGCGCGCCGGGGCCGACATGCTGCTTTCCTTCGGTCGGGCGACTTGGCCGCATTTGCTTGCCCGCGCGATGCTTGCCGAACAATTGTGGCGCGCGGCATCGATCCTTGCCAACCACCCCTATCACCGCGAGGGTTGAGCGGTGGCGCTGCGCCGGGGCCTGATCCTCCTCGCGGGCCTCGCGGCGATCGGTGCCGGGGCGGCCAGCGGCACCCCCGCCGGCGACACCCTCCCCGACCAGCGGCGCGCCCTGATCGATGCCGCCGCGCGCGCGCGCGCCGCCCAGGCCCGCTCGAAGGCGATGACGCAGGCCGCCGCGCGCGAACGCGACGAAGCGGCCAGGGCCGTTGCAGAGGAATCCGCGGCCGCCGCCACGATCGCAGCGACCGAAGCCGATATCGCCGCCGCCAACGCGCATATCGCAATGCTCGACGCGATGCTCGATCGGCAACGCCGCGCGCTGTTCGAGCGCCAGAGCCCGGTGCTGCGGCTGGTGGCCGCGCTTCAGGCGATGGCGCGCCGCCCGGCATTGCTGGCAATCGCCCAGCCCGGATCGATGCGCGACATGGTGCATGTGCGGGCGATGCTCGCGACGATCCGGCCGGCGGTCGAGGCGCGCAGCGCCGATGCCCGTGCCGATCTCGATCGCGTACGCAGCCTTCGCAACGCGACCGCAGGAGCGCTTGCGAGCCTGCGCGAAGCCCAGGCGAGGCTCGAACGCCAGCGGCTCGCCGCGCTCGAGCTTCAGGCCGAACACCGGCTGCGCGCGTCGACGCTTCAGCGGACCGCGATCGACGAATCGGATCGCGCGCTCGCCCTTGGCGAAACGGTCCGCGCCATCGCCGCGCAGATGACTCGTGAGCAGGACGCCGCCCAGACCGAGGCGACGCTGCGCGCGTTGTTGGGGCCGCTGCCCCGGCCGGGAAGCGCGGACGGCCGTGGGGCTGCGCCGATGCCGGGCGCCTATCGCCTGCCGGTCGCCGGCCGCGTGATCACCGGCTTTGGGACGCTTTCGGACGCTGGTGTGCGTGCGCGCGGCATCACGCTGGCCTGTGCGCCCGGCGCCCGCGTGGCTGCCCCTGCCGATGGCGTGATCGCCTATGCCGGCCGGTTCGGCGACTATGGCGGCGTGGTGATCGTCGATCATGGCGACGGCTGGACCAGCCTGGTGTCCGGGCTTGCGGCACTCTCCGTCCGGCTCGGCGATCGCGTCGTCGCGGGGGCGCCGATCGGTACCGCCGCGCGCACGCCGGCACCGCAGGTCACGGTGGAACTCCGGCGCCGAGGTCGCCCGATGGACCTGACGCAATTGCTCGACTGACACGTGATGCAAAAGCCGTTATCGTCACCTAGATCAGCAAGGTCGCCTCTCTGGAAAGTCTTTTGATGCTGCGTTCGTTTCTCCAGGTTACCGCCGCCGTCGGCGCGCTTGCGCTTGTCCCGATCACATCCGGCGCGATGGCGGAGATCGACACCAGCAGTTACCGCGAACTCGATACCTTCATGGAAGTCTACAACCAGGTGAAGGCGAATTACGTCGACAAGGTCGACGACAAGACGCTGGTCAAGGGCGCGATCCAAGGGATGCTCGCCGCGCTCGATCCGCATTCCAGCTACGCCGACGGGCTCGATTTCGACAATCTGCAGATCCAGACGCAGGGCAATTATGGCGGCCTCGGCCTCACCGTGACCCAGGTCGACGGCGCGGTGAAGGTGATTTCCCCGATCGAGGACGGCCCGGCGGCGAAGGCGGGGATCAAGTCCGGCGACTTCATCACGCATCTCGACGGCAAGTTCATCGTCGGCGGTAGCCTGGACGATGCGATCCAGCAGATGCGCGGTGAGCCGGGCACCAAGCTGTCGCTCACCGTCGTCCGCCCCGGCGCCGACAAACCGCTCCAGTTCACCCTTGTCCGCGAGATCATCACCCAGAAGCCGGTGAAATGGGAGGTGAAGGACGATGTCGGCATCATCAACATCAACACCTTCACCGCGCATACCGGCGGCGATACCGCGCTGGCGATCCAAGCGATCGAAAAGAAGCTCGGCCACAAGCCGCTCGGCTATGTCGTCGACCTTCGCGAGAATGGCGGCGGACTGCTGACCGAGGCGATCGCCGTCTCCGACGTGTTCCTCGATCATGGCGAAATCGTCTCGCAGCGCGGCCGCGAGAAGACCGACATCGAGCGCTATTATGCCGAGAGCATGTTCCCGGGCGATCTCGCCAAGGGCCTGCCGGTGATCGTGCTGGTCGATTCGGGCACCGCATCGGCGTCCGAGATCGTGGCCGGGGCACTGCAGGATCATCACCGCGCGCTCGTTCTGGGGGTGCGCAGCTTCGGCAAGGGCTCGGTCCAGACGATCCTGCCGATGGGCCAGCGCGCGGCGCTGCGGCTGACGACCGCGCGCTACTACACGCCCTCCGGGCATTCGGTGCAGGAAGGCGGGATCAAACCGGACATTCTGGTGCCGCAGCTCTCCGATCCGGACTTCCGCTCACGGCCGGTGGTGCGCGAGGCCGATTTGCTCCGCCATCTGGTCAACCAGGAAAAGGTCGACGACGGTGTGCTCGAACAGGATACCAACACCGATCCCCGCTTCGCGGCCACCGCCGAAGAACTGAAGAAGCAGGGCATCGAGGACTTCCAGTTGAACTATGCGGTGAAGACGATCGCGCGGCTCGGGCCGGCGACGGCAATGGCCAAGAGCCGGTAAGCGTCATGCGGATGGCTTCTCCCTCGATCGCGCGCTGGATCGCGCTGCTGCTTCCCGTGGCGTTGCTCGGCGGCGCGCTGGCCTCGCAGTTCGTCGGCGGCCTGGTGCCGTGCGAGATGTGCGTCTGGCAACGCTGGCCGCATCTTGCCGCGATCGTCGTCGCGCTTCTGTCGTTCGTCGTCCGCGTGCGGCCGGCGACGACGATGCTGGTGTTGTTCGCAGGCGCGCTGATCGCGGTCAGCGGCGCGATCGGCGTGTTTCATGCCGGCGTCGAATATCATTGGTGGCAGGGAATCACCGCCTGCACCGCCGCACCGACGCACGGCTCCCCGATGGAGATGTTGACCGAAGCGCTGCGCCGGCCTCTTGTCCGCTGTGATGTGCCGCAATGGCAGCTGCTCGGCATCAGCCTGGCGGGATTCAATGCGATCTTCTCGCTTGCCGGCGCGGCATCGATCTTCGTCCTCTCGACACGAAAGGCGTGAACATGGGCTGGAAACCGGGCGACCGCCGCGAGGACACGAAGACGATGGTGCGCGTCGATCAGGCCGGCGAATATGGCGCGACGCGCATCTATGCCGGGCAGCTGGCGGTGATGGGCGATCGCCACCCGATGGCGCGCGCGATCAACGGCATGGCCAATCAGGAAGAGCATCATCGCCGATTCTTCGACGCGATGATCGTGCGGCGGGGTGTGCGCCCCACCTTGCTCCAGCCCTTCTGGAACGTCGCCGGCTTTGCGCTGGGAGCGGGCACCGCGGCGCTGGGGCCGACGGTGGCGATGGCCTGCACTGCGGCGGTCGAGACGGAGATCGACCGTCATTACCGTCAGCAGCTCGATCAGCTCGGCGGCGACGATCCCGAACTGCGCGGCGCCGTGGCCCAGTTTCGCGACGAGGAGGTCGAACATCTCGACGCTGCGATCGCCTCGGGCGCGGAGAGCGTGCCGGCCTATCCGCTGCTCTCGGGCTTGATCCGCGCGGGCTGCCGTGCTGCGATCGCGCTTTCGAAGCGGCTGTGAAAGCCGTGGTTAACCCGCCGCGTGGCACAAGCGCGGGCGGCATGAGGAGAATGACGGTGCTGAAGAGGATCGTGCTGACGATGGCGGCCACGGCGGCGCCGCTGCTGCTGGCGCCGGCCGAGGCGCATGCACAGAACGCCGCGCAGAACGGCGTTCTCATCATCTATGGCGACGACAAATGCCCCACCAACAAAAATGGTGAGGAAATCGTCGTCTGCCAGCGCCTCGACGAGGCCGAACGGTTCCGCATTCCGAAGACGCTTCGCGATCAGCCCGGTGCGCCGCAAAAGACCGAGAGCTGGGCCGTACGGTCGCAGGATGCGCTGACCACCGGCGATTTCGGCGCGGGCAGTTGCACGACGGTCGGCGCGGCAAGCGCGACCGGCTGTTTCGTCCGCCAGGCGACGAAGGCGCGCGCCGAACGACGCGCGCAGAAAAAGGCCGAGACCGACCTGCCGCTGCCCTGATCAGGCGGGCCGCGGCGCGCCGCCAGGGCGCGCATCCGCACCCCCCGCCCCGATCCAGGCGGGCGCGGGCAGGCGCACGGCATCGACGATCAGCCAGATCATCGCGGTGGCACGCAGCGCGGCCGCCAGCATGATGTCCTGCGACGTCGCATAGGGCCAGGCATGTTCGGAGCCTGCAAACCACCAGAATTCAGCGAAATAGGCGGCGATATCCCCCGCGACGAACAAGCCGATCGGCCAACGTCGCGGCGCGGTGAGCACCAGCATCGGATAGAGCCACAGATCGAATTGCGGCGAATAGACCTTGTTCGTGAGCATGAACCACGCGAGCACCGGCGTGAACAGCACCCATAGGTGATCCCCGTGGCGCCGCCACCCCGCCCCGACGATTGCCGCTGCCCCGGCGATAAAGGCGAGCGCGGCATAAAGATTGCGCTGCTCGATCGTCGTCGACCAGATCTGCTGCGTCGACAGGATTTCCCACACCGACCCGGCAGTGCCCGATCGCGCCTGCGAGAAACGGTAGAATTCGGACCAGTTCTCCGGTGCCGCAAGCGCGACCGGGAGGTTTACCACCGCCCAAGCGCCGATCGCCACCAGTGTACAGGTGGCGGCAGCGGCGATGCGGTCACGCCAGCTCCGATCGGGCGCGAATAGCGCGGCAAGACCGATCAGCGGCAGCAGCAGTACCGGAAACAGCTTGGCCGCCGCGCCCAATGCCGCCAGCGCAGCGGCGACCACCAGCCGCTGGCGGCGCGCCGCCAGCATCGCTGCCACTGCCAGCGTGGCGGCACCCAGATCCCAGTTATGGCCGAGATAGAGGATCAGCGGCGGCGCGGCCGCCCATAGCCACAGCCGCGCCCGATCGAGACCCGCCCGCCAGAACATCCACAGGATCAGCCCGGCCAGCGCCGCATTGACCAGCGTAACCGTGGTCAGGAACGTCGCCGCATTGGCGGATGCGCCGAACACCCCATGCGTGATCGCACCCTCGATCCAGATTTGTAGCCCGGTGAGCACCGGATATTCCATCGGCGTCTGGAAATAGGGAATCAGCCCCTGATCGACATGGCGCTGCATCCAGAACGGCACCGCGTCGCTGTAGCAACCGCTGGTATATTGGACCGCGTTTACCCAGCCATGCGCATTGCACTGCGCCTTGAACAGCCACCCGAGCGCGCAGGTGAGCGCCATGCCGAGCGCGAGCGCCCACGCCCGCGCATCGATCCGCTGAATCATGCCAAAACCCTCCGACGACCGCTGCTACAGCGCCGATCGCCACGCGTCCATCTGGACAGCGAAGAGAAGAGAACATAGAAAGAACAAATGGCGCAACTCGATACACGGGCAAAGCTGGCGATCCTCGCCGACGCGGCGAAATATGATGCGTCGTGCGCGTCTTCCGGAACCACCCGGCGGACGTCGAAGGACGGCAAGGGGCTGGGCTCGACCACCGGCATGGGCATCTGCCACGCCTATGCGCCGGACGGGCGCTGCATCAGCCTGCTCAAGATCCTGCTGACCAACAGCTGCATCTTCGACTGTCACTACTGCATCAGCCGCAAAAGCTCGAACGTTCGCCGCGCCCGCTTCACGCCGGCCGAGGTGGTCGAACTGACGCTCAATTTCTACCGCCGCAATTATATCGAGGGGCTGTTCCTTTCCTCGGGCATCATCCGCTCGTCCGATTATACGATGGAGCAACTGGTCGAGGTGGCGCGCAGCCTGCGCGAGGACCATGATTTCCGCGGCTATATTCACCTGAAGACAATCCCGGACGCCGATCCGGCGCTGATCCACCAGGCCGGGCTGCATGCCGATCGCGTCTCGATCAATGTCGAGCTGCCGACGGTTGCCGGGCTCAAGCGGCTTGCGCCCGAAAAGTCCGCGCCCCGAATCGAGGGGGCGATGCTGGGGATGCGCAGCGCGATCGAGGATGGCGCCGATGCCCGCAAGCGATATCGTTCGGCGCCGAAATTCGCGCCCGCGGGTCAATCGACCCAGATGATCGTCGGCGCCGATGCGGCAACCGACGGAGACATCATCGGCCGCGCCGCCGGCCTGTATGGCCGCTTTGGCTTGCGCCGCGTCTATTATTCGGCGTTCAGCCCGATTCCCGATGCCAGCGCGGTGCTGCCGCTCCAGCGGCCGCCGCTGATGCGCGAGCACCGCCTCTATCAGTCCGATTGGCTGATGCGCTTTTACGGGTATCGCCCGGACGAGGTCGCACAGGCGGTGGACCCGGCCACCGGCATGCTGCCGCTCGATATGGATCCCAAGCTCGCCTGGGCCCTGCGCTTTCGTGATCGCTTTCCGGTCGACGTCAATCGCGCACCGCGAGAAGCGTTGCTGCGCGTGCCCGGCCTTGGCACCAAGGCCGTCGCCTCGATCCTTGCCGCACGCCGGCTGCGGCGCCTTCACCTCGCCGATATCGGGCGCCTGACCGTGTCGCTGGCGAAGCTTCGTCCCTTCATCGTCACGGCGGACTGGCGCCCGATTCGACTGGCCGATCGCGCCGATCTCTCGGCCTGGGTCAAGCCGCGACGGGAACAGCTCGAATTGTTCGCCGCGTGACGCGATGCTGCGAACGACTCGCGCGAGAAACCTCGGGCGCGATCGCCGGTTGAGCCTCCGAACCAAGGAGTAATCGACATGGCAAAGCAGCCGCGCATCTTCCGCGACCTTATCGAGGATCATGACCGCCAGCGTAAACTGATCGAGCAAATCGACGGCACGTCGGGCGACAGCGCCGATCGCCGCGACCTGTTCGAGAAACTGCGCCTCGAGCTTCAGTCGCATGCGGCGGCGGAGGAAGAAACGCTGTACGCGACGATGCTCGCCCGGCCCGACCTGCGCGATGACGCACGCCATTCGGTTTCCGAGCACAAGGAAGTCGACGATCTCCTCGGCGAGCTGATGGACATCGACATGGCGTCCTCGGCCTGGCTCAGCAAATTCAGGACGATGCGCGACCGCTATCTCCACCATATCGACGAGGAAGAGGAAGAGATGTTCCCGGCGGCAGAAAAGGAACTGTCGGCGGAGACCGAGGAGCGGCTGGGCAAGCTGTTCGAGCAGCGCAAGCCGAAGGAGCGCGAGCGCGCCGAGGCGAACGCGCCGGGCGACGACCGCGACTGACCCTTGCAGGCGATCACGCTTTCCGCCGAAGATGATTTCGACGGCTGGCGTGACGCCGCACGGATGCTGGCCCGCGCGCGCGTCGCGCCGGAAGCGGTGGTGTGGCGCGTGGGGAATGCGGCGGGCGATCTGTTCGCCGCCCCTACCGCGCCCGCTTCGGACGGTGCAGAAGGCGCGGACATTCGCGTACCGCGGGCGTTCGTCGACCTCGCCCGGACGGTCATTCTCCATGCCGATCCGCAGCGCTTCGCCCTGCTCTACACGCTCCTCGCCACCGATCCGCACCGGATCGAGGATCGCGCCGATCCACTCGTCCGCCGACTGGTGCTCATGGCTAAGGCGGTGCGGCGCGACATTCACAAGATGCGAGCCTTTGTCCGCTTTCGCGAACTGACGGACGAGAGCGGCACCCGCTTCGTCGCCTGGTTCGAACCCGAGCATCACATTGTCCGCGCCAACGCCCGCTTCTTCGTCGAGCGTTTCACCAACATGCGATGGTCGATCCTGACGCCCGAACTGTCGATCCACTGGGACGGCCACAGGCTTGGCGAAGGGCCCGCCGCGACGCGAAACGACGCGCCCGCCGACGATCCGGTCGAGGCGGTTTGGAAGACCTATTATGCGTCGATCTTCAACCCCGCCCGCCTCAAGACCGGTGCGATGCTCAAGGAAATGCCGCGCAAATACTGGAAAAACATGCCCGAGACCGCGTTGGTGAAGGAACTCGTGGCGGGTGCCCGGGCGCGGGAGACGGCGATGGTGGAGACGGCACGACAGAGCGCCGGCGGCAACATGGCGGGCGCCTGGGCGGCGCTCCGCGACGAGGCGGCGAGCTGCACGCGCTGCCCGCTCTATCGACCTGCGAGGCAAACGGTGTTCGGTGAAGGCCCGCTCGACGCGCCGATGATGCTGGTCGGCGAACAGCCGGGCGATCAGGAGGATCAGGCGGGCCGCCCGTTCGTGGGTCCCGCGGGGCAGATGCTCGATCGCGCGCTGGCCGATGCGGGCATCGATCGCGCCAGCGTCTACCTGACCAACGCGGTCAAGCACTTCAAGTTCGAGCCGCGCGGCAAGCGGCGCATCCATGCCAGGCCCGATGCGGGCGAGATCAGCGCCTGCCGCTGGTGGTATGAGCAGGAACTGGCGCTGGTCCGCCCGAAACTGATCGTCGCGCTGGGCGCAACGGCCGCCCGGCAGATCACGGGAAAGGCCGCGACGATCTCGGCGTTGCGCGGCCGGGCGCTTGCGCTTGCCGACGGCGGCGCCGGCTGGGTGACGGTACATCCCAGCTATCTGCTCCGCCTGCCCGATGCCGATGCAGCTGCACTGGCCTATCGCGATTTCGTCACCGATCTGCGCGGCGCCCGCGCATTGCTATAGGCCGGGAATTGCCTAGTCGTGGTTCCGATTTGAGGGACGGCGAATCATGACGAACGGATGGAGCCTCGCGCTGGCATTGCCGATGCTGTTGCCGGGCGCCGCATCGGCGCAGGAGGCGGCACGGATGCCGCCCGCGCTGGCTGCGCTCACCGGCTGCTGGCGGGGTGAAGGCGATGTGAAGGGCAAAGCGGTGACGCTGGTGCTCGCCGCACGGCCGGTCGCGGCAGGCGCAATGCTGGCGGTGGACACGGAAAGCGTCGCAGCCGCCGATCAAGCGGATCGCTATGCCGCGCATCTGCTGTTCGGGGGGGATGGCAAGGGCGGACTGACCGGCTTCTGGGCGGACAGCTTCGGCGGCGCCTATACATCCACCGGCCAGGGCGCGCCGACGCCGGACGGCTTCGAGATCACCTATCCCTATCCCGACGCCGCCTTCGTCAATCGCTGGCAGTTGCACGACGATCGGCTCGCCTGGCAAATCACCGCGCGCGATCCGGCCGGAAAGGACAAGATCTTCGCCCGTTACACGTTGCACCGCGAGGCGTGCGAGACCGCGCACGAATGAAGCGCGCCCCTTGCAGGAAACGCTCCGCACGCCGATGTTTGGGCTTTAACGCCTGTCATGTACGGGGCAGGCGATCGGCATTGAACGCATTGGGGAACTAGGTGGCGGATCCATACGCAACGCTTGGGGTGGCGCGCGGCGCCAGCGAAGCGGATATCAAAAAGGCCTATCGCAAGCTCGCCAAGGAGCTGCACCCCGATCGCAACAAGGACAATCCCAAGGCATCCGAACGTTTCAGCCAGGTTACCCAGGCCTATGACCTGCTGACCGACAAGGACAAGCGCGCGCGGTTCGATCGCGGCGAGATCGACGGCGACGGCAATCCGACCGCACCTTTCGGCTTTGGCGGCGCGGGCGGTGGCGGCGCGGGCAGCTTCCGGCCCGGCGGCGGCCAGTTCGATTTCGGCGGCGACAGCGCCGACCTCGGCGACATCTTCGAAGGCCTGTTCGGCGGCGGCGCGGCCGGCGGCAGGCGTGGCGGCTTCAGCGGCGGCTTTGGCGGTTTCGGGCGCCGGCCCCAGCCGAAGGGCGCCAATATCGCCTATCGCCTTGCCGTCTCGTTCGAGGATGCCGCCCGGCTCGCGACGCAGCGCATCACGCTGCGCGACGGCAAGACCATCGACCTGAAGTTGCCGGCCGGCGTCGAGGAAGGCACCCAGATGCGGCTGGCCGGCAAGGGCGAGGAAGGCCCCGGCGGCGCGGGCGACGCGATCGTCACGATCGAGATCCAGCCGCATCGCTTCTATGTCCGCGACGGCGACGACATCCGCCTCGACCTGCCGATCACGCTGGCAGAGGCAGTGCTGGGCGCGCAGGTTCGCGTGCCGACCCCGGATGGTGCGGTGATGCTGACGGTGCCGAAGGGATCGACATCGGGCCGCGTCCTGCGGCTCAAGGGCCGCGGTTTTCACAAGAAGGGCGCCGGGCGCGGCGACCTGTTCGTGACGCTGATGGTCGATCTGCCGGTCGATGACGATGCGCTCGTCGAATTTGCCAAGGGATGGCAGAACAAGGGGAACCCCAGGGGCCGAATGGGCGTCTGAACGGGGTGTCAGAACGCCCCACGCAACCCATCTCTCCCCAGTCGCCCGAGGCGCGGCGGCTGGGGCTTGCCGGCAAGTTTCCCCGGCGCCTTGAAGAGATGGGCATTTCGGCCCGAACGTTTGAAATCGTGAAGCGGGTTGCGGTGGGCACGTTCAACGATGGCTTCACCTATGCGGGCAACCTCGCCTATCTGTCGCTCGTCACGCTGTTTCCCTTCTTCATCGTCGCGACCGCGCTCGCCAGCCTGTTGGGCCGCACCGGCACGGGCATTCATACGCTCGAGGTGTTTCTGCAGACGGTGCCGCCCGACGTCGCCGAACTGCTGCGGCAGCCGGTTATCGACGTGCTCAATGCCCGCACCGGCGGTCTGTTGTGGTTCGGCGCGATCGTCGGCCTCTGGACCACCGCGGGCTTCATCGAAACAATTCGGGCCATCGTCCGCCAAGCTTATGGCGTTCCCTCCAATACGCCCTTCTGGAAGTATCGGCTCGGCGCGATCGGGCTGATCGTCGTGGCGGTGCTGCTGGTGATGCTCGCGTTCAGCCTCCAGGTGGTGCTGGTCGCGGTCGAGCAGTTCCTCTACCGCGTCCTGCCCTGGGCGACCGAGGCGCAGCGCTTCGCCGCGGCCGGGCGCGTGGTTCCGGGGCTGGCACTGTTCGGCGCACTCTACATCCTCTTTTATTCGCTTACGCCCGGGCGCTATCGTCGCGCCTCCTGTCCCAAGTGGCCGGGCGCGGCGTTGACCGCATCATGGTGGCTCAGCGTCACCGCGTTGCTGCCCTGGGTGCTGGCGCTGTTCGGCGGCTATGGTGCCACCTATGGCAGCCTCGCGGGCGTGATGGTGGCGCTGATCTTCTTCTTCCTGGTCGGGCTCGGCGTCGTGCTGGGGGCCGAACTCAACGCGGCTCTGGCGGAAGTGGGTGAGAACGGTCTAGAGGGGCCCGAAGGACAGGAGGTTCAGGGTACGTGACCGGATTGATGCAAGGCAAACGCGGGCTCATTATGGGCCTGGCCAATGATCGCTCGCTCGCCTGGGGCATCGCGCAGCAACTGCGTGCGCAGGGCGCGGAACTCGCGTTCACCTATCAGGGCGACGCACTACTCAAGCGGGTAAAGCCGCTGGCCGAGCAGCTGGGTTCCGATTTTCTCATCGAATGCGACGTTTCTGAGATGGCGGCGCTGGACACGACGTTCGATACGCTGAAGTCGCGCTGGCCGACGATCGATTTCGTCGTTCACGCGATCGGCTTTTCAGACAAGAACGAGCTGCGCGGCGCCTATTACGATACGTCGCTCGACAATTTCCTGATGACGATGAACATCTCGGTCTACAGCTTCACCGCCGTCGCCAAGCGCGCGCGCGAACTGATGCCCGAGGGCGGCAGCCTGCTGACGCTCAGCTATTATGGCGCCGAGAAGGTCGTACCGCACTATAACGTGATGGGCGTCGCCAAGTCCGCGCTGGAAACCTCGGTCAAATATCTCGCGATGGACCTGGGGCCGGAGAAGATTCGCGTCAATGCGATCTCGGCCGGGCCGATCAAGACGCTCGCTGCAAGCGGCATCGGCGATTTCCGCTACATCATGAAGTGGAACGAGCTGAATTCGCCGCTTCGTCGTAACGTGACGATCGAGGATGTCGGCGGTGCCGGCCTGTATCTGCTTTCGGACCTGTCGGCCGGCGTGACCGGCGAGACGCACCATGTCGACGCCGGCTATAACGTGATCGGCATGAAGGCCGAGGACGCGCCGGACATCGCGCTCTCCTGAGGCGACCGGAGGGCGGCGGTCAGCGGCTCGTGCCGCGCGCCGCCCCTCGCGCCAGCCGATAGGCGCGTATGCTGTCCCAGGCATAGAGCGCGCAACCGCTCCAGATGAGCACGAAGGTCGCGACGTGCACGAGCCGCACCGGCTCACCGAACAGCAGCACCGCCTCCAGAAACTGCAGCGTGGGTGCGATATATTGGAGCAGGCCCATCGTCGCATAGGGCAGCCGGCGGGCCGCCGCCGCGAACAACAGCAACGGCGTCGCCGTCACCGCCCCGGCCAGTATCAGCAGCAGATCGATGTGAGCCGAGCTGCCGAACGCACCGTTGCCGGTTTGCCCCGCATGAATCAGCAGCGCGAGACTGGCGGGCGCAAGCAGCAGCGTCTCGACCGTCAGCCCGCCCAGCGCATCGATCGCGACGACCTTGCGAAGCAGGCCATAGCCGCCGAAGCTGAATGCGAGCGCCAACGGAATCCACAATGCCTCGGCGCCATTCGAGGCGAGCAGCAGCACGCCAAGCGCCGCCAGCGCGACTGCAACCCCCTGCAGCCGCCGCAGCCGCTCACCGAGCACCGCCATGCCAAGTGCGACATTGACCAGCGGATTGATGAAATAGCCCAGGCTGGCGTCCAGCACGTGGTTGTGCTGCACCGCCCAGATATAGACCGCCCAGTTGATCGCGATCAGCGTCGCGCTTCCCGCCAGCAGCAACAGCGTTCGGCCGCGCGCCGCCCGCAAGATCGGCCCGATCCGCCGCATCGCCGCGACGGTCACCACCAGCAGCAACAGCGACCAGAGCACACGATGGGCAAGCACCTGCAAGGCCGGCACCCGCTGAAGCATATGCAGATACAGCGGCAGCACGCCCCACATCGCATAGGCGCTGATACCGAGAAGAAGGCCGGCGCGACCGGATTGCTGGCTTTCTGACATCGCGCCGCGGTTAGCCGTATCGCGGTGCAAAGCAAGCGTGAACGGGATCGCGGCGATCAGGCGGCGACGCGAAGCCAGATCGCAGTCGCGTCGTCCGATCGCTTGAAACGCGGATAGCGGGTGCAGGCCGAATCGGTCGCTTCGATCGCGCGCAGGGCGATGGCGAGCGCCGGCAGCCCGTCCTGGATCAGGGCGGCCATCAACGACGTCGCGTCGAGCGCGGCATAGCTGTCGATCAGCGCGGCGAAACCGTCGGTCATCAGCAGCAGATCATCGCCCGGCGTACAATTGATCCGCGCCGTCTCCAGCCGAGTCAACGTCGCCGGCTCGACGCCAAGCACGGATCGGCCAGGCCGATCGCGCGCGGCGCGCAGGCTGTCGATGATGGGGGCCTCCGCTTGTTTGACCGCGCCCAGCCCGTACTCGGCAAGGCTTGCGGCGTGCGCCGCTTCGGCATCGCGATCGGCAGGCAACGGGCCAATTCGCGTGACGCCGCTATCGCCCCGCAGCAGCCCGACGCAATCGCCCAGCCAGCCGCATTCGAGCGCATCGCCATCGAGCCGCACGGCGAGAAAAGCGGCGATCGGCAATTCCCACCGTCCGTACGGATCGCGGGTTCGCGCCGAAGCATAATCATTTGCAAGCACCTCGGCGACCGCGCCGCACATCGCCGCCAGCGGCGCATCGGCAACCGCCATGAACGCGGCATGCGCTTGGCCCGCCAGCCAGGCCGCGCCGCCCTGCCTCCCGACCAGCCCCGGCGGCCCGAGATCGGTGGCCCCGTCGATCACCCAGGCGTGCGCGGTCGCCGAGCCCGCGCGGTCGTCATTGGGGGTGTCGGCGGCACCTGCCAAGCTGATGGACTGAATCAAGTCGAACGGCATGAGCTCAGCCTATCAGGGGCTCATGCCGTTCGACTATTCCAAGGCTTTGGCGCAGATGAACTGCGGTGCACGCCTCAATCGGCGAACAGCAGCACAGGGGTCTCAAGCAGCTTCTTCACCGCCTGAACGAAGCTCGCCGCGTCCCAGCCGTCGACGACGCGGTGGTCGCAGCTGATCGAGAGGTTCATCAGCTTGGCGCGGACGATGTCTTCGCCGTGGAAGATAGGGCGCTCGACGATCTTGTTCGGGCCGATGATCGCCACTTCCGGCCGGTTGATCACCGGCGTCGTCGCGATGCCGCCGAGCGGCCCGAGCGAGGTGACGGTGAGGGTGGAGCCGCTCAGCTCCTGCGAGGTCGCCTTGCCGGTGCGCGCGGCCTCGGCAAGGCGGGTGATCTCGCTCGCCAGCTGCCAGACATTCTTGTCCTGCGCGTCGCGGATGACCGGCACCATCAGCCCGGCATCGGTCTGCGTCGCCATGCCGAGATGGACGCGGCCATGGCGGGTGACCACCCCCGCCTCGTCGTCATAGCGGGCGTTGAGCATCGGGAAGTCGGGCAGCGTGCGGCACAAGGCGACGATCAGGAACGGCAGCATGGTCAGCTTGGGGCGCTGGCCGCGGTTGGCGTTGAGGTCGGCGCGCATCGCCTCCAGCGCGGTGACGTCGATCTCGTCGACATAGGTGAAGTGGGGGATGGCGCGCTTCGACGCGGCCATGTTCTCGGCGATGCGGCGGCGCATGCCGATCACTTTCACCGGCTGGTCCTCGCGGGCGCGGCTTGCGTGGGGGGCGTGATAGCCCTGCGCGCTGCCGTAGCGGAGGAAGGCGTCGAGATCGGCATGGCGAATGCGGTCGCCTTCGGCGGGCTTCACGCTCGCTAGGTCGATGCCGAGGTCCGCCGCGCGGGCGCGCACCGCGGGGGAGGCGAGGACCTTATGATCCTCCCCGGCACGGGGATGGGGACCATCAGCCGCAGGCTGATGGTGGAGGGGGGCCTCAGCGGGGGATGCGGGCGCAGTTTCAGCGGGGTCGCCCAGCGACGCTCCCCCTCCACCACCGGCTTCGCCGGATGCGCGGCTAAGATTGCTCCCAGCAATCTTAGCCTCGTGCGGGGCACGAGGCGACCCGCTCATCCCCCTCCCCGTGTCGGGGAGGATCGCTTCCTCGACGCCCGGATTCTCGGCCTCGACCTGCTCCTCGACGGTAGTCTCTGCCTCGGCCAGCGTCTCCGCCTCGCCCTCAACCTCGATCACCATCAGCGCCGAGCCGATCGGCACCTGGTCGCCCACCTCGCCGGCGAGTTCGACCACCACGCCGGAGACGGGCGATTCCATCTCCACCGTGGCCTTGTCGGTCATCATGTCGGCGACCTGCTGGTCTTCCTCGACGCGGTCGCCGACACGCACGTGCCAAGCGACGATCTCGGCCTCGGCAATGCCTTCGCCGATGTCCGGCAGACGAAAGGTAAAACGAGCCATGGGCGTCAGTCCTTGAGGAGTTTGTTGAGCGCCTCGCGGATCCGCACGGGACCCGGGAAATAGGCCCATTCGAGGCTGTGGGGATAGGGCGTGTCGAAACCGGTGACGCGGGCGATCGGCGCTTCGAGATGGTAGAAGCAGCGCTCCTGCACCAGCGCGGAGAGCTCGGCGCCGAAGCCGGAGGTGCGCGTCGCCTCATGGACGATCATGCAGCGGCCGGTCTTCTTCACCGAGGCCTCGATCGCTTCGATGTCGAGCGGCACCAGCGTGCGCAGGTCGAGGATCTCGGCATCGACGCCCAGTTCCTCAATCGTCGCGGCGACGACATGGACCATCGTGCCATAGCAGAGGATCGTCACCGCCTCGCCCTCGCGAACCGTTGCCGCCTTGCCGAGTTCGACGCGGTAATAGCCTGTCGGAACTTCGCTCGCGGGATGTGCGGTCCAGTTCTTGGCCGGGCGATCATAATGGCCGTCGAACGGGCCGTTATAGATGCGCTTCGGCTCGAGGAAGAGGACGGGGTCGTTGTCCTCGATCGCGGCGATCAGCAGGCCCTTGGCGTCATAGGGGGTCGACGGGATCACCGTCTTGATGCCCGAAACATGGGTGAAGATGCCCTCGGGCGACTGGCTGTGCGTCTGCCCGCCGAAGATGCCGCCGCCATAGGGCGAGCGCACGGTGATCGGCGCGGTGAAGTCGCCGTTCGAGCGGTAGCGCAGCCGCGCCGCCTCGGAGACCAGCTGGTCGAGCGCCGGGTAGATGTAATCGGCGAACTGGATCTCGGGCACGGGGCGCAGGCCATAGGCACCCATACCGATCGCCACGCCGATGATGCCGATCTCGGTGATCGGCGTATCGAACGCGCGGGTCTTGCCGTACTTCGCCTGGAGCCCGGCGGTCGCGCGGAACACGCCGCCGAAATAGCCGACATCCTCGCCCATCACGACGACCTGGTCGTCGCGTTCCATCATCACGTCCATGGCGGAGTTGATCGCCTGGATCATGTTCATGCGGGGGGCGGTCATATGCCAGCCGCCTTGCGCTCGGCGATCATCTGGTCGCTCTGTTCCTTCAGGTGCCAGGGCATCTCCTCGAAGACGCCTTCGAACATCGTCTCGAACGGCTGGTGCATGCCGTGGCCGAGGATGCCGTTCTTCTCGGCCTCCTTCTGCGCGCGCTTCACTGTCTCGGCGAGCTCGAGATCCATCGCCGCGTGACGTTCCTCGTCCCATTCGCCGAGGCCGATCAGATGGTCCTTCAGCCGCCGGATCGGATCGCCGAGCGGCCAGGCATTGGGCTCGCCGGCTGAGCGATAGGCACTGGGATCGTCGGAGGTCGAATGGCCCTCGGCGCGGTAGGTGAAATGCTCGATCAGCGTCGGGCCCTGGTTGGTCCGCGCGCGCTCGGCCGCCCACTCCGTCGCCGCATAGACCGCCAGCGCGTCGTTGCCGTCGACGCGCAAGCCCGCGATGCCATAGCCGATCGCGCGTGCCGCGAAGGTGGTCGCCTCGGCACCCGCGAAGCCCGAGAAGCTCGAGATCGCCCACTGGTTGTTGACGACGTTGAAGATCACCGGGGCGCGGTAGACGGTGGCGAAGGTCAGCGCCGAGTGGAAGTCGCCTTCCGCGGTCGAGCCTTCGCCGCACCAGGTGGCGGCGATGCGCGTGTCGCCGCGCGCCGCGCTCGCCATCGCCCAGCCCACCGCCTGCGGATATTGGGTGGCGAGGTTGCCGGAGATCGAGAAGAAGCCGGTCTCCTTCGAAGAGTACATGATCGGCAACTGCCGGCCCTGCAGCGGATCGCCCTTGTTCGAATAAATCTGGTTCATCATCGTGACCAGCGGATAGCCGCGGGTGATCAGGATGCCCTGCTGGCGATAGCTGGGGAAGCACATGTCGTCGCCGGCCATTGCAAGGGCCGCCGAGACCGACACCGCCTCCTCGCCGGTCGACTTCATGTAGAAGCTGGTCTTGCCCTGGCGCTGGGCGCGGAACATCCGCTCGTCGAACGCGCGGGTGAGCGCCATGGCGCGCAGCATCCGGCGCTTGGCCTCGGCATCGAGCCGCGGATCCCAGGGGCCGACGGCATTGCCCGAATCGTCGAGCACGCGGATCAGCCCGTAAGCCAGGTCGTGGAACTGGTCTGCCTTTTCGGCGCTGTCCGGGCGGCGCGCGGCGCCCGCAGGCGGAATCGACAGGTCGCTGAAATCGGCTTCATCGCCGGGGCGGAATCGCGGCTCGGGGACGTGCAGCGATAGCGGCGGCAGGTTGGCGCGCGGGGCGTCGGCCGTCATGGTCTCTCCATCAGGTGCGGCCGTGTCGCAACGACAACGCACGGACTCGATTGCCCGCCGTTGTTATAAAATTTCAACCAGCTTGTCGAGATGGGGCAGCCGCGCTGACCTAAATCGCCGCAGCCGGGCGAGCACCGCAGCACCCGCCAGGCCGCTGTAAGTGACCTATTCCGCCGGAACGTACAGGTCGCCACCGTCGCGATATCGCGCGCTCATCTCGGCCATCCCCGCCTCGGCGTCGGCCGGCGCTGGCGTTGCCGCGAGGAACCCATCCGCCGGCTGGTTCTGCTTCGCCGCAAAGTCGCGCACTTCCTGCGTGATCTTCATCGAGCAGAATTTGGGCCCGCACATCGAGCAGAAATGCGCGGTCTTGGCGCCCTCGGCCGGCAGCGTCTGGTCGTGATACTGCTCGGCCGTATCCGGATCGAGCGACAGGTTGAACTGGTCGCGCCAGCGGAACTCGAAGCGCGCGCGGCTCAGCGCGTCGTCGCGCACCTTCGCCGCCGGATGGCCCTTGGCGAGGTCCGCCGCGTGCGCCGCCAGCTTGTAGGTGACCACGCCCACCTTCACGTCGTCGCGGTCGGGGAGCCCGAGATGCTCCTTCGGCGTGACGTAGCAGAGCATCGCCGTGCCGTACCAGCCGATCATCGCCGCGCCGATGCCGCTGGTGATATGGTCGTATCCCGGTGCGATGTCGGTGGTCAGCGGCCCGAGCGTGTAGAAGGGCGCCTCGCCGCACGCCTCGAGCTGCTTTTCCATGTTCTGCTTGATCTTGTGCATCGGCACATGGCCGGGGCCCTCGATCATCACCTGCACGTCCTGCTCCCAGGCGCGCTTGGTCAGCTCGCCCAGCGTGTAGAGCTCGGCGAACTGCGCCTCGTCATTGGCGTCGGCGATCGAGCCCGGACGCAGGCCGTCGCCGAGCGAATAGGCGATGTCATAGGCCTTCATGATCTCGGTGATTTCGTCGAACCGCTCATAGAGGAACGATTCGCGGTGATGCGCGAGGCACCACTTGGCCATGATTGAGCCGCCGCGGGATACGATGCCGGTGACGCGCTTGGCGGTCATCGGAATATAGGGCAGCCGCACGCCGGCATGGATGGTGAAATAGTCGACGCCCTGCTCGGCCTGCTCGATCAGCGTGTCCCGGAAGATCTCCCAGGTCAGTTCCTCGGCGATGCCGCCCACCTTTTCCAGCGCCTGGTAGATCGGCACCGTGCCGATCGGCACCGGCGAGTTGCGCAGGATCCATTCGCGGGTGTCGTGGATGTTGCGGCCGGTGGAGAGGTCCATCACCGTGTCCGCGCCCCAGCGGATCGACCAGACCATCTTGTCGACCTCGCTCGCCACGTCGCTGGCGACCGCCGAATTGCCGATATTGGCGTTGATCTTCACCAGGAAGTTGCGACCGATCGCCATCGGCTCGCTTTCCGGGTGGTTGATGTTGTTCGGGATGATCGCCCGGCCGCGCGCCACTTCGTCGCGGACGAATTCGGGGGTCACGTAATCGGGGATCGAGGCGCCCCAGTCCTGCCCGTCGCGGACATATTCGGCGAGCCGCTCGCGGCCGAGATTCTCGCGCTCGGCGACATATTCCATCTCGGGCGTGATGATGCCGCGCTTGGCATAGTGCATCTGGGACACGTTCATGCCCGGCTTGGCGCGCAGCGGGCGCTTCACCACGTTCGGGAACTGCGGCACGCCGGCCGAGCGGTCCGGCCCCTTCAGGCCGTTGTCCTCGGGCTTCACCTGGCGCGCGTCATAGGCCTCGACATCGCCGCGAGCGAGGATCCAGTCGCGGCGGAGTGCCGGCAGACCGGCCATGATGTCGATCTGCGCATTCGGATCGGTGTAGGGCCCCGAGGTGTCGTACACGCGCACCGGCAGCTCGCCGCTGCCCGGCTCGAGATGGATCTCGCGCATGGCGACGCGGTGCTTGCCGACATGGATCTTGCGGCTGCCGCGGATCGGGCCGGTGGTAACGCCGATTTCGGCCTTGGCGGGGATGTCGGCCATGGTTCGTCCACTCCTTGGGCTATCGCCGGGAGAGACAACGGACCTTGGGTGAAAGACCGCTCCCTCCCTACGCCGGTGTCAACCGGATCAGGTTCAGCGGGTCGAAGGCTGCGGCCCTCCTCTCAACCGCTGCGCCAGCGGTCCCCCGGGGAATAGCCCTGTGTACGCGCAAGCGCCGCGCCGAGCAATCCCGACGCGGCGCTTGCCCAACTGCAATGATGCGCCGTCGCGACGAGCGCCCCCGGCATCAAGCCAGTCGGAGCGAACCCACCGCCCTGCGACGACGAATCGCCGCACCGGCAAAGCCGAAACCGCCGATCAGCATGCCCCAGGCCGCCGGCTCGGGCACGCCGGAGGTTGCGCCGGCGCTGAAGTCCGCTTTGAATTGGGCATCGCCAAAGACGCCGCCAGCATAATCCCAATCCCGCGCCGTCAACGACGCGAACTGAGTCCCATTGTTGAAATAGACGAAGTCGCCGCCCGAATAGGCATCCGTACCAAGCGCGCCGGCCGTCGGCATCCAGGCCGACCCCGAGCTGTTGTTAAGGACACCCGAGGTGGTGAGAAACGCGACATAGCGGTTGCCGCTCACCAGCGTCGTGCCGGTGGTGTCGAAGTTGAACGCCTGTACCGCGCCATCGCTGGTAAAGCCGAACTGCTGCTCATCGCTTGTGTAGATCGCACCGCCCACCGCGCGCGCACCGTTCCAGGCATAGACATAGGCGCGGAAATTGATGGTCCCGCCATCCCGCCCGGCCGATTCATTGCCCCCGAGATACATCGTGAACGAATTGAGCGCGTTTTCCGCACCGACGGTGAAGGTCTGGCCATAGGTGGCGGTATCGGGGACACCGAACGCGCTGATCTGATCGGCGACCGGCCCGCTGAGATCGATATCCTGCGCGGAAGCCGGAACGGCGAATACAATAGCGGCAGTTGCGGCGGCGATGAACGACTTGATCTTCATGACGTAACCCCCTGGGTGATCCTCGACTTCGAAATCCTCGCTAAACGGACTCCGCCGCGCTGGCACCGCTATACTTTTTTCGGTTAACGTCCCAAAACAGGATCAACTGATGCCGGCGGGCGCTCAGAAAGTATAAGCGAGACCCAGCACGCCGAAAAGCTGGTTTCGTGACCCTGCAATCGACACCAGGGGCGATTCGGCCGCATCGTTGAGCAGCTGGCTGTAGCCGACGCCGCCGACAGCCGACAGGCCGTGCGTCAAATCCCCCGTCAGCGATACGTTGACCAGTCCGCCGACCGACCAGTCCTTCCACCCCTTCCCCGCCCGATAGGCAGGCAGTCCGCTCGCGACGCTGCCGGCAGGGCTGACGCCAAAATAGGTGTCGGCATAGCCATCGCCCATGTAATCGGCCGAAAGATTGATCCCGACAAAGATCTTGCGGCTGAGGGGGGTGCCATAGTCGATCGAGGGCGTCACCACATAGCTTTTGTGGATATCGCCGACGTCGTGAACATAGGCGACGCTGACGGTCAGCTTGTCGTAATCGCTGGTCAGCACGCCCTGCTTGCCGATGCCGACATAACCGCCGGCCTCCAGCGCCGCCTTGATCTTGCCCAGCCTCGAAACCTGCGGATCCTTGATCCGCGCGGTGCGGTTCAGATTGACGTTGACCAGCGGCCCCAACTGAAAATCCCACCCGGGTCCGCCATCGGTGGGGATCACGTCCGCCCAGGCGCGATTGCCACGCACCGTGAAGTTGATGCCCGAAACGCGGCCGCGCGCGCCGGGCGCAGCGGTAATGACGCTGCGATCCGAACCCTCATAGGTGGGCACGACCGCCGCGCCCACGCCGACCGTGATCGAATCGCGGTTCAGGTCCGGCGCCGCCTCCCCTTGCTGGGCAAGGGCGGGCGTCGCGATCAGCAGCGCAAGCGGCACGGACGCGCGACGCGCGAGATGGTGGATAGACGACATGGAGGCTCCGGAATGAATGTTGCACCCGCGAAACGCCCATCCCGGCGCTGCGGTTCCTAAAGCAGGTAGCGCATCCGGACTTGCTGGCGCGCGCTGCCGGCGGTAACCGGGAACTGCGCGGCGTTGAACCGGGGCGGGCCGAAACCGATCGCCGGGTTGCGCGAGAAGCCAAAGCCTTCGCGCGGGATGCCCATGAAGGTGTCGAGCTTGCCGTTGCCATTGGCATCATGGATCACCGCCACGGCATAGTCGCCGGGGGCGAGGCCCGAGACGCGAACGCGGCCATCGGCAGCCGAAACCGTGCGCTTGATGGCACCGCCGCCTTCGCTGCAATCCGGGAATTCGCTTGCGTCGGGGGCGATGCAGATCTGGAGTAGCCCCTTGGCCGACCGCAGCTTGAGAAAATCAATCTCCAGCGTGCCGAGCGGGCTGCCCGCGGCCAGCGTCGCCAGGCACAGCATCGCGCCGGCGGCCCGCGCCACCCGCAAAGCTGCCAAGCCCCTGGTCGGTTCCGCACAGCCTGTCCCAGAACCGAAAGTAAAGCCCATAGTTGCACCCATAACGCTCATGATGGCGCTGATGATGGCTTGCCGTGATCAACCAGGCACCCATCGGTCCGCGCCAGACCCAAGCTGGAAAGACCTCCCACCCCATGTGGTTGGTCACCCCCATAACGGTCATTACGGTCAGGACCAAGCCGAGCGCGGCAACATGAATGGGAATCAGGAAGACCAGCAGCGGGATCACGATCGCGCCCGTCAATGCCTCGCCCCAATGGAATGCCATTGCGGCCCAGGCCGTCGGCGGACGACTGGCATGGTGGACCGCGTGATAGCGGCGGAACAGCGCCGGAATGTGCATCCAGCGGTGCGTCCAATAGAACCAGCTGTCGTGCGCAAACAGGTAGAGCAGCACCGATAGCGGCAGATACCAGAGCGGCCAGGCATCCACATCGGTGTAGATGCGCGTCCAGCCCAGATTCTGCCAGCCCCAGGCCACCACGCCGGCCGGAATCCCATAGATTGCAGCGGAGGCGAGGCTCCATCCGATCTCGCGGCGAATCTGGCGGTCCAACCCGGCATAGAGCCCCGGATGGCGCAGCCGCGTCGCCAGCGCGAAGCCGCCCGACGCAGCCAGATAGCGCAGCCCGACGATCAGCGTCATCGCAATCGCAGAGGCAGCTATGGCGAGCGCGGCGGTCATGAGCGAGGGCTAGTCTTTCCCGCTCGAGTGCGCAATTCGATACGCAATTGCCCGATGCCGAAAAGGAAGCGACGATGAATGCATTTCGCAAGCGCCAGGTGAAGCGGCTGCGCGTGCATTGCCCGATGGCCCCGGAAAGCTGGCGCCGGTTGATGGCCGGGGACCATACGGCGCTGGCCGATGATCCCGCCATTGGCGCGATACTGGCCATCGCCCGCGACGATACGCCCTTTGGCGATTTCGGCCTGTATCGCGGGGTGGTCGAGTTGTCGCCAGGCTGGGAGATTTTCACGCCGGGCGCGCACGCCCGCCCGGCGCTCGGCGCCGCCGCGCAGGAAACGGTGTCGCCAACGCTGATCCTGACCTTTCATGTACCGGCGGATGCCGATCCTGCAGCGATCGACGCAACAGTCGATCGCATCCTGGCCGCACAACCGTGGGAAATTCCGGTCATCGAATGGGACGAAACCTGGCTTGTCCAGCGTTGACAGAAAGCAGATTGCCAGTCAGCAAGTAACGATAATTGTTCTTTCCTGTAACTAATCGGCCATTTCAGCCCTTTCTTTCGACTGTTGCCTGGCGCCCACAGTTGCCAACTTTGCATTCCGGAATCCGCGCGCTGACAAGCGCCCCTCTATAAGGCGCTCAGAGGGATCATCGATATGATCGCAGGAGCGGATTTGTGAGATTCCGGCATGTTCTACTCGCCTGCACGGCGAGCATCGTCGCACAGCCCGCATGGGCACAGTCGGGTGATGCGGCTTCAGAGTCCGAACAGGGCGAAACCACGGCCGCGGAGAAGGTGCCCGAGAAGGAGGTGTTCTCCACGGGCGTCGCCAAGGGCCGGGACCGGCTTGACAGCGCGACGTCGACCAGCGCCTTCCGGGAGCGCGACTTCCGCCTGCTTGGCCCGGTGCCGCTTGGCGATCTGCTGCGCACCGTGCCGGGTCTGCGCGTCGAAACCGGCGTGGGTGAAGGCAATGCGAACTACACGGTTCGCGGGCTGCCGCTCGCCGCCGGCGGATCGAAGTACATGCAGATGCAGGAAGACGGGTTGCCCGTCCTGGAATTCGGCGACCTCTTCAACATCGCTGCCGATGTCTACATGCGCGCAGACTTCAATGTCAGCGCGATCGAGTCGATCCGCGGCGGCTCTGGTTCGACCTTTTCGTCGAACGCGCCGGGCGGCCTCATCAACCTGATCTCGAAAACCGGCGATCGGCGGAGCGGCGCCGTGCAGGTCAGCACCGGGCTGGACTATGGCGAAAAGCGCGTCGATTTCGATTATGGCAGCCCGCTCGGCGGCGGCTGGCGCTTCCATGTCGGAGGCTATTATCGCGCCGGCGAAGGGCCGCGCGATATCGGCTTCACCGGCTACAAGGGCGGCCAGATCCGCTTCAACGTCACCCGCCAGTTCGATAATGGCTATATCCGCGTCAGCGGCAAATGGCTGCGCGATCAGTCGCCGACCTTCGCGCCTTATGCGATCAGCATCACCGGAACCAACGACAAGCCGGTGATCGGCAACATCCCGGGATTCGATATCCGCCGCGATTCGACGTTGTCGCCCTATATCGGGCCGGTTACCACGCTGGACGGCAACAACAATCTGATCCGAATCCCCGTGTCGCGTGGCATGAATCCGATCAGCAAGTCGATCGGCGCCGAGGCGCAGTTCGATGTCGGCGGCTTCACCATCACCGATCGCGTGCGCTATTCGTGGAACAGCGGCGATTTCAGCCGTGCCTTCCCTTCCACCATCAACACCGTCTCGGCGATTGCGGCATCGCAGGGCGGCGCGGGCGCGACCGCCGCCTATGCGACCGGTCCCAACGCCGGCCAGCCGATTTCGACGGCGACGCCGATCAACGGCAACGGGCTGCTGATGTTCTCCTATATCTCGGAGACGCGGGCGCGTTCGCTCAACTATTTCGTCAACGATCTGCGCGCCACGCGCGTGTGGAAGGTCGGTCGCGGCGACCTGACCGTCACCGGCGGCCTCTACAAGTCGAACCAGCAGCTCAACACCCAGTGGCTGCATACCGCGATCGACACCGACGTCGCGGGTGGTGGCCGAACCGCGATGGTCGATATCTTCAACGCCCAAGGCGACGCACAGACGCTGAACGGCTATTATGCGTTCAGCCGCAACGGCTCGAAGTTTCGTCGCATCTTCGACGTGTCGTACGACATCATCGCGCCCTATGGCTCGGTGAACTATCATATCGGCAAGGTCGCGATCGGCGCCAGCGTCCGCTACGACAGCGGCCGGGTGCGCGGACAGCTGTTCGGCGCCGATCTCGGCGGCGGCCGCAACGGGGTCATCAGCTACGACGTCAATGGCGACGGGGTGATTTCGCCGGCAGAAACCCGCGTCGCCTTTCTCCCGCTCGATCAGCCGGCGCCGGTCGACTATAATTACGGCTATGTCAGCTATTCGAGCGGCATCAATTATCGTGTGGCCGAGCCATTTTCGGTGTTCGCCCGATACAGCCACGGCGCCCGAGCCAATGCCGACAAGATCTTGTTCACGCCGGCAGTAAGCGCAGTCGACGGCAGCGTTCCCGACGGCAGCGATAAATATGACGGCGTCAACCAGCTGGAAGGCGGTTTCAAGTTCCGCAAGCCTTGGGCGACGCTCAACGTCACGGCGTTCCGTGCGACTGCCGACGATCACAATGTGCTGAACGGCTCTGCCAACCAGACCATCCGCACCTATCGCGCGCACGGCGTGGAAATGGAGGGAAGTGTCCGACACGGCGTGTTCAGCCTCACTGCCGGCGCCACCTACACCAAGGCCAAGATCAGCGAGGACAAGCTCGATCCGACGCTCACCGGCAAGGAGCCACGGCACCAGCCGACCTGGACCCTGGTCGCGACGCCGCAGATCGACCTGCCCCAGGCGACGATCGGCGCCAACATCGTCACCATCACCAGCAGCTATGCGCAGGACACCAACCTGCTTCGCATGCCCGGCTTCACGACGGTCGGGGCGTTCGCGGTGATCCGGCCGATCCGAAACGTCGAACTGATGGTCAATGCGAGCAACCTGTTCGACACGATCGGGCTGTTCGAGATCAGCCAGAGCAGCGTACCGGCCAGCGGCCTGGGCTGGGGCCGCGGCGTTCACGGCCGCACCGTCTCGGCATCCGCCCGCTACAATTTCTGACCGGTGAAAAGGGGGCGCCTCGCCTGGCGCCCCCAATCCGTTCAGGCGTGCGCCGCGACGTTGCGGCGACGGCGGACGCTGGCGCCGGCAAGGCCGAAGCCGCCGATCAGCATCGCCCAGGTGGCCGGCTCCGGCACCGCGCCCGCCGGCGGCGTCAGCGCGGCGGTCAGCGTCAGATCGTCGATCGCCAGGCCGTGATCCGAACCGCCGACGTCATAGTCGGTCCAGCGGATCGCGAACGTGCCCCCGTCGGCGATCATCAGATTGGCGATCGTCGCGCTGATCGCGGTGCGGTTCGCTGCGGCGTTGCCGTCGATCGCGCTGCTCGAGCTGCCCGATCCCGTGCCATTGACGATGCTGGCAAAGTCGAGCGCCGAAAACGCGCTCCAGCTGCCGTTCGACAACGTGCTCGCGTCGGTCGAATATTCGAACACCAGCGTGTCGAGGCTCGCCGTGCCGCGGCGCCACTGCTCGCCGAAATAGCTCAGCGTGATTGATTCGATCGCGGCGCCGAGTTCGTTGCTGAAGAACGCGCCGAACAGGATCGGCGACGCGCTGCCCGAGGTAACGCTGCCCAGCGCACGCTCGCTGCCGGTGCCAAAGGCATAGGCGGTGCCGGCATTGCCGTTGCTGGTGGCATAGGCATCGTCCGAGCCGGCACTGCTCGATCCGCGCTCGTCCAGCTGCCAGCCGATCGGCAGCACGTTGCTCGTGCCGCTGGTCGCCAGCGTGTTGAAATCCTGCGTGTAGCTGGTGCCGGTCAGCGCGATCTGCGCCTGCGCGGCGGGCGCCACGGCGAGAACGGCGCCGATGGCGGCGCCGGCAATGATCTTGATCTTCATGCGTAAACCCCTGATTCGCAAAGCAGCCGATACGGCTGCAACCGTTGTTAGGGGCCCGGTGTGCAACCTCTGTGACGATGGTTAATAAAATGTAAATTCCTGCGCGCCGCCATGCCTCGGCGCGCCCGGGCTGCGCCCGCACTCGTCTCGCCGCGCTGCATTATGGATGGGGTTCCCAGCATGACGGCCTTGGTCTAGGCGGCAGCGATGCCGTCCACCATCAGCTGCGACGTCGCCATTGTCGGTGGCGGCCTCGCAGGCGGGCTTATTGCGCTCGCCCTCAGGAAAAAACTGCCCGATTGCGACATTCGCCTGATCGAAGGATCGGGCCGGATCGGTGGCAATCATCTCTGGTCGTTCTTCGCCGACGATGTCGCGCCCGAGCATCGCTGGCTTGCGGCGCCGCTGATCAGTCATGGCTGGTCGGGCTATGATGTCGCGTTTCCCGACCATGCCCGCACCCTGGCCGGCCGCTATTATTCGGTCGAATCGGATCATTTCGATCACGTGCTGCGGCGCACGCTGGCGCGCCGCCAGTTGATGCTCGGCCGCGTAGTCGCCGACGTCACCCCCACCGCGGTGGCGCTGGCCGATGGCGACCTGGTCGAGGCCGAAGGCGTGATCGACTGCCGCGGCCTGGGCGATACCAGCGCATTGCAGCTCGGCTGGCAGAAGTTTCACGGCGCCGAACTGGCGCTGGACGGGCTACACCAGCTTCGCCGGCCGGTGATCATGGACGCCACCGTCGCTCAGCATGACGGCTATCGCTTCGTTTACTGCCTGCCGTTCACGCCCACGCGCATGTTCGTCGAGGATACCTATTACAGCGACACCCCCGAGATCGATCTGGACCTGACCGGCGCGCGCATCGAAGCCTATGCCGCGGCGCAACGCTGGCAGGTCGATCGGGTGCTGCGCGAGGAAACCGGCAGCCTGCCCGTGGCGATCGACGGCGATTTCGCCGCCTATTGGGCGGCCGGCGGCCGCGGCGTCGCCAAGGCGGGGATGAAGGGCGGGCTGTTCCACCCGATGACCGGCTATTCCTTCCCCGACGCCGTCCGAACCGCAGCACTGGTCGCGGGCGCCACCGACTTTTCGGGGCCGGCGCTGCACCAAATGCTGTATGGCCATGCGCGGACGCTCTGGCGCAAGCGAGGCTTCTATCGCATGCTCGCCGCAATGCTGTTCAAAGCGGCCGAACCCGAGGAGCGCTATCGCGTGCTGCAACGATTTTACAGGCTGGACGCCGGACTGATCCAGCGCTTCTACGCAGGCCAGACGACATGGGCGGATCGGTTGCGCGTGCTGACGGGCAAGCCGCCGGTGCCGATCGGCCGCGCCATCGCCGCGATCAGGCACCGCTGATGGCGCGCGCGGCAGTCATCGGCGCCGGCTTTGGCGGCCTCGCACTGGCGATCCGCCTTCAGTCGGCGGGGATCGATACGACCCTGATCGAGGGGCGCGACAAGCCGGGCGGTCGCGCCTATTTCTGGGAACGCGACGGGTTTACCTTTGACGGCGGGCCGACCGTCATCACCGATCCGGGCGCGCTTGAGGAACTGTGGCGGCTGTCCGGCCACGACATCGCCGAAGACGTCACGCTGAAGCCGGTTCTGCCCTTTTACCGCCTGTCCTGGCCGGACGGCACGACCTTTGACTACACCAACGATGATGCCGTGCTCGCGAACGAGATCGCGAAGCTCGATCCCGACGACATCGCCGGCTATCGCCGCTTCCTCACCTATTCGGAATCGGTCTATCAGGAAGGCTATGTGAAGCTGGGAACCAAGGCGTTCCTGGATTTCAAGTCGATGCTGAAAGCGGCACCGGCGCTGATGCAGCATCAGGCCTGGCGTTCGGTCTATTCGATGGTGTCCAGCTTCGTGAAGAACGAGAAGCTGCGCGAGGCCCTGTCGTTCCACACGCTGCTCGTCGGCGGCAACCCGATGGCGACAAGCAGCATCTATGCGCTGATCCACAAGCTCGAGCGCGATGGCGGCGTCTGGTGGGCCGAAGGCGGCACCAATCGCCTGATCGCCGGCATGGTCCGCCATTTCGAGCGGCTCGGCGGCGTGGTGCGCCTGGGCGATCCGGTGGAGGAGATTCAGACGCTGGGCGATCGCGTCACCGGCGTCAGGACCAAAAGCGGCTTCGAGGTCGAAGTCGACGCCGTGGCCAGCAACGCCGATATCGTGCACAGCTATCGCGATCTGCTGCGCGGCTCGCGCAGCGCGCAGCGGACTTCGAACCGGCTGGTCGGCAAACGCTTTTCGCCATCGCTGTTCGTCGTCCATCTGGGCCTGCGCGGCACCTTCCCGGATATCCCGCACCACATGATCCTGTTCGGGCCGCGCTACAAAGGGCTGCTCGACGATATCTATTCGCACGGCGTGCTCAGCGAGGATTTCTCGCTTTACCTGCACCATCCCAGCGCGTCCGATCCCGGCATGGCGCCCGAGGGGCATTCGACCTTCTATCTGCTCGCGCCGGTTCCGCATCTCGGCAAGTTTCCGACCGACTGGAAGGATGTCGGCCCGATCCTTGAGCAACGCATCCTGGCGGAGGTGCAGCGCCGGCTGATCCCCGATCTGGCCGATCGCATCGTCACCAAGTTCCACTATGCGCCCACCGATTTCCGCGACGATCTCAATGCGCATCTCGGCTCCGGCTTCAGCCTGGAACCGATCCTGACACAGAGCGCGTGGTTCCGCGTCCACAACCGCGACGATGCGATCGCCAACCTCTATTTCGTCGGCGCCGGCACCCATCCGGGCGCGGGCATTCCGGGTGTGGTCGGCAGCGCCAAGGCCACCGCAACACTGATGCTGGACGATCTGCGGTAACATCCTCCGCGACGATTCTGACCTGACTTTCGCCCGAACGGGGCTAGAGGGGCAACGATCGGACACCCTGCGGCCGCCGGCGTCGCAGCCTGGAGCATGAAATGAAGCGTATCGCCGTCTATTGCGGATCGGCCACCCCGGCCGATCCGGTCTATATCGAAAGCGCCCGCGCACTGGGCCGCACGCTGGCCGAACGCGGCATCGGCCTGGTCTATGGCGGCGGCCGCCTGGGGCTGATGGGTGCCGTTGCCGATGCGGCGCTGGACGCCGGTGGCGAGGTGATCGGCGTGATCCCGACGCTGCTCGTCAATGCCGAAGTCGCGCATCGCGGCCTGACGCAGCTCGAAGTCGTCGAGACGATGCACGAGCGCAAGGCACGCTTCACCGAACTGGCCGACGGCTTCGTCAATCTGCCCGGGGGCACCGGCACGATGGACGAATTGTGGGAGGCGATGAGCTGGGCACAGCTGGGCTATCACCGCGATCCGATCGGCCTGCTCAACATCGCCGGCTATTATGACAAGCTCGTCGCGTTCTGGCATCATATGGGCGAAACCGGGTTCGTGCGTCCGCAGCACCGCGACCTGCTGATCGTCGACGCCACGATCGACGGTCTGCTGGCCAAAATGGCCGCGGCGCAGCCGACGGTGCCGATCGCCCAGATGCAGCGCGACGACCTGTAATGCGGTTCCCCGGGCGCGATGCGATCGTCGCGACGGCGGCGGAATCGATCGCTCGCGGCTCGCGCAGCTTTTCTGCGGCGAGCAAGCTGTTCGATCGGCCAACCCGCGAACGTGCCTGGCTGCTCTATGCCTGGTGCCGGCGCTGCGACGATCTGGCCGACGGGCAGGATCATGGCCACGACATGCGTGTCGTCGAGAACCCGCAGGCACGGCTGGTCGAGATTCGCACCAAGACCGATGCCGCGCTGGCGGGGCAATGGGTGGGCGATGCCGCGTTCGATGCGCTGCGCATCTTCGCGCAGGAAACGACGATGCCGCACCGGTTTGCCCATGATCTGATCGAAGGTTTCGCGCTCGACGCGGCCGGCTGGCGGCCACAGGACGAAGACGATCTGCTGCGCTATTGCTACCATGTCGCCGGCGTCGTCGGCTGCATGATGGCGGTGGCGATGGGGGTGACCCCCGATGACGATGCCGTGCTGGACCGCGCCTGCGATCTGGGGATCGGTTTTCAGCTGGCCAATATCGCCCGCGACCTGCGCGAGGATGCCGCCGCCGGCCGCTGTTATGTTCCGCAAAGCTGGCTCGACGAGATCGGGCTCGATGCAGCCGATCCGTCGCCGTCCGCGGAAATGCTGGCCCTGGTCGCCGCCCGGCTGGTCGATCGGGCCGGCGCCTATGAGGTCAGCGGCCGTGGCGGCGCGGCGGCGCTTCCCTTCCGGTCGGCCTGGGCCGTGCTTGCGGCAGCGGACATCTATGGCGGCATCGCCCGCAAGGTTGCGGCGCGCGGCACACAGGCCTGGGATACGCGCACCCGGACCTCTGGCAGCGAAAAGCTGGCGGCGATCGCCCGCGCCTTCGGTGCCGCATCGCGGCGAAGTCCCGCCCCCCGCCCGGCCGGGCTGTGGTTAAGGCCGGCCTAACCCTGTTCGAAAGCCTTGTCGCAACCGGGCACGGGCAAGTCTTGCGGGATGACGATGCTGTCGCTCAAATTGTCGAAGGCGCTGGCGCAAGGCCGGACGATCGCACCGCCCGCGCAGACGCGAGCAGCGCTGCTCGCGACCCTGCTGCGCAAACGCGCGGCCGCGCACAATGCGGGGTCAGCCGAGCTCGAAATGATGTTGCGCAATCAGATCCGCTGGGCGCTGCCGATCGTGCGGGGCGAGCCCGATTGAATCCTCACGCCGGGGTGTTGAGCGCGTTGATCGCCGCGTGAACCCGCGCCTCGATTTCGCGTCGGGGAAGTCCGGGGGGGATCGGTTCGCCGAAACAGAACACGATCTCGCCCGGGTGCATGATGCCCTTTCGCGGCCAGACATGCCCACTCTTCACGGCCACCGGGACAACCGGCATGTCGAGCAGGCGATACAGCCCGGCAAAGCCGGATCGCAGATCGGGTGCCTCGCCGGGTGTCACGCGCGTCCCTTCGGGAAAGATCAGCACCGATCGGCCGCTCGCCTGTGCGGCGCGTCCGTCGCGCATCATTGATCGCAGCGCACCGGCATTGGCCTTGCGGTCGACGACGATCACGCCATAGCGCCGCGCCGCCCAGCCCCAGAGCGGGATCCGGGTGAGTTCGCGCTTCATCACCGTGGCGGGCGACCCGAGGATGCGGGTGAGTTCCAGTGCCTCGAAATAGCTTTCGTGCTTGGCCGCGAACAGCATCTGCCCTTGCGGCATCGCGCCTTCGATCCGGATGCGGGCGCCCATGATCGTCCTGAGCGACCAGTTCAGCATCCGCGTCCACAGCATCGCATAACGACGCAGGAACGCGCCGCCGAACAGTGCCGCGATCGGCACGCCGAGTACCATGACCAGCGACATGGCGTAGAAGAACAGGCGGAATCCCTGCGTCCGCAGCCAATCCATCAGGTGATCCCCAGCCATAATGCGCCGCGGCGCAGCAGATATTTGTTATATTCGCGCACCAGCATCCGGTAGCCGGGCCGGCTCCGCACCGGATCGCCCAGGATCTCGACCTCCCCGAGCACGTGGCTGAGCTCCAGCCGTGCTCGCGGCATATGCCAGTCGGACGTGACCAGGCGAACGCTGCGATAGCCGTGTTCGCGGACCCAATGGGCGGTTTCATCGGCGTTCGAGCGCGTGTCGACCGCCTCGTGGCCCAGATCGATGCAGCAGCGGAACAGGCGGCGATCGGCGGGGAACTGGGCGGCAAGCTCGCGCGGGCGGACGGCCGGGTTGACGCCGCTCACCAGCATCCGCCGGGTATTGCCCTGTCGCAGCGCGTCGAGCCCGCGCTGGATCCGCCCCGATCCGCCGGTCAGGACGACCACCGCATCGGTCTGGCGCGCGCCCAGCGGCTTGCCGAGCGAGAGCAGGAACAGCCCGAACCCAGCGGCCCAGGCGAGCGCGAGCAGCACGATCAGCACGAACAGCCGCCGGATCACAGCCGCTCTCCCAACGCGCGCAGTACCGCGGTCCGCGCCGCTGCGGTCGACAGCAGCGCAAAGGCCAGCGGCACCGCCAGCAACAGGATCCAGTCGACCGGCGCCAATCGCGTGCCGCCCAGCACTTCCGATCCGAGCGCCGCCGTCTGAGCCTGGAGAAACACGACCAGCAACAGCCCGGCGGCCGCGCCGGGCACGCCCCCCGCCAGCGCGTCGAACGCGATGCGCCGTTGGAACAGGCGCGCCACCTGACGATCGGTCGATCCCAGCATATGCAGCACATCGATGGTGTCGCGATGCGTGTCCAGCCCGGCGCGCGCTGCCAGCACCACCACCGCCGCCGTCGCTGCCGCGATCACCGCCACCAGCCCGATCGCCACCCAGCGCAGCAGGCTGAGCAGCCCGCGCGCCGGCGACAGCCATGCCGCATTGCGGTCCACGCGCGCCGATGGGGCGATCCGCCGCACCGCCGCAGCCACCGCCCCAGCCGCATCGCCCCCGTGCGTATCGACGTCGATGATCGCGGGCATCGGCAGGTCTGCGTCGAGCCCGGCAGCGCCAAGCCACGGTTTGAGCAGCGCCGCCAGCCGCGCGCGATCGGCTTCGCGCACGCTCGTCACCTGCGGCAGTGCTTTCAGCCTCTTCACCACCGCTTTCGCTTCGGCGTCGCGCAGCCGCGCATCGGTCTCGACGATCTGGACCGTAAGCTGCCCGGCCAGCTGTCGATCGAGCTGTGCCAGCGCGTTCGACATGCCGAGCCCGAGCGCACCGGCGAGCACGGTGAGAAACACCATGATCGCCATGATCCAGGCCATCGCCCGCAGCCGGCGCCCGTCGTCGAGCAGCCTCCGCCCCGCCGCGCCGCCGGTCCGTGCGTCGATCATGCGCGCCCCGGCGGATTGCGCAATGCGCCGGTCGGATCGTCGACGCGGCCCTTTTCGACGCGGATCATGTGCGCGTGCGGGAGGCGGCCGATCAGATGGATGTCGTGCGTCGCGACGACGACGGTGGTCCCCAGCCGGTTGAGCGAATCGAACAGATGCAACAGCCTGTCCGCCATGTCGGGATCGACATTGCCGGTTGGTTCGTCGGCGACGAGAATTTCGGGACGGGCGATCACCGCGCGGGCGATCGCGATACGCTGCTGCTCGCCGCCGGAGAGCGTCGGCGGGCGGGCGCCGGCACGGGCGGTCAGCCCCACCCAGGCGAGCATCTCGCGAACCGGCGTCTCGACATCGCTCTCGCGCACCCCCGAGACCCGCAGCGGCAGGGCGACATTGTCGTAGGCGGAAAGATGCGGCAGCAGCCGGAAATCCTGAAAGACGACGCCGATCCTGCGCCGAAAGCCGGGCAGTCGGTGACGCGGCAACGATCCCGCTTCCTCGCCGAACAGCCGGATCGCACCGCGCGTCGGGCGCTGCGCCAGATACAGCAGCTTCAGGAGCGATGTCTTGCCCGCTCCCGAAGGCCCGGTGACGAAATAGAAGGAGCCTGCCGACAACGTGAAGCTCACGTCCGACAGCGTCTCCGGTCCCGTTCCATAGCGCAGGCCGACATTCTCGAATTGGACGATGTTCGCCATGCGCCGTGCTGTGGTCGCTCCCTCAATCCCTCCGGCACCGCGCCATCGCACAAGGATGAATATCGCTCAACCGCAGCGAAGGCCAAGACTCTTGCTGCCCGGAGTCGTTGCGGCTAGAATCCGGTTTTGGCGAATTTGCAAGCCAAACCAATGGGGCGATGGCATGATTTTGGAATGCAGCCAGTGCCACGCGCGCTATCTGGTCCCGGATTCCGCGGTCGGGCCAGACGGCCGAACGGTGCGGTGCGCGAATTGCCGGCACAGCTGGTTCCAGCCAGGGGCGCCCCTGGAAGCGGCAGCCGCGCTCGCGACCGCCGACGCAGCAGCGCTACGCGAAGCGGTTGCCAACGAAGCAGCGCCGCCACCCGCAACCCCAGCGCCCGCCGATCAACCCGACGAAGCGCCGGCCGAACGCGCGCCGCGCATCCGCGAAACCGCGAGCTATCGGTTCGAGGATGAGGCACTTGCCCCGCCGGCCACCGCATTCGAGCCGTTCGATGCAGACCCCGCCCCCGCCCCGCGTCGCAATCCGGCGCGGCGCTGGACGGCGGCGGCGCTCGTCGCCGGCGTGTCGATGCTGCTCGGTGCCGCGGCGATCCTTTATTCGAGCGCGCCCGGCCTTGCCTCGCAGCTCGGCATCCGGCTTCCCGGCGCGAGCGAGACGCCGCTGCTGTTCACCGACAAGTCGGTCGCGCTCAAGACCCGCGCCGACGGCAGCAAGCTGTTCATGGTGTCCGGCAAGGTGCTCAACGCCACCAATCAGCCCCAGCACGTCCCGGACATCCGGGTGGCGCTGACAGATGCGCAGAACAACGTCGTCTATGGCTGGCGGATCACGCCGGCGACGCGCACGCTGGACCCCAAGGCAAGCTTCGATTTCAACGGCGCCAATGTCGACGTGCCGTCACAGGCGAAGATGGTCCATCTCAGCTTTGCGAGCGAAATCGGCGAGTAAGCACGAGCAGACGGCCGCCATTGAGCAGCGCGGCCGCCGCCATGCCGATGCCTGATGCAAGCACCAGGCCCTGCGCGCCCAGCCCCCGGTCGACGAGCAGCACGCCGAGCCCGCCGGTGATTGCGAAAAAGGCGATGCTGCCGTTCACGCCGGCGACGATCTGATCGCCCAGCGAGCGAAGGGCATAGACGAACACCACCTGGACGCCATCGAACAGGATGAACGGCGCCCAGAGCATGAGCATCGCCGCCGCGCCCAGATGCACCGCCGGCGCTGCCGGGAACAGCGCAACCACCTGCGCCGGCGCGAGCAGCAGCCCGAGCGCCAGCAGGCCGGTTGCGGCCGCGGCCAGCGTCGCGGCGATCATCGTCCGGCCGGCCGCCGCCTGGGCCAGCCCCTCGCCCACCGCATTCCCCGCCCGCACCCCGGCCGCCGAGCCGAACCCCAGCGCGACGGCAAAGGTGACATTGTGGATCGAAAACACGATCTGGAACGCATGCGCGGTGCCTTCGCCGAGCCGCGTCGACAGCGCGATCAGGATCGCGAAGCCCACCAGTTCGAGGCCGGACGCGATCGCCGGCACGACGCCGAACCGCGCCAGGCGCCACGTCCCGCGCCAATGATCGTGCCGGCCGAGCGCCGACAGGTCGTGAACGCCGCGCGCGGCGGCGCGTGGCAGCGTCCACGCGGCGACGATCATGCCCGCCGCGCCCAGGGCCGAGGCGATCAGGGTGGCGATCGCCGCGCCGACGGCGCCCAGCGCCGGCGCGCCCAGCGACCCCGTGGCGAGCATCCAGGCGAGCACGGCATTGACCGGCAACGTCGCGAGATTGACGACCGTGACCCGTGCCGGCCGGCTCACGCCTTCGAGGAAGAAGCTGCCGGCGATGGTGATCAGCTGAAAGGGAAAGGCCAGCGCCATCACGCGCACCACGGCTGCACTATCGTCGATCAGCGCCGAATCGACGCCGATCGCCGCCAGCATCGGCACCGCGGCGGCGTGGAGCAGCAGGGCGCTGGCGAACCCGAGCAGCAATGCCAGCAGCATACCCTGGTGCAGCGTCCGCCCGGTGGTGGGCAGATCGCCCGCGCCATCGGCGCGCGAGGTATAGACCAGCACGCCAGTCAGCGCGCCCAGCCCCATCACGATCGCGGGATAGATCAGCGCGCGGCTGGCGCCGAGCGCCGCCACCTGGTGCGTGCCGGCAAGGCCGACAACGATCACATCGGTGATGTGCAGGATCGTCCAGTTCAGACTCGTCAGGATCACCGGCCAGGCCAGAGCGAGGATCCGTCGGGTCTCGGACACGGAATGAGGTCGGCGGATCATGCCGGGCACGCATAGGCGCAACGGCAACGACAAGAAAGCGATGCATCGCCGCTTGCCAGCCGCATTTCGCTTTGCTAGGGGCCGCTGCCTTACCAGCCGCCGGGCGAGACCCCGGCGGAATTCACGTGCGGTCGTGGCGGAACTGGTAGACGCGCAACGTTGAGGTCGTTGTGGCCGAAAGGCCGTGGAAGTTCGAGTCTTCTCGACCGCACCAGTGAATCCGGAGGGGGCCGACGCCCCCTCCTCACATCTATCTCTGAAACATCGGAATCATTGGCACAGTTTTGCGACAACTGGGCTGTACCGGGCTTGCTCCGCGGCGCCGCAGCGGCGCGAGGTTCGGGTTGAGAGGGAGTGTTGCGATGGCGAGTGCGCGTTTGGCGATGATGGGGCTGCTGGCGAGTGCCGCGCCGATCGCGGCGTACGCGCAACAGGCCGACCCAGCGCGCGCGCCGGCCGGGCAATCGGCGGTCGATCCCGAAGATCCGAACGAAATCGTCGTTACCAGTTCGCAGCGCGGCGCCGTCGAAGGCGATATCCCGCCCGAAATCCAGCTGAATCAGGCGGACGTGCGCGCCTATGGCGTCAGCAGCATCGCCGAACTGATCACCGAACTCGCGCCGCAGACGGGCAGCGGCCGTGGCCGCGGCGGCGAAATGCCGGTGATCCTGCTCAACGGCCGCCGCATCTCGAGCTTTTCCGAGATTCGCGACATGCCGACCGAAGCCATCGAGCGGGTCGACATCCTGCCCGAGGAAGTCGCGCTGAAATATGGCTATTCGGCGACGCAGCGCGTGGTGAACATCGTCCTGCGTGAGCGTTTCCGCGCGCTCACCGTCGAACTGGAGGCCGGCGCCCCGACCGAGGGCGGCAACAGCAGCCATGAGGCCCAGGCCGACATTCTGAAGATCAACCGCGATCAGCGGGTCAATCTGGACGTCAAATATGAAGGCAACAGCGCGCTCCTTGAAAGCGAGCGCGACGTGCTGCCCACCAATCGCGGCAGCACATCGGGCGGGATCGATCAGACCCCCTATCGCACGCTGGTTGCGCCAAGCCAGGATCTGACGATCAACGGATCCTATAGCCGCAACCTCTCGCCCAAGGTCGGCGCGACGCTGAATGCGCGGCTCGAGGTCCAGCAAAGCCAGTCGCAACAGGGTCTGCCCGGCATCAACCTGACGGTGCCGGCCGGCAATCCCTTTGCCACCAGCGCGACCGACGCGAGCGTCACCAACTATCCTGCCGGGCAGGGGCCACTGGCCAGCAACAACAGCCAGATCACCGCCCATCTGGGCGCGACATTCAATGGCGACGGCCTGCCATGGAGTAACGATTGGCGCTGGTCGCTCACCGGCAATTATGATCGGGTATCTAGCAAGACGGTCACCGATCGCGGCTTCAACGCCGATCCGCTTCAGGCGCTGCTCGACGCGAACGACCCGGATTTCGATCCCTTCGTCGCGGCGCCGACAGGTCTTCTCGCCACGCTGCCTGCCAACCGGGCGACCTCCACCTCCAACGTCGCCACCATCGACACGCTGATGCGCGGTCCGCTGTTCGCCCTGCCCGCAGGCGATGTTTCGACCAGCATCCGGGTGAGCGGCACGACGAGCGACTTCGACAGCGATTCGTTTCGCAGCGGCGTCGCGAGCAGCACCGAACTGGGTCGCGATCTTGCCAGCGGGCAGATCAACCTCGATGTGCCGATCGCCAGCCGTCGCCGCGCCGTGCTCGACGCGATCGGCGACCTGACGCTCAACGGCAATGTCCAGGTTGAGCAGCTCTCCGATTTCGGCTCGCTCGTCACCACCGGCTATGGCGTCAACTGGTCGCCGTTCAAGCCCGTGCGGCTGATCGCGTCCTGGACGGATGAGGAGAGCGCTCCGACGGTCAGCCAGCTTGGCAATCCGGTGGTCGTCACGCCGAATGTTCGCGTGTTCGATTATCGCACCGGGGAGACAGTGACGATCACGACGATCACCGGCGGCAATCCATCGCTGGTGGCCGACAGCCGGCATGTGATGAAGCTGGGGCTGGAGCTGCGCCCGCTCGACGGGACCGACCTGTCGATGCGGGCCGATTACGTCACCAGTCGTACGCGAAACGACATTTCCAGCTTTCCGGCCGCGACGGCGGCGATCGAAGCGGCGTTCCCCGATCGCTTCGTCCGCGATGCGGAGGGCGACCTGGTCAGCATCGACAACCGCCCAGTCAACTTCGCCGAAAACAACACCGAGCAGCTGCGCTGGGGCTTCAACTTTTCGATGCCGCTCAAATCCTCGCTCGAAAAGCGCATTCAGGCGATGCGGGCGCAGCGCGAGGCGCAGCGGGCCGAGGCGGAGCGAAGCGGTCAGCCGCTTCCGCCCGAGGGCCAGGGACGACCGGGCGCGCCCGGGCAGAATCAACCGCCCCGATCGCTGTTCGGCGGTCCGCCGGGCGGTGGCCCGGGTGGTGGTTTTCGCGGCCGGCCACCCGGCGGCCCAAACGGCGCGTTCGCCGGGCGCGTACAGTTCAGCCTCTATCACACCTGGTACTTCAAGAATCAGGTCAAGGTGCGCGATGGCGTTCCGATCATCGATCTGCTCGACGGCGGCGCCACGGGTAACAATGGCGGCCAGCCGGCGCATCAGATCGATGCCCAGGCCGGGGTGTTCAAGGACGGGCTTGGCGCGCGATTTGGTTTCAAGTGGCAGAGCAGCACACGGGTCTTCACCGGGCTGAACAATACCAATTCGCTGAACTTCGGCGAGCTCGGCACCTTCAACTTGCGGGTGTTCGCGGACCTCGGACGGCAGTTCAATCTGGTGCGCAAGCATCGCTGGCTGCGCGGCACCCGCGTGTCGCTGAACGTCCAGAATATCCTCAACACACGCCAGCGCGTCACCGACGGCAGCGGCGCGGTGCCGGTCAATTATCAGCCCGACCTGCTCGATCCCACCGGGCGATCGCTGACGCTCAGCATCCGCAAGCTGTTCTTCTGATCAGTCGGGCCGGGGCGCCAAGCGGCCGCGCGGTCGCGCCTCCGGCCCCTGGTCCATGATGCGGCGATAAAGCAGCGTGATCGCGACGCGGCGATTGCGGGCGTCTGCCGGGGTGTCGGGGAACAGTGGCTCGCGGTCGGCCACGCCTTCGATCCGCTCGAACCGGGCCTCCGGCACGCCGCCGGCCAGCAGGCGCCGGCGGGTCGCCTCGGCGCGGCCGCTGGAGAGCATCCAGTTGTTCATCGCGCGAGGGTCGCCAAAGGGCAGGCTGTCGGTATGGCCGCGGATCATGATCGGATTTTCGAGACCCGAAATCGATTCGGCGATCGTGCCGATCAGCGCGCTCGCCTCCGGCACCAGCGCCGTCGTGCCGAGATCGAACATCGAATAATTGGCATCGTCGAGCAGGTCGATCCGCATGCCATCGCGGGTCGGCACGAAACGGATATGGTTGGCCAGCTTCGCCAGCGCAGGCGTGGCCCGCATCCGCCGCTGAATCCGCTTGGTCGTCTCGCTGAAGTTCCGCTGGTCCTGCACGGTGAGCGCGCGCTGGTCCTTGAGCGTGCCCTTCTCGCCGGTGCCGACATCCTTGCCGCCGACCCCGCCGACCGGGACAGTCAGCGATTTCGTGCCGGTCTGCGACGCCTTGTTCGGATAATTGTCCTGCGCGTTGATCGCATCGCCGCCCATGATCCCGTTCGATCCGGCGCTGTTCTGCTTGAACTCGACCAGGGTGGGCGCGAAATAATCGGCCAGCGCCTTGCGCTGCTTCTCGTTGGTGGCGCCCAGCAGCCACATCAGCAGGAAGAACGCCATCATCGCCGTCACGAAATCGGCATAGGCAACCTTCCAGGCGCCGCCATGATGGCCGCCATGCCCTTCGGCGAGCACCTTCTTGACGATGATCTTCGGCGGCTGGTTCGATCCGTGCGGCGCGCGGGCGGCCATGTCGTTCGCTCTCCCCGGATCAGCGGCCGCGCAGGCCGTCGAACACCTCGGCAAAGCCGGGCTGGTTGGCATGCGCGATGCCCGAGCGGGCGGCCTCGATCACCAGCGGCTGCGGATGGCCGTGAAGCGATGCGATGATGATCTGCTTGACGGTGTGATAGATCGCGGCATCGGCATCGATCACCTGCTGCAGCCGCCCGGCAAGCGGCGCGACGATGCCATAGGCGAGCAGCACGCCCATGAACGTGCCGACCAGCGCCGATCCGATCATCGCCCCCAGGATCGCCGGCGGCTTGTCGATCGACCCCATCGTCTTGACCACGCCGAGCACCGCCGCGACGATGCCGAGCGCGGGCAGCGCGTCACCCAGCGCCTGGAGCGTGGTCTGCGGCCCCTGTGCCTCGTGGTGGTGCGTCTTGATCGCATTGTCCATCACCTCCTCGACGGCATGGACGTCGAGCGTCCCCGACGAGACGACGACGAGCCGCAGCGTATCGGCGATCAGGTTGACCAGCGCATGATCGGCGAGCAGGCGCGGATATTCGGCGAAGATCGCGGAGGATTTCGGATCCTCGACATGCGGTTCGAGCGCGATCGGCCCTTCGGCACGGAGCATCTTCATCAGCTTCGACACGAGGAAGATCGCGTCGAGATAATCCTGCTTCTTGTAGCGCGGCCCCTTGAACACCTTGGCGAGGCCGCCGCCCAGCGCCTTGAACTCGGCCATCGAGTTGCCGATGATCAGCGCGCCCAGTGCGGCGCCGCCGATGATCAGCATCTCGTGCGGGATCGCCTCCATCACCGGGCCGAGCGCGCCGCCGGTGATGGCGAAGCCCCCGAACACCATGCCGAGCAGCACGACCAAACCAATCAGCGGATACATGCGCTTCGCGTTCCCCCGTCGCCTTCGCCAACACTGCCTCGGTTAACGGCCGCTTCGCCGTGACCTTGAGGGGTTTTCAGCGCATCACTTGATATAATCGAACAGCGTCAGGCTGGAGAGCTTGGTGAAGCTCGACTGCGTCGCCTGAAGGACCGTCATCGTGCGTTGCAGCTCGGTGATTGCCGTGGTGACGTCGGTATCCTCGATCGCCGATCGCTCGGTTTCGCGTGCGGTGTTGGCGTCGGTGATCTGGGCCGCCGCAAGGTCGAGACGCGCGCCGCGCGCGCCGAGCGACGCCCGCCCCGCCGCGACATTGTCGAGCGTCGTCGACAGCCCGTCGAGCGCGTCGCCCGCGGCCGTGGCGGCGTCGTCTCCGCCCTGCCGCAGCGCATCGGACAGCGTGGCGAGCAGCGCGAACACGTCGCCGTCGCCGCTCGCGAACAGCTGCGCGCCGCTGACATTGGTCTGCATCGCGTCGCCGTCGCCGATCGGGATCGCCGCAGGCTGGCCGCTGTCGGTCAGCCGGATCGTGCCGTCTTCGTCGCGGGTATAGGCGGTATCGCCGCTCGCCCCGCCGAACAGCGGCTGTCCGCGCACGTCCTGCGTGTTGGCGAGGCCGAAGATCGCGTCGCGGATCGAATCGAGCTCGTTCGCGGCGGCGGTGCGGTCGGCATCGCTGAGCGTGCCGTTGGCCGCCTGGGTCGCAAGTTCCTTCGCCCGCTGAATCTGCGATTCGACGCTGGCCAGGGTCGAATCACCCTGTGCGACGATGCCCTGGGCAAGTTTGATATTGGCGCTGTACGCACCATCATCGGCGGTCGCGCGCGCCAGCCCCTGAAGCCGCTGATAGCCGGCCGGGCTGTCGGCGGCGCCGGCCACCATCTTGCCCGTGGCGATCTGGTCCTGCGTCCGCGTCAGATCGGCGTTGAGCTTCGCCATCTGCGACGTCGAACGGGCGTAGAATTGATTGGTCGACAAGCGGATCGTCATGGCGCTCACCGGATCTCGAGAATGGACTGGAACGTGTCGCGCGCGACCTGGATGACGCGGCTCGACGCCTGATAGGCCTGCTGGAAGCGGAGCAGGTCGACGGCTTCCTCATCGGTGTTGACGCCGGACACCGAATCGCGCGCGGCAACGGCGTTATCGCGGATCGTGGTCTGCGCCTCCGCCACCTGGCGCCGCGCCGCCAGCGCCGCGCCGTTGGAGGCGGTCAGATCGGTGATCGCGCCCTCAAAATTGCCGCTGGTGCGCAGCGCCGTCAGCCCGTCGAGATTGGCATTGCTGCGGGTGCCGCCGCCCACCGCCGCCGCCGCGATGCCACGGGGATCGCTGATCGCCAGCGTCAGCTGCGACGCCGGATCGCCGATCGCGAACATCGGCTCGCCGGCGGCGCCGTTCAGATCCTCGCCCGCCGCCTGGACGCTGTTCACCCCTTCGGCAAAGGCGCTTGCCTGCGCGTTGATCGCGGTGCGTGCATCGTCGATGCGCTGTGCCGCCTCGGCAAAGCCCGCCAGCGCGCCACCGCCCGGCAAGACCGCCGAAATCTCGCCGTCGCGGTGCGCCGCATAGGAGACGTTGCCGCCGCTGCGGACATAGGTGACGGTCGCCGCGCTGTCGCCCTGGACGAGCAGCGGCCCGCTCGCATCGCCGGCACGCACACTCGCCCGGCCCGCGGTATCATAGCTGACCGTCAGGTCGCTGATCGCGCTCATCGATTCGAGAATCTGGTCGCGCTGATCGAGCAGCGACGCGGCGCTCGCGCTGCCGGGCGTCGCGCGGCCGAGGGCGCCGTTCACCTTGGCAAGCGCCGCCGAATAGCCGTTGAGCTGCCCCACCGCCGTCTCGGCGCTGATGTCGAGGTCGCTTGCCGCAGCGTCGAGCGCCGAACCGGTCGCCGAAAAGGCGTTGGCTACGCTCTGCGCCGCTTCGAGCATGGTCGACCGCGCCGCGAGCGACGAGGCATCGGCGGCGAGCGCGGTCGATGCGTTGAAGAAGCTGGTGAGCCGATCGCCGAGTGCGTTCCCGCCCAGTGCCGAATCGACCCGCTCAAGCCAGGTGGCGCTCGCCTCGCTCTTCGCGAGATCGGCACCCGAGCTGCGCACCGCCGCCGCGCGAAGATCGTCGGCCGAGCGCGACACGCCCGACACGATCACGCCGGCGCCGTTCGACACCTTCGTCATCGGCACCGCCGGCGCAGCAAGCTCGGTCATCGTCACGCTGCGCTTCGAATAGCCCGGCGTCGCCGCATTGGCGATGTTCTCGGACGTGGTGCCGAGTGCGGTCTGATAGGCGCGGACGCCCGACGCGCCGATCGACAGCAAATCGGTCATCGTGCGCCTCCATCGTCGCCGTCGGACCCCAGCGCCGCCTGCCCCGCCGCGGACTTGGCGAGGAAATCGGTCATCGCCTTGCCGATGCCGATCGGCGTGTGCTCGGCCATGCTCTGCGCAAGCATCTGATCCTGCATGTCGCGAAACTGCGTGCCGGCGTCGCTGTCGAGCAGCCCGTCGCCCAGCTTTGCCGCCCGCATCGATTTGAGCATCATGCCGGTGAACACCGCCTCGAACTTCTGCCCGGCAGCGTCCAGATTGGCCTTCGACGCCAGCCGCGAGGTGTCGATCGAGACGCCCCCGGCGGCGCCGCTGCCGGTCAACGAAACGGGCGCGTCCATGCTCACAGGACGATCAGCTCGGCCTTGAGCGCGCCGGCTTCCTTGAGCGCCTCAAGAATGGCGACGAGGTCGGCGGGCGAGGCCCCGATCGCGTTCACCGCCTTGACCACATCGGCGAGCCGGGGCCCGGGATCCAGCAGGAACATCGGCTTGTTCTCCTCTTCGACGCGGAGGCCGCTATGCTGTTCGAGCGCGGTCTCACCCTTGCTAAACGGCAGGGGCTGGCTGATCCTTTGGTCCTCATCGATCCGAACGGTCAGTTTACCATGCGTCACGGCCGCCGGGCTGACCCGCACCGCCGAATTGATGACGACGGTGCCGGTGCGTGCATTGACGATCACCCGCGCCGCTGCCTCGGCCGCCTCGACGCTCAGATTTTCCACCTCGCTCATGATCGTCGCACGGATATCGGCGCCGGCCGGCGCCTGGATCGCGATCGAAACGCCATCGATCGCGCGTGCACGGCCGGGGCCGAACCGGGCGTTGATCGCATCCTGAACGCGCTGGGCCGTGGTGAAATCGGCCCGCGCCAGATTGAAGGTGAGGAAGGGCGATCGATCGAACCCCGTGTCGACGGTGCGCTCGACCGTCGCGCCCTCCGGGATGCGGCCGCTGGAGGGTATGTTGACGACGATCTTTGACCCATCGGCCCCTTCGGCGCCGAGGCCACCCACTGCGAGATTGCCCTGCGCCATTGCATAGATCTGCCCGTCGGCACCCTGAAGCGGCGTCAGGATCAGCGTGCCGCCGCGTAGCGACTTCGCCTTGCCCATGGACGAGACGGTGATGTCGAGCTTCTGCCCCGGCTTGGCGAAGGGCGGCAGCTCAGCCGTGACCATTACCACCGCCGCGTTCTTGAGCCCCGGCGCGATGCCCTGCGGCAATTGCAGGCCGAAGCGCGACGCGACGCCCTTCATCGACTGAACGGTATATTCGAGATTGTCGTCGCCGGTGCCGGGCAGCCCGACCACGACGCCATAGCCGGTCAGCTGGTTCGAACGAATGCCCTGGAAGCTGCCGAGATCCTTGACGCGCTGCGCGGCGGCAGGCTGCGACAGGAAGAGCGCGGCGATCAGGGCAAAGGCGAGACGGATCATCGTGGCGCTCCGCATCAGAAGGGGCTGATGACACTGAAGAACCGGCTGAGCCAGCCCTGGCGGCTGGCCCGAGCGACATCGCCCTTGCCGGTATAGGCGATCCGCGCATCGGCCACGCGGGTCGAGGGCACGCGATTGTTCGCATCAATGTCAGCGGGGCGCACCAGACCCTTGATCTGGACGAATTCGTCGCCGCGGTTGAGCGTCACCCGCTTCTGCCCCTGGACGAGCATGGTGCCGTTGGGAAACACCTTGGCCACGGTGACGCTGATCTCGCCCGACAGCGCGTTCGACTGATCGGCGGCGCCCGAACCCTGAAAGTTCCGCGCGCCGCTGGCGCTGGCGTCGGTCGACTTGAACAGCGACAGGCTACCGGTCGATGGCGGCGTGATCGAAATGCCGCCGCTGCTGTCGAGCTTTGAGCTTGCCGACTTCGACGCGCTCATCCGCTCGGTCAGAACGATCGTCAGCGCATCGCCCACGCGGCGGGCGCGCTGGCCCTCGTAGAGTGCGGCATAGCCGTCGCTCGCCTGGAATATTCCGCCATTTGCCGGCGCCGCGGCGGCAGGCTCGGCCAGCGGCAGCGTGGCGGAGAAATCCTCCTTCACCTTCTTCTTGCCGATGCCGAACAGCTGGGCATGCGCCGGCGCGGCGGCGACAAGGCCGAACGCCGCGACCGCGAGCGCCACGCGAGCGTGGACGCACCGCTCAGAGGTTCTGGTTGACATATTTTTCCATCTCGTCGGCGGCCGAGATCATCTTGGAATTGACCTCATAGGCGCGCTGCGTCTCGATCATGTCGACCAGTTCCTGGACGACGTTGACGTTGGAACCCTCCAGCATCCCCTGGCGGACATTGCCGCGCCCGTCCTGCCCCGGCACCCCCAGATTGGCGGCGCCGCTGGCGCTGGTTTCGATCAGATAATTGTCGCCGGTCGCCTGCAGCCCCGCCGGGTTGGGGAAATTGGCGACCTGGATTTGCCCGATCTGCGTCGGCTCGGTCTGCCCCGAAACGGTCGCCGAGACCGTCCCGTCGGTGCCGATCGTGATGGAGGTGGTGCCTTCCGGGATCGTGATGCCGGGCATCACCTGATAGCCCTCGCTCGTCACCAGCAGCCCTTCGGGCGACTGGGAAAAGTTGCCGGCGCGGGTATAGCCGAGTTGCCCGCCCGGCATCTGCACCTGGAAATAGCCATTGCCGTCGAGCGCGAGGTCGAGCGAGTTGCCGGTGGTGGCGAGCGTGCCCTGCGTTTCGATCCGCGCTGTGCCCTGGATCTTCACGCCGGTGCCCAGATTGATGCCGGTGGCGTATTTGGTCTCGGCGGTCGATGCGCTGCCCGGCGCGGTCATCACCTGATAGGCGAGCGTCTGGAACGACGCACGGTCGCGCTTGTAGGCGGTGGTGTTGACGTTGGCGAGATTGTTCGAAATCACCCGCATGCGCATGTCCTGGGCGTCGAGCCCGGTGCGCGCGATGTGCATGGCGGCAGTGCCCATGATCCTGTTTCCCCTTTAACCCGGCATCCGCATCACGGATGCGGCGCTTTCGTCCATCGTCCGGGCCTCCTTGAGCAGGTTGGCCTGGACCTCGTAGCTGCGCTGGTTCTGGATCATGTCGACCAGCGCCTGTGTGATGTTGACGTTCGACTGTTCGAGCGCGCCCGATTCGAGCGTCGCGTCCAGATCCGCGGGCAGCACGCCGCCGCCCTGAACATGGAGCAGATTGTCGAGCCCCTTGGCGGTCTGGCTGCCCACGGGACTGGCGAGCTTGATGCGGTCGATCACCTGCGGCGCGGTGCCCGGCTCGGCGCCCTGCGGCACGATCGAGACGGTGCCGTCGCCGGCAATCGCGATCGATTGATAGGGCGGAACGGTGATCGGTCCGCCCGACGATCCCATCACCGGAAAGCCGTCACCCGTTTCCAGCAGGCCCGATGCCGCGACATTGAGGTCGCCGCGCCGCGTATAGGCCTCGCTGCCATCGGTCGCCTGCACCGAAATCCACGCATCGCCCGATGCCGCCACGTCAAGCGGCCGCCCGGTCTGGACGACCGTGCCCGTGCGACGATCGATGTCGTCGACCTCGCCCGAGGCGAACTCGCGACTGTCGAACCCACTGCCCTGAAGCACCAGCCGGTCGAAATTGACGCGCTCGGCGCGGAATCCCACGGTCGAGGCGTTGGCGATGTTGTTCGCGATCGCGGTTTGCGCCGACATCTGGCTGCGCAGACCCGAAAGGGCGGTGTAGACGAGGCGGTCCATGTCGCTGCTCAGCTACGGATGTTGAAGATCGTCTCGGAGATCTGGCTGGCGGTATCGAGCGCCTTGGCGTTCGCCTGGAAATTGCGCTGCGCCGCGATCAGCGCGACCAGCTCCTCGGTAATGTCGACGTTCGACCGCTCGACGGCACCCGACATCAGCGAGCCGAAGCCGTTCGAATTGGCCTCGCCGACCATCGGTTCGCCCGACACGCCCGTCGCCGCCCAGGTGGAGTTGCCGAGCTGACGAAGACCCGAGGGATTGGTGAAATTGGCGAGCATCACCTTGCCCAGCACCTTCTGGTCGCCGTTCGAGAAGCTGGCGGTGACCGATCCGTCGTCGGCGACGGTCACGCCCTCGAACTGGCCGACCGCCTTGCCGTCCTGGCTGCGGCTGTCGACGCTGAACGCGGCGCTGGTCTGCGTCGTCGCGCTGCCGAAATCGAGCGAGATCACCTGCTGCGAATTGGCGCCCGCGGTGAGGAACCCGCCGAACGTGGTCGCGCTGGTCGGCGCGGTGAGATTGCCCGCCGCGTCGAATTCGAGCGTGATCGCCTGCGCCCCATCGGTTGCGGTATCGGCGTCGAGCTCCTGATCGCCGACGAACGAATGCACCTTCCAGCTGCTCGTGCCGCCATCGGCGGTCGGCGTGGTTTCGCGGACGAAATAGTTGGTGAGCGTCAGCGCGTTGCCGTTCGCGTCATAGATCGTGGTCTGCGTCGACTGGTTGTAGCTGCTTGGATCGAACCGGTCGAAGGTCGTGCTCGGAATGCTCGAATTGGCCGACAGATTGAGCGACAGCGAGACGTTTTCGGTCGGCTCGGGCGAGCCGCTGGTCTGCGGCAGGCGCAGCTCGACCGCCGAATCGAGGCCGGTCGCCACCACCGCACCCGATCCGTCGACGGGATAGACGAGCAGCTTGTTGCCCGACGAGTCCGTGACATAGCGGTCGCTGTCGACGGTGAAGCTGCCGTTGCGGGTGTACATCGTGCCGCCGTTCGCGGCATCGGAGCGGACCGCGAAGAAGCCGTCGCCAGTGATCGCCAGGTCGAGCGCGGAGCTCGACTGAGTATAGCCGCCCTGGCTGAACTGCTGCCGGATCGAGCGCACCACCGTGCCCGAACCGACCATCTGGTTCGGGTTCGAATCCTTGGTCGAGGCGATTACGTCGGCGAAGATCGTCGACGACCGCTTGAAGCCGTTGGTCGAGACGTTCGCGAGGTTGTGCGAGATCGTCGACATGTCGGTCTGGGCCGCCTGAAGCCCGCTGAGCGAAGTGTAGAAGGACATGGAAGCGCTCCTGAGAAAAGGGGGTCGGGCTCAGCCGATCTTGGTGACCTGCGTCGCGGAAACTTGGCCGAGGCCGGGCAGCGTGAGTTCGGGGTGGCCATCGCTGCCCATCGCCACTGCGGTGACCGGCGCCCACACCAGCGTGGACGCGGCGACGCTGCCGCCATCGGCACCGCGCGCGCTGACCTTGATCGTGAACGGCCCGTCGCCGGCGGCTTCGCCACTCTGGGTGCTGCCGTCCCATTCGAAATCGATCTGGCCGGCCTTCTGGTTGCCCAGCGACACGGTCTTGAGCGTCTCGCCGCTGGCATTGGAGATGCTGACCGTGACGTCGGCGGCATCCTTGGCCAGCGCGATCGAGGCGCCGAGCGTGCCGTCGGTGCGCGGATAGGCGACGTCGCCCGACACCTGGACGGTGCGCCCCACCCACGACATCAGATCGGCATTGCTCGTCCCGCTCAGGCGATCGGAGATCGCGGTGAGCGTGGTGTTGATATCGGTGATGCCCTGGAGCTGCGAAAACTGCGCCATCTGGGCAACCATCTCGTTGTTGTCGACCGGATCGAACGGATCCTGATTCTGCAGCTGCGCGGTCATCAGCTTCAGGAAATCGGCCTGATCGAGCGTCGACTTGCCCAGGCTGGACGTCGCCGCGCTGGCGGTGCTCGCGCTGTTGGTGCGGCCGATGCCCAGGCTCGCAAGGGTGGAATCGAAATCGGTGCTCATCGTCAGCGACCCAGCTTGAGGGTATCGAGGATCAGCGACTTGGCGGTCTGCATCACCTCGACATTGTTCTGATAGGTTCGGGCGGTTTCGAGCATGTCGACCAGCTCCTGCGTCTCGTCGACATTGCTCTCCCAGACATTGCCGTCGGCATCGGCCATCGGATTGCCGGGATCGTAGCGCTTGGCCGGTTCGGCGCCGGCGGTGACCACCTGTTCGACATCGACGGTGGACATGCCGCTCGCTTCGTCGAAGCTGGTGCGGAACACCGGCTTGATCGAGCGATAGGCCGCCTGCGCGCTCGACGCGACCGAGCCGGCATTGGCGAGGTTGGACGCGGTGGTGTTCATCCGCACGAGCTGCGCGCTCATCGCACGACCCGAGACCTGGAAGATCGAAAGCGGCTGGTCTGATGCCACGGCTTATTCTCCCCGAAGCGCGCGGGTGATCTGGTTGATCCGCCCGTTGAGGAAGCTGAGCGTCGTCTGATAGGCGACGGCGTTTTCGGCGAAGGCTGTCTGTTCGGTGGCGAGCTCGACGGTATTCCCGTCCTGGCTCGGCTGGAGCGGCACGCGGTAGAGCGTCGCGCCGTCGATTGCGGTGTCGATCGATCCGCCCGGGGTTTCCGCGGCGGCCATCGCCGAACGGAAATCGATGTCGCGCGCCTTGTAGCCCGGCGTGGAGGCATTGGCGATGTTCGACGCCAGCACGCCCATGCGCTGCGACCGCACGGCAAGTGCCGCGCCATGCACGCCGAAAAGGCTGTCCTCGCTCATCGTGCTCGTCTCCCGCACAAAGGTTCGCGAGGCAGATCAGCAATCATCGTGCCAGTTTCACCAAAGCCACCACCCGGACCCCGGCCAGGCGCTCTGGCGCCGCGCGGGCGGCAACGCGCTGCCGCAACCCGGCAATCGCTTGCCGGTCGGCGGCGGGCCTGCCGGGTCGCCGCGCGTCGACGCCAAATTGGCCCGGCGCTTGCAGAAGCTCCGCGCATGACCCTGGAGCCCCGCGCATGATCCTGGCCCTTCCCCCCGCGCTCGCTGCCTTTGTCGATCCGCTTGCGATGGCGATCGTCGGCGGCGGCACGCTGCTGGCGGTGGTGCTGCGCAACCCTGCCGCCGATCTGGCGCGCGCGGTGCTGGCGCTGCGGCTACTGCCGGCGCGGCCATTCCGGGTGGAGCCGCTGATCGAGCAGGCGCATGCGCTGGCACGGATCGCGCGGCGCCACGGGCTGATCGCGCTCGACCGTTCGGTGATCGCCGATCCCGATCTGGCGGCGGCAGCGGCGGCGGCGGTCGACGGCGCCAGCCCCGATGCGATCGTCGCGCTGCTGAGGCATGCGCGCACCGCCCGCTGCGAGCGCCACCGCGCCGCATGGGAGGTCTGGCAATCCGCTGCCGAAACCGCCCCGGCCATGGGCATGGTCGGCACGCTGATCGGGCTGGTCGGCATGTTTTCGTCGATGCACGATACCAGCGCGATCGGCGGGGCGATGGCGGTGGCGCTGCTGGCGACGCTCTATGGCGCGCTGCTCGCCAGCCTGCTCGCACTGCCGATCGCCAATCGCCTGAAACGCCGGTCGCGGATCGAGGCGCAGGCACGCGCCCGGCTGGAGGCGCCGCTCGCCGCGCTCGGCACGATCGAGCCGGCGCAGCGCGCCCCACGCGAGATCGCGGCATGACCTTCGACGACGACGAGGACCGGCCCGCGCGGCCGATCTGGCTGGTCACGCTTGCCGATCTCGCGCTGCTGCTCGTCGGCTTCTTCGCCTTTCTCAAAGCGAGCGAGCGCGACCCGCGCGCGCTGGCGCAGCAACTGCGCGCCGGTTTCGTCGCGGCGGCGGATGCCGCGATGCCGGTGGAACTGGCGGTCGCCGGCGGTTTTGCCGGCGGATCGGCGCAGCCAGGCGACCTCGCCGCCGCCATCGAATGGGCGCGATCGGCGGCACGCGATCCCCGGACGACGCTGGTCGTCACCGGCGAGAGCGACAGCAGCGCAGGCGATGTCGATCGTGCCACGACCAGCGCCGAACTGCTCGCCGCCGATCGTGCCCGCGCCGTCGCGGCGGCGCTGCTGCGCGCAGGCGTGGTGACGCCGGACCGCATCCGCCTGAACACCGGCCGCGGCGCCCGCCGCGTCGTCCTGACCCTCGGCTATGACGGTGGCCGGCAAGGCGTTGCCGCCCGGCAACCGGCCGTTGCCGCCCCCTTGATCCACGGAGACCCATGATGCTGCTCGCCGCCATGCTGTTCGCCGCCCCGGCGTTCCAGTCGACCGCCCTGCTCGACACGATCGTCGCGCAGTTCACCGGACACGAGATCGGCGAGGAAGGCGGCGCGCGGGCGCCAGTCGATCCCCGGCTGAAGCTGGCACCGTGCCCGGCACCGCAACTGGACTGGCGCAGCGAGGCGCACGACGCGGTGGTGATCCGCTGCGTCGCCCCCGGCTGGCGCGTCTATGTCCCCGTGCGCAGCGCCGAGCGGGCGCAGCCCCAGCCCGCCGCCGCCCGCCCGGCGGTGCCGGTGAAGGCGGCCCTAGTGATTCGCCGCGGCGATCCGATCACGGTCGAGGCCCGCGCCGCCGGCTTCGCGGTAACGCGCGAAGGCCAGGCGCTCGGCGATGCCGTAGCGGGTGCCCGGCTGCTGGTGCGGATCGACGACAAGCGATCGCCGATCCAGGCGATCGCGGTCGAGCCCGGCCGGGCGCGCCTGCCCGGATTCGACGAGTGATTTTTTCGCTAAAGCAGCTTGCGGTCCTGCCGTTCCTAGCCATGTCGGCACAGATCCAAGGAATGCAGACAATGGTGGACCCCATCGGCATCAAGACAGGCGCGGTCGTCGATCGCCGCACCCTGCCCGTCGCCGCGGCCCCCGGCGTCGAGGCCGCGGCTCCCTTGAAAGGCGAGGCGGACGCGGTCGACACGGCGGCTCCGGCACTTGCCCAGACGATGGCAGCCGAAGCGCCGGTCGATACCGACCGGGTGGCGCGCATCCGCAAGGCGATCCAGGACGGGCGCTTCCCGATGGTGCCGTCGACGGTGGCCGACCGACTTCTCGCCCTCAAGCTGCAATGGGATTCGAATGACCAGGCGTGATGCGCTCGTCGACGTGATCGAGGCGCTTCATGCGGAGATCGCCGCGTTGAAGGCGAACGACGTTGCCGCGCTCGAAGCGGCGACCCGCCACAAGCTGGCCGGGCTCGACACGCTGGCGCTCCACGACGGCGAAGCCCCCGATGACGAGGTCCGTGCGCTCGCCGCCGAGGCCCAGCGGCTGAACGAAACCTGCCGCATCTACGTCAACCTGATGGCGGCAAATGTTCGCCGCCGCCTGCAACTTCTTTCCGGCTCGATGGCGCCCGCCTATCGCCCGGGCAGCTATTCGATGGCCTGATCCGCGTTCCCGCAAGGGAGGGGTGGGGGAGGAGGACTACGGCGTGCGTGCATGCCGAATCCTCCTCCTTTTTTGTTCGCTCGTCCGGCGCTTGGCACGATGTTTGCTGATCCATGCTCCGCAACCGGAGGAAAACGGATCATCCGCGAATGAGCGTCACGTCGGTGAACAACAGGGCGGCGGTCACCACCGCAATCGCCGAGGCGAGCCGCCGCACCGGAATCGATTTCGATTATCTGCTCGGCCAGGCGCAGGTCGAAAGCGGCCTGCGTGCCGATGCGCGCGCCGCGACCTCTTCCGCGACCGGCCTTTATCAGTTCATCGATCAGAGCTGGCTGGGCGTCATCAAGCAGCACGGCGCCGACCACGGGCTCGATTGGGCTGCGGATCAGATCGCGACGACCGCCAACGGCCGCTACAGCGTCGCCGATCCGATGATGCGCAGCGCGATCCTGGGCCTGCGCAACGACCCGCAGGTCGCCGCGCTGATGGCCGCCGAGCATGCCAGCGACAACAAGGCCGCGCTCGAAACCAGCCTGGGCCGCCCGGCGACCGGCACCGATCTCTACATGGCGCATTTCCTGGGGCTTGGCGGCGCGCGCAGCTTTCTGAGCGCGATGGCGAGCGATCCCGATCAAAGCGGCGCCAGCCTGTTTCCCGCCGCCGCGCGCGCCAATCGCGGCGTGTTCTACACCAATGCCGGGCAACCGCGATCGCTGGCCGACATCTATCGGCAACTGGGCGGCCGGCTGGACCGCGGCGCCGCGACGAGCGGGGCGACCAGCCTCGCCTCGGACACGCTCGACGCGGCGGAACGCGAAATCGACGCGATCGGCGCAAGCATCGGCGACGACACGCAGGTGATCCTGGGCAACGGCGCCGTCGATGGCGATCGCCACTGGGTACAGACCACGCTCGCCCAGCTGGGCGGCAACGGCAACCGCGCCACCATCGATCCGCTGCGGCCGACGCCGGCAACCGCTCGGCTTGCCTATCTCCTTCTCGCCAATCTTGGGGCCTGATCGAACGTGAACGCACTCCCCCTTCCCGGCGGCACCGGCCCGGCGCTGCGCAGCCTGGCGCTTCCCACCGCGATCCTGCTGCTGATCGCGCTGATGGTGGTGCCGGTCCCGGCGATCCTGCTCGATGCCTTTTTCGTGACCAACATCATGATCAGCCTGGCGGTGCTGATGGTCGCGCTCAACGCACAGAAGCCGCTCGATTTCTCTGCCTTTCCCACCGTGCTGCTGTTCGCCACGCTGTTCCGCCTCGGGCTCAACGTTGCCTCGACGCGCGTCGTGCTGGTCCACGGCCATGAGGGCGAAGCGGCGGCGGGGCATGTGATCGAGGCATTCGGCACCTTCATGATCGGCGGCGACTATGTCGTCGGCCTGTTCGTGTTCGCGATCCTGGTGATCATCAACATGATCGTCGTGACGAAGGGCGCCGGCCGCGTCTCCGAAGTGTCCGCCCGCTTCACGCTCGACGCGCTGCCGGGCAAGCAGATGGCGATCGACGCCGATCTCAATGCCGGGCTGGTCACCCCCGACGAGGCGCGCACCCGCCGCGCCGAAGTGGCGACCGAGGCCGACTTCTACGGCGCGATGGATGGTTCGTCCAAATTCGTGAAGGGCGATGCGATTGCCGGCCTGCTGATCCTGGCGATCAACATTGTCGGCGGGCTGATCCTGGGCGTCGCGAGCCATCAGATGAGCGTCGGCGAGGCGGCGCAGACCTATGTGCTGCTGGCGATCGGCGATGCACTGGTGGCGCAGCTGCCATCGCTGATGCTCTCGATCGCGGCGGCGGCGATCGTCACCCGGGTGACGTCGAGCCACGATCTCGCCGGCCAGATCGGCAGCCAGTTCGGCAGCCACAAGACCTGGGCGCCGGTGGCTGGCATCCTGACGCTGCTGGGCGTGCTGCCCGGCATGCCGCACCTCGTCATCCTGCCGGCAGCGGCGGCCTCCGGCGTCGCGGCATGGCGGCTCTATCGCATCGCCAAGCGCCCGCCCCCGCCGCCGCCTGCCCCCGAGCCGGTCGATCTATCGCGGATCGGCTGGGACGAGGTGACGGACAATCTCCAAGTGATGCTCGACATCGGCTATGGACTCGTGCCGCTGGTCGACGAGCGCCGCGGCGGGCCGCTGATGGGGCGGATCACCGGGGTGCGCCGCCAGCTGTCGAAGGAGCTCGGCTTCGTCGTGCCGCAGGTCCGCGTCCGCGACGACATCAATCTCGCGCCCTTCACCTATCGCGTCGTGATCGGCGGCGTCGTGGTCGGCGAGGACAGCGTCTCACCCGACGAGATGCTCGCGCTCGACACCGGCCAGGCGAGCGGCAGCCTCGCCGGCAAGCGCGTCAAGGATCCGACCTTCGGCCTCGACGCGATCTGGATTCACGCCGGCGATGCCGATGCCGCAACCGGCCAGGGCTATCTGGTGGTCGATCCGGGTACCGTCGTCGCGACGCACCTCAACCAGTGCCTGCTCCAGCATGCCGCCGATCTGCTCGGCCCCGACGAGGTGCAATCACTGCTCGACGGGCTGAAGGAGCGCGCCGGCGCGCTGGTCGCCGCGCTGTGCCCGCAACCGGTGTCGCTCACCACGCTGACCACGGTGCTGCGCGGGCTGCTCGCGGAGAACATCCCGCTCAAGGAATTCCGCCGGATCGCCGCCGCGATCGCCGTCGCCGCGCAGAAGACGCTGGTCGCAGAGGAATTAATCGAGCTGATCCGCCCCGATCTCGGCCCGCTGATCATCCAGAAACTGTGCGGCGTACGCGATCCGCTGCGGGTGATGACGCTCGATGGGCAGCTCGAGGCGCTGCTCGGCCAGGCGGCGCGCGCCGATCCGTCGCGCCGGCACGCGATCGAGCCCGAACTGGGCCGCCGCATCGCCGATGCGCTGCACCGCGCCGCCCAGCCGCTCGTCGCCCAGGCCAAGCCGTTCGCGCTCGTCGTCCAGCCGTCGATCCGCGTCGCGATGCGCAAGCTGGTCCGCACCGTCCTGCCCGATACCCCGGTGATGAGCTTTTTCGAGGTGCCCGAAGACAAGCAGATCGAGGTCGTCGCCGTGATCGGCGCGCCGGAGGCACTGCCCGCATGAACGCCCACAGCCCCAAGGAATTCGACGTCATGGCGTCAACTGCCCCGCTCACCTATGCGCCCAGGCCCGAGCCCCGCCGCGAGGCGGAGGCGATGGTCCGCCGGCATCTGCCGCTCGTCCGGCGGATCGCCTGGCATATTCATGGCAGCATGAGCACGCTGGTCGATGTCGAGGATCTGATCCAGATCGGCATGGTCGCGCTGATCGAGGCGGTGAACGGCTTCGAGGATCGCGGCCAGGTGACGTTCGAGCAATATCTGTCAACCCGGCTGCGCGGCGCGATGATCGACGAGCTGCGCCGCCAGGCGACGCTGACGCGCGGGGCGATGCGGCGCAAGCGCGCCTATCGCGATGCGGTGGCCGCCCTCACCCAGACGCTCGGCCGCGCGCCCGACGATGCCGAGGTCGCGACGCAGCTGGGCATCACCGTCGAGAAGCTGCGGGCGGACTATAGCACCGCCGACGCCGTCCGCTTCGATTCGATCGACGAGCTCTATTCGGACGAATCGCCCTGGTTCATGGCCGACGAGCCCGATGCGTTCGAACAGCTCGCCGAAAGCGACCAGCGCGACGTGCTGATCGAGGCGATCGCCGCACTGCCCGAGCGAGAGGCGCAAGTGATCCAGCTTTACTATGTCGAGGAACTCAACCTCGAGGAGATCGGCCAGGTGTTCGGGATCGGCGCCGCGCGCGTCTGCCAGATCAAGGCATCGGCGCATGCCCGGCTGCGAAAGGCGCTGCGCCACCGGATGGGCTAAACGCCCGGCGTTGCACCCCCCGCCGCTTTGCCGCATCACGCACGGCATCGCATGGGAGGGGACCAGCAATGTCGAAGCGTTTTCACCTGATTGCGGCCGCCGCCATCGGCATGATGTCGGCGCCGGCAGTGGCACAACAGGTTCAGGTCAGCGCCGACTGGGTTCGCGCGCACGAGACCTTTCTGGCCGGCGACGCGCTGCGTGGACGTGGCAGCGCCACGCATGACGAGGCGGTTGCCGCTGCCTATGTCGCCAGCCAGTTCATCGGCGTGGGACTGAAGCCCGCGCCGGGGATGAGCGGCTATCTGCAACCCGCCCAGATCGTGCGCGTCGCGCTCAAGGCGCCCGCAGCGCTGCACATCGACGATCGCCCCGTCGCGGGCGCGACGCTGCTGATCGGCGACGGGCGTGGTGCCGAAGGACCGCTGATGGTCGCGCCAGCCAAGGCACTCTCGCGGGTGGCCCCCGCTACCGTGCTGCTGGTGACCGGCGACATGCCGCCGATGCAGGTCTATCGCGCCGCCGCCGCGCTCAAGGGCACCCGGCTGGTGATCGTCCGCGAAAGCGATGATAGCCGGGCGCTGGCCGAACGGCTGGGCGGCAAGCCGCGCCTGCCGACCTATCTGGCCGGCGAAGCGCCCGATGCACGCCCGTCGCTGGTCGTGCTGCCCGCCGAGGCGTTCGATTCGCTCGCCAAGCGCGGCGGGGCCAAGGCGACGCTCGATGTCGACGCGGAGACAACCAGCGTCACGACCACCAACGCGATCGGCTGGCTGCCCGGCAGCGATCCGAGCGCGGGCGTGATCCTGCTGAGCGCGCATCTCGATCATCTGGGGGTCCAGCCCGACGGGACGATCATGCACGGCGCCAATGACGATGCCTCCGGCACCACCGCCGTGCTCGAGCTCGCCCGCACGCTGGCCGCGCGCCCGCAGACGCGCCGCGGCATCCTGTTCGTCGCCTATGGCAGCGAGGAGATTGGGGGCTTCGGATCGCGCTGGTTCGGCGAACATCCGCCGGTGAAGTTGAGCGACATCGTCGCCAATATCGAAATCGAGATGATCGGCGCACAGGATCCGAAGCTGCCCGCGGGCAACATGATGATGACCGGATTCGAACGATCGACGCTGGGCGAGACGCTGAAGTCGCATGGCGCTCTGCTCACCCCCGATCCCTATCCCGAGCAGAACTTCTTCCAGCGTTCGGACAATTACTCGCTCGCGCTCAAGGGCGTCGTCGCCCACACGATTTCGGGCTGGGCGGTCGTGCCGACCTATCATTCGGCGTCCGACACGATCGACAATATCGACATCGCGTTCATGACCCGCGCGATCGAATCGCTGGTCGAGCCGATCCATTCGCTTGCCGATAGCGACGCGCGGCCGGAATGGCGCCCCGGCGGCCGGCCGGAATGAGCCGATAACGCGAAAGACCCCGGCAGCCTGGCTGCCGGGGCCCTCCTACTGCGCGCTTCCATGGTGGAGGAAGCCTTCCGGCCGCGATGCCATCGTCAGGGGGGTAGCACCCCGACCGGCACGCGCGCTTACTGCAGCAGCTTCAACACGCTCTGCTGGCTCTGGTTCGCCTGGGCGAGCATCGCGGTCGATGCCTGCGACAGGATCTGCGCCTTTGCGAGCGCGGTCGTCTCGGCCGAGAAATCGGCGTCTTCGATACGGCTGCGGGCCTCGCTGAGGTTCGCCGACGTGGTCGTCATGTTGTTGACCGTCGATTCGAGGCGGTTCTGCACCGCGCCGAGATCGCCGCGCCCGGCGGAAATCTGGTCGAGCGCCGCATCGATCACCGCAAGCGCTGCCTGCGCCTTGTCCTGATCGGTGATCGACAGGTCCGAACCGGCCGCCGTGTCGGCGGTCATGTTCACTGCGGCCAGGCCGTCAGCCTCGCCGCCGACGATGATCGACTTGCCTTCCTGGGCTGTCAGGAACACCTGATTCGCCTTGAAATTGATGCCGACGACGCCGTCGCCATTGCCGCCATCGGCCGTCGCGTCACTCGACTCGTCAAAGCCTTCGGTCACCGCGGTGCCGCCGGTCTGGGCAGCCGAGGTGATCACATCCGCATCCGACGCGGCGAGCGAGATGTCGCCATCGGCCGTGCTCAGTTCGATCGACGTTCCATTGAGCTTCGCGGTGGTGTTGATCCCGTCGGTGGTGTTGATCTTGTCGACCAGCTTCTGGAGATCGACCTCGTCGTCCCCGTCGGCATTTTCCGACAACACGTCGGCGAGGTCGATTTCCTTGCCGTTGATCGTGATCTTCTTGTCGATCGCGTCGGTGGCGACCGACAGCGTGACCTTGGTGCCGCCGCTCGCCGTCACGCCGGTTTCCGCCGTCTTGGCGTTGATCGCCGTCACCTTGTCGGCAAGCGCGCCGCTCGCCGCGCCATCCGCATCGACGCTTTCGCCGATCCAGGTACCGTTGATCTGGAGCGTGTTCTTGGCCAGCGCCGCCGAACCCACCGCGCCGCTCGACACCGGACCGTTCACGCCGGTCTTGAGACCGAGCTTCTCGGTCGACAGGCTGACCATCGACATCGAGATCGTCTCGCCCGAATTGATGCCCGTCTGAAGCGAGATCGACGTCGTCTTGCCGTCGAGCAGGCCGACACCGTTGAAGTTGGTCGTCTTCGCGATGTTGCCGACCTCGGAGATCAGCTGGCTCATTTCGGCCTGCAGCGTCGAGCGGTCGGTGGCGCCGAGCGTGCCGTTCGACGCCTGGGTGGCCAGTTCCTTCATGCGCTGCAGCATGTTGGTGACTTCGCCCATCGCGCCTTCCGCGGTCTGCGCCATCGAGATGCCGTCATTCGCATTGCGGATCGCAACCGCCATGCTGCGCACCTGGCTCGTCATGCGGCTCGAAATGGCGAGGCCCGCCGCGTCGTCCTTCGCGCTGTTGATCCGCTTGCCGGTCGACAGCCGGTCCATCGCCGTCTGCAGCGAGGTGGACGCACTGCTCGACGCATTCGCCGCGCGGATGCTCGCGATGTTCGTTCCGATTACAGTCATTTCCGTAACTCCGTTCCATCCGGCGCTCCTGCCACCCCCCCTGCGAAGAGTCCGGGCCGCCGAGCCTTGGAACGGCTGCGATCGCGCCCGCTTAAACGAAAAATCTCGGGCCCGGCGCCTCGCGTGCGCGCACGCGCGTAGACGCGCCGGAACCCTGGCGGTGTGCCGGCTACGATATTTTACGGAGGCTTAACCATCTTCGCGGCAAGATCGCCGCCAAGGGGGATTTTTGATGCGATCCATTCTTCCGTCGGCCGCCGTGCTTCGCCAGAATTTCGCGCTGGTTTCCGCCCTGCGCGCGCAGGGCTTCACCGTGCTCGACGCGGCCGATGCGGGCGCGCGCGCCGATCTCTATCTGGTCGCACCGGGCGAGCCGGTTCCGGCGCCCGCGCGCACGCTGATCCTGGGAGCCGGCCCATGCCGTGCCGTCCCGTTCGCCGATGGCAACCCCGCGCAGCTGCGCTTCGACGCCGCCGACGCGGCGCTCGGCAACGGCTTTGCCGGTGCGATGCTGCGGAACGAGGGCGAGCCCGTTGCCGCCGATCCCGAAAGCTTGGCGCTGCTCGCTCTTGCCGAACGGGTCGCCGCCGCCGATATCACCGTTTTGGTGAACGGACCGACTGGCACCGGAAAGGAAGTCATTTCCCGGGCGATCCATATGGGCTCCTCGCGCCGTGACGGTCCGTTCGTCGCGATCAACTGCGCCGCGCTTCCCGAATCGATGCTCGAGGCGATGTTGTTCGGCCACCAGAAGGGCGCATTCACCGGCGCCTCCTCCGGCGGGCAGGGCTTTTTCCGCGCGGCCAATGGCGGCACGCTGCTGCTCGACGAAATCGCCGAGATGCCGCTGGCGCTCCAGGCGAAACTGCTGCGCGCGCTCCAGGAACGCGAAGTGGTGCCGATCGGCGGCACCGTACCCGAAAAGGTCGATGTGCGGGTGATCGCCTGCGCCAATCGCGACTTGCAGGCCGAAGTCGCCGCCGGCCGCTTCCGTGCCGACCTTTATTATCGGCTTTCCGTCTTCCCGCTGACGACGCGCGCGCTTGCCGATCGGCCGGGCGACATCGCCGCCTTGGCCGCCGCGATGGTGCTGCGCCACGCGCGCGGACGCACGACCCTGCCCTGGCTCAGCCGCGAGGCGCTCGCTGCGCTGACCGCGCATGACTGGCCCGGCAATGTCCGCGAACTGGAAAATGTGATCCAGCGCGCGCTGCTGCTCGCCCCCGGCGATACGATCGAGCCGGTTCACCTGATCTTCGATCGTCCGGCAGCGCCGCGCGTGGAGCCGAGCGCGAGCCTGAGCAACATCGTCCAGATCAGCGAATTTCAGGCGATCCGCGAAACGCTCGCCGCCTGTGGCGGTAGCCGGGCCGAAACCGCACGGCGGCTCGGCATTTCGGAACGCACGCTGCGATACCGGCTCGCCGCCGCGCGCGAACGCGGTGAAGACATCGCCCGGGCGGTGTCGGCATGACTGCGGTCTCGGGCACCGCCGGCATCGACCGGGTGATGGCGCTGCGCGCGCAGATTCTCGAACGCAACCAGGCGCTGACCCGCGCCAACCAGGCGCCGACGCCGACCGTCGCCGGCACCGCCGAGGCAAAGCCGGCGAGCTTCACCTCGACCATGTCGGACGCGTTGCAGCAGGTGAATGCCAACCAGGCCGAAGCGGGTGCGCTTTCCGAAGCCTATGAGCGCGGCGAGACGGTCGACATCGCCAAGGTGATGCTCGCCCGCCAGCAGGCGTCGGTCGGGTTCGAGGCGACGCTTCAGGTCCGCAACAAACTCCTGTCCGCTTACAAGGACATCATGAGCATGCCGGTCTAACCGATGAGCAACGCAATCGCCCCCCGCGCCGGCGAAGGCGCCCCGCCCGCCGCCTTCGATCCGCTCCGCCAGCTGTCGGCCCTCGCGGGCCAGCCCGCGGTCAAGCGCAGCCTGCCGCTGCTGATGCTGGTGGGCTTGGTGCTGGCCGGCTGGCTCGCCTGGTCGGCGGTGTCGTCGCCACCGCAGCGAATCCTGTTCGCCAACGTGACCGATGCCGACAAGGCGGCGATCGCCAGCGCGCTACAGGCCGCGAATATCGCGTCGAGCATCGATTCGGCGGGATCGATCACCGTCGCCGAGGACGACTATCATAAGGCGCGGATGCTGCTCGCCAGCCAGAACCTGCCCAAGGCGGCGCCCGGCGGCTATGCCATCCTCGACCAGCTACCGATGGGCGTAAGCCGCGCGGTGGAGGGCGAACGGCTGCGCCAGGCGCGCGAGACCGAGCTTGCCCGATCGATCGAGGAAATCGATTCGGTGGCGGAGGCGCGCGTCCATCTCGCGACGCCCGAGGCCAGCGTGTTCGTGCGCGACCGCACCGATCCGTCCGCCAGCGTCGTGCTGAAGCTCCAGCCCGGCCGCGCGCTAGGCGAGGCGCAGGTGCGATCGATCGTCAATCTGGTCGCGTCGTCGGTGCCGGGCATGCGACCCGAATCGGTGACGATCGTCGACCAGATGGGGGCGCTGCTCTCCCGCTCGACCGATGGCAGCGGTGCGGGCAGCCCCGCCGATCAGCGCATCGATTTCCAGCGCCGGATGGAGGCCAAGTATCGCGACCAGCTCGTCCAGCTGCTCACTCCGCTGGTCGGCGCCGGCAACTTCACCGCGGAGGTACAGGCCGATGTCGATCTCGACGAGAACCAGGCCACTCGCGAAAGCTATGACAAGCAGGGCGGCGTGATCCAGCGCGAACAGGGCGCCTGGACCGGCACCGCCAAGGATGGTGCGGCGCCGGGCGGCATTCCCGGTGCGCTTTCGAACACGCCGCCGCCCGCCAGCCAGCTGGTCAATCCCAACGCCCCGGGCCAGGCCGGTGCCGGCGCGCCGCCGGCGGGCACCGCGCCCGCCGCCGCCCCGCCCGTTCAGCAAAAGCAGAGCGACAGCTTTGCGCGCACCTATGCCACCGGCAAGGAAGTATCGGTGACGCGCGCGATGCCCGGCGCGATCAAGCGCCTGTCGGTGGCGGTGCTGCTGCGCGAGGAACCGGGCAAGCCGCGCGGGCTGGCCGAGATCAACCAGATCACCGAGCTGGTGCGGGCTGCGGTCGGCTTCGATGCCGCGCGGCAGGATCAGGTGATGGTCGTCAGCCGCAAGTTCACCGCGCCGCCGGCCGGCGCCGCCGATCAGCCGGCCTGGTATCAGGCGGACTGGGTACCGCTGGTCGCACGCAACGCCACCGCGCTCGTGATTGCGCTGCTCGTGCTGTTCCTCGGCATCCGGCCGCTCGCCAAGGCGTTGCTCAAGAAGCGCGAGGAGGCGGTGCCGGGCAATAACGCCGCGCTGCCGATCGGTGCCCCCGATACACCCGCCGCCGGACCATTGCCGGCCGCCGCGCCGCCCTCGCCGGTGAGCATCGACATGCTGCAACAGCCCGGCAACGGCTATGACGAGCGCGTCGGGCTGGTGCGCGGCTTCACCCGCGACAATCCGGCGCGCGCCGCGCTGGCGGTTCGCGACATGATCCGGGCGGACGCGCAATGACGCCCACCCGGCACTTCACGGGGGTCGAACGTGCCGCCGTGCTGATGATGCTGGTCGGCGAGGAGGAAGCCGCGGCGATGCTGCAAAAGCTCGACCCCGACGAGGTTCGCGAGCTGGGCGCGGCGATGTTCGCCGTCGCCGATGTCAGCGAGGCCGAAGTCGAGCAGGTGCTCGACGATTTCACCCGCAAGGCGCAGGCGCGCACCGGCATCCAGTTCGATCCCGCGCCGCGGGTCGAGGGGATCATGACGCGCGCGCTTGGCCCGGACCGCGCCGGCAGCATGCTCGCGCGGATCGCCCCGGCCCAGGCGGGCGCGGCGCTCGACATGCTGCAATGGTATTCGGCCGAGGAGATCGCGGCGATGGTCCGCGACGAACATCCGCAGGTCGCCGCCGTGCTGCTCGTCCATCTCGATCCGACGCTCGCCGCCGAGGTGTTCGAACATCTGCCCGAGGGCAACCAGCCACAGATCCTGCGACGCATCGCGAAGCTCGGCCCGGTCCCGCCCGAAGCCGTCGAATCGCTTCGCGCGCTGCTGGCCGAGCGCAGCGGCGGCACGCGCGCGCGCGCATCCACGCCACTGGGCGGCACGCGCGAGGCGGCCAAGATTCTCTCCGGCGCGCGCAAGGCAACCGAGCGGCGCGTGATGCCGCGCCTCGCCAAGATCGACCGCGAGGTCGCACGAGCGATCGAGGAAGCGATGTTCGTCTTCGACAATCTGCTCGAGCTCGACGACAAGAACCTGTCGACACTGATTCGCGCGGTCGACGGCGAGGTGCTGATCAAGGCGCTGAAGGGCGTCGAGGAAGACGTCCGCAACCGCTTCCTCGGCTGCATGTCGAGCCGCGCCGCCGACGGCATCCGCGACGAGATGGAAGCACGCGGCCCGATGAAGATCGCCGAGGTGCTCGAGGCGCAAAAGGCGATGGTCGCCATCGGACGCGCGCTGGTGAAGGACGGCACGATCACCATGCCGGGCGGCGGCGGCGAGGACGATTATGTCTGACTTCACCCCCGGATTGGTCGCCCGACATCCCGCCGGCCAGGCGACGCTTCAGCCGCCGCCGGCGGGTATGGCCGATTTCGCGCCTGCCCCGATCGCCCGCGAGCGGCGGCGCCGCACCGGCGATGCGCCCGCCGCGCCGCGCCATTTCAGCCCGGCCCGTCCGGGGACGAACCCGACCGAAGGCTGGGACCCGTTCGATCCCGCGCCCGTCGCGCCGCCGCCATCCGCGACGCCGGCGCCAATGGACATGGCCGAGGCGATCGCCGCAGCCCATGCCGCCGGCCGGGCCGAGGCGCTGGCCGAGGTGGCACTGCGCGACGCAAGCCACGCCGCGCTGGCCGAACGGCTGGCGGCCACGCTCGGCACCGGCGCCCATATCGATCGCGAGCGGATCGCCGCGGCACTGCGCCAGACGGTGCTTCAGCTCGTTGCGCGGCTGATCGATGATTCGGGGATCGACGGCGCGCTGCTCGCGGCGCGGATCAACGCGGCGACCGAATTGCTGGCAGAGGCGTCGGAATCGACGCTGCTGCGAATGCACCCGGACGATGTCGCGCTGGTCGAGGGGCGGCTGCCCGCCAATTTGTTCGCGGTCGGCGACCCCAATGTTGCGCGCGGCGCCTTCGTGCTCGAAAGCGCCTCGACGCTGGTCGAGGACGGACCGGCGCTTTGGCTGGCACATCTGGCCGATGCGCTCGATCGCGTCACGCTGCCACCCGCATGCTGATCGACTTCGCGACCGACTATCTGCAGGGGCTTGCCGCCGCCGCGTTCGACCCGCGCCCCCGCGTGGCCGGGCGGCTTGCGGCCTGCGACGGCCTGCTGATGGAGGCGATTGGGCTTTCGCTGCCGGTCGGCACGATCTGCGCGATCGGCGAAGGGGACGGCAGCATCGAAGCCGAGGTGATCGGGTTTCGCAATGGCCGCACGCTGATGATGAACCTCGGCGGTCCCGCGCCGCTGCTGCCCAACGCGCCGGTGCGGCCGATCGGCCCGCCGGGCGAGGCCGATGTCGGCGCCGCGCTGCTCGGCCGCGTGGTCGACGGCGCAGGGCGGCCGATCGACGGGCTCGGCCCGATCCGCGGCGCGGGACGCTGGCCGCTCGCCGGCCACATCCAGAACCCGCTCGAGCGCGGCCGCGTTCGCGAACCGCTCGATGTCGGCGTGCGGGCGATCAACGGGCTGCTGACGATCGGCCAGGGGCAGCGGGTGGGGATCATGGCGGGTTCGGGCGTCGGCAAATCGGTGCTGCTCGGCATGATCGTCCGCGCGGCCGCCGCCGATGTGATCGTGATCGGGCTGATCGGCGAGCGGAGCCGCGAGGTCGCCGACTTTCTGGAGACCAAGGTCGCGGGCGAGGCGCGGGCGCGATCGGTGGTTGTGGCGGTGCCTGCCAATCATTCGCCGGTGCTGCGCATCCGCGGCGCGCTGCGTGCGACCGCGATCGCCGAGGCGTTCCGCGCCGAGGGCAAGAAGGTGCTGTTGATCATGGACAGCCTGACCCGCGTCGCCCATGCCGGCCGCGAGATCGGACTGGCGCTGGGCGAGCCCGCCTCGGCACGCGGCTATCCCCCCTCGGCGATCGCGATGCTGCCGGGACTGATCGAGCGTGCGGGCAGCGATGTCGCGACCGGCGGCTCGATCACCGCGATCTACACGGTTCTCGCCGATGGCGATGACGGCAACGATCCAGTGGTCGACAGCGCGCGATCGATTCTCGACGGCCATATCGTGCTGAGCCGGGCACTCGCCGAACGCGGCGTCTATCCGGCGATCGACCTCGGCCCTTCGGTGAGCCGCGTGATGACCGACATTGCCGATGTGCCGCATCTGCGCGCCGCCCGCGTGCTGCGGCGGCATCTCGCGACCTATGAGGAGAATCGCGACCTGGTGCTGATGGGCGCGTACCGCCCCGGCGCCGATCCCGCGATCGACGCAGCCATCGCCGCGCATCCGGCAGTGATGGAATATATCCGCCAGTCGGTCGACGAAACGGTGAGCATCGCCGATGCGGTGGCGGAGCTGACCGGCGTGTTCGGCGATGGCTAGGCCGGCGGGCCGGCTCCAGCGCCTGTTGCGCGTCCGCACGCTCCAGCTCGATCAGATGCGGGCGCAGGAAGCCGATGCCAGGCGCCGTGTCGACGATGCCCAATCGCTGCGCCAGCGGATCGACGAACTCGCGGCAGGCGTCGAGCCTGTGGTCGCGGCGGCCAACGCAGCGACGCTGTTTCACGCCGCCGCCCAGTATCGCGCCCGCCTCCACGAATCGGCCGAAGCCGCAGCCCGACGGGCCAGCACCGCCGCCGAGGGGCTGGCCGCCGCGCGCGCCGCGACCCAGGCAGCGCACCGCGACCAGAGCGCCATCGAAAAGCTCATCGAGCGCGCCCGCAATGAGGCGATGCGCCGCGAGCGCCGCGCGCTCGAAGACATGCCCGCTACACCGAGGAAACGGCACGATCCTTGCTGAACCGATGACCGATACAGGTCATTCGGGGATCATGCCGTGATTCAGATCTCGAGCACCGCACCGCGCGTCGCCATCGCCGCGCCGCAGGGCAACAGCGTCGCCGCCGGCGAGGCGCAGGCGAGCGACTTCGCCGTCGCGCTCGCCGCGCTGCTGGTGCCGGGCGCCGGCAAGATGGCCGACCCCGCCCGGCAAGTCGCTGCCGAAGGCGGCAAGATCTTGCCGGAGTCGCCCGGCGGCGAAGAGGACGGCCAGACCGGCGTGCCGGACAGCGATGCCGATGACGATGGCGACGGCGCCGATCCCGCCTTTGCCTGGTTCGGCCTCGCCCCGGCCCCGCCGCAGCCCGCCACCGCGCTTGCGGTACCCAGGCCGGTAACCGTCACCGTTTCGCTCGCCGCAACAAGCGAAGGCGCCCCGGTCGCAACCGCCGCCGAAAATGCGGCTCCCCAGGCCGACCTTGCGGCGCAAGACATGGCAGATCCCGAACTCGCCTCGAAGGTCGCGACCGATCGCCAGGGCGCAGCCTCAGCGCCCGATACGCGTGCGCCGACGCCCGCCCCCGCACCGATCGCGGTGGCGCTAACCGCCGACGACGTCCCGCAATTGACGCCGGTGCCGGCGGTGCGGCCCGAGCCAGCGGCCGCCGAGCTGCCGGCGACCGCCCCGGTCCGACGAACCATGCGCGACCTGACGGCGCTGACCGGCGCAACCGCGTCCAGCACCGACACCGCCGCGACGACGCCGATCGCCGTCGCGGCGCCCGCAGCCGCCCAGCAGGGCGCGCTCGACACCCGTCGCCACGACTGGACCGGCGCGATGGTCGAGCAGATCGAGGCGTTGCGCGACGCCGGACCGGCCGGCGAGACGCGGCTGCAACTCGCCCCGGACGGCCTCGGCAAGGTCGACGTCGCGATCCGTTCGGACGGTGATCGCGTCCATGTCCACTTCACCACCGAAACCGGTGCCGCCCGCCAGCTGCTCGCCGATGCGCAGCCGCGCCTTGCCGAACTCGCCGAATCGCGCGGGCTGCGGCTGGGCGAGACCAGCGTCGCGAGCGGCGATGCCGCGTTGGGCCAGCAGACCGCGCAACAGCAGCAGCAACAGCAACAACAGGCCGCCGCCCGCACGCTCCGTCCGGCGAGCGTGACGCGGAGCGCGGACGCCGCCGATCGCCCATCCGATCAGCGCGTCGCCTGATCCATCCCAAAGGAGAGCCACATGGCCGAAATCGTCGAAGACACTGCGAAGAAGAAAAAGGGCAAGGGCAAGCTGCTGTTGCTGATCGTGCTGCCGCTGGTGACGCTGGGTGCGGGCGGCGGCGCCGCGGTGTTTGCGATGCAGTCCGGCTGGCTGGGCGCCGCCCATGCCAGCGCCGCCGAGTCCGACGAACCTCGCCTCGTTCCCAAGAGCGAGGAGCAGCGCGCTTCGCTGAAGAGTGGCGAGGGCGGGCATGGCGAGGAAGGCGGCGGCGAAGTCCACGGCCTCACGACCCCGTCCGGCGCCGGCGGCGACAAATATGCGTCCAACTATTACGCGCTCGAAAAGGAATTCACCTCGAACCTGCAGGACAGCGTCCATTTCGTGCAGGTCGGGATCGCGGTGTCGACCCCCTATGATTCGCGCGTGCTCGAAAACATCAAGACGCACGAGATCGCGATTCGCTCGGCGGTGCTGATGAGCCTGGGCGAGACCGCCGAGGAAGAGGTGTTCACCGCCGAGGGCAAGAAGCGCATCCAAGACCGGCTGGTGAAGGCGATCAACGCCGTTCTCAAGCAAAAGGAAGGATTCGGCGGCGTCAGTAACGTCTACTTTACCAATTTCATCGTTCAGTGAACGGGCATGGTTAACGCCCCTTCATCCTCGGTCGCAACGGATCAGCCCGCGCCCGCCCGCCCCGGTGCCACGCACGCACCGGCGCTGGGCGCCGCCAGCCGCAATCCGTTCGGCGACCTGGCGACGCTTCAGCACCTGTCGGTGCGGCTCGCCAAGGCACTGAAGGGTGTCTTCGAATCCCATTATAGAGGCGAAGTCGGCTGCGCGGCCGAACCGATCGTGATTCAGCGCTTTTCCGACTATCGCGCCGAACGCGGCGACGGGCTGAGCACCCATCACGGCCTCGCGATCGTCGGGACGCGCCACCGCGCCCGGCTGATCTGCGACGGGCAGCTTATCCTGGAAATGCTCGACTGTTTCTTCGGTGGCGCCGGCGACGTGCCGATGCCGCTGCCCGTCAGCCTCAGCCCCGCGGCCGCGATGCTGGGCGACCGGCTCGCCGCCAGCGTCGCGCCGTTGCTCGACGCGGCATGGGAGCCGCTGGCCAGGATCACCTTCGCCCCCGATCCGCAGCCCGCGACCGCGCACGAGCCTGCCGCCGACGAGGCGATGGTGGTCGCCCGCTTTATCGTCACGCCTGCGGGGGGCACGGCGCATCACTGCGATATCCTTTATCCGGCGCAGGCGGTGAAGTCGCTCTGCACGGCGCCGGGCGACCAGGCCGAGCCCGCGCCGGCGGCCGAGCCGCAATGGCGCGCCGGCCTCACCCGCGCGGTGATGCGCGTGCCGCTGCCCGTGCGCGTCGTGCTCGCCGAACCGACAGTGCCGCTTGCAACGCTGCTCGATCTCAAGCCGGGCGACGTGATCCCGCTCGAATTCGGTGCCGAAGCCCCGGTGATGGTCGCCCAGCGGCGGCTGGGCACCGGTGAGATCGGTGCCACCCGCGGCCGCGCCGCGGTGCGCCTCACTTCGCTCGAACCGCTTACCGAAGAGGATTTTCGATGAACGACATGACGGGCGGCTTTGCGGTCGACACCGCCGCCACCGCCAATTTCCGGCTGCTTCAGGACGTCGGCGTCAAGCTGACGGTCGAGATCGGCTCGGCGCAGCTGTCGCTGCGCGAGCTGCTGGCGCTGGGCGAGGACAGCGTGATTGAGCTCGACCGCGATGCCAGCGAACCGCTCGATATCTTCGTCAACGGCACGCTGATCGGGCGCGGCGAGGTGGTGACGCTGGGCGACAAGTTCGGCATCCGCATGACCGAGCTCGTCAGCCCCGAAAAGCGGGCCGAACGGGCATGATCTGGACCTATATCCTGAAGCTGGTGGTGCTGCTGCCGCTGGTGTGCGGCCTGCTCGTCGCCTGTCTCTACGCCTGGCGCAAGGTCGAGGGACGGCTGCCGCGCCAGCAGGATCAGCGGCTCGTCCAGGTCAAGGAAACGATGCTGCTGTCGCCGGGGCTCAAGCTCGCGGTGGTCGAATTCGAGGGGCGGCGGCTGCTCGTCTCGGTGAGCCGGGCGGGCGTTTCGCTGGTCGATCGAGCACAGTGATGCGGATTGCACTTCCCACGCCGCGCACGATCGGCGGCCGCGCCGCGCTCGCCGTTGCGCTGATCGCCTGCATGTTGCTGTTCGCGCTGCCTGCGCTGGCGCAAGGCGCGCCGGCACCGGTGCCTGTGCCCGCTGCCACGCCGGGCATGGGCGACGCCGTCGACCGCGCGCTCGGCGAACTCGGCGGCGGCAATGCCCCGCTCAGCCTGTCGCTCCAGCTGCTCATCATCATGGGCCTGTTGACGGTGCTGCCCGGCATCCTGCTGATGATGACCAGCTTCACCCGCATCGTCATCGTGCTCGCGATCCTGCGCCAGGCGCTCGGCCTGCAACAGACGCCGCCGAACCAGGTGCTGATCGGCCTGTCGCTGTTCCTCACCTTCTTCGTGATGTCGCCGGTGATCAACCAGGCGAACACCACCGCGATCCAGCCCTATGCCGCCGGCAAGATCGGCGCGACGCAGATGATCGAAGGCACCGGCACCGCGCTGCACGGCTTCATGGCGAAGCAGGCGCGCGTTCGCGACGTCAAGCTGTTCGCCGATCTCGCCAAGAGCGGCCCCTATGCCAGCGTCGCCGACATTCCCTATTCGGTGCTGCTCCCCGCCTTCGTCACCAGCGAGTTGAAGACCGCGTTTCAGATCGGCTTCCTGATCTTCCTGCCGTTCATCGTCATCGATCTGGTCGTCGCCACCGTGCTGATGAGCCTGGGCATGATGATGATGTCACCGACGATCATCTCGCTGCCGTTCAAGCTGCTGCTGTTCGTGCTCGTCGATGGTTGGGCGCTGACGATGGGCAGCCTCGCCTCCAGCTTCGCGAGTTGACGGGCATGGACGCCGATTACTTCCTCACGGTCGCACGCGAGGCGATGGGCGTCGCCGCGCTCGCCGCCGCGCCGCTGCTGATCCCGGCGCTGGTCGCCGGCCTGCTGCTCGGCATGGTTCAGGCCGCCACCTCGATCCAGGAACAGACGCTCAGCTTCGTGCCCAAGCTGATCGTGGTGGGCATCAGCATCATCGTGTTCGGCGGCATGATCCTGGGGCTGATCGGCGATTTCACGATCAGCATCTTCGAACGCATCCCGGATCTGCTCCGGTGAAGGCGGCGCGCGACGGCGCAGCAGCGCGATGAACACCCCGCTCGGCTTCGGGCTGGCGATCGAGCCGCAGCTCTGGGCGCTGTTGTTCGCGATGGTGCGGATCGGCGCGGCGTTCATCACCGCGCCGGTGTTCAGCGCGGTGTCGGTACCGCTGCCGGTTCGGATCACGCTGGCGGGGGCGATCGGCGTGCTCGTGGTCAACACCGCGACGATCACGCCGCCGGCGGAGATCTTCGCGCTTTCGACCTTCCTGTCGGTCGCGGCCGAGGCGCTGATTGGCCTCGCGCTCGGCTTCGTGCTCCAGATCGCGTTCGCCGCGCCGCTGATCGCCAGCGAAGTGATCGGCATGGGGATGGGCCTGGGCTTCGCCAATGCGGTCGATCCGAACAGCGGCGCGAGCACGCCCGCGCTCGGCCAGTTCCTCTCGCTGCTGCTGACGGTGCTGTTCCTCGCCACCGACGGCCATCTGGTGCTCGTCGATCTGGTGGTGCGCAGCTATCAGGCGATGCCGCCCGGCGCGTGGCTGGCGCCCGAGCGGCTGATGGCGATCGTGCTGTTCGGCGGCTATGCGTTTCTCGCCGGGCTGCTGCTGGCGCTGCCGGTCGGTTTCCTGCTGCTCTGCCTCAACGTCGTGATCGGCATGCTCAGTCGTGCCGCGCCGGCGCTCAACCTGTTCGCGATCGGCATCCCCGCCAGCCTGGCGATGGGCCTGATCGCAATCGTCGTCGCGCTGCCGGCGATGGGTGATTTCCTGCTCGTCATTCTGCGCGAAGGACTTTCCGCGACCGCCCGACTGGTGCTCGGCTGATGTCGGAGAGCGCGGGCGAAAAGACCGAAGCCCCAACCCAGAAGCGCAAGCGCAAGGCAGCCGACGAAGGCCAGATCCTGCGTTCGCGCGATTTCGGCGGGGCGCTGGTGATCCTTGCCGGCTGCGCGTGGATGGCGGCACTGGGGCCGTCGCTGCTGCGCGGCTGCCGCGACGTCATGACGGCGGGCTTTTCGTTCAGCCGTGCCGATATCGAGGATTTCGAACCGTGGCGCCCGCTGCTCGCCGCCGGGTGGAAGCTCGCCCCCGCGCTCGCCGGGCTGTTCGCGCTGGCGATCGTCGCGGCACTGCTCGGCCAGGCGGGCTTGGGCAGCTTTCAGTTCAATGCCAAGCTGTTCGCGCCAAAGGCGTCGCGGATCGATCCCGGCGCCGGGCTCAAACGCATCTTCGGGCCGACCGGGTGGATCGAACTCGGCAAATCGCTGCTCAAGGTCGTGCTGCTCGGATCGATCGGGGCGTGGATGCTCTGGTCGATTTCGGGCACCGCGCTCGGCCTTGCCGCCGCCGACATCAACGCCGCGCTCGGATCGCTCGGCAGCCGCTTCCTCACGCTGATGTTCGTGATGGGCGCGGGGCTGCTGCTGATCGCGGGCATCGACGTGCCGATCCAGCTGCTCCGCCACTGGAACCAGCTGAAGATGACCAAGCAGGAGGTCAAGGAAGAGCATAAGGAAAGCGAAGGCTCGCCCGAGCTCAAGGCGGCGCAGCGCCAGCGGCAGCGCGAAATCCTGAAGGGCGGGTTCCGAAAGGCGGTGGGCACCGCGCATGTCGTGCTCACCAACCCGACGCATTTCGCGGTCGCGCTGCGCTATGACCAGGGGCGCGATCAGGTGCCGGTGGTGGTCGCCAAGGGGCGCGGCCAGACGGCGCTGGCGATCCGCGAGCTCGCCGCCGAGTTCGAGGTGCCGGTGCTCGAATATCCGAGCCTCGCCCGCGCGGTCTATTACACCAGCCGCGAGGGTCAGGAGGTACGCGACGACCTTTACCTCGCGATCGCGACGGTGCTGGCGTTCGTGTTCGGCGTCAACGCGCGCGCCGCCGGCATCCAGCCGGTCGTGCGCGTGCCGGACAGCGCATTGTTCGACGAAAACGGGCGCCGGATCGGGGGCAAGCCCTAAATTCCCGCAGCAACCGGCCGTTGAACGGCAAGGAGGCTCCCATGACGACGACATCGAGCACGACATCGACCAGCAGCGCCAGTTCGTCGATCCTGACGACGCTGGGCGCAGGGTCGGGCATCGACACCGCCGCGCTGGTCGACCAGCTCGTCACCGCGCAGTTCGAGAACAAGAACAATGCGCTGAGCGCCAAGACCGAGACGCTGAGCGCACAGATTTCGTCAGTGGCGACACTCAAGAGTGCGATCACCAGCTTCGATAGCGCGCTCAAGTCGCTGATCAAGGGCGGCACGCTGACCACCCAGCCGACCAGCAACGACACCGGCCTGCTCAAGGTTTCGACGATCGAGGGCAAGTCGGTGGGCAAGCTTTCGGGGACCGTCGAGGTGCGCCAGCTCGCCGCCGCGCAGGTGGCGAACAGCGCCCCCGTCGCCGATGCCTCCTCGCCGATCGGCACCGGCACGCTGACGCTGCGCTTCGGCACCGCCACCGTCGCGGACGGCGCGATGACCGGCTTCACCGCCGGCGAGGGCGAGGCGATCGACATCGCCATCACCAGCGACAACAACAGCCTCCAGGGCATCGCCGATGCGATCAACGCCAAGGGCGCCGGCGTCACCGCGTCGATCCTGAGCGATGCCGATGGCGCCCGGCTGGTGCTCAAAAGCGCGACCGGCGCCGATCAGGCCTTCACGCTGACCGCGACCGAAGATGCCGACGCGCCCGGGCTCGCCGCGCTGTCGATCGGCGTCGGCGCTGCCGGCACGACGATCGGATCGGCGGCACAGGATGCGATCGTCGCGGTCGACGGCGTCGCTGTCCGCCGCACCACCAACAGCATCAGCGACCTGATCGACGGCGTAAAGCTCGATCTCGTCGCCGCCGCACCCGGCACGAAGGTGACATTGGGGACTGAGGCCCCGACCAGCGGGCTGAGCCAGGCGGTCAGCGACTTTGTCGAGGCCTATAACCAGCTGGTCGACATGCTGAAGACGGCGACCGATCCGGTAAACGGTGCGCTGAAGAGCGATACCGCCGCCCAGACGATGATGCGCCAGCTGCGCCAGCTGACCTCGACCGACATGGCGCCCGGTGCCGCAAGCGGCCAGCCGCACACGCTGGCCGATCTGGGTGTCGCAACCGCGCGCGACGGCACGCTCAGCGTCGACAGCACCCGCCTCGCCTCCGCGCTGGCCAGCTATCCCGACACAATCGAGGCGATGTTCAAGGATGGCAGCGGCGTATCGGCCGCGCTGTCGGCGATTGCGACTACGGCATCGAGCAACAGCTATGGCCTGGGCGCCAGCCAGACCCGCTATCAGAAGTCGCTCGACGACATCGCCGAGCAGCAGAGCGCCGCTGCCGCCGATGCCGAAACCGTGCGCACCCGCATGACCCGCCAGTTCGCGAACATGGACACGATGGTGGCCAGCTACAAATCGACCCAGAGCTTTCTGCAGCAGCAGATCGACGCCTGGAACAGCAGCGACAGCTGATGAGCCGATACGCCACCATGCTCGCCGCCGATCCCGCCCGCACCTACCGCCAGGTCGATATCGCGGGGCGCACCGGCGCGGCCGATCCGCACGCGCTGGTCGGCCTGCTGTATGACGAAGGCGTCGCCGCGCTGCGGACGGCCGCCTGGGCAGCCGAACAGGACAAGCCGGCGGTCAAGAGCGAACGCGTCGCCCGCGCCACGGCGGTGCTGTTCGCGCTCGAGGCCGGATTGGACTTCGACAAGGGCGGCGAGGTCGCACACACGCTCTCGCGCTTCTATCACGGCCTGCGCGGCGCGATCGTCCGTGCCAGCCTCGGCAACGATCCCGCGCCGTTCCGCGCCGCCGCCACCGATCTGGCCGATATCGCCGGGGCATGGGCAACGATGCGCGGCTGATTGCCGGCTGGCGCCCGCCACGCTCTTGGTCTAGCGAGAGGCCATGCGAACCCCTCACATCGTCGCGCTGGGCGGCACGCTGCGGCCGCAATCCAGCACCGGTCGCCTGCTCGCCGCCGCGCTCGAACGCGCGGAAGCGCGCGGCGCCACCACCACGCTGCTCACCGGTCCCGATATCGCCTTCCCGCATTACGAGCCCGAACTCGGCGAGAGCCATGAAGGCGCGGTGCGCTTCGTCGCAGCGCTCCGCAGCGCCGATGCGGTCATCATCGGCTCGCCGGGCTATCACGGCACGCTTTCGGGCCTGGTCAAGACCGCGCTCGACTATGTCGAGGTGCTGAGCCGCGACGATCGCCCCTATTTCGACGGCATGCCGGTGGGGCTGATCGCGACGGCCGCGGGCTGGCAGGCAGCCGTCTCCACGCTGCATGCGCTCCGCACCATCACCCACGCCCTGCGCGGCTGGCCCACGCCCTTGGGGCTGGCGATCAACACCGCCGAGCCGGGCGATCCGGTGGCACAGGCCGCGACCTCGATCGACCGGATGGTGGATCAGCTCTTCACCTTTCTGAACCGCTGACGAACGCGCTCTTTACGCTTTCGTCACGGTCGCTCGTTACCCCTGCGGGTCGGCGATCAGTCATGGGGAGCGACATGAATCAGCGGGATGGCGGGATGAACGAAGGGCGTCGGCGGCTGCGGCCAACGATCCTGGCGATCGGGCCCGACCGTCAACGACTGAACCCGATTGCCCAGCGGCTCGGCGACGCGGCCTATATGGTGGTGCTGGCAGAATCGGGCCGCGCCGGCATCGATCTGATCACCGCCGGCGGGTTCGATCTGGTCCTGGTCGAAGAAAGGCTGCCCGACATGTCCGGCATGGCGCTGCTCGCCGAGATCCGCGGCCATCGCGACACGGCGGACCTGCCGATCCTGTTCCTGCTGGCAGAGGAAGCGGCGGCCCGCGCGGCGCAGGCGCTTTCCGCCGGCGCCGACGATTGCTGCACGCGCGACACGCCGTTCGAGTTGCTGGCGGCGCGGATCGAGCGGACGATGGCACGCGCCGGCCGGCTCGAAGCGCTCAAGCGCGCCAATCTCGCGCTCGACGCGCGGGTTGCGGCGCGCGCGATCGAGCTGGGCGAGGCGCGCAGCGCGCTGGCCGCCGCCTATGCCGAACAGCGTCGGCTGGGCGACATGCCGGTGCGGCGTCCGCCCTATTCGGGCGCAGCGGTCGGCGCCTGAAGGCGCTCAGCCGTCGAACCAGTGGCGGCGCGTGAAGAAGCCGGCAATCGCCACCGCCATTGCCACGCACACGCCCACCACGCCCCAGAACGCCCATTCCTCGTGCGCAAAGGGGATGCCGGCGACGTTCATCCCCAACAATCCGGTAAGGAAGGTGAGCGGCAGAAACACCAAGGCGACGATCGCGATCAGCAGCGATCGCTGGTCGAGCAGCTCGCCGCGCAGATCGGTGAGCGTCTCGTGCGTCAGCGCCGCCCGCTCGCGGATGCTTTCGACTTCCTCGGCCATGCGCGCGGCGCGATCGGCGGCGGCGGCAAGGTGCAACCGATCGTCCTCGCGCAGCCACTCGCCGGGCAGCCCCGCCAGCTTCTCGATCGCCGCGCGCTGGGGATTGAGGAACCGCCGATAGCCGATCGCCTGCACCCGCACCCGGTTCACCAGCCGCCGCAGTTCGAAGGCGCGGTGACCGGACAGCTGCTCCTCGCAATCGTCGAGCGAGTCGCCGAGTTCGGCGACCACCGGATCGAGTTCCTCGGTGATTTCCTGCGCGATCGCGGCGATCAGGTCGCCCGGATCAAGGATTCTGCCCTTCTCCACCTCCTCGCGCACCGGCTGGAGCGCGTTGAGCGGCTTGCGCGTTACCGAGAACACGCAGCCGCCCATCGCATAGATTCGGATCGAGGCGAGCGGATCGGACGCCGTCATCGCCTCGGACGAAAGCCCGCGCAGGTTGATCACCGCGCCGTCGCCCACCGCGTCGCAGCGCGGCCGCGTTTCGGTCGCGGTCAGCGAATCGATCACATATTGCGAGAGCTTCGCCTCGCCGCCGAGCCAGAGCTGCGCCCGCTCGTCATTGGTTGTGAGGTGGATCCAGGTGAGTCCGCCATTCTGCCCGAGCGCCGCCCGCATCGTCGGCTGCTCGACCTTCCCGTCCTTCACGACATAGGCGAAGCCGCTCAACGCGCCATCTCCAGCCAGAGCGACAGCCCGTCGCCGGGATCGGCGGGCGGACGGGCGAGGATGCGCGCGGCATCGGCGCGGGCGCGATTGAGGATGGCGTCTGGCACGTCGCCTAGATGGAAAAGCCGATCGGCCTGCGCAAGCAGCCGGGCGTGACGCAGGGTAAGGTCTTCGGGATCGAGCGAGGTGAGGCGGAGCGTGACGAGCTGCGCTTCGGGCGCGGTGCCGGTCGCCAGCCAGCGATCGACATCGCCGTCTCCTGCCAGCAGGTCCAGCGCCCCACCCTCGCCCAGCGCCTCGGCCAGCGCGCGGCGCCGCGCCCCCGGATCGGGCCACCGCGCTTTCATTGCCACGCGACTGCCGCCCAGCGCACGGGCAAGCCCGCCCAGCCCCTGCGGCAGCAAGGCCTCCAGCCGCTGGCGCAGCGCCGCCGCCAGCCCTGCGGAGACGCCGCCGGTGCCGATCGCGATCAGCACCGGATCGCGATCGACGATCGCCGGCAAGGTGAAGTCGCAAAGCTCGGGCCGGTCGACGCAGTTGACGAGAACGCCGCGCGCCTTGAGCCGCGCGACCACCGCCTCGGGTTCGTCCAGCGCGACGATGGCGAGCGAGGCGGCCTCGTCCTCACCCACCACCAGCGCGCCGGCGCGGTCGAGCAGGCGGCGCTTGGCGTCCGCCGGCTCGCCCTTGCCCACCAGGATCACCGGCCGCCCCGCCAGCTTCACGAACAGGGGCAGCGCGGCGAGGCTCACTTCAGCCAGTCCGGCACCTGCTCGGCGCCCATGATCGCCTCGGCGGAAATGCGGCCGGCGACGATGGCATAGCGGTCGCCCGACACCAGCACCTCGGGCACCAGCGGGCGGCTGTTATAGGTGCTAGCCATGGTCGCACCGTACGCGCCTGCCGTTTCCAGCACGGCGAGGTCGCCGGACTTCACCGCATCGATCTCGCGCGCCTTCACGAACACGTCGGTGCTCTCGCACACCGGCCCGGCGACATTCGCCACGAAACGCTCGCCATTGGGTTTCACCGCCGCGAAGCCGTGATAGGCGTCGTACAGCGCCACGCGCGCGAGGTCGTTCATCGCGGCATCGACGATCACCCAGGGATGGACCTGGCCCGGCTTCACCCACAGCACTTCGGTGACGAGCACGCCCGCGCTGCCGGCGATGGTGCGGCCGGGTTCGAACATCAGTTCGACGTCCCAGTCCTTGGTCGCGCGCGCGACCATTTCGGCATAGGCTTCCGGCGTCGGCGGCACCTCGCCGGGGCGATAGGCGACGCCCAGGCCGCCGCCGAGATCGACATGGGTGATGGTGTGGCCGTTGGCGCGCAGCTCGGCGAGCAGCCGGCCGACCCGCTCGAACGCGGCTTCCAGCGGCGCGAGGCCGAGCAGCTGGCTGCCGATATGCACCGCGATGCCGTGCAGGTCGAGGCCGGGCAGCTTGCCCAAGCGATCGAAGATTTCCGGTGCCTCGCCGATCGGCAGGCCGAACTTGTTCTCGGCCTTGCCGGTCGAGATCTTCTCGTGCGTGCCGGCATCGACGTCGGGATTCACCCGCAGCGCCGCGCGCGCGGTCAACCCGCGCTCCGCCGCCAGCGCCGCCAGCACTTCGCCTTCCTCGACCAGCTCGAGGTTGAACTGGCCGATCCCGGCCTCCAGCCCCTTCACCAGCTCGGCGCGCGTCTTGCCGACGCCCGAAAAGACGATGTCCTTCGCCGCAACGCCCGCCGCCAGCGCGCGCGCCATCTCGCCGCCCGAGACGACATCGGCGCCGAAGCCCTCATTCGCGAGCAGCTTGAGCACGGCCAGATTGGGGTTCGCCTTGATCGCAAAGGCGAGGTGCACGCGCCCCAGCGGCTTCAGCGCATCGCGAAACGCGCGGGCGTTCGCCTGGAAACGCTCGGTGGAATAGACATAGACGGGGGTTCCAACCTCGGCAGCGATGCGCGCGAGAGGAATGGATTCGACGTGCAGTTCGCCGTCGATCAGGGAAAAATCGGTCATGAACCTCGGTGTTCGCCTTGGGCGAGTATCAGGTGGGCGGCAGATCGAATTCGTCGCTGCGCCGTTCGGTGGAACTCTCGATCAGGGCTCCACTGCGACCGGGGCGCGTCTGGGGCGCCGGTTTGAGAAGGTCGGGAGGGGTGGGTGTCGCCTCGGCGCCATAGGGCGCCACGGGCAACGATGCGCCGGGCGCAGGCGCCAGGGCCTCGCGCGCGCCGCAGCCGCCGAGCGTGATCAACACGCCTGCAAGCAGCATTTGCCTCCTCATGCTTCCTCCTCGCGGCCCTTGCGTGCCGCCGCTATCGCCGCGCGAACCCGCGCGGGCGCCGTACCGCCGAAACTGGTGCGGCTGTTCACCGACGCGTCGACGCTGAGCACGTCATATACGCGATCATCGATGCGCGCGTCGATTTCCTTTAGGGCATCGATCGATAGCTGATCGAGCCTGATGCCCTCGGCCTCCGCCCGCGCCACCGCGCGGCCGGTGATATGGTGCGCCTCGCGGAACGGGATGCCGCCCTCGCGCACCAGCCAGTCGGCCAAGTCGGTCGCGGTCGAATAGCCCGCCTCCGCCGCCGCGCGCATCCGCTCCAGCCGGAAGGTCGCGCTCTCCACCATCCCGGTCATCGCCGCGATGCTGAGGCCGAGCAGGTCGTGCGCCTCGAACACCGGCGGCTTGTCGTCCTGCATGTCCTTCGAATAGGCGAGCGGCAGGCCCTTCATCGTCATCATCAGGCTGAACAGCGCACCGCTGATCCGCCCGGCATGGCCGCGCACCAGCTCGGCCGCATCGGGGTTGCGCTTCTGCGGCATGATCGAGCTGCCGGTCGACCATTGATCGGACAGCGCGACAAAGCCGAAGGGCTGGCTCGCCCAGATCACGAACTCCTCGGCCAGCCGGCTGAGGTGCAGGCTGCACTGCGCGGCGGCCGTCAGGTAATCGAGCGCGAAGTCGCGGTCCGAGACCGAATCGAGCGAGTTGCGCGTCGGCCCGTCGAAGCCCAGCGCCTTGGCCGTCGCCTCACGGTCGAGGTTGAACCCGGTCCCGGCCAGCGCCGCCGAGCCCAGCGGGCACAGGTTCATGCGGGCGCGGGCGTCCTTCAGCCGCGAGCGATCGCGCGCGAACATCTCGAAATAGGCCATCAGGTGGTGGCCCAAAGTCACCGGCTGCGCGACCTGGAGGTGCGTGAAGCCCGGCATCACGCTGTCGGCATGCTGCTCGGCCCGCGCCAGCAGCGCATCCTGCAGCGCGCCCAGCGCCGCGTCAGCCTGATCGATCGAATCACGCACCCACAGGCGAAAATCGGTCGCGACCTGGTCGTTGCGTGAACGCGCGGTGTGGAGGCGGCCCGCGACCGGGCCGATTGTCGCAGCCAGCCGGCTTTCGGAGAGCATGTGGATGTCTTCGAGCGCTAGATCCTCGGGCACGCCGTTCGCCGCGAAATCCTCGGCGACCTGGTCGAGCCCGGCGGAAATGGTCGCGGCGTCCTCGGCCCCGACAATCCCCTGCTGCCCCAGCATCGCGACATGCGCCTTGGAACCGCGCAGATCCTGCTGCCACATCCGCTTGTCGAAGGGGATGGAGGCGTTTATCTCGCGCATCACCGCGGACGGGCCTTCGGCGAAGCGCCCTCCCCACATGGCATTGGAGCTAAGCTTGCGCTCGGTGATCGGTCTTCTCCTTCTGGGCGCCCTCGCAGTCGCGGGGTGCGATAAGCAATCGCAGGCGCCACAGCAAGCGAACGAAACGAGCGGAGCGGCAAACGCTGTTGCGCCGGCGCCGATCGAGAAGATCGATCGCAGCCACAAGGGCGAGGCGGCGCCGACGATCGGCTTTACCGACGCCGCGGGCAAGAAGACCACGCTGGCCGCCTTCAAGGGCAAGCCGGTGCTGCTCAACCTGTGGGCGACCTGGTGCATCCCCTGCATCAAGGAGATGCCGACGCTCGATACGCTCGCCGGCCGCGCCGGCGATACGCTGGTGGTGCTGCCGCTTTCGCAGGACCTGAAGGGCATGGAGGTGGTCGGCCCCTTCTTCCAGAAGAACGGCTACAAGCATCTGAAGCCGTGGCTCGACACCGATATGGCGGTGAGCGTCGCGATGGGCGCCAACCTGCCGACGACGATCCTCTATGATTCAACTGGCAAGGAAGTCTTGCGCGTGACCGGCGAGTTCGACTGGGCGAGCGACGAGGCCGCGAAACTGATCGCAGAGGCGAAGTAAGCGCCCACCTCCCGCCGGAGGCAGCGGGAGGGGTGAGCTGGACGCCTCAGCCCATCCGCCCCAGCACCTCGCGCAACCAGGCCTCGGTTTCCGCAGCATGGGTCACGGGCAGCATGTGGCCGCCATCGATCAGCGTGAGCGTGGCGCCCGGGATTTGGCCGGCACTGCGCTCGCCTTGGCGGGTGGGGTCGAGCACCGCGTCCTGCCGGCCATACAGGATCGCGACCGGCACGGCGACGTCGCAATAATGCGGCACCAGCGCCTGCATCGCGTCGCGTGCCATGCGCAACTCGAAGCTCCCCATCTCGTAGGCGCGTGACCGGGCGGCCAGCGCTCCGCCTCCGGCGGTCGCGAAATCGGCCGGCACCGGATCGGGCGCGAACACCGCCGCGGCGTTCTGGCGACCAAAGGCGACCGCCATCGGCACGGCGATCGTCCAGGCGACCGGTTCGCGCACGCCCGGCGGCGCCATCAGCCCGCGGAACATGGCCGGTGGCCGGTCCTCCGGCTGCGTCAGCGGCGCGATCAGCGCCAGCGCCCCCGGCACATCGGGCCGCGTCACCGCCATCGCCAGCGCAACCGCGCCGCCCATCGAATGGCCGACAATCAACGGCTTCTCCAGCCCCAGCGCCTCGATCAGTTCCGCGATCATCCGCGCCTGCCCGGCAAGATCGGGCCGCGCACCGGTCAGCACCGAATGGCCCCAGCCCGGACGATCGACCAGGATCACCCGGTGATCGCCGGCAAGGCGCGCCGCGAGCGAGTGGCTGAAGTTGCGCAGCTGCCCCATCAGCCCGTGGATCATCACGATCGCCGGCCCCGGCGCATCCTCGGGTCCCAGCTCGACAAGGTGCAGCCGCGCCCCCGCCACTTCGATGAACCGCCCGTCCGGCGGCACCATCTCCTCCGCCTTGCGCCCGGCCCAGGCCGACCATCCGGCCAGCCCGAGAATGCCTATGCCTGCCAGTCCGAACGGTATCAGCATCCAGCGCTCCCCTGTCGATCAGCGGATATAACCGGCCTTGCGCAGAAAGGCTGCCAGCGATTCCGGGAAGTCGCGATAATGGCTTTGGTGTCCGGCCGGGCAGCCGTGGCCAGCCCAGCGCGAAGGCGACACGTCGCAATCCTGCCAGAGGGTGCGGCTTTCGCGGTTGTAATGGCGCAGCATCTGTTGCCAGGCGTCGGGGAACTGGCTGATGCGCGCGGCGTCGGCGACATAGGCGGCGCAACTGCCGTTACGGTCTGCATCGGCCGGGTTGAAACAGCGCGCCCGCAGTCGCGCCATGTCGCGCCGGAAAATGGCGGCATAGGCGGGCTCGCGGGACACATCGAGCGGCTGGCCGCGCCGAACGGTCAGGACGACGGGTGGACGCGGCGTGCACGCGCCGCAGCCGAACTGATAGGCGAATCGTCCATCGCCAAGCACGAAGTCGATGCGGCCGTCGCCCGAAAGATCGCTCAGCCGTGCCGGCAATTCGCCCTGCAACTGGCCGGGCAGGAAAGCCTGGCGGAACCCTTGCCTCTGCGGGATCAGCAATTGTTCGCGGACACCGCCCGCCGAGCCGCCCGACTGGTTCTCGATCACCACGCCCGGCCGGGCGTCGCCGGGCTCGAACCGGACCACCGCGACGCGATAGTAGGAGGACTGGCTGTCGCCGAGCACCCGATAGACCGGCAGGCCGGGCGCCTCGACCGTCACCAGCGGCTGGTTGTTCTGCGGGTCCCAGCGGCAGCCTTCGGTCTGGGGCGGCGTTTCGCAGGGGGCGGGTTCGATCTGGATTCGCACGCCACCCGACTGCCAGCTCACGCGCCCGTCCTTGGGCTTCCAGAAGCGGAAGGTGCCGGCCGGCACCTGTTCAGAGGCCGTCTGGGCGAAAGCGGGGGAGACAAGCGACAACGCGCAGAGCACCAGAACGGGCAACGAGACGCGCAAAGGGCGGGGCTCCGATTCGAGGAACTGCGCCAGACTAATGCCCGGCAAACGCTCCGTCCATCGACATGGAGCAACGCTTCGTCGCGGGCTTACCCCTCGACCGGCGCCTCGCCCTCCTCACGTTCCTGCGCCTGTCGCGCCCACATTTCGGCATAGACGCCGCCCGCGCGCAGCAGCTCGGCATGGGTGCCTTGTTCTACCACGCGGCCCGCCTCCAGCACGATGATGCGGTCGGCATGCACCACCGTCGACAGGCGATGGGCGATGACGATGGTGGTGCGGCCCTGCTCGATCGATTCTAGCGTCGCCTGGATGTCGGCCTCGGTGCGGCTGTCGAGCGCGCTGGTCGCTTCGTCGAGGATCAGGATCGGCGGGTTCTTCACCAGCGTGCGGGCGATCGCCACGCGCTGCTTCTCGCCACCGGACAGTTTCAGCCCGCGCTCGCCCACCCGCGTGTCGAGCCCGTCGGGCAGCGCCTGGATGAAGTTCGCGATCGAGGCGCCGCGCACCGCCTCGGCGATCTGTTCGGGCGTCGCGCCCTCGCGGCCATAGGCGATGTTGTAGCCGATCGTCTCGTTGAACAGCACCGTGTCCTGGGGCACGATACCGATTGCGGCGCGAAGGCTGGTCTGGGTGACGTCGCGAATATCCTGCCCGTCGATGGTGATGCGCCCGCCGGTCACGTCGTAGAAGCGGTACATCAGCCGCGCGAGCGTCGACTTGCCCGCCCCCGACGGCCCGACCACCGCCAGCGAGCTGCCCGCCGGCACGTCGAGATCGATGCCCTTCAGGATCGGGCGCTCCGGATCATAGCCGAACACCACGCTCTCGAAGCGCACATGGCCGCGCGCGATCACCAGCGGTGCCGCGCCCGGCGCATCGACGACTTCGGCGTTGGTGTCGATCAGGTCGAACATCGCGGCCATGTCGATCACGCCCTGGCGGATCGTGCGATAGACCCAGCCGAGCATGTCGAGCGGACGGAACAGCTGGCTTAGCAGCGTCGACACCAGCACCACGTCGCCCGGCGTGAATCGCCCGCTCGACCAGCCGAACACGACCAGCGCCATGCCGGCCGCCAGCATCGTGTTGGTGATTACGGCTTGGCCGATGTTCAGCCAGGCAAGCGAATTCTCGCTGGTGACCGCTGCCTTCATATAGGCGGTCATCGCCTTGTCGTAGCGGGCGCTCTCGCGCGCTTCGGCATTGAAATATTTGACCGTTTCGAAGTTGAGCAGCGAATCGACGGCGTGCGCGACGGCGCCGGTATCAAGATCGTTCATCCGCTCGCGCAGCTTGGATCGCCAGTCGGTCACCCAGCGGGTGAAGGCGATGTAGATCACCACCATCGCGCAGGTGCCGGCAACCAGCCACATGCCGAAGCGCGTGCCGAAAATGCCCAGCACCATCGCGAGCTCAAGGATCGTCGGCGCGATGTTGAACAGCAGGAAATAGAGCATCGTATCGATGCTCTTGGTGCCGCGCTCGATCACCTTGGTCACCGCGCCGGTGCGCCGCTCCAGATGGAAGCGGAGCGACAGCTGGTGGAGATGGCGGAACACGTCCGATGCCAGTCGCCGGGTCGCATCCTGCCCCACCCGCTCGAACACCGCGTTGCGCAGATTGTCGAACAGCACGGTGCCCAGCCGCGCGGCGGCATAGCCAACCACCAGCGCAACGACGAGCCAGACGGCGTCGCGCGATCCCGAGGCCATGCGATCGATCGCCCCCTGGAGCGCGAACGGCGCGCCATAGACCTGCACCAGCTTCGAACAGAGCACGAGCAACAGCGCGATCACGATCCGCACGCGCAACCCGGGCGAGTCCTTCGGCCAGAGATAGGGCAGGAAGCGGCGCATCGTGGCGAGCATCGGCCGCTCGGTCGCGGGGGACGAAGTTTCGGGAGGCATCGTCCCCATCTGGGGCGCGCGCGCAGGCGATGCAACGGCGTTACGGAACGCCTCGTCCCAACGCACGTTGGTTTTGCAGGAGGCCAGTCATGGACCAACTGCTATATGTGATGGCAATCATGGGCTGCAGCGACGACAATCTCGCCTGCCGCCAGGTTCGTCTCGAACCCGTACAATATACCTCGCAGGTCGCGTGTCAGGAAGCCATGGGCGACGCGCTTCGTCGCAACAGCGATGTCGACTACCCCGTTGTGACCGCCACCTGCCAGCGGCAGAGCGAGCAGATGGTCGCTCGCGACGAGGCACGCCGGACGCGCGGCAGCTGAACGTTATTCGTGCGAGCGGCCGAAGTCCGGCCGCGCATCGTCCTGCCCCTGGTCGATGATCGAGCGGCGGATGGCGCGGGTGCGGCTGAACAGCTCGAACAGCTCCTCGCCCTTGCCCCAGCGGATCGCGCGTTGCAGCGCGGTCAGGTCCTCGGTGAAGCGCTGGAGCATGTCGAGCACCGCCTCGCGGTTGCTCAGGAACACGTCGCGCCACATGGTCGGATCGGATGCGGCGATGCGGGTAAAGTCGCGGAAGCCGCCCGCCGAATATTTGATCACTTCGGACTGGGTGACTTCCTCGAGGTCCGAGGCGGTGCCGACGATCGTATAGGCAATGAGGTGCGGCAGATGGCTGGTCACCGCTAGCACGCGGTCGTGATGCCCCGGCTCCATCGTCTCGACCATCGCGCCCAGCCGCCGCCAGAATTCGCTCACCCGCTCGACCGCGAGCGGATCGCTGCCCTCGGGCGGGGTGACGATGCACCAGCGCTTCTGGAACAGCGAGGCGAAGCCGGCGGTGGGGCCGCTATTCTCGGTACCCGCCACCGGGTGCGCCGGGATGAAGGTTGCGTCCGGCAACGCCGCGCGCACCGCCTCGATCACGGTGCCCTTTGACGAGCCGACGTCGCTGACGATCGCCTCGGCCGGCAGGTCGGCGGCGATCTCGGCTGCCACCGCGCCCATTGCGCCCACCGGCACGCACAGGATCACGAGGTCGGCGTCGATCACCGACGCTCCGGCGCTGTCCGCCACATCGTCGCACAACTCGATCGCCACCGCCGTCTCGCGCACGGCAGGATCGGCGTCATATCCGGTGACGCGCACGCTCGGCATGTGCTGGCGGATGCCGCGGGCGATCGAGGAGCCGATCAGCCCGAGGCCGAGGATGGTAACGCGGGCGAAGGGCAGCATCAGGCGCCGAGCAAGCGGCGCAGCGATGCGGCCACGCCCTTGATCTCGTCCTCGGTGCCGATGGTGATGCGCAGGCCGTGCGGCAGGCCCTGGCCCGGCAGCCAGCGGACGATATAGCCGTCCTCCATGAGGTGCTTGTACGCCTGCTCGCCGGTCACTTCGCCTTCGAACAGGACGAGCTGGAAATTGGCCTTGGACGGCACGGCGCGGACGCCCTTGTTGCCCATGCTGGCGATCTGCTCGGCAAACCAGGCGCGCCACTTGGCGTTATGGGCGCGGCTGTGCGCCACGAATGCCTTGTCGCCCAGCGCCGCGATCGCCGCACGGCCGGCGCCGATGCTGAACGCAAACGGCGCGCGGATGCGGTGCATCGCGGCGATGATGTCGGGGTGCGCATAGCCCCAGCCCACCCGCTCCGAGGCGAGGCCGAAGATCTTGGAGAAGGTGCGCGTCACCAGCACGTTGGGCTGGGTGCGGGCAAGCTCCAGCCCGCCGTCATCGTCCTCGGGCTCCAGATACTCGGTGTAGGCCTGGTCGAGCACCAGCAGCACGCTCTTGGGCAGTGCCGCGTGCAGCCGCGCGATTTCTTCGCGCGCCGTGTAGGTGCCGGTCGGATTGTTCGGATTCGCGAGGAAGACGACCTTGGTCTTTTCGGTCACGCAGGCAAGGATCGCGTCGACATCGGTCGCATAGTCGCGGTCCGGGGCCACCACCGGCGTCGCGCCGACGCGGCGGGCGGCGATGTCGTACACCGCGAAGCCGTAGCGGACATAGATGATCTCGTCGCCCACGCCCGCGAAGGCCCCGGCGGCGAGGTGCAGCACCTCGTCCGATCCGGTGCCATAGACGATCCGCTCGGGCTCCACCCCGTAATGCGCGCCCAGCGCCTCGCGCAGCGCGACCGCGCCGGCATCGGGATAGCGCTCCAGCTCGGTCGCGGCACCGGCATAGGCGTCGCGCGCGGCCTGGGGCGTGCCGAATGGATTCTCGTTCGACGAGAGCTTGGCGGCGGGCTTGCCCGAATCGGTGGTGGCGCGGCCCGGGACATAGGGGGCGATGGCCATCACCCAGGGCTTGGGGACGGGTGCGTTCATGGGGCCGGGGATTGGCGGAATGGCGGCCGATTGGCAAGCAGTACGGCGGGGATGCTTGAACGCGCGGGCGCCAGCGCCTAACCGCCGGATATGTCCGATGATCCGCGTTTCGGCCTTCGCCGCTCGGTAACGCTGCCGGGGCCGCTGCGCCTCGACGGCGGCGTGCTGTTCTCGCCGGTCGACATCGCCTACGAGACCTATGGCGCGCTGAACCCGCAAGCGAGCAACGCCATCCTCGTCTGCCATGCGCTGACCGGCGACCAGCACCTCGCCTCCGAGCATCCCGTCACCGGCAAGCCGGGCTGGTGGGCGCGGATGGTAGGCCCCGGCAAGCCGATCGATACGAACCGCTGGTTCGTGATCTGCTCGAACGTGCTCGGCAGCTGCCTAGGCTCCTCCGGGCCCGCGACGATCAACCCCGCGACCGGCCGGCCCTGGGCCATGCACTTCCCGGTCATCACCATCCGCGACATGGTGCGCGCGCAGGCGATGCTGCTCGACCATCTCGGCATCGACCGCCTGTTCGCGGTGGTCGGCGGATCGATGGGTGGCATGCAGGCGCTCAGCTGGGCGGCCAGCTTCCCCGAGCGCGTCCGCGCCGCCGTGGTGATCGCGTCGGCCGCGCGGCACTCGGCGCAGAACATCGCCTTCCACGAAGTCGGCCGCCAGGCGATCATGGCCGACCCCAAGTGGCGCGGCGGTGCCTATTACGAGGCACAGGACCCGCCCGCCGCGGGCCTCGCCGTCGCGCGGATGGCGGCGCACATCACCTATCTTTCCGAAGCAGGCCTCACCGCCAAGTTCGGCCGCAAGCTGCAAGGTCGTGAAACCAAGACCTTCGGCTTCGACGCCGATTTCCAGGTGGAAAGCTATCTGCGCCACCAGGGCCTTGCCTTTGTCGACCGGTTCGACGCCAACTCCTATCTCTACATCACACGCGCCCTGGATTACTTCGACCTTGCCGAGGAGCATGGCGGCCTGCTCGCCAACGCCTTCCGGCAATCGCAGGCGCGGTTCTGCGTCGTGAGTTTCGACACCGACTGGCTTTATCCCACCGCAGAATCGCGCAGCATCGCCCATGCGCTCAACGCCGCCGGCGCGCCGGCCAGCTTCGTCGAACTGAGCTCGCCCTTCGGCCACGACGCCTTCCTGCTGGAAAGCCCCGAGCTGGACCGCGTGATCGGCGGCTTCCTTGCGGCGGGGGACGTATGAAGCGTACGGACTATTCGAGCATGACCCCGTCGTGGCTCTCCGCCCTGCGTCCCGACCTGGCGATGATCGCGGCTCATGTCGATCAGGGTGCGCGTGTACTCGATGTCGGGTGCGGCGACGGCGCGTTGATGGCAGCGCTGCGCGACCATCGCGGCTGCGCCGCGCGCGGGCTGGAGCTGGAGCCCACCAACGTCGCGGCAGCGGTTGGGCGCGGCCTGTCGGTGATCCAGGGCGACGCCGATAGCGACCTTGCCGACTATCCCGACGACAGCTTTGACTACGCTATCCTCAGCCAGACGCTGCAAACGACGATGCGGCCCGACTGGGTGCTGGAGCAGCTGCTGCGGATCGGCCGCCGCGCCTTCGTTTCCTTCCCCAATTTCGCGCATTGGCGGGTGCGCGCCTCGTTGCTGTTCGGCGGCCGCATGCCCGTCACCCGGCTGCTGCCGATCGCCTGGTATGCCACCCCCAACATCCACCACGTCACGATCGACGATTTCCGCGCGCTGGTGAAGGAACGCGGGATCGGAATCGAAGGCGCCTGGTTCCTCTCGGGAGACCAGCAGACCGGCTCCGGCATGGCCAATCTGCTCGCCGAACACGCCGTCTTCCTGTTGAGGCACGATCGATGACTGCTGTCACCCTGCTCGCCACGCACGCCGCGTACCGCGACGATATCGGCGATCTCGTCACCCGTCGCCCGGTGCCGGGGCCGGGGCTCGACCAGATCGGCGCCTTCCTGTTCCTCAACCATCACGGGCCGCAGACCTACGCACCGAACAATCGCGGCCTGCCCTTCGGCCCGCACCCGCATCGCGGCTTCGAGACGGTGACGTTCATCCTCGAAGGCTCGCTCGCGCACACCGATTCGGCTGGGCATGAAAGCATTATCCGTGCCGGCGGCGTGCAGTGGATGACCGCAGGCAGCGGCTTGATCCATGCCGAGGTTTCACCTGCCGAGTTCAAGCGCGACGGCGGCCCGATGGAAATCCTTCAACTCTGGGTGAACCTGCCCGGCCGATTCAAGATGACGCCGCCGCGTTATGTCGGGCTGCAGGACGATGCTTTTCCCGGCGTTTCGGCAGGCGACGGCGCGACGGTGCACCTCGTCTCGGGCGCGTTCGACGGCCGGACCGGCCCGATCGAATCGCTGACCGGCGTGTTTCTTTGCTGGGCCGAACTGGCGGCCGGCGCCACGCTCAGCTTCGACGGCCTCGCCGGGCGTGACCTGTTCCTCTACGCCGTGCGCGGCGAGGTTGCGGTGGACGGCCGCCCGCTGCCGCAATGGCATCTGGCAAGGCTTTCGGCCGGTGACACGCTCACCATCGCCGCCGACCAGTCCGCGCTGATCCTGTTCGGCCATGCTGCGCCCATCGCGGAGCCCGTGGTCGCGCATGGCCCGTTCGTGATGAACTCGGTCGACGAGATCCGTCAGGCCTATGCCGATTATCAGGCCGGGCGGTTCGGCGTCGCCGAAATCGTCTCGGGCTAGGCCGGCTTGCCCCAGTTGACGGTGACGCGGGTGCGGCCGCCAACCGGTTCGACCACCACCATCAGGCTGCGCCGGCGCTCCTCGCCCGCCGAATAGCGGCTCTCGCTCGCGCTGCGAAAGCGGAGGCCCGACGCGTCCGATTGCGCGCGCGACCAGCCGAGCACCTCATCGGGGGCGGCATCGGTCAAATAGACGATCGTCCCGCTGACATGGCGGCCGAGGCCGTCCGGGCCGGCGACGCATGTCGTGATCTCGGCGTCGCGATAGACCGGCACGAAGTCGGGCCGATTGCCGCAATCGATCGCCGCCGCGACGTTCGCCGGCACGCCCTCCGCCGCCGCGGCGGCGACATTCTCGCCAACCTCGCCGGTGGTTTGCGGTTCGCGCGAGCCACAGGCGGCGAGCAGCGCCAGCCCCGAGGTCAGGATCCAGGCGCGACGAAACCGTGCGGCCGGGAACGAAAAGCGGGGGCCTGATGCCAAGGCGCGAAACTCCTGGAAACGCAAAGTCCCAGCGTATCGAAGCTTCGCCACGCCGTCATCCGCCGTTTCCGCTCAGCCTCACTGCGCCGCGAGCGCCGACTCGATCGCGTCCCACCCGACCAGCTTGAAGTTCTGGGCACGGGGCGCGTTGTTGCCATCCTGCGCGACGAACAGGCCCCTGGGGAAGCGCGGCCCGAAATCGCCGAGCATCAGCTCGATCCCGTCGGTATCGCTGGTTCCGCCGATCGCGCCGTCGGCGATGCGGAACCGGCCACGCAGCGCGCCGCTCGCCTTGTCGAACACCGCATAGGCATTGTCGCCCTGGCTGGAAGCGACCAGCATGTCGCCGGCGACCGCCAGTCCCTCGATATCGTCGACCAGCCCGTCCTTCGCGCCAACCGATGCGAACCGTTCGGCAGCGGGCTGTGCATCGTCGAGCGCGAAGCGCCAGATCGCGACGTCTTCCTCCGCGACATAGAGCATGCCGGTCGCATCGTCGACGACACAGCCTTCGGACTGGGTGCCCAGCTTCATCGAGCGGAGATAGACCGGGCGGATCGCCCCGCCCTGTTCCACCAGCCGGGCCTCGGCCACTTCGCCGTCCTTCATGATCACGAAGGCGCGGGCAAGCTCGCCGGGGCTGCGGGCGGCGCCCATGCAAAAGCCATAGGCTTCGGCCGGCGCGTGGCTGGCCGGCAGGAACAGATCCGAGCCCAGCGGCGTCAGCTTGCCCATGCGGCCGTCGAGCACGAACAGCGCGATACGCGGCTTTGCCCTGTCGGTCCGGTCGCTCGCGCCCACCAGGATCATGGACCCGCCATCGGCACGCGTCACGTCGCGCAGATCGACATTGTTGAGTGCCCCGGCCGGCGCGAAATCGCGCACCACCCCGTCCAGGCCATAGACATACAGCCCGGCCTTCTTGTCGGTCCCCAGGATCAAGCTTGCCGCGGGATCGGCCGGGTTGCGCCAGATCGCGGGATCGTCGGCGGCATCGGCATTGCCGGTACCCACCGGCGCCGTCTCGCCCGTGGCGTAAACGTCGACGGCGGGCAGCATCACCGCCGCCCTCCCCGCGTTCCCCGGCCCCGCGCCGCCCGGTGCCGCGCAGCCCTGAAGCGCCAGCATCAGCGCTGCGGCGGTGACGGACGCGCGCATCAGAACGTCACCCGCGCGCCGAACTTCACCGTCGAACCATATTGTTCGAACTGAAGCAGGCGGCGTGCGCCGGCGAAGTTCTGATAGGCGAAATAGCGCGCGTTGTTGACGTTCACCCAGTCGGCGGTGAGGCGGATCGAATTGTTGACCTTGAACTTGGCCGAAAGGTCGAGCTGGAAATGTTGCTGGACGAACCGGTCGGTGTCCGCGGCATCGCCGATCTCGTCGAGATATTTGTCGCGATAGGTGCCCGCGGCACGCAGTTCGATCCGGCCCTTCTGATAGCCGAGCACCGCGTTGAACGTGTTCTTGGCCGAAGCGGGCAGCGAAATCTCACGCCCGTCGAACAGCTTACCCTTGGCGTCGGTGTAAGTGTAGTTGAACTGGGTCAGCAGGCCGTCGAACGGCGCCGGCAGCATCGTATAGGCCTGGTTGAAGCTCGCCTCGAACCCGGCAATCGTCGCCTTGTCGCCGTTCACCGGGATGGTGACCTGGTCATAGAGCACGCCGTCGACGGTATAATCGGCAAAGATCGCGCTCACGGTATAATCATCGACTGACTTGTAGAAGCCGTCGATCGAGAGCGATCCGTTGCTCGACATATACCAGGCGATCCCGGCGTCGAGGTTCCAGGCGCGATAGGGCTTGAGATCGGGATTGCCGAACTCCGCCTCATTATCCTCGTTCACGGTATAGCGCGGCGCCAGCTGCGACAGCTTCGGCCGCACGATCGTCCGCGAAAAGGCCGCGCGGGCGACGATGTCGCTTTCCGGCGCATAGCGGATCGTCAGGCTCGGCAGCCAGTCGGTATAGTTTCGCGTGTAGCGCACCGGCTCGACGGAGACCGCATCGCCGCTATCGGTGACGAGATTGCCGTTCAGATCATTGTGCGTGTGTTCCATGCGCACGCCCGCGATCACGCGCAGCTTGGTGCTGTCCCATCGCACAAGACCATAGCCGGCGAGTATGTCTTCCTTCACCGAATAGTCGTTGGTTGCCGATCCCAGGGCGGTTTCATACTCGTCGACCTCGAACCCGTCCTTGTTCGCCAGATAGAAATCGGCCGGGCCGGTCTTGGAACTCACCGGTCCCATGTCGAGCAGGCGATAGGTCTGGCTGCCCAGCACATCGGCGAGCGTATAGTCGCCGTCATAATCGCCGTAATAGATGAAGTCGAAATTGTAGCGCTTGTCACGCCAGCGGCTCTTCACGCCGGCCTGGACGGTCAGGTCGCCGGTGCTGCCGGCAAAGGTGCGCGCCAGATCGGCTTTGAGCGCCCATTCCTCGTCCTGGCTGTCCGAATTGGTGGTGAGTTCGGTGCGGTTGAACGAATATTGTTCGGGATCGGCGACCAGCGACGCCCCGCTCGTCACGCTATAGGTGGGGTAATAGGGGTTGGAATAATCGAAATCGAGCGCGACGCCCTTGTCCGCGAACCGCGCGCGGAACCGGGTCGGGTCGATCGAGAAATCCTCCTTCTCGCTCGACTTGGCATAGCTCGCCACCCAGTTGAACTTCCAGGTGCCCGTATCGGTGTCCGAACCGATGGAGACCGTGCGGATGCGCTGGCGCTCGAACCGGTCCTTCAGGTCGCGGCGAATCTCGATCCGCTCGTCGGCATCGTCGAACGTCGCGCCATCGGCGCTGCTCTCGCTTGGATCGCCCAGCACGAACGTGGTGCGCCGGCGATATTCCTGGTCGTCGAACTGCGCCCAGGTGCCGCGCAGAAACGCCTTGGTGCTCGGCGACGCCCGCCAGTCGAACGAGAGCGAGCCGTTGATGCGGGTGCGCGTCACGTCGTAATCGCGATATTCCAGGCTGTCGGTATAGGCGTTGTCATTGCCGTCCAGCTTCCAGAAGTCGCTTTCGACATTGTCGGTCTCGAACTTGCGGCGATAATAGCTGGCCGATCCGGCCACGCCGAAATTATCGGTCAGGCGCGTCGAGAAATCGACCCCGCCCTTCGGCGTCACCACGCCCGAATAGTCGTTCCAGCTGCCCTCGACATGCGCGGCATAGAAGGGCTTCTTGCGATCGAACGCGCTCACCGTGTTGATCTCAACCGAGGCGCCGATGAAATCGCCGTCCATGTCGGGGGTAAAGGACTTCTTGACCTCGATCGATTCGATCGTGTCCGAGCTGACCACGTCGAGCGCGACCGAACGGACGTCCGATTCGGGCGCGGGCAGGCGCACGCCGTTCAGCGAGCTCGAATTGAGTTCGGGATCGAGGCCGCGGACCGAGACGAAGCGGCCCTCGCCTTGATCGTTGAGGATGTTGACGCCGGGCAGGCGGCGCAGCGATTCGGCGACGTTCTGGTCGGGGAACTGACCGATAGCGTCGCGGGTGAGCGCGCTGACGACGCCGTCGGCGCCACGCTCGCGCGACAGCGCGCTGGCCTGGCTGGCGGCCTGACCGACGACGAGGATCTGTTCGTTACCGCCCGTGGCGGCGAGCGCGAAGTCGATGCTGACTACGCCAGTCTCACCGACGGTGACGGTCTGGCGCTGCGTTTCCGCGCCGACATAGCTTGCGACCAGCGTGTAGGTGCCGGCAGGCACATCGGCGAAAATGAAGCGCCCTTCCCGATCGGTGACGAGCGTGCGGCCCAGTTCCTCGATCGTGACGCTGGCGGACTGCAACGCGCGCGTCTCGGTGGCATCATGGACATTGCCGGCGATGTCGCTGGCATGGGCGGCGCCTGCAAATGCGGTCGTGCAAAGCAGCCCCGCGAGGAGGCGCGTCGAAGTCTTCATGATGGAGAACCCCCGTTCGGTACGTCGTCGTCCGCCCCCCTAGGGTGCATGCGTGACGGGGCAATTGCATGTTGATGAAGAATTTGTGGCACTGCGGTTGCGCTTCTGCGGCATGCAAATGCGATCGTTCGGCCCGGCGATTCGGGCATCTGCGTATGGAACAAAGCGCCGTCCCCGGAACTGGAGCGAAGCGGATCGGCGCTTGCCCTGTCGCCCGCATGCGATAAGCGGCCTTGCAGGTGCCCGATCAGGATGAAGTTGATGAAACGTCGGAATATTTTGCGTGAAGCCGGCGGCCGTGGCGCCTGGATGACGCTTGGCCTGTTCCTGGGCCTCGTCTTCTTTCTGGCCAGCGGCATGCTCGCCTATCACAATGTCCGCGAGCTTCGCGAAAGCGACGCCGCGATCCGCCACAGCCACACCGTGCTGATCGCGCTCGATGAATTGCTGTCGACCGTGCAGGACGCGGAGACCGGCCAGCGCGGCTATCTGCTCACCGGTGCGCCCCGCTACCTCGCCCCCTATGAAAGCGCGGTCGCGGCGTTGCCGGCGCGTCTTGGCGAGCTGCGCACGCTGACGGCCGACAATCCCGTGCAGCAATCGAGCGTGGACCAGCTGAACCGGCAGGTCGACGCCAAGCTCGCCGAGCTACGCGAGACCATCGAACTGCGCCGCAGCCGCGGCCTGGAAGCGGCGCTGGCGATCGTCGCCACCGATCGCGGCAAGAACAGCATGGACGCGATCCGCGCCCAGCTCGCGACGATGGCGCGCGAGGAAAGCCGTCTTCGCCAGCAGCGGCTCGACGACATGGCGACCGCGTCGCGAACGGCGGTCGCGGGTGCATTCGTCTCCAGCCTGATCGGCGCGGTGCTGACGCTGCTCATCTTCCTCCTGATCCGCCGCAATCTCGCGGCGCGCACGCGCGAAGAATGGCTGAACGACGGGCTGCTTGGCATCTCGGCGGCCGTTCGCGGCGAACGCTCGGTCGAAGAGATCGGTGAAGCGGTGCTCGGTTATCTCGCCGGCAAGCTCGGGTTCCAGGCGGGTGCACTGTTCAAGGGTGAGGCCGGGCTGTTCCGCCGCGCCGCGATGCTCGGCGTGCCCGCCGACGCGGACGTGCCTGCCGCGTTCGGCGTTCGCGAAGGCCTGCTCGGCCGGGTCGCATCCGAAGGCACGCCGATCGTGCTCGACGACGTGCCCGACCATTATCTCCAGCTCGGCTCCGCGTTCGGCCATGCCAAGCCGCGCCACCTGCTGATCGCACCGGCGCGGGTCGACGACAATGTCAACGCGGTCCTCGAACTCGGCTTCTTCGCACCGACCGATCCGTTGATGCTGGAATTGCTCGACCGCGCGGCGCCGGTGATCGGGACCGCGCTGCGATCGGCCCGGTTCCGCGCGCGGCTTCAGGACGCGCTGGAGGAAACCCAGCGCCAAGCCACCGAACTGCAGACGCAGAGCGAGGAGCTCCAGGTCAATAACGAGGAACTGGAGGAACAGGCGCGGGCGCTGCGCGAATCGCAGGCGATGCTCGAACAGCAGCAGGTGGAGCTCGAACAGACCAACAGCCAGCTCGAAGAGCAGGCGCAGGTGCTGGAGGATCAGCGCGACGAGCTGGCGCGCGGCAGCGCCGCGCTCGCCGCCAAGGCACAGGAACTCGAACAGGCCAGCCGCTACAAGAGCGACTTCCTCGCCAATATGAGCCACGAGCTGCGCACGCCGCTCAACTCGCTGCTGATCCTTGCGAAGCTCCTTGGCGACAACGCCAGCGGTACGCTCGATGCCGAGCAGGTGAAGTTCGCACGCACGATCGAGTCCTCCGGCAACGACCTGCTTACGCTGATCAACGATATTCTCGATTTGTCGAAGATCGAGGCGGGCCATGTCGACATCAAGCCCGAACCCGTCGGGCTCGCGCGGCTGTGCAGCGATCTGCGCCAGCTTTTCGAGCCGGTTGCGGTGCAGCGCTCGCTCGATTTCGCCGTCACGCTCGACGATGCGGCGCCGCGCGGGCTGGAAACCGATCGCCTGCGGCTCGAGCAGATCCTCAAGAACCTGCTGTCGAACGCCCTCAAATTCACCGATCGCGGTTCGGTCAGCCTCGAAATCGCCGCCGCCGACGATCACCGCGTCGCCTTCATCGTGCGGGATACCGGCATCGGCATCCCGGCGGAGCAGCAGCGCCAGATCTTCGAGGCGTTTCATCAGGCCGACGGCACGATCAACCGGCGCTATGGCGGCACCGGCCTCGGCCTGTCGATCTCGCGCGAGCTGGCGCGGCTGCTCGGCGGCACCATCTCGCTCGACAGCCGCCCGGGCGAAGGCAGCAGCTTCACGCTCACGCTGCCAAGCGCCTATGATCCCGCAGCGATTGCGCCGCGGCCGGCGCCGCGTGCATCCGCAGCAGCGCCCGCCCCGGCCCCTGCCGAAGCACCGGCGCCGGCCCGGCCCCGCCGGGTCGCCGCGCCGGACGGCTGGATGCTGGAGGATGACCGCGGCGCACTGACCCCCGGCGCCCGCCAGCTGCTGGTGATCGAGGACGATCCCGTGTTCGCGTCGATCGTCTGCGATCTGTCCCGCGCACTCGGCTTCCAGTGCCTGATTGCCGGCACGGCGGACGAAGCGCTGCATCTGGCGCGCACCTATCGCCCCGCCGCCGTCGTGCTCGATCTCGGCCTGCCCGATCAGTCGGGGCTGATCGTGCTCGACCAGCTCAAGCAGGAAGACGCCACCCGGCACATCCCGATCCACGTGATTTCCGCCGCCGATCAGAGCCAGACCGCCTTGTCGCTCGGGGCGGTCGGCTATCACATCAAGCCGATCAAGCGCGAGCTGCTGGCCGAGGTGCTGGAGGATCTGCAGGCCCGCACCGCGAGCCGGGTTCGCCGCGTGCTGATCGTCGAGGACGACCCCGTCCAGCGCGACGCCGTCGCCCGGCTGCTCCAGACCGACGATGTTGAGACCGTGGGGGTGGGCACCGCCGTCGAATGTCTCGAAAAGCTGCGCGAGCAGACGTTCGATTGCATGGTCCTCGATCTGTCGCTGCCCGATGCCTCGGGCTATTCGCTGCTCGAGACGCTCAGCCAGGAGGATGGCGCCCAGGGCTTCCCGCCGGTGATCGTCTATACGGGCCATGATCTGAGCGCCGACGACGAGCAGAAGCTGCGCCGTTACTCCAGCTCGATCATCATCAAGGGCGCCAAGTCGCCCGAACGGCTGCTCGACGAGGTCTCGCTGTTCCTCCATCAGGTCGTTGCCGAGCTGCCGAGCGAGCAGCAGGCGATGATCCAGAACGCCCGCCGCCGCGACGCGGTGCTGGAAGGGCGGCGCGTGCTGATCGTCGAGGATGATGTCCGCAACGTCTATTCGCTGACCAGCGTGCTCGAGCCGCGCGGCGTGATCGTCCAGATCGCCCGCAACGGGCAGGAGGCCCTCGACGCGCTCGCCCATGCGGCGGGAGAGCCGGCCCGGCGGATCGATCTCGCGCTGATGGACGTGATGATGCCGGTGATGGACGGCCTCGCCGCCACCCGGGCGATCCGTGCCGATCCGGCCTGGGCCAAACTGCCGATCATCATGCTCACCGCCAAGGCGATGCCCGACGATCAGGAACGCTGCATCGAAGCCGGCGCGAACGACTATATGGCCAAGCCGATCGATGTCGACAAACTGCTCTCGCTCGTGCGGGTATGGATGCCGCGATGAACGACGCCGACCTCGAACCCGATATCGACGACATCGAAATCGAGCTGCTGCTCGAAGCGCTGTTTCGTCGCTATCACTATGATTTCCGCCATTATGCCCGCGCGTCGATCAAGCGGCGGCTGATCCAGGCGCGGACCCGCCTGGGGATGGGCAGCTTCTCGGCAATCCAGGAACAGCTGCTGCGCGATCCGGAGATGCTGCCGCGGCTGCTCAACTACCTCACCGTCCAGGTGAGCGAGATGTTCCGCGATCCCAGCTATTTCCGGGCGCTGCGTGAAAAGGTGGTGCCGCATCTGCGCACCTATCCCTCGCTCAAGATCTGGGTGGCGGGGTGCAGCAACGGCGAGGAGCTGTATTCGTTGGCGATCCTGCTTCGCGAAGAGGGACTCGAGCATCGCACGATCTTCTACGCGACCGACATCAATCCCAAGGCACTGCGCGCCGCCGAGGCCGGCGTCTATCCGCTCGACCAGATCCGCAAGTTTACTGAAAATCATCAGAAATCGGGTGCCCGCACCTCGCTCTCCGATTACTACACCGCCGATTACGACCGCGCGATCTTCGACAGCAGCCTGCGCGCCAACGTCGTTTTTTCCGATCACAGCCTCGCCACCGATTCGGTGTTCGCGGAGGTGCATCTGGTGTCCTGTCGAAACGTGCTCATCTATTTCGATCGCGGCTTGCAGGATCGCGCGGTCGGGCTGTTCGATGCATCGCTCGTCCGGCGTGGCTTTCTCGGCCTTGGTCGCAAGGAAAGCCTGCGCTTCTCCGACCACGCCGCCAACTTCGCCGATTTCGTGCGCGAGGAGAAAATCTACCAGCGGGGCGACCGGTGAACGGCATGGTGGTCATCGGGGGGTCGGCGGGGGCGATCCAGGCGCTGCTGACGCTGCTGCCCGCGTTGCCGGCGAATTTTCCCGGCGCCATCCTGATCGTGGTGCATGTGCCACCCGACCATGATCACATGCTGGCCCCACTCTTTGCACAGCATTGCGCAATGCGCGTGTGCGAGGCCGAGGACAAGCAGCGGCCGGAACCCGGAAGCATCTATTTCGCGCCGGCCAATTATCACCTGCTCGTCGAACGCGATGGCAGCATGGCGCTGTCCGCCGACGATCCGATCAACCACAGCCGCCCGTCGATCGACCTGCTGTTCGAGAGCGCGGCAGATGCGCTGCGCAGCCAGCTGACCGCGGTGCTGCTGACCGGCGCGAACCCGGACGGCGCAGCGGGGCTGGCCGCCGTCGCGCGTACGGGCGGCACCCCGATCGTCGAAGACCCCGAGACCGCGCAAGTGCCGACGATGCCCGCCGCCGGGCTGGCGGCATGCCCCGATGCGCTGCGCCTGCCGCTGGAGGCGATCGCCCCGCACCTCCGCCGCCTGGCCTGAACCGCCGCAAGCGGCGAGCCGACAGGCTCAGAACGGGACGTCGTCGTCCAGATCGTCGGGGAAGCCACCGCCGAAGCCGCCCGTCGCGGCGGCACCGCCGCTGCGCTGGCCGCCGCCGTTGAAGTTGCCGCCGCCGCGCGATGCGGGCGCACCGCCGCCGAACGAATCATCGGCGCCCCAGTCGTCACCGCCGCTGCTGACACGGCCACCGCCGGCACCCTGACCGCCGCCCTGGCCGTCGAGCAGCACCATCTGCGCATTGAAGCCCTGCAGAACGATCTCGGTCGAGTAGCGATCGGCGCCGCTCTGATCCTGCCATTTGCGGGTCTGGAGCTGGCCCTCGATATAGACCTTGCTGCCCTTGCGCAGATAGCGCTCGGCCACGTTGGCGAGGCCGTCGGAGAAGATCTTCACCGTGTGCCATTCGGTCTTTTCGCGCTTTTCGCCGGTGCTGCGATCCTTCCAGCTTTCCGACGTCGCGATGCGCAGTTCGACCACCTTGCCGCCGTTCTGGAACGAACGCGACTCGGGGTCGCGCCCGAGATTGCCGACGAGAATGACCTTGTTGACGCTGCCCGCCATGCAAAAACTCCGATATTGCGATTGAGCGCGCGCGGCGCGCGGCGCTAGATTGATCCGATGGCTGAGATCATTAACCTGAACAAAGCGCGAAAAGCGAGAGCGAAAGCGTCCGCCAAGGCTGAGGCCGAGGCGAACCGCGTTCGCTTTGGCCGCACCCGCGCCGAGAAGGCCCGCGACGAGGCCGAACGCGAGCGCGCGGCCCGGACGATCGACGATGCCCGCCGCGATCCGCCTGGAACCGATTGAGCCCCTAAAGCCCCAGCCCCATCGCGCTCCAATAGGTCAGCCCGGCCGCGACATAGGCGAGCGCGAACAGATAGCCGACCATGAACGCCGGCCATTTCCAGCCATTGGTTTCGCGCCGAGTCACCGCGATCGTCGAGATGCACTGGGGGGCGAACACGAACCACATCAGGAAGGCGAGCGCACTCGGCAGCGTCCAGTGCGCCTGCAACTGGTCGCGGATCGATGCCTCGCCTGCCGCATCGTCGGGATTGTCGACGGCATAGACGGTGCCGATCGCCGCCACCGCCACCTCGCGCGCGGCCATCGCCGGGATCAGCGCCAGCGCCATGTCGCGGTTGAAGCCGATCGGGGCAACCACCTTTTCCAGTCCGTGGCCGATCCGCCCGGCGATCGAATAATCGACCTTGGAAATCCCGCTGCCCGCCGGCGGCGTCGGAAAGCTAAGCAGCGCCCAGAGCACGACGGTGGTATAGAGGATGATCGTGCCCGCACGCTTGAGGAAGATCGCCGCGCGCTGCCACAGCCCGATCAGCACGTCGCGCACGCGAGGCCACTGATATTTGGGCATTTCCATCATGAAGCCGGAGGTTGCCCCCTTGGTCACCGTTCGTCGCAGCACCAGCGCCGCGCCGAACGCACCGACGATGCCCAGGATGTAAAGACAGAACAGCACCAGCCCCTGCAATCCCACGCCAGGCCCCACCGCGCGGTCAGGGATCAGCGCGCCGATGATGATCGTATAGACCGGCAGGCGCGCCGAGCAGGTCATCAGCGGCGCGATCAGGATCGTCGTCAGCCGGTCCTTCTCGTCGGAAATGGTACGCGTCGCCATGATCCCCGGCACCGCGCAGGCAAAGCTGGAGAGCAGCGGGATGAACGCGCGGCCCGAAAGGCCGACACTCGCCATCACCCGGTCCATCAGGAACGCCGCGCGGACCATATAGCCCGATGCCTCGAGCACCAGGATGAATGCGAACAGGATCAGGATCTGCGGCAGGAACACCACGACGGCACCCACGCCGGCAATAACGCCGTCGACGATCAGCGATCGGAGCACGCCCTGCGGCAGCGCGTCGCCCACCGCGCCGCCGAGCCAGCCCATGCCGTCCTCGATCAACGCGATCGGCGCCTCGGACCAGGCGAACACCGCCTGGAACATCAGGAACATCGTCGCCAGCAGCAGGATCGGACCGGACACCGGGTGGAGCGCAATCGCATCCAGCCGGTGCGTCCAGCGCCGCGCGGCGGTCTCGGAAACCGTCACCGCCGCCGCAATCTGGCGGGCGCGGCGCTGGAGCACGACGATGTCCTGCTCGACGCCGCTGCCCGGGCGCAGCGTGTGCGGGCCCTTCGCCACTTCGGCCAGCCGTTCGCGAAGCGCATCAAGTCCGCGCCGTCGCACCGCAACCGTCGCAACGACCGGCACACCCAGTTCGCGCTCGAGCGCCGCCGGATCGAGCGTCAGCCCGTCGCGCTCGGCAAGATCGACCATGTTGAGCGCGACGACGATCGGCAGGCCCAATGCAATCAGCTGGAGCGTGAAGCGAAGGTGATTGTCGAGATTCGAGGCGTCGACCACCGTCAGGATCATGTCGGGCAATCGCTCGCCCGCCTGGCGCCCGAGCAGCACGTCGCGCGTCACCTGTTCATCGGGGCTCGACGGCTCAAGACTATAGGCGCCGGGCAGATCGATCAGTTCGATCGGACGACCGTCGGGCAGCGCCATGCGGCCGGCGTGGCGCTCCACCGTGACGCCCGGATAGTTGCCGACCTTTTGCCGTGCCCCGGTCAGTGCGTTGAATAGCGCGCTCTTGCCGGCATTGGGATTGCCGACCAGCGCGACCAGCGGTGCGGCGTTCATTCTTTGTCGGCCAGCGGAATCACATGGATCGCGGCGGCGACGTGACGGCGCAGCGCCACCGTCATGCGGCCGATCCGGCAGGCGATCGGCCCGCCCAGCAGCCCCGATCGCTGGAGAAGTTCAACCTCCACGCCCTCGTCGAGGCCGAGTTCACGCAGCCGTCGCGCCTCGGGTTCGGCAAGCCGATCCCAGTCGACATCGGCAATGGTTCCGGGCGCGTTGCGGCGCAGTTCGGCGAGGCGGATGGGTACGCGAATCGCAGCGGTGGCGTTCATGCTGCGAGTGATTATCAATTGCCCGCGCAAGATGCTAGTACCGATCGTCGCGCCGGGCGGATTGCGTCGGGGTCAGATCGCCGGGTAGCGCAGCCGGCCGATGAAGCGCGACAGGCTCGGCCGGTTCGATGTACGGCCAAGAAATCCGGCCTTGGCCTTTTCGAACCGCATGATGTCCTCGATCCGGCGCGCGAGGAAGGCGCGGGTGTCCGCCCAGTCCTCACTCTCGTCCTGAACGAACACCGCGATTGTCGCGGCATAGACGCCGGCCAGCGTCATGCGCTTGGTGTAATGGTTATAGTCGGTGGCGGTGTCGCCCGCCGCGCGCCACATCGCGTCGGCCGCGCGCCACCCCAGCCTCGCCGCGCGCGCCGCGTTTTGCGGCATCGCCAGGATCGCCAGCGCACGGCGCAGCGCATCGCGATAGGGGGCGAGCAGCGCCAGCCGCGCCTCCACCAGCGCGGTGATCCGCGCGCGAATCTTCATGGCCGCCAGCGTCTCGGGCGACAGATCGGCGAGCATCGCATCATCGATATGCGCAAACCAGGCGTCGATCATCGCGATCGGCCCGCCGTGGAGGGCAAGAGCCGCTACGTCACGGTCGACGCCCATCCCATCGGCCGTCGCCTCCAGCGCGCGTCGATTCCAGCCGTCGAACGCCGCATTGGCGGCGAGCGTCGGCGCGAGCGCGGCGCGTAGTTCGTCAAGGGTTGCGTCGGCCAGATTGTCCATGGGCTTGATCTAGACGCGATGCGGCGCGCGGGCAACCACGGCGCCGCCGCTCAGCCCTCTGCCTGCCCCTTTGGCCGTACCCGCGGCGCCGCCCCCTGCCGCACCAGCACCAGCGCCGCTGCCACCAGCACTGCACCGATCAGGTCGGCCGTGGCCAGCCGCTCGTCGAAGATGATCCAGCCGAGCGCCGCCGCCACCGCCGGTTGCACCAGCAACGCAATGCCGATCGCCAGCGGCGAGAGATGGCCAAGCGCGTAGATCATGCACCCCTGCCCGATCAGCTGGCTGACGACGGCGAGCGCGATCAGCGGCCACCACAGATGCGGCGTCACCGTCTCACCCAGGGCCAGTGCCAGCAGGAGCAGCGGCGGCGCCGTCGCCAGCGACGACATGGCCAGCGCCGGCACCGGCGCCAGCGTCATGCGAACGCGCGACATCAGGATGAAGTAGCCGGCGTAACAGACGCCCGCGAGCAGGCAGAACAGATCGCCCACCAGGTTGCGCGACGACAGCTCGGCCGATCGCCCGAGCAGCAGCGCACCGCCCAGCGCCGCGAGAAGCAGCGCCGCCCCTTGCGTCCGCGTCGGCCATGCTCGCGCGACGAGGAAGCCATAGATCGGGAACAGCAGCGACGCCGAATTGCCGAACAGCGTCGAATTGGCCAGCGTCGTCCGCACGATGCCGATGTGCCAGCTCGCCAGATCAGCGGCGAACACCAGCCCGGCCATCGCCAGCAACCCCCAGCGGCCGCGCGACGCTTCGATCGGGCGCTGTGCCATCGCCACCGATGCGGCGAACAGCACCGGCGTGGCCATTGTGAGCCGCCAGAACGCCGCCGCCACCGGCCCGACATCGGCCATGCGGACGAACATCGGCCCCGTCGCCAGTGCGACATTGGCGATCAGCGCCGCGGCGAGTGCCAGCGCGACATGGCGTGCGACGGGGCTTGCGGCGGGGCTAGTTTTTCTTGTCGGGGCGGCTCGGTGCATGCCGCCCTCTAGCGCCCTATCTCGGCCGAGTCACAAGCTCTGAATGGAACATCGATGCCCAGTCTGTTCGATCCGATCGAAATCGGCGCGATCCGCGCCCCCAACCGCGTCTGGATGGCGCCGCTCACCCGCGGACGCGCCACGCGCGGCCATGTGCCGACGCCAATCATGGTCGACTATTATCGCCAGCGCGCCGGTGCCGGACTGATCATTTCCGAAGCGACCGGTATCAGCCAGCAAGGGCTCGGCTGGGCCTATGCCCCCGGCATCTGGAGCGACGAGCAGGTCGAGGCGTGGCAGCCGATCACCGCTGCGGTGCACGAAGCAGGCGGCCGGATCGTGTCGCAGCTCTGGCATATGGGGCGGCTGGTCCATTCGGACTTTCTGGGGGGCGAAGCCCCGGTTTCGTCGTCGGCCACGACCGCGCCGGGCAGCGTACGCACCTATCCTGCCGAGCAGTCGGGCGAGATCAAGCGGCCATATACCCAGGCGCGGCCGCTGCGCGCCGAGGAGATTCCGGGCATTCTCGACGATTATGCCCGCGCCGCGCACAATGCGATCCGCGCCGGGTTCGACGGGGTGCAGGTCCATGCCGCCAATGGCTATCTGATCGACCAATTCCTGCGCGACAATACGAACTTCCGCGACGACGCCTATGGCGGCTCGATCGAGAACCGCATTCGTCTTCTGCGCGAAGTGAGCCAGCGGGTGGTCGACACGATCGGTGCCGATCGCACCGGCGTGCGCCTCTCGCCCAATGGCGAGGTGCAGGGCGTCAACGACAGCAACCCGGCGCCGCTGTTCGAAGCCGCGGCGGCCGCGCTCGACGATATCGGCGTGGCGTTTCTCGAAATGCGCGAGCCCCGGCCGGGCGGCACGCGCGGCGAGCCCGACCAGCCGCCGATCCATCCGTTGATGCGCAAGGTCTATCGCGGCGTGCTCGCGCTCAACTCGGACTATGATGCGGCCAGCGCCCAGGCCGCACTCGATGCAGGCGAGTCCGATGCGATTGCCTTCGGCCGAACTTTCCTAGCTAACCCCGATCTACCGCGACGTCTACGCGACGGTCTACCGCTCAACCCGCAGCGCGAGGCGCTTTTCTATATCGGCGGCGCCGAAGGCTATACCGATTATCCGACGGTCGATCGGGCCGGGCTTCAACCGGCCTGATCGAGTTGGTCGAGCCAGCGCGTAAAGGCGCTGCGAAGTTGCGAACGCGCATTTTGCGGCGCCAGCAGGCCGATCATCAGGATCAGAAAAAGGGGCCAGAACAGAAAACTGAGCGCGACCGTGATCGCAATGACGATCGCGCCACCGATGCGGAATAGGTCGAACTGCGCGTGGTTGCGCCGATTCAGCCGGATTGCGCGCGGAGCCTTGTCATCAAACCATCCGCGCGTGACGAAATGATCGGGCGTCGCGGATCGCCGCGGCGGGCCGAGCCGCCAGCGTCGCGCCAGCACTTCGGCTGGCGGTTCCCGACGAAGCGGGCCGCCCTCGCCCGGCGCGGCCGGTGGCACTGGATCGCGGCCCGAAACCTCGCGCCCGCTCGCGCGGTCTATCACGATCAGCCGCCTGCCCCGCTCCTCGACGCGATAGCGGGAGGGCGGCATGTCCATGATCTCAGCCGAACTTGGCCTTGAGCGCCAGCATCGCCAGCGCAGCCTTGGCGGCCTCGCCGCCCTTGTCCTTCTGCGCAGGGTTCGCGCGGACCAGCGCTTGCGCCTCATTCTCCACCGTCAGGATGCCGTTGCCGATCGCGACACCGTCCATCGACAGCGCCATCAGCCCACGCGCGCTTTCACCCGCGACGATCTCGAAATGATAGGTCTCGCCGCGGATCACCACGCCGATCGCGACGAAGGCGTCATAGCGCCCGCTGTCCGCCGCCAGCGCCACCGCGCCCGGGATCTCCAGCGCACCCGGCACGGTGATCACCTCGGCCTTGTGACCGGCTGCCTCGATCACGGCCTTGGCGCCGGCGATCAGCATGTCGTTCAGATGTTCGTAGAAGCGCGCTTCGACAATGAGGATATTGGCCATTACTGCTCCGGATCGATGGCACGCTCGCCGACGATCGACAGGCCATAGCCGTCAAGCCCGATCAGCGTGTGATGGGTGTTGGTGAGCAGGATCATGTCCTGCACGCCGAGCTCAGTGAGGATCGTCGCGCCGACGCCATAGTCGCGCAGCTCATCCATGTCCTTGGGCTCGATGGTGCCGCTGCGTGCCTGAAGCGCGAGCGTGAAATGGTCCGGGCGCGGCTTGTTGATCACCACGATCACGCCTGATCCCTCGGCCCCGATGATCTCCATCGAGCGCCGGAGCAGCCCGCCGCGCGGGCCGCCTTCGCCGAACAGATCGCTGAACGGCGAAAGCGAGTGCATGCGGACCAGCGTCGGCTTGTCGGGATCGATCCGGCCCTTCACCAGCGCGATCTGCTCGGTGCCGGTGGCCTTGTTCCAGAAGGTGAGCACCCGCCAATCGCCGCCCCACGGGCTGGTGAAACTCGCCTCGGCGCGCTGCTCTACCAGATGGTCATAGCGGCGGCGATAGGCGATCAGGTCGCGGATCGTACCGATCTTGAGGTTGTGGAGCTGCGCGAAGCCGACAAGATCGTCGAGCCGCGCCATCGTCCCGTCGTCCTTCATGATCTCGCAGATCACGCCCGCGGGGTTCAGGCCCGCCAGCCGGGCGACGTCGACCGCCGCCTCGGTATGACCGGCGCGGACCAGCACGCCGCCGTCGCGGGCGACCAGCGGGAAGACATGGCCCGGCGTAACAATGTCGTCGCGCCCCTTCGACGCATCAATCGCGACCGAGATGGTGCGCGCGCGATCGGCGGCGGAGATGCCGGTGGTCACGCCTTCCTTGGCCTCGATCGAGACGGTGAAGGCGGTTTCGTGCCGCGTGCCGTTGGCACGGCTCATCAGTTCGAGCCCCAGCTGATCGACACGCGCCTTGGCCATCGCCAGGCAGATCAGCCCGCGACCATATTTCGCCATGAAGTTGATCGCGTCGGGCGTCGCCATCTGCGCCGGGATGACCAGATCGCCTTCATTTTCGCGATCCTCGTCATCGACCAGGATGAACATGCGACCGTTGCGGGCCTCGTCGATCAGTTCCTCGGGCGAGGAGAGGAAGCCATGCTTCAGATGCGCGAGTTCAGCCTTTGGCACGCAATGCCTCCATGCGCTGGAGATAGCGCGCGAGCACGTCGATCTCCAGATTGACCGCCTGGCCAGTCGCCAGCGTGGCAAAGGTCGTGACCTGGGCGGTGTGCGGGATGATGTTGAGATGGAATTCGACGCCCTCGGGCGTGTCGCTCACCGCATTGACGGTCAGCGACACGCCGTCGACAGTGATCGAACCCTTGGGCGCGACATAGGGCGCGAGTTCCGGCCCCGCCGCAATCACGACATGGTGCGAGCCTTCGACCGCTTCGACCGATTTGACCCGGCCGATCCCATCGACATGGCCGGTGACGATATGGCCGCCCAGTTCGTCGCCGAGCCGCAGCGCGCGTTCAAGGTTGAGCCGGCGTCCGGCGGTCCATTGCCCCTCGGCGGTGCGCGACACGGTTTCGCCCGAGACGTCGAAATCGAGCCAGCCAGCCCCCTTGTCGACCACCGTCAGGCACACGCCCGAACAGGCGACCGATGCGCCCAGATCGATCTCGCCTGTCTCATAGCACGTCGTCACGCGCACGCGCAGGTCGCCCTGCTTCGCCACCGTTTCGATCGTGCCGATATCGCTTACGATTCCCGTGAACATCAACCGCGCTCGTAGACCTCCATCCGGTCGCTGCCAAGCATACGCGAATCGCGCAGCTGCCAATGCCCATGTGCGTCGGCCAGTGCGGCCAGCCCGAACGAGTCGATCGCCGGCCGCCCCCCGCCGATCAGCAGCGGCGCACGATAGAGCAGCAGCCGGTCGACCAGCCCGGCGCGCAGGAATGTCGTCGCGGTTCGCGCCCCGCCCTCGATCATCAGGTGGTCGATGCCGCGCAGCCGCCGAATGTCGCCGGGATCGGCGATCCGCTCCCAGTCTGGCGGCGTCGGGCCGGTCGCCGACAGCAGAATGCGCTGCGGCGAGCGATCGCCAAGCCCCGCCAGCCGCACATCGAGTCGCGGCGAATCCGCCAGAAACGTGCCGTGCCCGACCAGGATGGCGTCATGGCGTGCTCGTTCAAGATGGGCATGCGCCCGCGCTTCCGGACCGGTGATCCACTTGCTCTCGCCCGACGCAAGCGCGATCCGCCCGTCGAGCGAGGTGGCGAGCTTGAGCGTGACGTGCGGCCGCCCCTGCCGCAATCGGGTGAGGAACCCGGCGATGCCGCGCCGCGCAGCCGACTCGCCGGTGCCCGTGCGAACGGCGATGCCCGCTTCGGCCAGCCGGGCGAGCCCCTTACCGTCGGTGCGCGGATCGGGATCGCGCATCGCCACCACCACTGCGCCGACGCCGGCCGCAATCAGCAGATCGACACAGGCCGGTCCGCGCGGCGAGACATGCGCGCACGGCTCCAGCGTGACATAGACGGTCGCCCCCCGCGCGGCCTCGCCCGCCTGCGCCAACGCCATGGCCTCGGCATGCGGCCGCCCCCCAGGTTGGGTCCAGCCGCGCCCGACGACGATGCCGTCGCGAACGATCACGCATCCGACATTGGGATTCGGCGCCGTGCGGCCCCGCCCGCGCCCGGCCAGCGCCAGCGCCGCGTCCATCCACCGCGCGTCGTTCAAATCCCGTGCTTCTCTAGCCAGTCGTCATATTTCTTGAATTCGGCCTGGCGCTTTTTCAGCCGCGCCTGGAAGGCCGCTTCCTCTTCCTGACGCTTCGCCTCATCCACTCGCTGCTGCGCGCGGATTTCCGCCTGGGTGCGCGTGATCGGCCAGCTGTCCACATAGATGATGTTCTTTTCGTACGGGACCGGCACGTGCGAATCCTTCACGAACGCGACGATGACGACGAACGTCACCACGAGCGCGAGGATCATGAACCAGAGTTCGTGCTTCTTGCGTGTCGCCAGATAGCCGCGCAGATCGCGAAGCGCACGAAGCGGCGAGATATATTTGAGGAACGTCATCGCGCCGGCAAGATAGGGACGCGAGCAGCCGAGGGCCAGCCCCCGCGTCCCCGATCGTGTTAGCGCATATCGGCGAGCCGGAACCGCACCGCCATCGTTTTCCAGCTCTCTTCGGGCACGCCGCCGCGCGTCGCCGGCTTGAAGCGCCATTTGCCGAGCGCTTGGCGCTGGGTGACCGCGAAGAAAGCATCGCTGGTCGCGCTCACCGGTTCAACCGCCTTCACCCGTCCGTCGATGCCGATCAGCACGCGGATCTTGACCAGCCCGTCGCGCTGGGCGCGGAGCTCCTGCGTCGGATAGTCGGGCTGGAAATCGCGGGCATAGCGCGGGTCCTGCGTCGCACCGACCAGAACCGCCACCGGCTTGGGCGGATCGATCGCGATCGGCGGTCCGGGATCGAGCACGGTCTTCGTCACCACCGGCACATCCGGGATTACATCGGTCGCCGTCGAGGTGTTTTCGGTGGTCGGCGCGATTTCTGGTTTGGGCGCGGTCGGCACTGGCATCGTTCGCGGCTGCACCTTGGCGACCGGGGGCTCATCGATCGGCGGCGGCTCCGTCATGTCGAGCGGAATATCCGTCGTGATGAACTTCTCCGGATGCTCGACCACCAGGATGTTCGGCGCGGCGAAGATCATGCCCGTGATGATGACGCCATTGATGAGCAGTGCGCCGCCGGCCCCCAGGGAGCGTGGCGCCTTCGACTGATAACGATCGGCATGCATGGCCTTTGCACTCCTTCTCCATCGCCGGTCTGTGAACGCCGACTGAATGAGATGATGCAACATGTCATTACAAGATGCAATATATCATCGCTTTGGCCGGCAAATCGCTCATCCCGTTGCGGCAAGCCGCTCGAGCGCACGATCCTTGCCGATCAGGGGCAGCAGCGCGGCCATGTCCGGCCCGTGATCCCGGCCGGTGAGCGCACGGCGAAGCGGCAGGAACAGCGCCTTGCCCTTGCGTCCTGTCTCGGCCTTCAGCGCGTCGGTCAGCGCGCGCCACGGATCGCCTGACCAGTTCAACGCCGAAGCCACCGCATGCGCCCGCGCTAGATAGTCGCGATCCTCGCTGCCCGGAGTCGCCGACTCGATCGGCCCTTCGATCACTCCCCACCAGTCCACCACCTCGGCCACAGTCGACAGGTTGGGCCGAATCGCCGCCCAGGCCTTCGGCCCCATGCCGGCCGGCAGCCGATCGGCAACCGCAGCGTGATTGAGCTGGTGAACGATGCGCGCATTGAGCTGGGCCAGTTCGGCCTCGTCGAACCTTGCCGGGGCACGGCCGAACCGGCCGAAATCGAAACCGGCGATCAGCGGCGCCGGATCGGCGAACGCCTCCACCGGATCGCTGGTGCCCAGCCGCGCAAGCAGCGCGGCCAATGTCTGTGGTTCGATGCCGGCCTCACGGAAATGGGCGACCCCCAGCGATCCGAGCCGCTTGGAGAGCTTGCCCTCGGCACCCGTCAGCAGCGCCTCATGCGCGAACTGCGGCACCGCGCCGGACAGCGCATCGAACATCTGGATCTGCGTCGCGGTGTTCGACACGTGATCCTCGCCGCGAACGACGTGGGTGATTCCCATGTCGATATCGTCGATCACGCTCGGCAGCAGATAGAGCCACGACCCGTCGGCCCGCCGTACCACCGGATCGCTCATCAGCCTGGGGTCGAATCGCTGCGGCCCGCGCACCAGATCGTCCCATTCGATCGGCGCAGCGTGATCGAGCCGGAACCGCCAGTGCGGCCGAACGCCGTCCGCCTCCAGTCGCGCGCGATCGGCATCGCTCAGTGCCAGCGCGGCGCGGTCATAGACCGGCGGCAGCCCGCGCCCGAGCAGCACCTTGCGCTTGAGCTCGAGTTCCTGTGCCGTCTCATAGGCCGGATAGACGCGGCCCGACGCGACGAGTTCGGCAAACCGCGCCTCGTAGCGGGCGAATCGCGCCGACTGGCGCGCCTCATCGTCCGGCTGCATCCCCATCCAGGCGAGATCGGCGCGGATCGCCTCGACAAAGCGTTCCTCGGAACGGACGCCGTCGGTATCGTCGATCCGCAGCAGAAATTGCCCGCCATGCCGGCGCGCAAACAGCCAGTTATGCAGCGCTGTCCGCAGGTTGCCGACATGGAGCGTACCGGTCGGGCTCGGGGCGAAACGGGTGATCACGGTCATGCCTGCGGCCTAAGCTGGCACGCTGCCCGCCGCAATGCCCCCTTTGCGTCACGGAAACGTCGCACTAAGGGGGCGCACGGGACAGCGCAGCGGGGCATAGGAGGCCACGAACCAATGAAACTCATGGCCGGCAATTCGAACATGCCGCTGGCACAGGCGATCGCCGAATATCTGGAGATCCCGCTCACCCAGGCGAACGTGCGCCGCTTCGCCGATGAAGAGATTTTCGTCGAGATTCTCGAAAATGTCCGCGGCGAGGACGTGTTCGTGCTCCAGTCGACCAGCTATCCGGCGAACGACAATCTGATGGAGTTGCTGATCATGATCGACGCGCTGCGCCGCGCGTCGGCCAAGCGGATCACGGCGGTGCTCCCCTATTTCGGCTACGCCCGCCAGGACCGGAAGCCCGGCCCGCGCACGCCGATTTCGGCCAAGCTGGTCGCCAATCTGATCACCACCGCCGGCGCCAATCGCGTGCTCTCGGCCGATCTCCATGCCGGGCAGATTCAGGGCTTTTTTGACATTCCGACCGACAATCTGTTCGCCGCACCGGTGATGTCGGCCGATATCCAGACGCGCTTCATCGACAAGCAGTGGATGGTCGTCTCGCCCGACGTCGGCGGCGTGGTCCGTGCGCGCGCGCTGGCCAAGCGGCTCGACAATGCGCCGCTCGCGATCGTCGACAAGCGTCGTGAACGCCCCGGCGAATCGGAAGTGATGAACATCATCGGCAATGTCGAAGGGCGTTTCTGCATCCTGATCGACGACATCGTCGATTCGGCCGGCACGCTGTGCAACGCCGCCGCCGCGCTCAAGGCCGCGGGCGCCGAAGATGTCGTCGCCTATTGTACCCACGGCGTGCTGTCGGGCGGCGCGGTGGCGCGCGTCGAAAGCTCGGCGCTGCGCGAACTGGTCATCACCGATTCGATCGGCAACCATGCGGTGATCGCCGGCAGCGAGAAGACCCGCCACCTGACGATCGCACCGCTCCTCGCCGAAGCGATTCGCCGCATCGCCGACGAAAGCTCGGTCTCCAGCCTGTTCGATTGAGTTTTGGTACTCCCCGTGCCGGGGAGTATCTATTTGGCCACCGCTTCCCAGATCAGCGCCGCACCCACCGCGATCATCAGCATGTAGATCGCGGTGTAGAATCGCTCGGGCGATACGCGGCGGACGAGCCATACCCCCGCCAGCGTCGACACCAGCGCAAGCGGAAACAGCGCCGCCGACGTCAGCAGATTGGCGGCCGTGAACTGGCCGAGCGCGGCATAGGCCGGCACCTTGATCCAGTTGGTCGCGGCGAAGAAGATTGCGGTCGTTCCCACCAGCCGGTCGCGGGCAAGCCCGCGCGGCAGCACCCATAGCTGAAACGGTGGCTGCCCCGCATGGGCGATCTGGCTGGTGAAGCCCGAGGCCACCCCGAACAGGCTGCCCACCCAGTCGGGCCAGCGCGCGGCCAGCGCCGGCACGCTGCGCCCGCTTGCCCAGAGCCGATAGATGCCGAACAGGATCGAGATCGCGCCGACCGCCGCGAGCACCAGCACCGGCTCGACACTGGCAGCAAAGCCATAGCCGAGCGCGATTCCCGCCATCGATCCGGGCAGCATCCAACCGATCAGCCGCCAGTCCACCGTGCGGCGGAACGCCCAGACGCTCACCACATCCTGCAGGATCAGGATCGGCAGCGTGATCGCGGCGGCACGCACCGGATCGATCGCCAGCGCCAGCATCGGCAGCGAGAGCGCCCCCATGCCCGCGAACCCGCCCTTGGACAGGCCGAGCAGCAGCACGGCAGGAACGGCGAGCGCATAGAAATGCCAGTCGGTGATCATCGCTGGCCGCTTTCGCAGGCGGCGGCGGCGTTGGAAAGTCACGGGCGCGATTTGCAAGCCCGGCCTGCCCATCTAGAAGACAGGCATGGGAGAGGCGCGCGCAGGCCAGATCGCGGTGCTGTTCATATCGAAACGCACCGATGCCGATGACGCCGGCTACGCGGCAGCGGCGACGGCGATGGAGTCGCTCGCGCTGACGCAGCCGGGCTATTGCGGCATGGAATCGCGCCGCGGTGACGACGGCGTCGGCATCACGATCAGCTATTGGGCGGATGACGACAGCGCGCGCGCGTGGCGCGCTCATCCCGAGCATGAACGGATTCGCGCGCTCGGCCGCGAACGCTGGTACGAATGGTATGAAGTGGTCGTCACCCGCGTCGAGCGCGGCTATCGCTGGCATCGCCCGTGAAACGGGCAATCGACCGCGATTTCGCGCTGATGTTCGCGGTGATGCTCGTGATCGCTGCGGGAAACACCGCGCTGCAATCGGTGCTGCCGGCGCTCGGCCGTTCGCTGCACGCGCCCGACAGCGCCGTGGCGGCGGTGTTTTCGGTTTCCGCGCTGCTCTGGATGCTCACCGCGCCGGTCTGGGCCACGCGATCGGAACATGCCGGCCGGCGGGCGATGGTGCTGCTCGGCGTCACCGGCTTCACCGCCTCGCTGGCGCTGTGCGGCCTGTGCCTCGCGCTCGGCATCAACGGCGTGCTCGGTCCCTTTGCCACCTTCGCCGCGTTCGTCGTCGGGCGCATGATCTATGGCGGGTTCGGTTCGGCCGCGCCGCCGGCGGTGCAGGCGATCGTCGCGAGCCGCACCAGCCGTGACGAGCGTACGCGCGCGCTCACCCTGCTCGCCTCCGCCTTCGGGCTCGGTACGATTCTCGGGCCAGCGATCGCGCCCTATCTGGTGATGGGCCATCTCTGGCCCGGCGGGCCGCTGATCGGATTGTCGGGGCCGGCCTTCGCAGCGAGCGCGATCGGCCTGGTGCTGCTCGTCGCGGTCTTTCGGCTGCTTCCTGCCGACGAAGGCGACGGCCACGGCGCGATGGCGAGCTATCCGTCGATCGGCGGCCAGGGCACAGGCGCCACGGTGGCGGCGGCAACCGGCGAGCATGTCGAACATGTCGGCACCTTCGATCCGCGCGTGCGGGCGTGGATGATCGCCGGACTCGTCACCGGCCATGCCCAGGCGATGACCGGCCAGGCGATCGGCTTCCTGATCATCGATCGGCTTCGGCTCGCACCGGTCGACGCACTGGAACCGACCGGGCTGGTGCTGATGATGGGCGCAGGTGCATCGCTGCTCGTGCAATGGGGGCTGATCCCGTTGCTCGACTTGCGGCCCCGGGCGCTGATCCTGATCGGTGCGGCGCTCGCCGCCGCCGGCTGCATCGCCACGGCGGGGGCGACCAGCCTGTACGGCATCGCGCTCGGCTATGCGACGATCGCGCTCGGCATGGGCTTCGCGCGGCCGGGCTTCACCGCCGGCGCGTCGCTCGCGGTCGGCCCGCATGCGCAAGGCTCGGTCGCCGGCCGCGTCACTTCGATAAACGGGGCAGCATTCGTGCTCGGCCCCTCGATCGGCGTCGGCATGTACGAAGTCTGGGGGGCGCTCCCCTTCCTGGTCGCGGCAGCGGGGCTTGCGTTGCTGCTCGCTTATGCATGGGCAGCGACGCGGGCGGAGGCCTGACCCCCGCCCGCTCCGCCTCAACCCTTCGGCCCGCGGCCTTCGAGCATCCCCGGCGCAATGAAGCCGATCGGCTGGATCGACGAGGCCTGCTGCTTCAGCTTGCCCGACATCGCTTCGTACTCGTTCTCCATCTCCGGCGTGACGGTGGCGCGCGAGTCCTTCAGCGCTTCCTCGAAATGCGCCATCGTCACTTCGCGCGTGGCCAGCGACTGGCGCAGCGCGACGAGGCCCGCGCGGCGGACGACGTCTTCCAGATCGGCGCCGGTATAGCGCTGGGTCTGCTCGGCGATCGAGCCGAGGTCGACATCGGCAGCCAGCGGCATCTTCGCCGTCTGGATACGCAGGATGCGCTCGCGCCCGGCCTTGTCGGGCACACCGACATAGACGAGTTCGTCGAACCGGCCCGGGCGGAGCAGCGCGGGATCGATCAGGTTCGGCCGATTGGTCGCCCCGATCACCACCACCGACTGAAGCTCCTCCAGCCCGTCCATTTCGGCAAGAATGGTGTTGACCACGCGCTCGGTCACCTGCGGCTCGCCCATCGCGCCGCCACGCGCCGGCACCAGCGAATCGAGCTCGTCGATGAAGATCACGCACGGCGCGACCTGCCGCGCTCGGGCAAACAGCCGGGCGATCTGCTGCTCGCTCTCGCCATACCATTTGGACAAGAGGTCGCTCGACTTGGTGGCGATGAAGTTCGCCTCCGCCTCACGCGCGACGGCCTTGGCGAGCAGCGTCTTGCCGGTGCCGGGGGGACCATAGAGCAGGAAACCCTTGGCCGGCCGGATGCCCAGCCGCCGGAATGCGTCCGGATCCTTGAGCGGCAGCTCGACGCCTTCCTTCAGCCGCATCTGCGCGTCGTCGAGCCCGCCAACATCGTCCCAGCGGATCGTGGGCGCCTGCACCATCACCTCGCGCATCGCCGAAGGTTGGACGCGCTTGAGCGCCTCCAGGAAATCGTCGCGGATCACCGACAGCGTGTCGAGCACCTCGGGCGGGATCGTCCCTTCCTCGAGGTTGAGCTTCGGCATCAGCCGCCGCACCGCCTCGATTGCCGCCTCGCGAGTGAGCGCGGCGAGATCGGCGCCAACAAAGCCATAGGTGGTGCGCGACAGCTCGGCCAGGTCGACATCGTCGGCCAGCGGCATGCCGCGGGTATGGATGCCCAGGATTTCGCGCCGCCCGCGATCGTCCGGCACGCCGACGACGATCTCGCGATCGAACCGGCCCGGCCGCCGCAGCGCCTCGTCGATCGCCTCCGGGCGATTCGTGGCGGCGATGACGACGATGTTCGCCCGCGCCTCCAGCCCGTCCATCAACGTCAGCAGCTGGGCGACGAGGCGCTTTTCCGCCTCGCCGGTCACCTGGCCGCGCTTCGGCGCGATCGAATCGATCTCGTCGATGAACACGATCGACGGCGCGTTCTTCGCCGCCTCCTCGAACACCTGGCGCAGCCGCTGCTCCGATTCGCCGTACGCCGAACCCATGATCTCGGGCCCGTTGATCAGGTGGAAGCTGGCATCGCTCTCGTTCGCGACTGCGCGGGCGAGCCGCGTCTTGCCGGTGCCGGGCGGCCCATGCAGCAGCACGCCCTTGGGCGGATCGACGCCCAGCCGCTGGAACAATTCAGGGTAGCGCAGCGGCAGCTCGACCATCTCGCGCAGCTGGTCGATCGTCCCGGCCATGCCGCCGATATCGTCATAGGTCACATCGGCGCGGCGGCTTTCCTTCGCCTCCTCATATTCGGGGCGCAGCTCGACTTCGGTATTCTCATCGATATGCACCACACCCCGGGGCACGGTGGACAGCACCGCCAGCCGGATCTCCTGCAACGCATAGGCGGGCGCGCGGACGAACTGGGCGACGTTGGGCGGCACATCGGCGCGCTGATGGCCCACCGTCGCAATCGTGTCGCCGGCCGTGAGCGGCCGCGCGAAGAACGTCCGCTTCAGCGCCTCGCCCGTCCCGCGCAACCGCAGATTGGCCTGCGCGGGGGCGAACACCACGCGCGTGGCCGGCTTCGATTCGACCCGGCGTACCTCGACAAAGTCGCCCGAGCCGACGCCGGCATTGGCGCGCTGAAGCCCGTCGATGCGCAGCAGCTCCAGCCCCTCATCCTCCGGATAAGGCAGCACGGCACGCGCGGGCGTCGCACGCTTGCCGACAATTTCGATCACATCGCCTTCGGTAATGCCCAGTGCACCCATCAGGCTGCGCGGAATATGGGCAAGCCCGCGGCCGCTGTCCTCGGGCCGCGCATTGGCGACCTGGAGCCGGCGATTGCGGGTTTCGTCATCGGCCATTCTGGATTCCTTCGTGGCTTGGCCCCGAAAGCTAAGAACGGCGAAGGCAAAAAAAAGGGCCGCCCATCGGGGCGGCCTTTGAAAAGTTTTAGGAGAGGATGCCTGAAAGGCCCGTCCTGTGTGCACCGCGGCATGATCTTGTGCAAGTGCGAAAATTACCGGTATTGCGTGCACCGCTTGCAATCACGAATTACCCGAACGATAGTAGCGGGGAGACGCCGGAGGGATTCGTGGCGGTTGCAAAGGTTTGCCACGCGCGCCCTGGCTAATGCTGCATCGCACAATGAAAGTAACCACCCATGCGCCGCCTCCCGCCGCTCACGGCGATCGAAGCCTTTGTCCAGGTTGCCCGCCTCGGCTCGATCAAGGCCGCGGCTGAAGAGCTTGCATTGTCATCGCCGGCGCTCAGCCGGCGGGTCCAGGCGCTCGAACGCTTCATCGGCAAGCCGCTGTTCGAACGGCGTCACCAGTCGCTGAGGCTGAATGATGATGGCGATCGTCTGCTGGGCCTGATCGCGCCGGCACTCGACACGATGGCCGATGCAATCGAGACGATGACGAGCGGCAGCGAACTGCTCCGGCTACGCCTCGGCGTGCTGCCGCTCTACGCCACACAGCAGTTGCTGCCCCGCCTGCCCGAACTCAAGCGCCGCCATCCCGAACTGCATCTCGACGTCGATACCGCCAGCCACGGCGTGGCGCGGCTGGGCGACGGGCTCGACGCGGCAATCGTCATCGCGCGAGATATCGATCCCGGCTTCTATTCGCGCCGGCTCGATCGCAACCGCGTGCACGTGATCGGCGCGCGCAGCCTGGTGGAAGGGCCGAATCCGGTTCGCGATCCGGCCGATCTTTCGCGGCTCACGGCGCTGGTCCATCGCGAAATGCCGGAGACGTTCACCGCATGGCGCGTCGCGGCCGGCTATCCCGACCTCGAACCCGCGGCGATCGACCTGTTCGATTCGGGCAATCTGATGCTCGAGGCGGCGGCCCAGGGACTCGGCGTCGCCTTCATGCTGGAGGCGCATTACCAGTCGGCACGCGACGATCGCCTCGTCCGGCTGTTCGACCTGACGGTCGAGAGCCATTACAGCTACTGGTTCGTGTGCCGCCCGCGCGCGCTGACGCTGCGCCCGGTGCGGCTGTTCCACGACTGGCTGGTCGAAGCGCTCGGCCCCGAACCGGCCTGATCGCCACCCGCCCCGGCTACCGGGGCGAATGGCGGCGGGCGTCTCAGGCTTCGACGCGCATCTTGACGATCTTGCCCGGGTTCGCGGGCGGCTCGCCCTTGGGCAGCGCGTCGACATGCTCCATGCCTTCGACCACCTCGCCCCAGACGGTGTACTGGCCATCGAGGAAGTTGGCGTCGTCGAGGCAGATGAAGAACTGCGAGTTGGCGCTGTTCGGATTCATCGTCCGCGCCATCGAACATACGCCACGCGAATGCGGCGCCTTGCTGAACTCCTGCGCCAGATCCGGCTTGTCCGAACCGCTCATGCCGGTGCCGGTGGGATCACCGCCCTGCGCCATGAACCCGTCGATCACGCGGTGGAACACGACGCCGTCGTAAAAGCCTTCTTCGGCCAGGCCGGTGATACGCTCGACATGGTTCGGGGCAAGATCGGGGCGAAGGCGAATGCGCACATCGCCGGTTTCGAGCGTCATCACGAGCATATTGGGTTCGGCCATCGGGCTACTCCTGCAAAAGCGGTTTCAATCCCCGCCCTAGGGCTTCGTTCCGAAATCGGCAATGTCGCCAGGCACGACGATGGCACCGCACCGGGTTGCAAATCGGCCCGCGGAGTGGCAGCGGCGCCTATCGTGGCCGCAGCGTGGGAGGTCGGACGATGAGCGAGACCGAACTGCAAGAAGACGAGGCCGCGCCCGAAAGCCAGCTCGACGAGGACGATCGGCTCAAGCCCGAATTCGTCTACTCGGTGCTCGCCGCGGTCGAGGACGGCGAGAACGAGACCGCCCATGCGCTGGTCGCGCCGCTGCATCCCGCCGACATCGCCGATCTGGTCGAACTGACGCCCGCCGATCAGCGCGCCGCGCTGGTCACCGCGATCTCCGATCTGATCGACGGCGACGTGCTGGCGGAAATGAACGACTGGGTGCGCGAGGCACTGGTCGACGCGCTCGAGCCACACCAGGTGGCCGACATCGCCGCCGAACTCGATACCGACGACGCGGTCGCGATCATCGAGGACATGGACGTCGAGGACCAGCGCGAGGTGCTGCGCGCGCTCGACCCCGACGATCGCGCCGCGATCGAGGAGGCGCTGTCCTATCCGGAGGAATCCGCCGGCCGCCTGATGCAGCGCGAGCTGATCGCGGTACCCGAGCATTGGACCGTCGGCGATGTGCTCGATTATCTGCGCGGCGACGATGCGCTGACCACCGATTTCTGGGAAATCTTCGTCGTCGATCCGGCACACAAGCCGATAGGCACCTGCGAGCTTTCGTGGATCCTGCGCACGCCGCGCACGATTCTGGTCAGCGACGTCATGAAGCGCGAACAGACGCTGATCCCGGTCGATATGGACCAGGAGGAAGTGGCGCTGCGCTTCCAGAAATACGCGCTGATCTCGGCGGCGGTGGTCGATACCAATGGTCGGCTGGTCGGCATGATCACCGTGGACGACGTCGTCCACATCATTTCGCAGGAAGCCGGCGAAGATATCCTTCGCCTGTCGGGGGCCGGCGAAGGCGACATCAACGAGCCCGTGCTGCTCACCGTGCGGACACGGCTGATGTGGCTGCTGGTCAACCTGCCCACGGCGATGCTGGCGGCGTCGGTGGTCAGCTTGTTCGATGCGGAGATCGCCAAATATGCGGTGCTCTCGGCGCTGATGGGGATTGTATCGGGGATGGGCGGCAATGCCGGCACGCAAACGCTCGCCGTCGTCGTCCGCGCGATCGCGACCAACCAGCTGACCGACACCAATACCGGCCGGATGATCTGGCGCGAACTGCGCATCGCCGCGTCGAACGGCCTGGCGCTGGGCGTGCTGATCGGCGTGGGCACCTATTTCATGTTCGGGCGGAGTGACCTGGCGACGGTGTTCGGCCTGGCGATCCTGATCAACAATCTCGTGGCGGGGCTGGCCGGCGTGTTCGTGCCGGTGGCGCTCGACCGGTTCCGCGTCGATCCGGCAGTCGCCTCGTCGGTGTTCGTCACCACCTGTACCGACTGCATGGGCTTCTTCTCGTTTTTGGGCTTGGCAATGCTGTTCAACGTCGCAGGCTGACTTGATCGCGGGCGCGCGCGCGCCCAGATCGGCGACGTGCCGCTTCATCTCACCAAGGTCGCCTTTGCCTGCGACAGCGTCGATTTCCTCCGCTCGCGACTGGAGGCCCGCGCTGAGACCGGCGGCGTCGCGCTCACCACGCGCTATCTGCCCAAGCGCCACGCCGAGATTGCGGGCGGATCCTTGTTCTGGATCCTCAAGCATCAGCTGGTCGGTCGCTCGCCGATCCTCGGCTTTGGCGAGGCGGAGGGCGGGCGCACCGCGATCCTGCTCGAGCCGCGGCTGATCCTCGTCCAGGCGCGGCCGAAGCGCGCGCATCAGGGCTGGCGCTATCTCGAAGATGCCGATTCGCCCGCCGATCTCGACCGCGGCGAGGCCGGCGTCGATTCGATGCCGCCGTCGCTGATTGGCGAACTTGCCGGGCTTGGCCTGATCTGACCGCGAGCCTGGACGGGGCCAACGCCTCGTCGCGCGTTCGTCGCCCCCGTCGCGCGGTGCGTGACGCTTGAACCTTCCTTCACCACAGGGCCGCGCCAGAAGCGACCTGCACATCGGCGGTCGCCCAATTCTGGAAGGAAAACATGTTCAAGACCGTCCTCTTCGCCGCGGCGCTGGCATGCGCCTGCGGTACCGCCCATGCGCAGATCACCGACGATTTCGATCGGCCGATCGGCGCCAATCTCGGGCCCAACTATACCAGCTATGGCAATGTCTCGATTCTCGATGGCGCTGCCGTCAGCACCTTCACCGGCCTCGCCGTCTACAATGATCAGACCGCGACCAGCGCGTCGATCGACGTGGCGCTGCGCGGCGCTGATTCGGGCAGCTATGTCGCGCTTTCGTTCGGCTACCCTTCGGCGGACAGCTTCTTCATCAAGGTGCAGGACAATAATGGCGATGGCGCGTTCGATTCCTATGGTTTCTACACCGGGAACAATGGCTTCCTGAACGGGCTCAAGGATCTCAACCCCTTCTTCAACGGCCGCGTCACCGCCAGCTACGAGGGATCGGTCGCGACGTTATCGATCGACATGGGCTGGGGAACGCAGAGCTTCAGCTATGACTATGGCTTCGGCCCTGCCACGGGCGCGATCGGCTTCGGGCTCAATCGCCTCGGCAGCGCCGACAATTTCAGCTTCAACGGAGCTGCGCCGAACCCGACCGGCGTGCCCGAGCCCGCAGCCTGGGGCTTGCTGATCGGCGGTTTCGGCTTTGCCGGCGCAAGCCTGCGGACGCGGCGCCGCGCGGTGTCGTTCGCCTGATCCGCGGGCCGGCCGGCGGCGGTGCTGCCGCCGCCGGCCGCCTCAATTGGCGAGTTGCGGGAAGGCGGCGCGGAACGCCGCCACCTTCGGCTTGTCCCAGCGCACGATATAAGGGTGCGTCGGGTGCCGCCAGAAAAAGTCCTGATGGCTTTCCTCGGCCGGATAGAAGGCGCCCTGCTCGATCCTGGTCACGATCGGCCGGGCGAATGCCTTGGCGCGGCCGAGCTGCGCGATATAGGCAGTCGCAATCCGTCGCTGCTCGGACGTTTGCGGAAAGATCGCCGATCGATAGCTGGGACCGCGGTCGGGGCCCTGCCGGTTGAGCTGGGTCGGATCGTGCGCCACCGCGAAATAGATGCGCAGCAGCGTGCCATAGCTGATCCGAGCGGGGTCATAAACGATCCGTACCGCCTCGGCATGGCCGGTCTTCTCGGTCGAAACCCGCGAATAGCTGGCGGTTTCGGCGGTGCCGCCGGCATAGCCGCTGGTCACCGAATGGACGCCCTTCACCGACTGGAAGACCGCCTCCATGCCCCAGAAGCAGCCGCCGGCGAGCACCGCGACCTGCTCGCCCCGCGTCTTGGTCGAATCGAGCGCCGGTGCCGGAATCGCCACCGCCTTGTCGGCCGGCGCCGGGGTCGCCGCCAGCAGCGATGCACCGCCGGCGGCGACGATCAGAGTAGTCACAATCAGCGCGCGCATCGCCATCGTCCTCGCTCTCGAGCCCGTCCGCCGCGCGCCCTGTGCGTCAGCGCAGGTCGGCGCAGGCCGCCTGGATCCGGGTGCAGGCCTCGCGCAGCAGCGCCTCCGACGTGGCATAGCTGATCCGCATCGCCGGCGACAGGCCGAACGCCGCACCATGCACCGCCGCGACGCGCGCGTCGTCGAGCAGATAGCCGATCATGTCCTCGTCGGTGGCGATCGTCTTGCCCTTGGGCGTGGTCTTGCCGATCAGCCCGCTGAACTCGGGATAGACGTAGAACGCCCCCTCCGGCGTCGGGCAGGTCATGCCGTCAATCTCGTTGAGCATGCCGACCACTAGGTCGCGGCGCGTCTGGAAGGCGGCGGCCCGGTCCTTGAGGAAGCCCTGATCGCCGGTCAACGCGGCGACGGCGGCCGCCTGCGCGATCGAGCAGGGGTTCGACGTCGACTGCGACTGGAGCTTGGCGATCGCCTTGATCAGCGGCGCGGGGCCGCCGGCGAAGCCGATGCGCCAGCCGGTCATCGCATAGGCCTTGGAGCAGCCATTGACAGTAAGCGTGCGGTCGAACAGCGCCGGGCAGGCCTGCGCAATCGTCGCGAATTCGAAACCATCGTACAGGATGTGCTCATACATGTCGTCGGCGAACACCCAGACCTGCGGGTGGCGCTCGATCACCTCGCCCAGCGCCTGAAGCTCGGCAGCCGAATAGGCAGCGCCCGTGGGGTTGGACGGCGAGTTGAGAATTACCCACTTGGTCTTGGGCGTGATCGCCGCCTCGAGCTGGGCTGGCGTGATCTTGTAGTTCTGATCGGCGCCCGCGGCGATGAAGACGGGGGTGCCGCCTGCAAATTGGACGACGTCGGGATAGCTTACCCAATAGGGCGCCGGCACGATCACCTCGTCGCCGGCCTCGACCGTCGCGACGATCGCGTTGAACAGCGTGTGCTTGCCGCCGACATTCACGGTGATCTCGGCGGGCGTATAGTCCAGGCCGTTGTCGCGCTTGAACTTCTGCGCAATCGCGTCCTTCAGCTCGGGCGTGCCATCGACATTGGTGTATTTGGTCTTGCCCCCGCGGATCGCCTCGATCGCGGCTTCCTTGACGAAATCGGGCGTGTCGAAATCGGGCTCGCCCGCACCCAGCCCGATCACGTCGACGCCCTGACGCTTCAGCTCGAACACGCGGCTGGTCATGGCGAGCGTGGCGGAGGGCTGGATGCGCTGGAGCGCGGCGGAAGTCTGCATGGGTCTGGCGCCTTTTCCGGGAGGGACGCCGGCGCCTATAGGTCGCCGCCCGCGTCTTCCGCAACTGTAACGGCTGAAACCAGTCCGCGAAGCGCGTTCCCGACGAAGAATCCCCCTGCCAGGTCATCCGGGCGCAGATCGCCCTCGACCGCGCGGCCCTGCGCCATCAGTTCCGCCCGCAACACGCCCGGCAGCAGCCCGCGCGAACGCGGCGGCGTCACCAGCACGCCATCACGCTCGACAAAGATCGATGTGAAGCTGCCCTCGGTCAGGAATCCGTCGTTATCGGTGAACACCACCTCCCAGCTTCCCGCCGCACGCCGCGGTGCATCGTAAAGCCGCCGCCGGCTGGTCTTGTGCGCGAGCCGGAAGTCGTCTCGCGCGACTTCGCGCTTCACCACGCGCACCGCAACCGGCCCGGAGGGCGCATCGGGCAGCGGCGCGATGCCGATCGCGATGGCACCCGATGGCCCCACCACCAGCCGCACCCGCGCGGGCAAGCGCAGCCGGAAGGTCGCGGCCTGAAGCTCGTTGCGGACGATGTGCCGATCGAACGGAAAGCCGAACTGGAGCGCACTCGTCCGGATACGATCGATATGGCGATCGAGCAGCAAAATCCCCTCTTCGGGATCGAAGCGCATCGTCTCGATCAGGTCGAAGCCGCGCTCGCCAACCGTCACGAAGGCGCCCTTGGCAAGGCATTCGCGCCATTCCGAGTCGACCTGCGAATCGGCGACCACGCCCGATCCAAGCCCCATGAGCGCCTGCTCGGCCGAATCGATTGCGAGCGTGCGGATCGCGACGTTGAAGCGTGCATCGCGATCGGCCCCGATCCATCCGATCGAGCCCGTATAGACGCCGCGCAGCCCCGATTCGACCTGATCGATCACCTGCATCGCGCGAATCTTCGGCGCACCGGTCACCGAGCCACAGGGAAACAGTGCCGCCAACGCATCGACCGGTCCCGCTCCGTCAATCAGGTCGGCGGTCACCGTCGACGTCATCTGATGCACCGTCGGATAGCGCTCGATATCGAACAGCGCCGGCACCGCGACGCTGCCGGGCTTCGCCACACGGCCAAGATCGTTGCGCATCAGATCGACGATCATCAGATTTTCCGCGCGCTGCTTGGGATCGTCGCGCAGTGCCGCTGCCGCCGCTGCGTCATGCAGCGGATCGGCCTCGCGCGCCGCGGTGCCCTTCATCGGCCGCGCCGTCAGCCGCCCGTCATCGAGCGTGAAGAACAGCTCGGGCGAGAGGCTGAGCAACCACCGCGTCCCGGTCGATACCAGCGCGCCATGCCCCGCCTGCGCGCGCGCGCGCAACAACGCATAGAGCGCAGCCGGATGGCCGGCGATCGGCACCGTCGCGGCGAAGGTGAGGTTCGCCTGATAGAGATCGCCCGCGGCAATATAGTCGAGCACGCGGCGCATCGCCCGTTCATAGGTGTCGCGGCCAATCTGGGGACGCGGCCGTCCCGCCCAGGCGCCCGCCGGATCGGGTAAAAGGCCAGGCAACCGGGCCTGCTCGATCTCGCGAAAGCCGCGGAACAGGCCGAACCAGAGCAGCGGCCCGCCAGCGCGCACCGGCACGGCCGGTTCGAATGCGGCCCCGGCTTCATACGCAAGATAGCCCGCCGCATCGAGGCCATCGGCCGTCGCTTTGCGCAGGCGTTCGAGCGCCGGGGCAACGGCATCGTGCGTATCGGCGGTGACGATCGCGACCGGATCGGCATAGAGCCGGGCCGGACGGCCGTCTGCGCGGGCATCATCGAACAGGACGAACGGTGTCGTGGGCAACATCACCACGCCCGTCTGCCGCCGGCACCGTTGCGCAGCAACCCCGTGTTGCGACGGGGGACGCGGACGACTAGCTCTTGGGCATGTCCACCACGCCCCCTGCGCCCGAGGCGATGCCGCTGCGTGCGGCGATCGTGCCCGTCACCCCGCTCCAGCAGAATTGTTCGCTGATCTGGTGCACCAAAACGATGCGGGGCGCCTTTGTCGATCCCGGCGGCGATCTCGATCGGCTCCGCGCCGCTGCCGAGCAGCATGGCGTGACGATCGAGAAACTGCTGATTACGCACGGCCATATCGATCATTGCGGCAGCGCCGGCGAATTCGCCAAGTCGCTGGGCGTGCCGATCGAAGGCCCGCACGAGGATGATCGCTTCTGGATCGCCCGGCTGGAAGATGACGGCCGCCGCTATGGCGTGCGCGGCGCGCCGTTCGAGCCGAACCGCTGGCTGGTGGGCGGCGACCAGGTGACCGTGGGCGAACTCGTGCTCGACGTCTATCACTGCCCCGGCCACACGCCGGGCCATGTCGTGTTCCACCACGCGCCGTCGCGCCTCGCGATCGTCGGCGACGTGCTGTTCCAGGGCTCGATCGGGCGCACCGATTTCCCGCTGGGCAATCATCAGGACCTGATCGATTCGATCACGCGCAATCTCTGGCCGCTGGGCAACGACACGGTGTTCGTGCCCGGACACGGCCCGGCGAGCAATTTCGGCCACGAACGACGCACCAATCCGTTCGTCGCCGATTCGGTGCTCGCCCGCGCCTGATCGCGCGCGTCAATGCAGCGGATTCAGCCCGGCATAGCCGAGCCACACCGCATAGAGGCCCAGGCCGGTCATCACGATCAGGGTGGTGGCGGTGCCGATCTGCCGGCCGATCAGCCAGCCGTCCATGCCGAACGGATGCAGCAGGCGGCCGATCAGATAGGCGGTCGACGCGATCCACAGGATCAGCTGGCTGCCGCGCGCGAGTTCGATCAGGCCGATCAGGATCAGCACGATCGGCGTATATTCGATGAAATTCATCTGGGCGCGCATCCGCGCCACCAGTCGCGGGTTGCCGCCATCGCCCATCAGCACGTTGCCGGCGAATCGCATCTGAATCACGCGCACGGCCAACCACAGGTTGATCAATGCCGCGGCACCGGCACTAACCAGCGTCACCGGAAGAAAGAACATCGCCACCCCCACAAATCCTTCGCCTTGCACCACTGGCATGTGCGGCCGACGCTTGCAACGCGGAGAAGAATCGCTATACGCGCGGGCTCGCTTCGTGACCTGTCCGCTGGTCCGGCGAGCGGCCGGCTCAGCCGTCGCTTGCCCGATTAGGCCTGTGGGCGTATCGCGACTTTTGATTCTGTCCGTTATTTGTAAGGTGCCGAAATGGCCGTTCCCAAGAGAAAGACTTCGCCGTCGCGGCGTGGCATGCGCCGGTCGCACGATGCGCTCACCGTCCAGGCATTCCAGGAATGCCCGAACTGCGGCGAGCTGAAGCGCCCGCACAACCTCTGCAATGCCTGCGGCCACTATAACGGCCGCGAGATCGTTTCGGTCGAGGGCTGAGCCGCGAACCGACACGGGGGACGACCGGCATGACCATGCCCTCGCGAATCGCCGTCGATGCGATGGGCGGCGACGAGGGGGTTGCCGTCATGCTGGCCGGTGCCGCGCGTGCCCGGAGTCGCTTCGAGGGGATGGAATTCATCCTCGTCGGTGATGAAACGCGATTGCGGGAGGGCCTGGCGGCTCATCCCAACCTTGCTGCTGCGTCAGAGATCGTCCACGCGGCCGAGGTCGTTGCGGCCGACGCCAAGCCGAGCCAGGCGATTCGCCGGGCCAAAACCACCTCGATGGGAATCGCCATCGATCAGGTGAAGCAGGGCCGTGCCGGTGCCGCCGTTTCGTCGGGCAACACCGGCGCACTGATGGCGATGGCCAAATTGTCGCTGCGCACCATGCCCGGCATCGATCGGCCGGCGCTGGCCGCGCTGATGCCGACGCTGGGCGACAATGATTCGGTGATGCTCGATCTGGGCGCCAACACCGAAGTCGATACCCGCAATTTGGTGCAGTTCGCGGTGATGGGAGCCGCCTATGCGCGCACCGCGCTCGATCTCGATCGACCGCGCGTTGCGCTGCTCAATATCGGCACCGAAGAGATGAAGGGCACCGACAGCATCCGCGATGCCGCGGCCCAGCTGCGCGCCGCATCGCACCTGCCGCTCCGCTTCACCGGCTTCATCGAGGGCAACCGATTGTCGCGCGGCGATGTCGATGTGATCGTGTGCGACGGATTCTCGGGCAATATCGCGCTCAAGACGGCGGAGGGGACCGCCCGGTTCGTCGCCGATCTGCTGCGCCGCGCCTTTCAGAGCTCGACCCGGTCAAAGCTCGGCTTCCTGATTTCGAAGCCGGCAACCGATCTGCTGCGGCACCACCTCGATCCGAACAACCACAATGGCGCGGTTTTTCTCGGGCTCAACGGAATCGTCGTGAAAAGTCACGGCGGTGCCAACGAAGTGGGTGTCGACACTGCGATCGGCTTTGCCGCGAAGATGGTGCGCGACGATCTCACCCGCCGGATCGCCGATGATCTTGGAAATTTCGAGGCCAAGGCGGCCTGATGACGAGAATGGCCTGGTGACAAGAATGGATAGCGTTGCATGACCGTGCGTTCGGTGATTCTCGGCACGGGCTCGGCGCTCCCGGCGCGACGCATGTCGAACGCCGAGCTTGCCGCTCAGGTTGACACCAGCGACGAATGGATCGTCGAACGGACCGGAATCCGCTTTCGCCACATCGCCGGGCCTGACGAAACCACGAGCACGCTGGCGACCGGCGCCGCGCGTGCCGCGCTCGATGCGGCGGGGATCGAGGCGGGGGCGATCGATCTGATCGTGCTCGCCACCGCGACCCCGGACCAGACCTTTCCGGCAACGGCAACGCGCGTCCAGCATGCGCTGGGCATCGACGATTGCGTTGCGTTCGACGTCGCGGCGGTCTGCTCGGGCTTTCTCTACGCGCTCCAGGTCGCCGATTCGATGCTGCGCGCGGGCGCCCATCGTCGCGCGCTGGTGATCGGCGCCGAGACGTTCAGCCGTATCCTCGACTGGGAGGATCGCGCCACCTGTGTGCTATTCGGCGATGGCGCCGGCGCGGTGGTGCTCGAGGCGCAGGACAGCCCGGATGACGCGCCGCGTGGCATTCTTGCCACGCGGCTCCATGCCGATGGCCGTCACAACGAGCTTCTCTATGTCGATGGTGGCCCGTCGACCACGGGAACGGTCGGCAAGCTGAGAATGAAGGGCCGGGAGGTATTTCGCCACGCCGTCGTCAACCTCGCCGCCGTGATGCAGGAAGCGCTGGGCGCTGCCGGCCTGGAGACGAGCGATGTCGACTGGGTCGTGCCGCATCAGGCCAATGCCCGCATCCTCGACGCCACCGCGCGCAAGCTCGATCTCGCACCCGAACAGGTGGTGGTGACGGTCGACCGGCACGCCAACACGTCGGCCGCGTCGGTCCCGCTCGCGCTCGACACGGCGGTTCGCGACGGCCGTATCCGGCGCGGACAGTTGCTCGTGCTGGAAGCGATGGGCGGAGGCTTCACCTGGGGCGCAGCGGTGGTTCGCTTCTGATACGAGCGCGAGGCGCGCGAGATGGCGCCGCCGCGACCTACGTAGTTTTCCAGAATGTTTCTATCGCATTACTGGCGCTTCAAGATGTGTCTTGCTAGTCCGCACCCAAATGCTAGTTTTGGTACATGCCGATAACGAAGGGACTTGCTGAGATGAGTGAAGCCGGAACGCTCACACGTGCTGATCTTGCCGAGTCGCTTCACCGCGAAGTCGGGCTGTCGCGCGCCGATGCGTCGCGGATCGTCGAGCAAATCCTGAAGCATATGTGCGAAGCGCTGGGGCGTGGCGAGAATGTGAAGATTTCCGGCTTCGGCAGCTTCGTGCTTCGCGACAAGGGCGAGCGGATCGGCCGCAATCCCAAGACCGGCGTCGAAGTGCCGATCGCACCGCGGCGGGTGCTCACCTTCCGCGCCAGCCAGATGATGCGCGACCGCATCGTCGAGGCGAGGTAAGTCCCATGCCGGCGACCGAAAAGGCCGCTGGCGCGTTGCGTACGATCGGCGAGCTTGCCGAAGAGATCGGCCGGCCCCAGCACATTCTGCGATACTGGGAAACCCGCTTTCCCCAGCTCAAGCCCCTCACCCGGGCGGGCAATCGACGCTATTACCGGCCGGACGACGTCGCGCTGGTGCGGCGAATCCACCATCTTCTCAGCGATGAAGGCTATACGATCCGCGGCGTCCAGCGGCTGCTTGCCGCGGAAAAGGCCGCGCGGGGCAAGGGCCGGTCGGCCGCGCTCCAGGCGATCCGCGACGATCTTGCCGACGCGCTGACCCAGGACACGCCTGCCTGATCAATAGCAGCCGATTCAGTGACCGTCGGGCCCAAGGCTGGGATCGAGGTCGCGCGGCCGCACGAACCGGATGAGCGTGGCACATGACTCGGACGCATCGGCCCAATGGTCGATCGCGAGATGAAGTTCGGCGAGCGCAGCGGTCGGGAATTTCTGCTCGACGGCATCGCGAAGCGATCCGCCTTCGGCGCTGAGCGCGAGCACCAGTTCCTCCAGACCGGGATTGTGGCCGGCCAGCAGCACCGTATCGACGCTGTCGGGCCATTCCTGGATCAGGTCGAGCAGCGTCGCCGCCGAGGCGAGATAGATGCGCTGGTCCCATTGCGGCATCATCCGGGCGCCATAGCCACTGGCGACCTCATCCAGCGTTTCCTTGACCCGCTGCGCCGGCGATGCCGCGACGAGGCCGAAATCAAGCGCCTCGTCGCGCAGATAGCGGCCGACCGTCCGCGCCGCGCGATGCCCCTTGGCGTTCAGCGATCGATCGAAATCGCGCGCAACAGGATCGTCCCATCCCGATTTGGCGTGGCGGAGCACGAGCAGCGTCTTCATGGGGTTCCTGGGGTGGTGCCGACGGTTGCCGCTACGTCATGCCCGATGCGCGGCGCCAAGGAAAGCCGCACCCGTGCCACCGCCTCGTCGAGCGGCACCCGGCTGATCCGCGTGCCGGGAGGAAAGGCATCGAGCAGCCGCGACGGGCTCGCCGCCGACAGCAGCACGAAGCAGCCGCGATCGTCGGCGCGGCGGATCAGGCGGCCGAACGCCTGCGCGAGCCGCGCGCGCACGATCCGGTCGTCATAGGCGCTGCCGCCGCCCGCCAGCCGCCGCGCCGCGTGCAGCACGCTCGGCTTGGGCCAGGGCACACCCTCCATCACCACCAGCCGCAGCGATTCGCCAGGCACGTCCACCCCGTCGCGCAGTGCATCGGTGCCGATCAGCGAGGCGCGCGGATCGTCGCGGAAGATGTCGACCAGCGTGCCGGTATCGACCGGATCCACATGCTGTGCGAGCAGCGGCAGCCCTTCGCGCGCCAGCCGGTCGGCGATCCGCGCATGCACCGCGCGCAGCCGGCGGATCGCCGTGAACAGCCCCAGCGTGCCGCCGCCCGCCGCGACGATTAGCCGGGCATAGGCATTGGCCAGCGCCGCCACGTCACCGCGCTTGACATCGGTGACGATCAGCGCCTCGGCCTGGGCGGCATAGTCGAACGGGCTCGCCGCCTCGAAGCGGTGCGCCGGGCGCATCAGGTGCCTGGCGCCCGATCGCGCCTCCGCCACGGCCCAGTCGCCACCGGCGCGCAGCGTTGCCGAGGTGACGAGCACGCCGTGCGCAGGCTTCAGCACCACTTCCGCCAGCGGCTGCGCCGGATCGAGCCAGTGGCGGTGCAGCCCGACATCATATTCGCGCCCCTCGACCCGCTCGACCGCCAGCCAGTCGACGAACGCGGCATCGGCCGGCCCGCCCACCCGCGCGATCAGCGCGAGCCATGCCCCCACCGTCTCCGCGCGCCAGCCGAGCGAGGCGATCGCGCCTTCGATCCGCGCCCGTGCCGGCCCGTCCATCCAGTCGGGTGCGTCGTTGAGCACGGCTTCCAGCCGCCGCCCGAGTGCCACCATCGGCCGCAGCAGCGCATCCAGCGCCTCGCCGGCCGCGCCCGCGGCGTCGACCAGGGCCGGGTCGGGCGCGGTCAGTTCGGTCTCGAGCCCGTAGCCGGCATCCGCCGCGCCCTGGCTGTCGCGTGCGTAGACGAGGCCGCGCACCGCCGCGAGCAGCGCCTCGATCGGGCCGAACGGTTCGCCCTCGTGCAGTCGCTGCAGCCAGCCGTCGCTCGGCAGCGCACGCGCCGCGTCGACCGTTTCGGCGATCGCTGCCGCGCCCGCATCGTCATAGCTCGCCACGTCGGACAGCCGCGCCGCGAGGCCGCGCCGGCGCCCGCGCGATCCCGAATCGGGGCCGGTGACCCAGCGCCGCAGCTCGATCGCCTCCTGCCCGGTGAGCGCGACCGAGAACATCGCATCGGCGGCATCGAACAGATGATGCCCCTCGTCGAACACATAACGGGTCGGCCGCGCCTGCGCCTCGCGTCCGCGCGCGGCATTGACCATCACCAGCGCATGGTTGGCGATGACGATATCGGCGTCGACGCTCGCCCTGGCGGCGCGTTCGATGAAGCATTTGCGGTAATGCGGGCAGCCGGCATAGATGCACTCGCCGCGCCGGTCGGTCAGCGCGGTCGATCCGTTGCGTCGAAACAGCGTCGGCAGCCAGCCTGGCAGATCGCCCCCCACCATGTCGCCGTCGGCGGTATAGGCCGCCCAGCGCGCGACCAGCTGCGCCAGGATCGCCGCCCGCCCGGCAAATCCCCCCTGCAATGCGTCCTCGAGGTTGAGCAGGCACGCATAATTCTCGCGCCCCTTGCGCGTCACGATCCGCCGGCGCCGCTCGGCCGCATCGGGGAACAGCCGTTCGCCTTCATTGCCCAGCTGCCGCTGCAACGCCTTGGTGAAGGTCGAAACCCACACTGCGCCGCCCGATCGCTCGGCCCAGAGCGACGCGGGTGCCAAATAGCCGAGCGTCTTGCCGATTCCCGTCCCAGCTTCCGCCAGCACCAGATTGGGGCTGTCCGCCACGCTGCGCGGCGCGAAGGCCTGTGCTGCGGCCGCCGCATAGTCGCGCTGGCCCTGCCGCCGCTCGGCGCCGGATCCGGTCAACCGCGCGAGTCGATCGGCCACCGCTTCGCCCTCGATGGTAACGGTACGCGGCGCGGGACGCGGAACACCCTCCTCCCATTCGGGTAGCCGGGCAAACAGCCAACGTTCGGCCCGTTCGGGCTTGACGATCCGCTGGCCGAGCGCCGCCACCCAGGGCCAGCGCAGGCGGCCGAGCGATTGCAGCCCATGCCACGCGCCCTCGCGCTCGGGCCAATCGCCCTCGGCTGCCGCCAGCATCGTCTCCGCCGCATCGCGAAGGAAGCCGGCGATCGCCGATTCCTCGCCCGGCGGCGTCAGCCCACAGGCGCGGGCCACGCCCTTGGGCGTCGGCACCATGAAACGGGCGGGATAGAGAAACGCGAACAGCTCGAGCAGATCGAGCCCGTTCAGTTCGGGATGGCCCAGCCGTTGCCCGATCAGCGGTGCGTTGAGCAGGATCACGGGCGTGTCGGCGGCGATGCGGATCGCCTCGCCCCGCCCGATCGCGCGCGTCTGATCAGCGGTGGCGATCCAGACGCCCGAATGGCTGGCGTGCAGCGCGGGATACGGGAGCGGCGGCATCGGCACCGGGCGTTGTACACGCTGTGTTCCGATTGAACAGGGGGCAGTCGTGCCGCCCCCTGCCCTGCCGGTCAGCGGCGCATCAGAACGCGCCGCATTCAGCCAGGATCGCCTCGACGTCGCGGCCGCGCGCGGCCTGCATGCGAATGCGTGCCTCGTTCGACAGCACGTTCCATGCCGCCTCTTCGATCTCCGGCCACAGCGCGCGCGGGATCGCGACGATGCCGTCGGCATCGGCGAACACGACGTCGCCATTCGCGATCGTCACGTCCCCCATCACGATCGGCCGGTTCATCGCCTTGAGCGTGCCCTCATATTTGATGTCGTCGCAGGTCTGGCCGCGCGCATAGACGGGCAAGCCCAGCGCGCGCACATCGGCCGTGTCGCGCGTCGCACCGTCGATCACCGCGCCCACCGCGCCCGACCGGATCGCCAGATTGGCGTTGAGATCACCGAAATAGGCATATTCGGGCACGTCGGTCGCCACCATGATGACGTCGCCGGGGCGGACGAAGCGATAGGATTGCAGCGCGCCATAGATGCCGTGCCACGGCCCGTCGGGCGAGCGGTCCGGCCGCTCGGGCAGCGCACACAACTCGATCGTCTTGGCGCGGCCCAGGAACTTGCCGCCGCTGGTCGGGCGCAGCACCTTGGGCAGGACGGCGCGATGGCCGCGCTCCTTGAGAATGTCGGAGAGAACGGGCGAGGAAAGATGCGGCAGCATCGCGCGGAATCGCGTCACCTCCGCCTGGCGAAAACCGGCCGCGACGGTTTCGGCGATCACCAGATCGTGATGCTGGTTGATGTCGATCTGTTCGATCGGATCAAGATCGAACAGGATCGGCCGGGTACCGAACCGTCGCGTCGCCGGGCCGTCGCCGGTGCGCCGGACGATATAGAGGCTCATCGCCTCGACCACCGTTTCCGGCAGCTCGACGCTGTTCGGGATGCGCCCGGTGCCATAGGCAGGCACCTGCCCGTCCCAGCAATATTGTTTGGCCCGCGTCACCGCCACCAGGCTGTCCGCCGTCGGATCGGCGAGCAGCGCGGCAATGGCGCGGCTGATCGTGTCGGCCGTCACGAACGGTGCGGTGCACAACAGCTGGACCCAGATATCGGCATCGGGCCGCTGGGCGCATTCCCAGGCGAACATGCCGTGGCCATCGGTGGCGTTGGTCGCCAGTGCGGCCGGACGCTTAAGGTGCGTGATCGCCAGATCGCTGGCCAGCGAGGCGAGCAGATCGCTTTCGGTGTCGAGGCAGACCTCGCCGATCGCCGGGCAGTCGAGCGCCTGGATCAGCTTGCGCCGGAACAGATGCTCGCCGTCGAGCACGCGGGTGTTCTTTTCGGAAACGCGCTCGCTCTGCCCCTTGGCAGGCACGAAGGCGACGATCTTGAGCGGTTCAGGCATTCATCATGTCCTTGGCATGGAGCATGCCGTGCAGACGTCCCTCGCCGTCGGTCACGGGCAGTACGAGCAATCCCCCTTCGCGTTCGCGCAGCATCAGCAGCGCATCTCCCAGCGTCGCATCGACATCGATCACCTGCGGATGCGCCTGCATCAGGCTGCTCGCCGGGGTGTCGTAGACGTCATGACGCGACTGGAAGTGACGGCGGACATCGCCATCCACCACCAGTCCCATCAGCCCGCCGGCAGCATCGACGACGCACGCCGCGCCCATCCGGCACGACGACATCACCGCCAGCAGCTCGGCCACCGGGGCATTGGGCAGCACCCTGGGCAGTTCGTCACCCATGCGCATCAGCGTGCGAACCGGAATGCATTGCCGGCCTAGCAGGCCCGCCGGATGGTGCCGCAGGAAATCCTCGCGCGTGAAGCCGCGAGCGCGGCTGACCGCCACCGCCAGCGCATCGCCGATCGCCACCTGCAACGTCGTGCTCGCGGTCGGCGCCATGCCGATATGATCGGCCTCGCCGGTGATCGTCGCCGGGATCAGCACGTCCACGGCCCGGCCCAGCGGCGAATCGGCGCGGCCGACCACGCCGATCAGAATGCAGGCCCGCGCCTTGAGCAGCGGCAGGATCCGCAGGATCTCGTCGGTGGTGCCGCTGTTCGAGAAAAGCAGCACGACATTGCCATCCTGCACCGCGCCCAGATCGCCATGCGCCGCCTCGGCGGCATTGAGCGCAAAGGCGGGCGTACCCAGGCTGGAGAAGGTCGCCGCCACTTTCGCCGCGATCAGCCCCGACTTGCCCATGCCGAGGCACGTCAGCGGGCTCGTCTGCCCAACGATCGCGGCCACGGCATCGCTGATCGAAAGCGGCAGGTCGGCTTCGAACCGGGCAAGCGCGCGGCGTTCGCTGGCGATCACCTCGCCCGCCCATTCGAGCGCGGGCGTCGCATGCGGCATGGCCCGCCGGATCGCACCCATCTTCATGCGGCTTGCTCCAGCGTCAGGCGCGGCCGGACACGCGCGATACCCGCATCCCAGCGATCCATGTTGATTGCGTTGCAGGCCCGATCGATCACCATCGCGCCGGTCAGCGCGGGATCGCCGGCGCAAAAGGCTTCGTTGGCGAAATGATAGCCGAACCAGCGCCGCGCGCCTTCCGCATCCGGACCCGCGGCCCGACAGGTACGCACCGCCTCGACGAAGCGGGCGATATCGGTTTCCGCATTCAGCCATTCGCCGCTCGCAAAGCGGGTGTCCCGCAGCATCGGCCGGCCCAATGCGGCCACCGACGCGAATGTCTTCGAATCGTTGAGCAACACGCCATCGGTGAATGGCAGCAGCGCCATCGTCGCCGACTGGCCGTAAACGCTGCTCCCGGCATAGACGACCCGGGAGCCCAGCCCCGCGATGGTCGCGAGAAGATCTTTCTCGTCAAGGTGCAGCGCGTTCAGCGGATGATCGGTGATGACCAGCGTGCAGCGCGGCGTCACGTGCCGCGCGGCATGGGCAATCAACGCTGCATTGTCGCGCTGGCCCGGGCGGTGCTGCGGGAAGAAATTCTCTTCATGTGCATATTCGAGCGGCAACATGATGATCGGCCGATCACCCGGGATGCCGAGATGATCGAACAGATGCCCGCGCTCGAAAGGCTGCGCCGCCCAGAACGCTTTCATGTCTTCCCATAGCGGCGCGATTGCGGCGTCGATCCGCGCCGTGGCGGCGGCATCGAGCGGCGGCATGACGCCATTGGCATAAGGCGCATCAGTGAAATAGACCGTCGCCGCCGCGGATGCGACGTCGAACGGGCTGGTCACCGCTTCCATGATGTGGCGCACGACGCCGGGAAAATGACGGGGCGTTTCGAAGTCGGCGCTCCGGCACAGCACGATGTCCGGCGACAACCCGCGGACATAGTCGATCAACCCGGCCGGGTCGGCAGGGGCTGTCCGCAGGGTCGGATGGTCGCCGCCATCGGCAATCGCCCATTGCAGCTGCGGCAGATCGGCACAAAGAGCGAGCTGGTCCGGCCCGATACCCGTGTTGCGCCACATCGGCGGCGCCAGCACATGCACCTCGGCAATGTCGACGATTCGGCGGATCAGCGGTTCGATGATGTTTTCGAACCACCAGGGCGTCACCGCCGGCAGGTAGAACAATATCTTCACGCGCGCGACCCAGGCTGGGGATTCGCTGCGCGGACACCGTGCGATGGGCGGACAGCGTCGATTGTGGCCATGACTGCTCCACGGATTGGCGGGGCGAATTGCTCGCCTTTACCAACCCCTTATAGGATGGGCCGGTTGTGGACGGCGGCGCACGCTGGGAAAATCTTGCCTAGTCGCGGGCGGCGGCAGACTCGGCCGGGCCTCTGCGCTAGTGGCCGCTGAGCGATTGTCGTTTGACTTTCGCATTGAAATAATTGCACTTTGTTACCGGACCTTCGATCGGTCCGGGTGACAGCAGGGGCACCCCGCTTTGAAACGTTCGCTGATCCTCATGGGCCTCACGGGCATTTTGCCGATCGTGGTCCTCGGCGCGGCCTATGGCTATGTGTCGTTGCAGGAGCAGCGCGCGGCGCTCGATCGCCAGGCGCTGATCGCAAGCCGCGCCTCGGCCCGGCTGATCGGCCGCGAGCTTTCCGCCAATATCGATGCAGTGGCGATGCTCGCCCAATCGCCCTCCTTCGATGGCACACTCGACCGCGATCGATTCAACGTCCTGGCAAAGCGGCTGATCGACGTTCGCCCGACATGGCGGCGTCTTGGCGTCAGCGATCGTGCGGGCAATCGCCTGCTCGTCGTCCCGCCGGTCGATGCGGTGCTCGCCGGTAAGGTTATCGATCGTCAGAGCCTGATCGCGGCCTTTGAAACGGGCAAGCCGCAGGTGGGCCATGTCGTGCGCGGGCCGCTGGACGAATATGTGTTCGCGATCCGCGCGCCGGCGATGCGGGATGGCACGGCGCGCTATGTCGTTTCCGCCGTCCTGCCGGCGCGAGGGATGGCGCAGCTTCTGCTCGCTGAGGCGATCCCCGGTGCTAGCCGCGTTCGGCTGTTCGATGATCGTGGGGCGCTTGTCGCGGCGGTCGGCAGCGGCGGCCCGGGGCCGCTCCGTTCGGCGACGAGTGTCGTGCCGGGAACCGCCTGGCGGGTGGAGTTCGCGGTGCCCGGCGGCGCGTTCGCCGCGCTGACGCGGCAGGCACGCATGGTGCTGATCCTGGGCGCACTGATCGCGCTGCTGTTGTTCGTGGCGCTGGTCTTGCTGCTTCGGCGCGAGCTGGGGCGCTATCGTGACAGACAGGCGGCGACCGTGCAGGCGCAGCGGCTGGAGGCGCTGGGGCGGCTGACGGGCGGCGTGGCGCATGACCTGAACAATCTGTTGACACCGATCTTGGGCGGGCTCGATCTGCTCCGCAAGCGATGCCCGGACGACACCAAGGCCCTTCGATACATCGACAACGCGGTGGTGAGCGCGGAGCGTGCGCGCAGTCTGGTGGCGCGGCTGCTCGCCTATTCGCGGCGCCAGACGCTCGCGCCCGAGGCGATCGATCCAGCGATAATGTTCGACGATCTACGCGACCTTCTCGAGCGATCCGCCGGCGCGGCGATCCCGTGCATCGTCACGCTGAATCCCGCGCCGCCCATTCTCGCCGACCGGAATCAGCTAGAGCTGGCGATCCTGAACCTCGTGATCAACGCACGCGACGCGATCAGCGCGAACGAGAATGGCGACGGTCGCATTGCGATCGAGGTGCGACCGGCGCGCGAAGAGGAGCTTCGCGGGCTGTCGACGACGCCCTGTGTCGCGATCAGCGTGCATGACGACGGATGCGGCATGGACGCGCTCACGCTCCGGCGCGCCGTGGAACCCTTCTTCACCACCAAGGCCGGCGATCGCGGGACCGGGCTCGGCCTTTCCATGGTGCACGGGTTCGCCGAACAATCGTCGGGGCGCTTCCTTCTCCAGAGCGCGCCAGGCGAGGGGACCAGCGCGACGCTGGTCCTGCCCTGTGCGGCAGCGCCAGCGGCGCAGCCGGCAGCCGCCCCGGCGGCGCTGCCCAGCCGGACGGCCGACATCCTGCTCGTCGACGACGACGCACCCGTCCGCGAAGCCGCTGCCGAAGTGCTGCGCGCCCACGGCCACTCGGTGCGCGAAGCCGCCTCGCTGAACGACGGCATGGCCCAGCTCGCGGCACAGCCTAGCCCGGACCTGATCATTACCGACTACATGATGCCGGGCGGCACCGGCGGCGAGTTTATCACGCGGGCCCGGGCGGAATCAGAGTCGCTGCGGTTCCTCCTGCTCACCGGCTATGTCGACTCTGCCGATGATCTGCCCGCCGATGTGCCGCAGCTGCGCAAACCCTTTCGCGATCGCGAGCTGCTGGTCGCGGTCGACGCGCTGCTCGACTGACAGGTTCTGCTCAGGATTCCGGTGCCGGAAGCCACGCCGGGTCAAACCGGATCCGACGCGGCGGCAGCGGCGAAAGGCGGCGTAGCTGGTCCAGCCGCGGAAGCGAAAGCCGAGTGCCTTGGCGCACGATAAGCCCCTCGCGTTCCATCAGCCGCATCGTGCGATTGACGTGCACGCTGGTCAGGCCGAGCACGTCGCCTAGCTGCTCCTGGGTGAGCGGCATCTCGAACGTCCCGTCAGTCACCGCGCCGATTTTGGAGAGGCGATCGTGAAGATCGAGGATCAGGCGTGCCAGCCGCTCGCGTGCCGATGATTTGCCGACCGACGCCACCACGTCCATTAGCGCGATGCGCTCAACCTGCACCGCCATCAGGAACAGCGACGGCAGTCTCGGATGCGCGACGAACAGTTCCCGCAGCCGGTCCAGCGACACTTCGGCCACGAGGCATTCGGTGAGCGCCGTCAGCGTGTCGGCTGCCGTCTCCAGCGCCATGCTCGGCGTGCCCATGATGTCACCGGCAATATGGATTTTGACGATCTGTCGCAGCCCGTGTTGGAGTCGGATCGACGAGGCCGCCCAGCCCTGCAGGATAACGTAGATGCTGCTGACGGCCGCTGAATCGCGCCGGATGATCGCGTTGCGTCGATACCGGACGGCGCCTTCGCCGAACGTCCGCAGCACCTCGGCCTCGCGCGGCGTCAAGGTCGCCATCTCTGCAAAGCGCGTGATTGGATAATCCTGCATTGGCCGGTGCTTCCCCCGCATCGGCGATGTGTCACGGCCTGATCTGCCTGCCATCGCCGTTGGACGACAACGCACGACCCGCGTTGCCACCGAACTATCTAACGACGATATTCCGACAGACAAGCCATTCTAATGTAATGACTTCTTCCCGGTCATGCGGCTTCATGGCCGTGTGCTGCACGTCGCGGAACGACATGCAGTACCGCAACGATCGCAGCACCGACGACGAGGCCTACCACCGCAGCACCGCCTGCACTGACGAGCCAGGCGAGCACGCCACCACCCCAGCCGACCGCGCGCCCGACCGCGCTGCTGACATGTTCGACCGCATGCGGCAGCGTATCGAGGCCGAACACTTCGAGCGAATGGAGGAGAATGCCGCCGCCGACCCACACCATCGCCGCCACACCGATATGCGAGAGCGCCTGGAGCAGCACCGGCATGCCCCGCACCAGTCCGCGACCGATCAGGGCGGGAAGGCGCGACGGGCGCCCGCTGAGACGAAGCCCGATATCGTCCATCTTCACGATGACGGCGACGACGCCATAGAGACCGATCGTGATGACAACGGCAACCGCCGCCAGCGCGCCGGCCCGAGTCCACAAGCCGAGCGACGAGAGCTGCGAAAGCGCGATCCCCATGATTTCGGCCGAAAGGATGAGATCGGTTCGAATCGCACCCTTGACCTGCCTCGCCTCCAGTTCGGCAGGGCTTTCGATTGTCGCCGCCGCATCTGCGGCGTGTGTCCCGAGAAGCGCCTCGATAATCTTTTCCGCGGCTTCGTAGCAGAGATAGCTGCCACCGATCATCAGCAGCGGCGTGATGGCCCAGGGCGCGATGCTGCTGAGCAGCAGGGCGACGGGAAGAATGATGAGCAGCTTGTTCCGAAGCGAGCCCAGCATGATCTTCCAGATGATCGGCAGTTCGCGCTCGGGTGAAAGCCCGACGACATAGCGCGGCGTCACAGCCGCGTCGTCGATCAGCACGCCGGTCGCCTTGCCGCTCGCGCGGCCTGCCGCGGCCGCCACGTCATCCAGCGTGCTGCCGGCCAACTTAGCGATCGCCGCCACATCGTCCAGCAGCGCAATCAGACCACCCGCCATAACCCCCTGCCCCTCTTCCAGTTTCGGCTGTTCGCCAGACCACACAGCCTTTGCAATCGGCCTCGCCAGAATGGTCAATGCTGCGGCGCAGCATCGATCGCGCCATGCCCGCGACCGGCGCCGCCGTTGTTCTTTGTCAGATGCGTTCGCCCGTCAGGCGCTGGCAAACCATGTCGAGTTGGTCGAGCGTCGAATAGGAGACAGCGATCGTGCCGCCCTTTGCCGCATGGGCGATCCGGACGTTAAGGCCCAGCACGTCGCCCAGATGCCGCTCGAGCGCGGCGAGATCGGCGTCGCGGCTCGCATCGGGCGCGTGATCGGTCGACCGCTGCTTCGCCGCGGCAGGCTTCACCGTGCGCGCAAGACGCTCGGTATCCCGCACCGACAGGCCCTTGGCGACGACTTCATGCGCCAGCTTCTCCGGGTCGGGCGCGCCGATCAGCGCGCGGGCGTGGCCCATTTCGAGCTTGCGCTCGACGACCATCTCCCGAACCGCCACCGGCAGATCGAGAAGGCGAAGCAGATTGGCGACATGGCTTCTAGATTTGTGGACGAGCCGACCCAGCGCCTCTTGCGTATGGCCGAAATCCTTGATCAGCCGGGCATAGCCTTCCGCCTCTTCGACGGCGTTCAGATCCTGGCGCTGGATATTCTCGATGAGCGCGACTTCGAGCGTCTCGGCGTCGGACAACTCACGAACAATGACCGGCACCTCGTGCAGGCGTGCCCGCTGCGCCGCGCGCCAGCGTCGCTCACCCGCGACGATCTGGAAGCTATGCCCGTGCGGCCGCACGAAGATCGGCTGGATCAGCCCGCGAGCGCGAATCGAATCGGCGAGATCGTTCAGCGCCTCTTCGTCGAAATGCCGACGTGGCTGATTCGGGTCGGGCATGAGCGAGCTGACCGGGAGCATGCGAACGCCCGGTCCCCCCTTGGAATCACCGGTGACCGGCTCTTCGGCGACATTGTCGCCGAGCAAGGCGGACAGACCCCGGCCAAGGCCAGGGCGCGCTTTGCGCGCAGCGGGAGCAGGATCGTTCATGCGGCTTTCTTGAGCTGTGGAAGGCGATCGATGACTTCACGGGCAAGCGAGATATAGGCTTCGGACCCCGCGCAACGATAATCGTAGATCAGCGCGGGCATGCCGTGGCTCGGCGCTTCGGAAAGGCGAACATTGCGCGGGATGACGGTGTCGAACACCACCCCACCGAGCACGGCGCGCACGTCATCGGCCACCTGATCGGTCAGCCGGTTGCGCCGATCATACATGGTCAGCGCCACGCCCAGAATCGAAAGCCCGGGATTGAAGCGAGTGCGGATGCGCTCGACCGTGTTGAGCAGCTGGCTGAGCCCTTCCAGCGCAAAAAATTCGCACTGGAGCGGCACCAGCAGCGCATGCGCCGCGACCATCGCGTTGACGGTGAGCAAGCCCAGCGAAGGCGGACAATCGACCAGGATCACGTCCCAGCGTTCGGCCTTGTGCCGCTCGATCGCGCTGTCCAATCGGTGAGTCCGGCCATCGAATTCGATCAACTCGATCTCGGCACCAGACAGGTCCTGCGTCGCGGGCACGATGTCGAGCCCCGGCACGTGCGTCGGCACCGCGACATCTTCGAGATTGGTTTCGCCGACGAGCAGGTCATAGCTGGAAAATTCGCGATCCGCGCGGGAGATGCCCAGCCCGGTCGATGCATTGCCCTGCGGGTCGAAATCGATCAGCAGCACCCGCATGCCGGTGGCGGCAAGCGCTGTTCCCACGTTGATGGCGGTCGTGGTCTTACCCACCCCACCCTTTTGATTGGCGATCGTGATGGTGATCATCTGGCGCCTATCCGCGTTGCGACCACGATTCCCGAATCCGGGTGCGTGATACTGGGTTCCACGTGAAACGAACCTTGCCATTTCGCGCGCGCGGCATCCACCTCCGATTGCACGCTTTGGCCCTTTGGCAGCAACCAGACTGTGGATGAATCGGCGCAGTGCGCCGCCGCCGCGAAAAGTGCAGGCAGTGCCGCCACCGCGCGGGCGGAAATGACCGCCGCCACGCCCGCAGGCCGATAGGATTCAACACGGCAATGCGCGACGGTCACGCGGCTGGACAAGTCGAGAGCCTCTGCTGTCTCGCGCAGGAACGCGACGCGCTTGGCACGGGGTTCGACGAGCACGACCGGCCGGTCGGTGAGGATCGCGACGACCAGGCCCGGCAGCCCCGCCCCACTGCCAATGTCGATCCAGACCGCATTGTCTGCACCCGAAGCCAGGGGCACGAGCTGCGCCGAATCGACGAGATGCCTCGCCCACAGCGTGTCGAGCGTCGATTGTGCGATCAGATTCTGATTGAGCGATTCGGTCTTCAGGATCGCCGCAAACGCGTCGAGCGATGTTTCACGTGAAACACCATAGCGCTCCCGTACCCAAGCTCGGGCTTCATCCTCGGTCATGCCCGCCGCCTTGCGTGAAGCAGGATTGCGGACAGCGCCGCTGGCGTGATCCCGCGAATACGCGACGCGGCACCCAACGTCTCCGGCCTCGCCGCACTCAACCGTTCGATCATCTCGTTCGACAAACCGTGGATCGCTGCATAGTCGATCTCCGCGCTAAGACGCGCGGACTCGCTTGCGCGAAGCTGCGCGACATCGGCTTCCTGCCGCTCTAGATAGGGCGCGTAACGTGCGTCCTCGAGAACCTCTTCCAGCATGTCGACGCTGACAGCCGGAACGTCATCGATCACGTGCGACAGTTCGACTACCGGAAAGCGTAGCCATTCATAGGCGGAACGGCGCGCACCATCCTGCCCCACCTGCGCCCCCCGCTGCGCCAGTTCGGTTGAAGATCGTTCGACCGCGAGCGCGGCAATGATTGCATCGCGCTGCTGCGCGCGCTGGCGAAACCGCTCGCGCCGGGCCTGGCCGATCAGGCCAAGCGCCTCGCCGATCGGCCCCAGCCGCGTCTCGGCATTGTCGGCGCGGAGTCGCAATCGGAACTCCGCGCGCGCGGTGAGCATGCGATAGGGTTCGGTCACCCCTTGAAGCACCAAGTCGTCGATCATCACGCCAAGATAGGAAGTCGCACGATCGAGGATCAGCGGTTCGATGTCGAGCGCGAGCGCCGCGGCATTGGCACCGGCGACGAGCCCCTGCCCCCCTGCTTCCTCATAGCCCGTCGTACCGTTGATCTGTCCGGCGAAGAACAGCCCAGGTAGCGCCCCCACGCCCAGCGATCGCTCAAGCGCACGCGCATCGATATAGTCATATTCGACGGCATAGCCGGGCATGGTGATCGTCGCCGCTTCCAGCCCCGGGATGGATGCGATCATCGCCTGCTGAACATCGACGGGCAACGAGGTCGAAAGGCCGTTAGGGTAGATCCAATGATGGTCGAGCGCTTCGGGCTCGAGGAATACCTGGTGACCGTCGCGATCACCGAAACGGTGAACCTTGTCCTCGATCGACGGGCAATAGCGCGGTCCCTGTGCCCCGATCGCACCTGTGAACAGCGGTGACCGATCGAGCCCCGAGCGGATCGCATCATGTGTCGCAAGCGTCGTTCGCGTGACCGCGCAGTGGAGCTGCGGCAATGGACGTGCCGCCGTCATCGGCGACATCGTCCAGGGTTCGTCGTCGGACGGCTGCTTGGTCGTGCGGGACCAATCGATCGTGCGGCCGTCCAGCCGGGGTGGCGTCCCCGTCTTCAGTCGGCTCATCGGCAGCGCCAACGCTCTCAGCTGGTGAGCGAGCGGAAGCGACGCCGCTTCGTCGATGCGCCCGCCCTCGAGCCGCTCCTCGCCCCGATAGAGGCGGCCGCCGAGGAAGGTACCGGTCGCAAGCACCACCGCCGGCGCGCCAAGCTCGGTTCCGTTACGCAACCGAACACCGGCAATCGCGTCGCCCCGGATGATCAGCGATTCGGCTTCGCCACCGACCAGCGTCAGCCCCGGCTGCCCGTGCAGCATTGCCTGGATCGCAGCCGCATAGCGACCTCGATCGGCCTGGACGCGAGGCCCCTGCACCGCCGTGCCCTTCGAGCGGTTGAGCATCCGGTAATGAATGCCCGCTGCGTCGGCAGCCTTCGCCATCAGACCATCGAACGCGTCGATCTCACGAACGAGATGGCCCTTGCCCAAACCGCCGATCGCCGGGTTGCACGACATCGCGCCGAGCTTGGTCAGATCAAAGCTGACCAACGCGGTGCGCGCGCCGCGACGGGCGGCGGCTGCGGCGGCCTCCGTCCCGGCATGCCCACCGCCGATCACGATCACATCGTACTGCATGGCGCTGCTAAACGGCTTTAGCGCGCGCTTGTCCAGCGCTGTGGCGCCGCAGCTGCCAATGTTCCACGTGGAACATGCCTATTTACCGATGCAGAAACGGCCGAACAGCGAATCGAGCACGTCTTCGATGCCGGCGCGCCCGGTGATTGCATCCACCGCGCGCCGCGCGCTGCGAACCTCCTCGGCGAACAGCAGCGAATCATCCAACATGCTTGCACGTCGCAGCGCAGCGGCCGCGGCGTTGCCGAGGTCACGCTGCCGCTGGTTCAGCCCAACCAGATCGACCGGCGGCAGCATTTCCGACGCGAGCTCCCCCATCCGCTCCCAAAGCGAATCGAGCCCGACGCCCGTCACCGCCGATACCGCAAGTCGACCGCACTCGACCGTCGCGCCCGCCGGCAAACGGTCTACCCGGGACTTGAGCCAGATCACCGCCGGATGCTCCGGCGGCCCGTCCTCCCCGAGCCAAAGCAGGATGTCCGCTTCGTCGATCGCCACGCGCGCCCGGTCGACGCCGATCGCCTCGATCACGTCGTCAGTATCCGATACGAGACCCGCCGTGTCGGTCAGCACCCAGGCAATGCCGCCTCGCGTGACCGGCACCTCGATCCGGTCGCGCGTCGTGCCAGCGATCGCGGAGACGATCGCCGCATCGCGCTCCGCCATTGCGTTGAGCAGCGTCGATTTGCCCGCGTTCGGCGGACCAGCGAGCACAACCCGCAAGCCATCGCGCAGCCGCTCGACCGGCGGGCGCGCCGCATGTTCGGCAATGTCATCCGCCAACACCGCCGCTTGCGCTCGCAACGCCGGCAACGGCTCCTCCGTGCCGACATCGTCTTCATCACCATGATCGAGCACGGCTTCGATCCAGGCAGCGATCGACACGAGTCGCTCGGTCCATGATTCGGCGAGCCGGCGGACCGCGCCACCTGCCGATCGGATCGCCACGCGCCGCTGGCTCTCGGTCTCCGCCATCAGCAGGTCGCCAAGCCCCTCCGCCTCGCTGAGGTCGAGCCGCCCGTTGAGAAGCGCCCGCCGGGTGAACTCGCCGGGTTCAGCCATACGCAGGCCCGGCATCGCGGCGAGTACCGCCTCGACCGCGCCAACGATCGCACGGCCGCCATGAAGATGCAGCTCGACCAGGTCTTCGCCCGTCGCGCTACCCGGCCCGGGGAAGCACAGAATCAGCGCCTGATCGAGCACTTCGCTGTCCCGCGGTCGCCTGAGCGTCCGAACCGCCGCGCGGCGCGGTGCCGGCAGATCGCCGCACATCTGTTGCAGCGCAGCAAAAGCCTGCTCACCGCTGATCCGTATTACCGCGATCGCCGCGGGCAACGCGCCGCTCGACAGCGCAAAGATCGTGTTCACGCTCGATCAGCTTCCCGGCTTCTTGGTCGCCGCGTCGAACATGCCGCGCCAGAAATTCATGCCCGCCTCGCCCATCGGCGCCCAGCTGCGCATCATTGCCTCGAACCCTTCGGGGGTGCCCTGCGCCTCAATCGCCTGAACCATCAGCTGGACATAGCGATCGTGCACCGGGGTCAGATCGGGCAACCCCATCGCCCGGCGCGCCTCTTCGGGCGTGCATTCCACCTCGACATTGATCTTCATAGAAACCTTTCCGCGCTTGAGCGCATGGTTGGCCAGCTGCTAGGCACGCTGCATGTATGCGCGCGACCACCGTCCGATCGCAACGCCCATCGGCCGGCCGCGGCATAAACCCGGCGCGACCACCCTTTTCTTTTCGTTCGCAGCGCGTTGCCGCGCATCCCGTCGATGGGGTGGCGCGTACACGCCTGATTGAAACCCCTGCCCTGCCCTTCGCCGCTCGATCCCGAGCCTCAACCCGCTGGAGACATTGCACGCCATGAGCACCATGACCATCGACGCCCTCGACGAAAGCGGCAGCTTCGCCGCCTATGTTTCTCGTCCCGAAGGCCCGCCCCGCGCAGCGATCATCGTCATCCAGGAGATTTTCGGGGTGAACGCCGGCATTCGCGGGAAATGCGATAGTTGGGCCAGCCAGGGGTATCTCGCCGTTGCGCCCGATCTTTTCTGGCGGCTGAAGCCGGGCATCGAACTCGATCCCGATGTGCCTGAGCAGTTCCAGCAGGCGCTCGACTGGATGGGCAAGTTCGATCAGACGAGCGGCGTTGCCGACATCGAATCGACCATCCAGGCGATCCGCGCCGAGCTGGGCGGCGGCAAGGTTGGGCTGGTCGGTTATTGCCTCGGCGGTCGACTGGCGTTCATGGCGGCGGCGCGAACCGATATCGACGCCAGCGTCGGCTATTATGGTGTGGGCATCGACAATCTCCTCGGCGAGAAGCACGCAATCGCCCGCCCCGTCCTGCTGCACATCGCCGGCGCCGACCACTTCGTCACGCCCGACATCCAAGCCAAGATGCACGAGGGACTGGACGACCATCCGCAGGTGACGCTGGTCGACTATCCCGGCGAAGATCATGGTTTCGCGACCGAAAGCGGCAAGCGCCGCTCGGAGGCCGCTGCGCAGCGCGCCGATCAGCGTACCGCCGAATTCTTCGCCGAGCATCTCGGCTGAGCCAGGCCGGGGCGAGCGCGCCGCATCCGGCCGCCGCCCCGACCAAGATTGTCAGAACAGGCTTGTGAGGCCGGCGGTTTCGGCCGTGCCCACCCAGCCTTCGTAGATCATCTTGAAAGCCACGAACACGATCACGGCCAGCCCGATATAGGCGATCCAGCGATAGCGATCGATCAGCTTGGCGATCAGATTGGCGGCCAGCCCCATCAGCGCGACCGACAGGATCAGCCCGACCACCAGGATGCCGGGATGCTCGCGCGCGGCACCGGCGACCGCGAGCACATTGTCCAGGCTCATCGAAACATCGGCCACCGCCACGGCCCAGGCGGCTGCGGCGAAGCTGCGTGCCGGACGCAGCCCGGAATGTTCGTCACCGAGGATCTCGTCGGACCCCGCACTCTCGCCGCCGTGGCGAATCTCGCGCCAGAATTTCCAGCTGACCCACAGCAGCAACAGGCCACCGGCAAAGATCAGGCCGACAATCCCCATCAGCCAGCTGACGATCAGCGCAAAGGCGATTCGCAGCACCAGCGCCGCGCTGATGCCGATCAGGATGACCTTGCGCCGCTCCGCCGCGGGTAGCCCAGCGGCAAGCGCTCCGACGACAATGGCGTTGTCGCCGGCCAACACCAGATCGATCATCAGCACCGATCCGAAGGCCGCCAGCGCAGCAGGATCGCCCAGATTCGAGAAATCGGCGACGATGTGCTGCCAGATATCGAGTGGCGAGCCGATTCCGGCAGCGGCCGCGGAGAGTAACGAGAAGTCGATCATGTATCAGCCCTAGCGCCCGGATCGGGCATCGCAAAGACTACGCGGCCAGCGCCGGCGCGTTCCGATGCGTCCCCCATAAAAAGGGGACCGGGTTTGCGCCCGGCCCCCATGTCGATCAGGCGGACGACACGCCTTACTGGTTCATCGAATCAAAGAAGTCCTCGTTGGTCTTCGAATCCTTCATCTTGTCGAGCAGGAATTCCATCGCGTCGACGGTGCCCATCTGCATCAGGATGCGGCGCAGCACCCACATCTTGGTGAGCTTGGCCTTTTCGACCAGCAGCTCTTCCTTGCGGGTGCCCGACTTGCCGACGTCGAGCGCCGGGAAGATGCGCTTGTCCGCCACCTTGCGGTCGAGGACGATTTCCGAGTTGCCGGTGCCCTTGAACTCTTCGAAGATCACTTCGTCCATGCGGCTGCCGGTATCGATCAGCGCGGTGGCGATGATCGAAAGCGAACCGCCTTCCTCGATGTTGCGCGCGGCGCCGAAGAAGCGCTTCGGACGCTGCAGTGCGTTGGCGTCGACACCGCCGGTCAGCACCTTGCCCGAGCTCGGCACCACAGTGTTGTAGGCGCGGCCGAGGCGGGTGATCGAGTCGAGCAGGATCACCACGTCCTTCTTGTGCTCGACCAGGCGCTTGGCCTTTTCGATCACCATTTCGGCGACCTGCACGTGGCGCGTGGCCGGCTCGTCGAAGGTCGAGCTGATCACTTCGCCCTTCACCGAACGCTGCATGTCGGTGACTTCTTCCGGGCGCTCGTCGATAAGCAGCACGATCAGGAAGACTTCGGGATGGTTGTCGGTGATTGCCTTGGCGATGTTCTGCAAGAGCACCGTCTTGCCGACCCGCGGCGGCGCGACGATCAGCGCACGCTGGCCCTTGCCCTGCGGTGCGACGATGTCGATCACGCGCGCCGACTTGTCTTTGACGGTCGGGTCGAGCGTGTCGAGGCGCAGCTTCTGTTCGGGATAGAGCGGCGTTAAGTTGTCAAAGTTCACACGGTGACGCACTGCATCGGGGTCGTCGAAATTGACCTTCACGAGCTTGGTCAGTGCGAAATAGCGTTCGCCGTCCTTCGGCCCACGGATCTCGCCTTCCACCGTGTCGCCGGTGCGCAGGCCGAACTTCCTGACCTGATTGGGGCTGACATAGATGTCGTCGGGGCCGGCGAGATAGTTCGCCTCGGGCGAACGAAGGAAGCCGAAGCCGTCGGGCAGCACTTCGATCGTGCCTTCGCCCATGATCTGGTCACCCTGTTCGGCCTGGGCCTTGAGGATGGCGAAGAGCAGGTCCTGCTTGCGCAGCGTCGACGCGCTCTCGACGCCCAGTGCTTCGGCCATCGTGACCAGTTCGGCAGGGGCGGTTTTCTTGAGGTCCTTGAGATGCATGGAAGGTCCGGAAATTTTAGGGGGAGAGCGTCGATCGGCGGAATGTTGCGCGCGGGAGTCGATGCTTGAAGGAAGGATGCACCGGGGCTCGGTGCACACCTCCGGAGTTAGGTAGCCCTATCCTTCAAGTCAACTGCGATTCGGCGCAGCCACGCGCCCGCCGGCCGTGACAATCGTTCACAGGCCAGAATCTCAATCGTCGAGCCGGCGGCAGCGGCCGGCCGCGCGCTCAGAACGGCCGGACCACCGCGAGGATGACGATGATGACGAGCGCCAGCGCCGGCACCTCGTTGAGCAGCCGCAGCGTGCGGCTGGCGATCGGCGCCTGCCCTCGCGCCAGCTTCTTGCCATAGCCCACCGCCCAGCCATGATAGCCGCTGAGCAGCACGACGAGGAGCAGCTTGGCGTGGAGCCAGCCAAGGCCCGCCTGACCGTCGAACAGCCCGATATTGGCCGAAAGCGCCAGCCCGAGCAGCCAGACGGCGATCAGCGAGGGCGAAAGGATCATCCGGCGCAGCATCGTCTCGCGCTTTGCCCAGGCCGCCGCCTCGGGCGTGCCCAGCGCCTCCTGATGATGGATCAGATAGCGGGGGAACAGGAACAGGCCGGCCATCCAGAACACCATGAAGATGATGTGGAACGCCTTCACCCACAGATAGGCACTGCCGAGCCAGCCGATCATGCCGCGCTCTCCCCTCGGATACGGGCCAACAGCTGCTCGACATGCGCGATCGGCGTGTCCTGCAGGATGCCATGCCCCAGATTGAAGACGTGCGGCCGCGCCGGGAAGGCTGCGATAATCCGATCGATCGCGCTGTCGAGCACCTCGCCGCCGGTGATCAGCGCCAGCGGATCGAGATTGCCCTGCACCGGCATGCCTTCGGGCAGCACTGAATCCGCCCAGACAGGATCGACCGTCTCGTCGAGGCCGATCGCATCGACGCTGGTTTCGCGGGCATAGGCGGCAAGCTTGCCCCCTGCCCCCTTCGGAAAGCCGATCACGGGCACCAGATCGCGCACCGCTGCTGCGATCCGGGCATTGGGGGCGATCACCCAGCGTTCGAACTGCGCGGGGCTCAGACTGCCGGCCCAGCTGTCGAACAGCTGCACCGCCTCCACGCCGGCCTCGGCCTGCGCGCGCAGATAGGCGATCGTCTGGTCGGCGATGCGATCGATCAGCGCCTGCATCAACCCCGGATCACGATAGGCGAGACGCCGCGCCTCGGCCTGTTCGCGGCTGCCCTGGCCGGCGATCATATAGGTCGCGACGGTCCAGGGGCTGCCGGCAAAGCCCAGGAAGGTGGTTGCGGGGTCCAGTGCCGCCTTCACGCGCCGAATCGTGCCGTAGATGGGCTCCAGCACGCCAGGATCGGCGGTAAATCCGTCGAGCACCTCACGCGCGTCGACCACCGGGGCCAGGCGCGGGCCTTCGCCGGTTTCGAACCACAGCTTTTGGCCGAGCGCCATCGGCACGACGAGGATGTCGGAAAACAGGATCGCGCCGTCCATGCCGAAGCGGCGGATCGGTTGCAGCGTGATCTCGGCCGCGGCGTCGGAATCCATTGCGAGTGCCAGGAATCCGCCCTTTTCCGCCCGAAGCGCGCGGTATTCGGGCAGGTATCGGCCCGCCTGACGCATCAGCCAGATCGGCGGTTTCGGTTGGCGCGTGCCGGTCAGCGTCGCGAGCAGCGGTTTTGAGGGCGTTCCAGACAGGGGCCGAGTCCTACTCACAATAAGAAAAGAGAATCTAAGGTTTGTTGGAGTCTGTTGGCGCGTTGATAGCGTGGCTTATGCCGTCCTCCGCTGATTGCCAACAATTTGACTCTGCGCGGCCCCCCGATTCAACGCGATTCGGAATCGATATCCACATTACCCACAGCTGTTGAAGCGCGTTGGACGGGCCGGGGATGACGCTGTGGACGACTCATCCGGATGAGTCCTGGGTTGCGGATGCTTGGCCCTGCCCTCGGGTTGCGCTAGCGATGATTCATGGCGTTATGCACAGCCCTGTCCCCAGCCTGATGCGACTGCACCTTCATCTGCTGTCGGATTCCACCGGCGAGACGCTGGAAAACATCGCCAAGGCGGCGCTGGCGCAGTTCGACGATGTCGAACCGCTGCGCCATTTCTGGCCGATGGTGCGCAGCGAGGCGCATCTCGAACGCATCCTTCAGGAAATCGCGCAAAATCCGGGGCTGGTGATCTTCACGCTGGTCAACAGCGCGATCCGCCGGACGCTGGAGACGCGATGCCGCGCGATGGGCCTGCCGGCGATCGCGCCGCTCGATCAGGTCAGCCACGCACTGTCGAACCTGCTCGGCCAGGAGGCAAAGGCCCGGCCGGGGCGGCAGCACACGCTGGACGCCGCCTATTTCGCGCGCGTCGATGCGATCCAGTTCACCATCGCGCATGACGACGGCATCGGCTGGGAGGATTGGGAGGAAAGCGACATCCTGCTTGCCGGTGTGTCGCGTTCGTCGAAGACGCCGACCTCGATCTATCTCGCCAATCGCGGCTACAAGGTGTCGAACATCCCGATCGTGGTCGAATCCCCGCCGCCGGCCAAACTGTTCCAGCTCAAGCGGCCGCTGATCGTGGGGCTGACGACCAGTGCCGACCGGCTGGTGCAGATCCGCCGCAACCGGCTGCTCTCGCTCAACCAGGCGACCGAGACCGACTATGTCGACCAGGAGGCGGTGCAGCGCGAGATCGCCTTTGCCCGGCGGATGTTCGCCGACAATGGCTGGCCGGTGATCGACGTCACCCGCCGCTCGATCGAGGAAACCGCGGCCGCGATCATCCAGCTGTGCAACGACCGCGCAATGGAGCGCCGATAACCATGCCGACCCTTGTTCTCGCCTCCCAGAGCGCATCGCGCCGGGCGATGCTCGACGCAGCGGGCGTGGCGCATGAGGCGCTGCCGGCGCTGGTCGACGAAGCGAGCGCCAAGGAATCGCTGCTCGCCGCCGGCACCACCCCGCGCGACCTTGCCGATGCGCTGGCCGAGCTCAAGGCGCTCAAGGTCTCGCGCATGGCCCCGCAGGCGCTGGTGCTGGGCGGCGATTCGCTCGTCGCGCTCGACGATGGCGGCCTGCTCGACAAGCCCGAGAGCCGCGAACAGGCGCGCGACCACCTCCAACGCATGTCGGGCAAGACGCACGACATCTACAGCGCGGCAGTGATCGCCGAGGGCGGTCGGCCGGTGTGGCGTCATGTCGATCGTGCGCGGCTGCACGTCCGGCCGCTGAGCGCGGCGTTCATCGACTCCTATCTCGACCTCGAATGGCCGGCGATCGCCGGCTGTGTCGGCTGTTTCCGCATCGAAGGGCCCGGCGTGCAGCTGTTCAGCCGCACCGACGGCAGCCATTTCACCATCCTCGGCATGCCGCTGCTGCCGATTCTCGATTATCTGCGTACCCGAGGAGTGATGCCCAAGTGACTCGCTATGCCGAGGTGATCGGCGATCCGATCGCTCATTCGAAATCGCCGATCATCCACAAATTCTGGCTCGATGCGCTGGGGATCGAAGGCGATTATCGCCGCACCCATGTGCTGGGCGGCGATCTGCCCAGCTATTTCGCCCGGGCGAAGGACGATGCCGACTGGCGGGGCTGCAACGTCACCATCCCGCACAAGCTGGCAGTGATGGAGCTGGTTGGCGATCCAGGCGGGGTGCGCAGCACGATCGGGGCGATGAACACCGTGATCCGCGGGGAGGATGGCGGCCTGATCGGCACCAATACCGACGCCGGCGGTTTCTTCTCGCCGATCGCCGGGCTGGAACTGGAAGGGCGCCACGCGGTGGTGGTCGGTGCCGGCGGCGGCGCGCGCGCGGTGCTGTTCGCGCTGTCGCGCGTGGGCATCGGCCGGGTGACGATCCTCAATCGCAACGTGCTGAAAGCGGCGGCTTTGCTCTCCAGTTTCGGGGTGAAGGGCGATGCGCTGCCGATCGGCGCGCCGCTGCCCGCCGCCGACCTGCTGGTCAACGCCAGCCCGCTTGGCATGGCCGGCCAGCCGCCGCTCGACCTGGACCTCGATCCGCTGCCCGAACATGCCGTGGTCTATGACATCGTCTATGCCCCGCTCGAGACGCCTTTGCTCGCCCAGGCGCGCGATCGGGAACTGGACACGGTGGACGGGCTCGAGATGCTGGTCGGCCAGGCCGCGCTCGCGTTCGAACTGTTCTTCGGCGCCGAGCCCCCGCGTGACCGCGACGAGGAACTGCGGGCGCTGCTCACCGCATGAGCAGGCGGCCGATCGTGCTGGGGCTCACCGGCTCGATCGGCATGGGCAAGTCGACCGTGGCGGCGATGTTCGCGGCGGACGGCGTGCCGGTGTTCGATGCCGATGCCACCGTTCACCGGCTGCAAGGTCCGAACGGCGCGGCGGTGGCGGCGATCGAGGCGGAATTTCCTTACACAACGACCGAATTGGGGGTGAATCGCACCTTGCTGCGCGAGGCGGTGATGGCCGATCCGACGGCGTTCGCGCGACTCGAGGCGATCCTCCACCCTGCGGTTGCCGATGCGCGTGAGGCGTTTCTTGCCGCGCATGGCGACGCGCCGCTGGTGGTGCTCGATGTGCCGCTGTTGTTCGAAGCGGGCGGCTGGCGGCATGTCGACAAGATCGCCGTCGTCTCCGCGCCGCTTGAGGTGCAGCGCGCCCGCGTGCTCGCGCGTCCCGGCATGACCGCCGAGCGGTTCGAGGCGATCGTCGCCCGGCAGCTGCCCGATGCCGAAAAGCGCGCCCGTGCCGACTTCGTCATTCCCACCGGCGGCGACCGTGCGGTTACAGAAGATTGCGTGCGCACGGTCATCGCTTGCCTCGCGCCGCCTGCGGGTGGATAAGCGCTCCATGCGGGAAATCGTGTTTGACACCGAAACGACGGGACTCAGCTTCTCAGGCGGCGACCGCCTCGTCGAAATCGGCTGTGTTGAACTGGTGAACCGGGTTGCCACCGGCAACCACTTCCACGTCTATATCAACCCGCAGCGGCCGATGCCGGTGGAGGCGTTCAACGTCCACGGCCTGTCCGAGCGATTCCTGTCGGACAAGCCGTTGTTCGAGGATGTGGTCGAGGATCTGCTCGAATTCATCGGTGATTCGCCGATGGTGGCGCACAATGCCGGGTTCGACTTTGGCTTCCTCAACGGCGAGCTCGGCCGCTGCGGCCGGCCGCTGGTCGATCTCAGCCGGATGGTCGACACGCTGGTGCTCGCGCGCACGCGGCATCCCGGCGCCAAGCATACGCTCGATGCGCTGTGCAGCCGCTATGGCATCGATCTCAGCGCGCGAACGCTGCACGGCGCGCTGCTCGACGCGCAGCTGCTGGCGCAGGTCTATGTCGAACTCACCGGCGGGCGGCAGATCACGCTCGGCCTCGCGCAGGATACGCCCCGGCCGGCCGACAGCCCGGTGGTGGCTTCCACCCGCGTGCAGGTCCGGCCGCCCCGTCGATTTGCTGCCAGCGCTGAGGAACTCCAGCGCCACGCAGCGTTTGTGAAGAACCTGGACGCGCCGCTATGGGGAGAGTCCGCAATTGAAACGTTGCAGGCCCATCCCTAGCTGCTCGTCCCCAATGCAAGGTGGAGGTTTGTCATGGATATCCGAATTTCGGGACATCAGGTCGAAACGGGCGATGCGCTCAAGACTCAGGTGACCGATCGCCTCCAGGGTATCGCCGACAAATATTTCTCCCGATCGATTTCCGCCCATGCGACCTTCGGCAAGGGGCCGCACGACAATGGCTTCACCTGCGACATCGTGATGCACGTGATGCAGGGGCTGGTGCTCAAGGCGACGAACAAGGGCATGGAGGCGCATGGCGCCTTCGATGGCGCGGCCGACCGGATCGACAAGCAGCTGCGACGATATACGCGGCGGCTGAAGGATCGTCAGGCGAGCGTGGTCGCGGCCTTTGCCGAGAACGCCGCCTATGACAACGGCTTCGCCAATGCCGGCTACACGCTGTTCCAGGAATCGCCCGAAGAGGAAGAGGCGGCGGAAGCGCCACTGGTCATCGCAGAAACCCGCGTCGATGTGCCCGACGCAACGGTGTCCGACGCGGTGATGATGCTCGATCTGCGGCACACCAATGCGCTGTTGTTCCGAAACAGTGGCACGGGTGCGTACAACATGGTTTATCGCCGCGGCGACGGGACGATCGGCTGGGTCGAGCCAAACCGGGCCCCGTCCTGACGGCGGTCGCAGCGAGCGCAGCTTTGGATTGACGATGACTGATTTGAGCGAACTGCTCGTCCCCGAGGCGGTGCTCGCCGGCGTGGCGGCGGGCAACAAGAAGGCGCTGTTCCAGCAGCTCGGGCTCGCCGCGGCGCAGGTCTATGGCCTCGACGCGCGCGACGTGACCGAGCGGCTGTCGGCGCGCGAGCGGCTCGGCTCGACCGGGTTCGGCGGCGGGATCGCGATCCCGCACGCCCGGATCGACCAGCTGCCGTGCGTGCAGGGCCTGTTCCTGCGGCTGGCCCAGCCGATCGATTTCGGCGCGATCGACGATTCGCCGGTCGATCTGGCGTTCATGCTGCTCTCGCCCAGCGGTGGCAGCGCCGAGCATCTCAAGGCATTGGCGTCGATCTCGCGGCTGCTTCGCGACCGCGCCTTTGCCGAAAAGCTGCGCGGGGCCGGTTCGCCCGATGCGCTCTATGCGCTGCTGATGGGTGTCGAGGCGCGTGACGCCGCCTGAACGGCCGCCCGAGCCGAGCGGGGCGGAAGCACATTTCCGCGCGCTCGAATCGCTCTATGCTGCGGCGCCGATCAACCAGTTCTTCGAATCGACGCTGACGATTCTCGAAAGCGGCGTCGCGCGAATCCAGTTCCGCATCGAACCGCGGCTGTTCCACGCCGCGGGCGCGGCGCATGGCACCAGCTATTTCAAGATGCTCGACGACGCCGCCTTTTATGCGGCGAACAGCCTCGTCACCGATCGATTCCTGCTCACTACCGGCTTCAACCTGCTGCTCACCCGGCCGCTTCAGGCGGGGCCGGTGGTCGCCGAAGGCCGGTGGATCAGCGGCCAGCGCCGTGTGTTCATCGCCGAGGCCCGGCTGATCGACGCCGATGGCGAGGAAGCTGCACGCGGCACCGGCACGTTCATGCGCTCGCGAATCGCGCTCGCCAGCCTCCCCGGCTATCGGGCGGCGTGATGCCGCGGCTGACCAGCGCGATGCTCGTCAGCGCGCTGATCCGGCGGGCGGATGCGGCCGGCGGCTCGGCGATGGTGCTGGCACGGGGCGATGCCGGTGCCGGCGCGGTGCTGATCCTCGCGCTCGAACGTGGCGGAAATCCGCGATTTCTGGAGCGGGCGATCGGGCCGGACGGCGTACCGGCACTGATGCTCAGCGGCCCTACGCAGCTCGCCGACGAGGGGGAAGCCACCGCCTATTGGCGCCGGCGGCGCGAACGCGATCCGGATCTGTGGGTCATCGAACTGGATATCGCATCGCCGGAACGGTTCGCCGCTGAAACGATAACGATTGGTTGACTTCGCGCGCGCCAGCCGCAAAACGCCACGATCAAATGTTCGCGTTGTGCCGTTCGGGGTGTGAAGCCGTCGGTTACGCAGTCGGGGGGTAGTCCGGCGATCCGATCGAACTGTCAGGGATCGTCGCACGCCAACCGCATAATTATGATGTGAAATGAAGTTTTTGCCACGGGCCGTGACCTTCGCGGCTGTGACCTTCTGCGCTGGCGCACTTGCGAATGCCGCCACGCTGAGCCTGACGCCGCTTCCCGGCGCGAACAAGGCCGATCCCGCTGTTCAGGACAAGCCTGTTCAGCAATTGAACGTTGAAGCATCCCAGCAGGTTCCCGATCTTCAGCCCGCCGTCGCTCGTCGTGACGCGGCAGCCGAGGCGAATGTCGCGACCGCCGAACCGTCGGCAGCGCCCGACTATGCAACGCTTTCCGCCGCCGTCGCTGCGCAGGAATCGGTGACCGACACCGACGCGCATGAGGATGAAGAGCTCCGCTGCCTCGCGACCGGCATCTATTTCGAAGCGCGCAGCGAACCGCTGGCCGGCCAGCTTGCCGTTGCCGAGGTGATTCTGAACCGCACCGCATCGGGCCGCTTTCCGCAGTCGGTGTGCTCGGTGATTACGCAGCGTGGCCAGTTCTCGTTCGTGCGGGAGGGCAAGCTGCCCAAGGCGCCGAACAACGCCAATTGGCGCCGCGCGATGGCGGTTGCCCAGGTGGCTCGCAAGAATCTGTGGGAAAGCCCCGCCGGCGACGCGCTGTACTTCCACGCCCGCTATGTCCGCCAGAATTGGGGCCGGGCGCGCGTGGCGACGGTCGGCAACCACATCTTCTATCGCTGATCGATCCCATTCAGGGGCCGAAATGAAAGACCGCCGACCCCCGTCGGCGGCCTTTTCTTTGTTCTCACAATGTTCTATTCTGAGGCGATGACCGGGTCTGTATCACCGATTGTCGGCAATGCCGACGACGCGATCGTCACTGCCGATGTCGTGCGCGGCGTCAGCCGCATGCTGCTTCGCCATGATTGCGTGGCGTTGCCGGAAGTCCCGCTGGAGGGCGGGCGCCGGGCCGACCTGATGGCGCTGGACGCACGCGGCAACATCGTGATCGTCGAGATCAAGGTTTCGCGCAGCGACTTGCTCGGCGACGCCAAGTGGATGGACTATCTCGCCCATTGCGATCGCTTCTTCTGGGCGGTGCCACAGGGATTCGATCTTCGCCCGTTCGACCAGCCCGGTTTCCTGCCCGGCCGAGCGGGGCTGATCGTCGCCGATCGCTATGACGCTGCCGTCGCGCGCGAAGCGACGACCGCGCCGCTCGCCAGTGCGGCGCGGCGCAAGGTGACGCTCGCCTTTGCCCGCCGCGCCGGGCGCCGGTTGCTCAGCCTGACCGACGAGGACGTCGAAAACGGCTTCTGACGCCCTCGCCCGCCCCGATCAGAGCTTGGGGCCGGCCGCGGCCGCGCGCGCCTCGATCTTGGGTGCTTCCGCCAGCATCTTGGCGATCGCCGGATAGCGCGTTTCGCGCGCGGCATATTCGCGCGCGGAAAGGCCGCTGCCATAATCGGCGCGATCGGGATCGGCGCCCTTGTCGAGCAGCGTCTTGACGATGGCGGCATCGTGCGCCTGGATCGCGCGGATCAGCGGCGTGATGCCGGCATTGTTGGCGAGATTGACGTTCGCCTTCTTGGCGAGCAGCGCGTCGACACCCGCCCCCCAGCCGCGTTCGGCCGCGAAGATCAGCGGCGTGTTGCCTTCGCGGTCCTGGATGTTGACGTTGATACCCGGCTGATTGATCAGCACCGTCAGATAGGTTGCATCGCCGCGCTTCACGACGATATGGAGCGCTGCCTCGCCAGTGCCATAGGGATCCTTGGCGTTGAGCAGCGTGAAGCTCTTGTCGCGCAGGAACTCGTTGACCTTGTTTCCGTCTTGCTTACGGATCGCATCGAGAAACTGGATGCTCTCGCGCGGCTGGCCGGTCTGGGCGATGGCGGGGAGCGGCAGAAGGAAAAGGGCCACGGCGGCGGCGCTGGCAAAGCGGATGGTCATTGCGTGATCGATACCCTGGTTACTGGCTGGGCCTGCTGGCGATCCTCTAACAGAACATGGCGGGCGATACCATGAAGAGCGTGTTTCCGGTTTTGACTCTGTGCGTCGCATTGGCGACGGCCGGCTGCGGCCCGGCGGCGCCCGGCGAAGCGCCGCTGGCGGGGGCACGGATCGGCGGACCGTTCGCGCTGACCAACCAGGACGGCAAGACGGTTCGTGACACCGATTTCGCCGGCAAGTACCGGATCGTCTATTTCGGCTACACCTATTGCCCCGATGTCTGCCCCACCGACATGGCGAAGATCGGCCAGGCGATGCGCCAGCTCGACCGCGAGGCGCCGGCAACCGCCGACAAGATCGTGCCCATCTTCATCTCGATCGACCCCGAGCGCGACAAGCCGGCCCAGCTCAAGAGCTTTGTCGGCAATTTCTATCCGCGACTGGTGGGCCTGACCGGCAGCGTCGATGCGATCAAGACCGTCGCGCGCAACTATGCCGTCGCGTTCAACAAGCAGCCGACGCCGTCGGGCTATCTGATGGGGCACACCGCGGTCGCCTATCTGATGGGACCGGAGGGCAAGCCGATCACCAGCCTGCCGCTCGAGAAGGATTCGGCGGCGGTCGCCGACGAACTGAAGCGCTGGGTCCGGTGAGCGATCGATTCTGGGAAGACGTGCCGCTCGAACGGCTCGATCGCGCCCAATGGGAGGCGCTGTGCGACGGTTGCGGCAAATGCTGCCTGCACAAGCTGGAGGATGATGAAACCGGCGAGCTCTATGCCACCAACGTCGCCTGCCGGCTGCTCGATCGCACGATGGGCCGCTGCATGGATTACAAGCATCGCCACGCCTATGTCAGCGAGTGCGTCCGCCTGAGCATGCGCAACGTGACGACGATCGACTGGCTGCCGACGACCTGTGCCTATCGGCTGCGCGCGGCGGGCGAGCCGCTGCCCCAATGGCATTATCTGGTGAGCGGCGATCCCGAGGCGGTTCACCGCGCCGGCGAATCGACGCGCGGCTGGACCGTTTCCGAGGATGATGCCGGCGATCTAGAGAACCACATGGTGGATCGCCGGCTTTGACGCCGGAGGTGGAGGTTGTCCGCCACGCCCGCGCCCGGCGGATGCGGCTGGCGATCGATCCGCGTGACGGCCGGGTGAGACTCACGCTGCCGCCGCGCGCGTCGCTGGCCAAGGCGATGCAATGGGTGGCCGAACAGGCCGACTGGATCGAGGCGCAGCGCGCCGCGCTGCCCGTCGCGCGGCCGTTCGAACCCGGCGCGCGGATTCCGCTGAGCGGCGCGGAACTGACGATCGTCTGGCCGGCGCCGGCCGTGCGAACCGTTCGCCGCGAGGGCGATGCGCTGCTGTGCGGCGGGCCGCGCGAAGGCTTGGGACGTCGCGTTGAACGATGGCTACGTACCGAGGCGCTGCGCGTGCTGAGCGCCGAAACGGCGGACTATGCGGCGCTGGCGGGGGTATCGGTCTCGCGCGTATCGGTGGGCGATCCGCGCGGCCGATGGGGCAGCTGCGCCAGTTCGGGCGCGATCCGCTATAGCTGGCGGCTGATTCTGGCGCCAGCCGAGGTCCGCCGGGCAACCGTCGCGCACGAAGTGGCGCACCGCCTCCACATGAATCACGGCGCCGATTTTCACCGGCTGGTCGAGCGGCTCTATGGCGCCGATCCTGCGCCGATGCGGGCATGGCTGCGCCGCCACGGCACGGCGTTGCACTGGATCGGCCGCGACTCCTGAGGCCTTGTCCTCAATACTCCTCGTCGCGATCGCGCGGGGTGGTGCGATCCTGCGACGGGTTGGCGGGTTGCGGCTGGCGCGGCGCCTGGCGGCCGATGCCGGGTTGCTGCGGCTGGGCGGGCGCGCGGCCGGTCATCCGGTTGATCCAGTCCTGGTTCAGCCGCTCGTCCTCGCGCGGGGGAGCCTTTTGCGGCGCGGCCATGCTGCCATCGCCTGCGCCCGGCACCGGCTGGGCCGGCGCGGTTTCCACCGGATAGCCGTCCTCATCGACGAACACGCCATTGTCGGGCGCGCCATAGGCGTCGGCATCGGGTTCGAGCTGATATTCGGGGAGTGTCACCTGCGTATCGAACTGTTCGACCGGCCGGTTGGCGACCGCCTTGATCATGAAGTCGTGAAACGCCTGGGCGGGGGCATGGCCGCCGGAAAGGCCGCGGATCGGCTTGGCGTCGTCGCGCCCAATCCACACACCGGTGGTGAGCCCGCTCGAGAAGCCGATGAACCAGCCATCCTTATTCGACGTGGTGGTGCCGGTCTTGCCCGCGACGGGGCGACCCAGCTGTGCCGCGCGGCCGGTGCCGGTGGCGACCGCCGTCTGCATCAGATCGGTCATCTGCGCCGCGACATAGTTGGCGACGAGGACGTGACTGGTGTCGACCTCGTGCTGATAGATCACTTGGCCGTTGGCGGTGACGCGCGTGATGCCATACGGCGTCACCGCGACGCCGCGATTGCCCACCGAGGCGAATGCGCGCGTCATGTCGATCAGCCGCACGTTCGACGTGCCGAGCACCATCGCCGGCTGGGTGTTGATCGGCGTGGTGATGCCGAACCGCCGGGCCATGTCGGCGACGGTCGAAAAGCCGACCTCCTGGCCCAGCTTCGCCGCGATCGTGTTGACCGAATAGGCAAAGGCGGTGCGGATCGTGATCGGCCCGCTGTAGCGACGCGAGTCGTTGCGCGGCGTCCAGCCGTCGATCGTGACCGGCTCGTCGACGACGATATCGTCGGGCTTGTGGCCGGCCTCCAGCGCGGCGAGATAGACGAACAGCTTGAACGACGATCCCGGCTGGCGCTCGGCCTGGGTCGCGCGATTGTAGATCGAGGCGACATAGTCGCGCCCGCCGACCATCGCCCGGACCGCGCCGTCGCGATCGAGCGAGACCAGCGCACCCTGCGCACCCGCGGGCGCGTTGGTGCGGATCGCGGCATCGGCGGCGCGCTGCATGTTGAGATCGAGCGTCGTCCACACATCGAGCGGGGCGTCGGTCTCGTCGATCAGCACTTCGAGTTGGGGTAGCGCCCAGTCGGTGAAATAGCGGACGCTGTTCTGCTTGGGCTCGGGCGCGAGCGCGACGGTGCGGGGATCGGTGGCGCGGGCCTGTGCCTCGCTGATCTTGCCCGTTTCGGCCATCACCTTCAGCACCACCGTCGCACGGTCTACCGCGGCCTCGGAATCGGCGGTGGGCGAATAATGCGAGGGGGCCTTGACCAGCCCGGCGATGATCGCGGCTTCGCCGAGCGAGAGCTTCGTCGCCGGATGGCCGAAGAACTTGCGGCTGGCGGCGTCGATGCCATAGGCGCCGCCGCCGAAATAGACCTTGTTGAGATACAGTTCGAGAATCTGGTGCTTGGTGAACTTGCGCTCGAGCGCGAGCGCCAGGACGCCCTCGCGAATCTTGCGCGTCAGGCTGTATTTGTTCGACAGGAAGATCGTGCGGGCGACCTGCTGGGTGATCGTCGATCCGCCCTGCAGGCGCCGTCCGCTGTCATGCAGCCGCTTGGCGACCCACAGCATGCGCGCCACGCCCACCGGATCGACGCCCCAATGCTGTTCGAAGCGGCGATCCTCGACGGCGATGATCGCATCGCGCATCACTTTCGGAATGTCGTCGTAGCGGATCCATTCGCCATAGCTCGGCCCGAGCGAGACGAGCACGGTGCCGTCGACCGCATGGACGCGGATCATCTGGCCGTTGGGCGAGGATTTGAGCTCGTCGAAGCTCGGCAGCGTCGATCGCGCCGAATAGACGGTGATCGTCAGCGCGACGACCGCGAGCAGCCCGGCGACGAACCCGCCGACGAACGACCAGAGGAAGAATTTCTTCCAGAAGGATCCCCGGCGCCACCAGGGCGCGACTGCGGTTTTGGATTTTGCGGCCATCTAAGGGGAGGTCGGATACAGTCTGCGCTGGAAAGTCACAAGGATCAGCTGGCTCTAGGCTCGCCGGTATTGCCACCACGTGAACGGAAATCCAGGCTCACCGAGTTCATGCAATAGCGCAGCCCGGTCGGCGGCGGGCCGTCCGGAAAGACATGGCCGAGATGGCCGTCGCAGCGCGCGCAGCGCACCTCGACGCGGCGCATGCCGTGGCTGGTATCGGCATGTTCGCTGACATGGCCTAGCGCGATCGGCCGGGTGAAGCTGGGCCAGCCCGATCCGGACTCATATTTGTCGGCGCTGTCGAACAGTTCGAGTTGACAGCCGGCGCAGCGATAGACGCCGTCGGCCTTGTTGTCGTTGTACCGGCCGGAAAAGGCACGTTCGGTGCCTGCCTGGCGAAGCACGTGAAATTGTTCCGGCGTCAGGCGCTTGCGCCATTCGGACTCGGAGAGATTCAGATGATCCATGATCATCATGATGTGTGGTGCAGGCGAGTTCCCGTCAATCCGGGATTGTGCTCGACTGGACCAAGGCGCCACTGGCGCGCAGCTTTGCTTTCAGCGCCTCGGGCCGCGGCGCCCAGAGGAAGCCGAAACTCACCGTCCCCTTGCGCGTGCGGACCGCGTGGTGAAGCCGGTGTGCCTGCACGATCCGCTTCATATAGCTCGAACGCGGGACATAGCGGTGGCGGAGCCGCTTGTGGACGACGACGTCGTGGAAGCCGAAATAGATCATGCCATAGGCGGCGATCCCGGCGCCGATCCAGGTGCAGCCGGGCCACCAGCCGAGCCGCACGCCGCCGAGCAGCAGCACGAAGGAGGGCACCGCAAAGATCGCCGCATAGAGATCGTTCAGTTCCCAGTTGCCATGCCGCGGACGATGGTGGCTGGCATGCAGGAACCAGCCTGGGCCATGCATGATCCAGCGATGCGCGACATAGGCGAACAGCTCCATGCCCAGCACGGTGGCGACAAACAGCGCGATTCCAGGAACGAACGACATGCCGGTCATGTAGGCGATCGGCGCGGCGCTTTCCATTGACTTTGCCCAAAGGAACAGGGCGGGCGGTTGGATCGAGGCGCGGCGGTGCTTATAATGGCGGGATGGCGCGTCGCCGGCTGGTCCCACCCCTGTTCGTCATGCTGCTCGTGCTGGGCGGTTGCGCCGGCCCCGAGTCGCGACTGCGCGACGGCCTGGAACGTGCCGGCCTGTCCCGGCCGATGGCCGCGTGCATGGCCGAACGGATGGCGGACCGGCTGTCGCTCGCCCAGCTGATGCGCATTGCCGACCTGCCGCGGGCATCGGGGGCGGGCTCGGTCGGGGAATTGCTGCGCCGGCTGCGTGCGCTGGAGGATCCGGCGATCCTTTCGGTCACCGCGGGCGCTGCCGCCCATTGCGTGCTCGCAACAAACAAGTCTTGATTTGCGATTTGTTCGCAATCGCAATAATGTCGTAAAGGCTGGATTCCGCGGACCCGCTGTGCTTTAGGCGGCCGCATCTCTCTTTCTCGCTCTTCGAAAAGGCGGATCGCTCCATGAACATCCACGAATATCAGGCCAAGGAACTGCTCGCGAAGTTCGGCGTGCCCGTGCCGGCCGGCTTTGCCGCGATGAGCGTCGAGGAGGCCGTCGAAGCCTCGAAGAAGCTGCCTGGGCCGCTCTATGTCGTGAAGGCGCAGATCCATGCCGGCGGCCGCGGCAAGGGCAAGTTCAAGGAACTGCCGGCCGAAGCCAAGGGCGGCGTCCGCCTCGCCAAGACCGAGGACGAAGTCCGTCACGCCGCGACCGAGATGCTCGGCAATACGCTGGTGACGATCCAGACCGGCGCTGCCGGCAAGCAGGTCAACCGCCTGTACGTCACCGACGGCGTCGACATCGCCAAGGAATTCTACCTCGCGCTGCTGGTCGATCGCGCCACCGGCCGAGTCGCGTTCGTCGTCTCCACCGAAGGCGGCATGGACATCGAAACCGTCGCGCATGACACGCCGGAGAAGATCCACACCTTCGACGTCGATCCCGCGACCGGCTTCATGCCGCATCACGGCCGCGCCGTCGCCAAGGCGCTCGGCCTCGAGGGCGATCTCGCCAAGCAGGCGCAGAGCCTGGCCGGCAAGGTGTACAACGCCTTCCTCGGCACCGACGCCTCGCAGATCGAAATCAACCCGCTCGCGGTCACCGACGATGGCAAGCTGATGGTGCTCGATGCCAAGGTCGGCTTCGATTCGAACTCGATGTTCCGTCACAAGGACCTGATGGAACTGCGCGACGAGACCGAAGAGGATCCGATGGAGCTCGAGGCGTCGAAGTACGACCTCGCCTACATCAAGCTCGACGGCGATATCGGCTGCATGGTCAACGGCGCCGGCCTGGCGATGGCCACGATGGACATCATCAAGCTGAACGGCATGTTCCCGGCCAACTTCCTCGACGTCGGCGGCGGCGCGAACAAGGAGAAGGTGACCGCGGCGTTCAAGATCATCCTGAGCGATCCGGCGGTGAAGGGCATCCTGGTCAACATCTTCGGCGGCATCATGCGCTGCGACATCATCGCGGAGGGCATCGTTGCGGCTGCCAAGGAAGTGAACCTCTCGGTGCCGCTGGTCGTCCGCCTCGAAGGCACCAACGTGCAGCAGGGCAAGGACATCCTGGCCAATTCGGGCCTCGCCATCGTTCCCGCCAACGACCTGGGCGATGCCGCCCAGAAGATCGTGGCGGAGGTGAAGAAGGTCGCGTGAGCGATCTGGCCGCCCCGACTGGCAAGTCGGTCGAGGGCGGCTGCCGCTGCGGCCGTGTGCGGTTCCGGGTGGCGGGCGATGCGCTCGTCACCATGGCCTGCCACTGCACCGGCTGCCAGCGCATGACCGCCAGCGCCTATTCGCTGAGCGCGCTCTACCCGGCGGAGGCCTTTGCAGTGACGCAAGGCGAGCCGGTGATCGGGGGCCTGCACGGCTCCGCCCGGCATTTTCACTGCGACCATTGCAAAAGCTGGCTGTTCACCCGCCCCGAGGGGCTCGACGCCTTTGTGAACATTCGCTCGACGATGCTGGATGCGCCGCCCGCCGCGCCGCCGTTTATCGAGACGTGGACAGACGAGGCTTTCCCCTGGGCGAAGACTGGCGCTTCCGTCAGCTATTCAAAATTTCCGCCGCCGGAATCCTTCGGCGCGTTGATCCCTGCGTACGCCGAATCGCTCGCAAGCGGTTGACGTTCGCGTAAACGTAACCCAATTGTCTGGGGACAGCCCCGGCAGACAGGAAGGATGCGATGAAGGTCTTGGTACCGGTCAAGCGCGTGCTTGACTATAATGTGAAGCCCCGCGTGAAGGCGGACGGCACGGGCGTCGATCTGGCGAACGTCAAGATGAGCATGAACCCCTTTGACGAGATCGCGATCGAGGAAGCGGTCCGGCTGAAGGAGAAGGGCGCGGCGACCGAGATCGTCGTCGTCACGATCGGTGTCGCCAAGGCGGAAACCGATGTGCTGCTCACCGCGCGCGCGATGGGCGCCGATCGCGGCATCCTGATCCAGACCGATGACGAGGTGGAGCCGCTGGCGGTGGCCAAGCTGCTCGCCAAGGTCGCGGAAGAGGAGCAGCCGGGCCTCATCATCCTCGGCAAGCAGGCGATCGACGACGATTCGAACCAGACCGGCCAGATGCTCGCTGCGCTGCTTGGCTGGGCGCAGGGTACCTTCGCCTCGAAGGTCGAGATTGCCGGTGATCGCGTGCACGTCACCCGCGAGATCGACGGCGGCCTGGAGACCGTGGATCTCAAGCTGCCGGCGATCGTCACCACCGACCTCCGCCTCAACGAGCCGCGCTACGCGACGCTGCCGAACATCATGAAGGCGAAGACCAAGCCGGTCGCGAAGAAGACCGTCGCGGATTACGGCGTCGACGTTACCCCGCGCCTGACTACGCTGAAGGTCGTCGAGCCGGCCAAGCGCCAGGCGGGCATCAAGGTGGGTTCAGTCGACGAATTGGTCGAGAAGCTCAAGGGCATGGGAGTCGCGTGATGAAGACGCTGGTTTGGGTCGAACACGACAATCAGAGCGTCAAGGACGCAACGCTCTCCACCGTCACCGCGGCTGCCCAGCTGGGGGAAGTGCACCTGCTCGTCGCCGGCAAGGGCGTATCGGGTGTGGCCGAGGCCGCCGCGCAGATCGCCGGCGTGGGCAAGGTCCATGTCGCCGACGATGCGGCCTATGAGCATTTCCTGGCCGAGAATGTCGCGCCGCTGGTCGTCCAGCTGATGGATGCCCATGATGCGGTGCTGTTCCCGGCGACCACCACGGGCAAGAACGTGGCGCCGCGCGTCGCCGCCGCGCTCGACGTGATGCAGATCTCGGACATCCTCTCGGTCGAGGGTGCGGACACCTTCACCCGGCCGATCTATGCCGGCAACGCGATCGCCACGGTGCAGACCAGCGACAAGAAGCTGGTGCTGACCGTGCGCGGCACCGCCTTCGACAAGGCGGCGGCGACCGGCGGCAGCGGCACGGTGGAAGCCGTGGCGGCAGCGGGCGACCAGGGGCTTTCGGCCTTCGCGGGCTCGGAAATCGCCGCGTCGGAGCGGCCCGAGCTGACCAGCGCCAAGGTGATCGTCTCGGGCGGCCGTGCGCTCGGCTCCGCGGAGCAGTTCCACGCGTTGATCGATCCGCTGGCCGACAAGCTCGGGGCCGCCGTTGGCGCGAGCCGCGCGGCGGTGGACGCCGGCTATGCGCCGAACGACTATCAGGTCGGCCAGACCGGCAAGATCGTGGCCCCCATGGTCTATGTCGCGGTCGGCATCTCGGGTGCGATCCAGCATCTGGCCGGCATGAAGGATTCGAAGACGATCGTCGCGATCAACAAGGACGAGGACGCCCCCATCTTCCAGGTGGCGGACATCGGCCTTGTCGGCGACCTGTTCACGGTCGTGCCGGAGCTGACCGAAAAGCTCTGAGCGCGGCGTGACGCTTGATTTCGAACGCGATGGGGCGGCGCACCTTGCCGGTGCGGCCGCCCCTTTTCTTGGCGATCTCGACGCGCTGGCCAGGTCGCTGCCGGGCGATCGGGCCGGGCTTCGCCTTCATGACGTCGCCGGCCTCTCCGACCGACTGGCGATCGACGCGCTCGGCGCCGCCGCCGCGGCTCGCCTTGGCCCTTCGGCCCGGCCCGTCCGCGCGATCCTGTTCGACAAGAGCCCAGCGACCAACTGGGCGCTCGGCTGGCATCAGGATCGCACCATCGCCGTGCGCCATCGCGTTGATGTGGACGGTTATGGCCCCTGGTCGATCAAACAGGGGCTGTGCCATGTCGAGCCGCCCTTCGCCATCATCGAATCGATGGTGACGCTCCGCATCCATCTCGATCCGGTGCCGGCGTACAATGCGCCGCTGCTGATCGCGTGCGGCTCGCACCGCCTGGGCAAGGTGGCCGAGCGCGACATCGCGGGGGTGGTCGAACGGTCAGCGATCGCGACCTGCCTGGCGCAGCCGGGCGACATCTGGCTCTATGCCACCCCGATCCTCCACGCATCGGCGGCGAGCGCCGGTGGCGGGCATCGCCGCGTGTTGCAGGTGGATTATTCGGCATCCGCGCTGCCCGCCGGGCTCGACTGGCTGGGCATCTGACAAGTGAAGGCCCGCCGGCAAGGAGGGTCGCCGGCGGGCCGGGCCGCGCCTCTAGGGGGATGCGGGCCCTCGGCAGCGTCAGGGCATGAGGACGCTGTCGATCACGTGAATCACGCCGTTCGACTGGTTCACATCGGCAATAGTGATCTTGGCCTTGCCGCCCTTGGCATCCTCGATCCACCAGCCGCCGCTCGGGCCTTTCATGATCGTGATCGGCTCACCCTCGACGGTGGTGAGCATCGCCTTGCCGCCGTGCGCGGCGGCATTGGCGGCGATGTCCGCCACGTTCAGCTTGCCCGCAACGACATGATAGGTGAGGATCTTGGTCAGCGTCGCCTTGTTCTCCGGCTTCACCAGCGTGTCGACGGTGCCGGCGGGGAGCTTGGCGAAGGCGGCGTTGGTCGGCGCGAAGACGGTGAAGGGGCCGGCGCCCGAAAGCGTATCGACCAGCCCGGCGGCCTTTACAGCGGCGACCAGCGTCGTGTGATCCTTTGAATTGACGGCATTCTCGACGATGTTCTTGCTCGGCATCATCGCCGCGCCGCCGACCATCGGGTAATTCTGTACGGCGGCGATGGCACCCGTGGCGATCAGGGCGGCACCGACCACACCAGTGAGCGAGGCGAGACTGGACTTATACGTCATCTTCTAGCTTCCTCTTGCAACGCACCTATCCTGCGGGTGCGACGGAAGCTACGGCGTGACTTGCCCGGCGGATGCAGAGAATATCAAAGGATGGTTATTTTTCCTGCCGCAACCGGCGGCCCGCTCGGCCCCGGATGCGGGGCACCCGCCGCCGGCTCCATCGTGATCGCCAGCGTCGCGCCCTCCTCGATCAGCGCGCGGTGCCCCGGCGCGACCGCCAGCGCCCGATCGCCGCGGCTGGCGACCAGCCCGAGCGATACCGGCTTGCCGCCCGCCGGGATAACCCACAATTCGGGCGCGAGCGGGCTGGCGGGCATGTTGTCGGTGCGGACATGCAGCACCGCCTGTGCCGGGTCGTAGCGCGCGGCGAGGGCCACGCCTTCGTCGCCGGTGATCTGCGCGACGATCGCCGGGGCGGTCGCCGGCACGGGCGCGATCGCGGCGGGATCCGGGCGGACCAGCACGATCGCCAGCAGCACGGCGGCGGCGGCGCCGGCGGCGATCGCGGCCGCACGCCAGCGGCGCAGGGCGCGCACCACGCGAAGATCGCCCGCATCGGGCAGCCGCTCGGCGATCCGGTCCCACAATGCCGGGGGAACGGGCGCATCGGCAATGCCGTGCGACAGCGGCGCGAAGCGCAGCGCCCAATGCTCGACCGCGGCGGCGAAATCGAGGTCCGCCAACTGGCGCCGCCGCGCCGCGGCATGGTCTTCGCCGTCGAGCACGCCCAGCGCCAGTTCGGCGGCGAGCACGACATCCTCGGGGGGAAGGGGTGGCGGTTCAGCCATCGCCCAGACACCCCCTGAGCTGGATCAGGCCGCGCCGTATCCAGCTCTTCATCGTGCCCAGCGGCACCGCCGCGCGCTGCGCCAGCTCGGGATACGTCATGCCGTGGAAAAAGGCCGATCGGATCGCGCCGCGCTGATGTTCGTCCAGCGCATCGATGCAGTCGAGGATCCGCGCCTGCGTTTCCCCCGCCTCGATCAGCGCATCGGCCGACGGGCGATCATCGGGCAGGTCGAGCGCGGCATCGACCGGCGCTGCCTCGCCCAGCCCGCGCACACGGCGCGAATCGAGCGCGGTGTTGCGCGCGATCGTGCAAAGCCAGGTGATCGGGCTTGCCCGCGCGGCATCGAATCGCCCCGCGCTGCGCCAGACCTTGAGGTACACTTCCTGCATCACCTCCTCCGCCACGTCCCGGTCTTGGCAGATACGCAGGCAAACACCCATCAGCTTCGCCGCGGTGAGATCATAGACGGTGCGGAGCGCGGTCCGCTCGCCCCGCGCGACGCCGGCCAGCGCCTCGACGAGCCGGGTTCGGGCACCGAGGGCCGTGGAGGAAGTGGAAGACGCCACGAACCGGCAGTGTAACGACAAAGCCGGGCCGGGCAAGCGGCGGAACCGCAGGGTTGCGTGCGGCGCATGGGCGGTTGCAACCTGCGTCGTTGACGCTGCACTGCAGCAAACCCATCTGGGCGCGGTGCACGCCCCCCTGCCTCGCCCGACCGGCCATTCGGCCGCCCTTGTCCATTTCGCGCTCGCCATGGGCGGATTCGCGATCGGCACCACCGAATTCGCGACGATGAGCCTTGTCCCCTATTTCTCGGCAGGGCTCGGGATCGACGAGCCGACCGCGGGCCATGTCATCAGCGCCTATGCGCTGGGCGTGGTGGTCGGCGCGCCGCTGCTCGCCGTGGGGGCCGCGAAATGGTCGCGCCGGGCGCTGCTCATTGCCCTAATGGCCAGCTTCGCGCTGTTCAACGCGCTGAGTGCGCTGGCGCCGACCTATCACTGGATGCTGCTGTTCCGCTTCCTCAGCGGCCTGCCGCACGGCGCCTATTTCGGCATCGCCGCGCTCGTGGCGGCATCGCTGGTGCCATATGACCAGCGCTCGCAGGCGGTGGGCCGGGTGATGCTCGGGCTCGCGGTATCCACGGTGCTCGGCGTGCCGGCGGCGAACTGGCTGGGCCAGGCGGTCGGCTGGCGCTGGGGCTTCGCGGTGGTTGCGGCGCTGGCGCTGCTCACGGTGACGCTGGTCGTGTGGCTGGCGCCGAAGGACCGGCCGGAACAGGGTGCGAGCCCCTTGCGCGAACTCGGCGCGCTGGCAAACGGCCAGGTGTGGCTGACGCTGGGGGTGAGCGCGATCGGCTTTGGCGGGCTTTTCTGCGTCTATACCTATGTCGCGTCGACGCTAATGCAGGTTACCGGCACGCCGCCCTGGGCGGTGCCGCTGGTGCTGGCGATCTTCGGCCTGGGCATGATCGCCGGCAATATCGTCGTGCCGCGCTTCGCCGATCGCGCGCTGATGCCCACCGGTGCGGCGCTCCTGATCGCCAGCGCCGTCGCGCTCGCGCTCTATCCGCTGGCGGCGCATTCACCGGTGCTGATCGCGCTCGACGTGTTCGCGATCGGCTTTGCCGGGGCGCTCGGGCCCGTCCTCCAGACGCGGTTGATGGACGTCGCGGGTGACGCGCAGGCGCTGGCCGCCGCGCTCAACCATTCCGCCTTCAACACCGCGAACGCGCTCGGCCCCTGGCTGGGCGGCCTCGCGATCGCCGCCGGTTATGGCTGGACGTCGACCGGCTGGGTCGGCGCGCTGCTGGCGCTGGGCGGCCTGGCGATTCTCGGCCTCGCGGTGCTGGTCGACCGCAGGACCGCGTAGCCGGCCAGCGCCGAGAGGATCGAGCCGACCAGCACGCCGATCTTCACCTCGTCGACCAGCAGCTCGTTGCCCGGGAAGGCGAGGCCGCCGATGAACAGGCTCATCGTGAAACCGATGCCGGCGAGCATCGAGGCGCCATAGACCTGCGGCCAGCTTGTATAGGCGGGGCGGCAGGCGAAGCCGGTGCGGTCGGCGATCCAAATGCTGCCGAAAATGCCGATCTGCTTGCCGAAGAACAGGCCCATCGCGATCGCCAGCGGCAGCGGTTCGAGCAGAACGCTCGCGCTGAACCCGCCCAGCGACACGCCGGCATTGGCGAAGCCGAATACCGGCACGATGAAGAAGGCGGAAATCGGGTGCAGCGCATGCTCCAGCCGGTGGAGCGGCGAATCCGCCGCATCGGGCGCACCGGGGGTCTTGCGGATCGGCACCATCATCGCCGCGAGCACGCCCGCCACGGTGGCGTGCACGCCCGACAGGAACACGAAATACCAGAGCAGCGCGGCGAGCAGCAGATACACCCAAAGTCGGTGCACGCCGCTGCGATTGAGCACGTACATCACCGCCATCACGAGCGCGGCCAGGCCCAGCGCCAGCGAATTGATGCTTTCGGTATAGGCGACCGCAATCACCGCCACCGCACCCATGTCGTCGACGATCGCCACCGTCGTCAGGAACAGCTTGAGCGAGGCGGGCGCGCGCGTGCCGAGGATTGCCAGCACGCCGATTGCAAACGCGATGTCGGTCGCGGCCGGGATCGCCCAGCCATTGGTCAGCCCCGGCACGCCGCTGGTGACCGCCAGATAGATCGCCGCCGGCACCACCATGCCCGCTGCCGCGGCCACAACCGGCAGCCGGCGATGCTGCCAGCTGGCCAGCCGCCCGTCGACGAACTCGCGCTTGATCTCCAGTCCCACCATCAGGAAGAACACCGCCATCAGCGCGTCGTTGATCCAAAGATGCACCGTCATCGGCCCATAGAGCGGGCTGATCACCGGCCCGGTTTCCAGGTGGAGCAGGTGGAAATAGTCCTCCGATATCCCCGGCAGGTTCGCCAGCAGCATCGCCAGCGCGGCCGCGACGATCAACACGATGCCGCCGGCCGCCTCGCTCCTGAGAAAAGCGCGAAGCGCCGATACCGGCCGTTTGCGGATTGCCGCGGTCATATCGTCTCCCCTGTTCGTCCGTTGGCTCAGGCTGCGCGCGCCAGCGCCTCCGAGATCAGCTTGCGGCTGTTGGCGATGCCGTAGAGGGCGATGAAGCTGCCCATGCGCGGCCCCTGTTCCGATCCCAGCAGCGTTTCGTACAGTGCCTTGAACCAGTCGCGCAAATTCTCGAAGCCGCCGGTCTTGCCGATTTCATAGACCTGGTCCTGGATTGCTTCGGCCGTCGCATCGGCCGGCAGCGCAGCGAGTTCGGCGTCGAGCCGCCGGAGCGCCTCGATCTCCACGCCCGCAGGCGCGCGCTTCTTGAGCGTCGGGGCGACGAAATCACGGGCATAGGCGAGCGCATAGCCGATCAGACGGTCGAGCGCCGGATAGGTTTCCGGGTTCGCGTCCGGGACATAATTCGTAAGATAGCCCCAGACCTGTTCCTTGCTCGCCTCGCCCATCACGCCGACCAGGTTGAGCAGCAGCCCGAAGGTGACCGGCAGCGTCTCCGCCGGCGGCTCGCCATTGTGGATGTGGTGGACCGGGTTGCCGAGCCGCTGCTCTACGGCCTGGCCGGCATAATTGCCGCGGAACTGCCAATATTCGTCGATCGCGCGCGGGATCACCCCCAGGTGCAGCTGCTTGGCCTTTTTCGGCTCGCGATAGGCGTAGAAGGCGATGCTTTCCTCCGGCCCATAGGTCAGCCATTGTTCGAGGCTGAGGCCGTTGCCCTTGGACTTGGAGATCTTCTCGCCCTTCTCGTCGAGGAACATCTCGTAGTTGAAGCCCTCGGGCGGGCGACCGCCGAGCACGCGGGCGATCTTGCCCGACTGGGTGACCGAGTCGATCAGGTCCTTGCCGGCCATCTCGTAATCGACGTCGAGCGCCACCCAACGCATCGCCCAGTCGACCTTCCACTGCAGCTTGGCCTTGCCGCCCAGCACGCTCTGCACGGTCCGCTCGCCCTCATCCTCGAACGCGATCAGGCCGGCCTCGGCATCGACCACCTCGACCGGCACCTGCAGCACGATGCCCGACCTGGGGCTGATCGGCAGGACGGGCGAATAGGTCGCCTGGCGCTCGGCACGGAGCGTCGGCAACATCACGTCCATGATGCCCTGATAGTGGCGCAGCACGCCGCGCAACGCTTCGTCGAAGCGGCCGCCGGTATAATAGTCGGTGGACGAGGCGAACTCGTATTCGAAGCCGAACTGGTCGAGGAATTCGCGCAGCCGCGCATTATTGTGGTGCGCGAAGCTTTCATATTTCTCGAACGGATCGGGCACCTGGGTCAGCGGCTTGCCGAGATGTTCGCGCAGCATCGCCTGGTTCGGCACATTGTCCGGCACCTTGCGCAGCCCGTCCATGTCGTCGCTGAACGCGATCAGGCGGGTGGGCACATCGCACAGGCTCTCAAAGGCGCGGCGAACCATCGTGGTGCGCAACACTTCGTTGAACGTGCCGATATGCGGCAGGCCCGAGGGGCCATAGCCGGTCTCGAACAGCACATGGCCTTTCTCCGGCGCGCCACCCTCTGCGATCTGCGGGTAGCGCTTGAGCAGCTTGCGCGCCTCTTCATAGGGCCAGGCCTTGGAGACGAGCGCGGCTGCGCGGAGTTCGGGAGGGATCGTGGTCATGATGCACTGCCTCTAGCCGCGTCGAGCGGCCAAGTGCAATTGTTCGCGGGACTGCGCGGCGCGTCGGGTTCAGCCGCGGGCGCGGGCCGCCGCGCGCGCGATCGCGACGCATTCGGCCTCGGCAAGCAGTTCGCCGGCGCTGCCCGAATGCATCATCGCGCGCTCGGCGGCGCGCACGCGCTCGATCGCGCGGGCGATCTGCGGGGCGGACCAGCGGCGCAGCGCACGGCCGGTGGCGGCGCGTTCCTTGAAGAAGACGCGCTGACGCTCCATCGCATCCTCGGCGCTGGCGCCGCCATCCATCTCCGCGCGCAGTTCGGCGAGGGTGATGAGGCGGCGGACCAGCTGGCGCAGCAGCGGGATCGCCGAGCCGCCGCTTTCCGCCAGCCGCGCCAGTTCCTCGCCCACCTCGCCGACACGGCCGTCGAGCACCGCGTCGATCGCGCCGAACAATTCGCCTTCGCCCAGATCGGCGCCGATCGCGTCGAGCGCCGCCTGATCGGCATCGCGCGGCCGATCGGGCGCGGCGTCGAGAAACAGCGCCAGCTTCTCGATCTCGCGCGTCAGGATCGCGCGGTCGCCGCCACTCGCCATCGCCAGCCCCTGCGGCACGTCGCCGGTCAGGCGCAGGCCATTCTCGCGCGCGATCGTCGCGGCGAGCTGCGCGGCGCTCGCGCCTTCGGGGGGATAGCAGGCAAAGGCCATCGCATTGGGCGCGGCGATCGCCGCCTTGACGAGCTTGCCCGTGCTTTTCAGCCCCGGCCCGATCGCCACCACCGGATTGCCCGCGCGCTCGGCGCCGAGCAGCAGCGCCACCGCCTCGGCCGCGCCCTCCTCGATCCCCGTCACGCGGATGTAGCGTGCGCCGCCGAACAGCGAGAGCGATGCCGCCTCGTCGGCAAGCAGCCCCGGCTGATCGCGCAGCATCTTCATGTCGATATCGACGCGCTCGGCATCGGCGCCGATCGCCCGGCCGAGCCGCTGCGCAAGATCGGCGGCACCCGCCTCGTCCGGCCCGTGCAGCAGATAGAGCCGGATATCCGGCTTCGGCGCGTCGACGGCGGCGCGGATCTGGCCCGCGCTGGCCTTCATTTCGCGGGTTGCGCTGCGCCGGAGCGGACGAACAGCGCGACGCGCGCGACGATTTGGTCCGCGACGATGCCCGAAAGCCGTTCGAGCGCGCTCTTCTCCGCCGCGATCGTCGCATATTCGGAACCGACCACGTCGATACCGGCATCGGACCCGGCAGTCGCGTCGAGCACGACCTGGCCGTTGCTCAGATCGATCAGCTGGTAGCGCGCGCGCAGCGTCCGCCGCTCGCGCGTCACCGAATCGTCGGCGCGCACGCCCAGCCCGATGATCTGGTCGTCGAGCTTGACCTCCATGCGGTAGCGCGCGGTGGTGCCACGGCTGCCGAGCCGGTCCTTGAGCGCGTTCGACACCAGCCAGCCCGACTGGCCGGCGATGGGCGCCACCTCGACGCCCGCCAGCGTCGAGGCCACCGCGCCGCTGCCGCCGCCGCTATAGAGCGGATGGAGCCCGCAGCCCGACAAGGCGAGCGCGAGAGGAACGAGCAGGGCAGCGGCCTTGGTCATGCGACGATATTCACCAATCGATCGGGCACCACGATGATCTTGCGCGGCGCCTTGCCCTCCAACGTGCGGACGATCTTGTCGGATGCAAGGGCGGCGGCCTCGATGACATCCTTGGGCGAGCCTTTCGCCATCACCAGCGTGTCGCGCAGCTTGCCGTTGACTTGCACGGCGATCGTCACCTCGTCATCGACCAGCAGCGCCGGGTCGACCGCCGGCCATTCGGCATCGGCGATCATGCCGGTCTCGCCCATCGCCGCCCAGGCCTCTTCGGCGATGTGCGGCACCATCGGCGCTACCACGCGGACCAGGGTGCGGATCGCCGTGGTGCGCGAGGCGGAGGGCTTGGCCTTCTCGATCGCCGCGGTCAGTTCGTAGAGCTTGGCGACGGCCTTGTTGAAGGTCAGCGCCTCGATATCCTCGGCGACGCCGGCGATGGTGCGGTGGAGCTTGCGGTCGAGGTCCTTGTCCTCGCCCTCTGCCGCCTCCAGCCCGTCGAACAGGCGCCACAGCCGGTTGACGAAGCGCCACGCGCCTTCGATGCCGCTCTCGCTCCACTCCAGGTCGCGCTCGGGCGGGCTGTCGGAGAGCACGAACCAGCGGGTCGCGTCGGCGCCATATTGGTCGACGATCTCGGTCGGGTCGACGGTGTTCTTCTTCGACTTCGACATCTTCTCGACGCGGCCGACGGTAACCTCGGCGCCGGTGTCGGTCAGATAGGCCGATCCGTCCGCGCGGAACGAGACCTGGGACGGCTCGAAATAGAGCTTCCGCTCCAGCCCCTCATGCACTTCCAGCTGATAATAGCTGGCGTGCGTGACCATCCCCTGCGTGAACAACCCCGCGAACGGCTCGGCCACGTCGATACGGCCGATATGGCGCAGCGCGCGGGTGAAGAAGCGCGCATAGAGCAGGTGCAGGATCGCATGCTCGACGCCGCCGATATACTGGCCGACCGGCAGCCACTGCTCGGCCACCGCCTTGTCGAACGGCTTGTCCGCAGGCTGGCTGGCGAAGCGCAGGAAATACCAGCTCGAATCGACGAAGGTGTCGAGCGTGTCGGTCTCGCGCCGCGCGGGTTTGCCGCATTTGGGGCAATCGACATGCTTCCAGGTCGGGTGGCGATCCAGCGGGTTGCCGGGCACGTCGAACGAGACGTCCTCAGGCAGCGAGACCGGCAGCTGGTCCTTCGGCACGCCGACGGGGCCGCAATCCTCGCAATGGATGATCGGGATCGGGGTGCCCCAATAACGCTGGCGGCTGACGCCCCAGTCGCGCAGGCGCCACACGGTGCTGCCGGTGCCCCAGCCGCCTTCCTCGGCGCGGCGGATCACCTCACGCTTGGCATCGACGACATCCAGGCCGTCGAGGAAGTGCGAGTTCACCAGCGTGCCGGGGCCGGTATAGGCCTCACTCTCTTGGAACTTGGCGTCTGTCTTGTCGCCATCCGACACGACCCGACGAATTTCGAGACCGTATTTGGTCGCAAACTCGAAGTCGCGCTGGTCATGCGCTGGCACGCCCATGACGGCGCCCGTCCCGTAATCCATCAGGACGAAGTTCGCGATGAAGACGGGCAGGGTCCAGCCGCTGTCGAAGGGGTGCAGGACTTCGTAGCCGGTGTGGTAGCCGAGCTTTTCCTGCGTATCCAATTCCGCGGCGGTCGTGCCGCCCTGCTTGCAGCGCTCGATGAATGCGGCGGCTTCGGCATCACGCGAAGCGACTTCCCGCGCAATCGGATGATCCGCGGAAATGGCAAGGAAGCTCGCGCCGAAAATGGTGTCTGGACGCGTCGAATATACTTCGATCGACTCCATGAGCGGCACCAGCGGCGCGAAGCGGAACGTCAGCCCCTGCGACTTGCCGATCCAGTTTTCCTGCATCAGCTTCACCTTGTCCGGCCAATGCTCGAGGCCTTTCAGCCCTTCGAGCAGGTCATCGGCGAAATCGGTGATCTTGAGGAACCACTGGTTGAGCTTGCGCCGCTCGACCAGCGCGCCCGAGCGCCAGCCGCGCCCGTCGATCACCTGCTCGTTGGCGAGCACGGTCATGTCGACCGGGTCCCAGTTGACCGCGCTTTCCTTGCGGTAGACCAGCCCGGCTTCGTACAGGTCGAGGAACAGCGCCTGTTCCTGGCCGTAATAGTCAGGCTCGCAGGTGGCGATCTCGCGCGTCCAGTCCAGCGCGAAGCCCAGCCGCTTGAGCTGCGCCTTCATCGTCGCGATGTTCTGGCGGGTCCAGGCGCCGGGATGGACCTTCTTTTCCATCGCGGCATTTTCGGCGGGCATGCCGAAGGCGTCCCAGCCCATCGGATGGAGCACTTCCATGCCCTTCATCCGGCGGAAGCGCGCCAGCACGTCGCCCATCGTGTAGTTGCGCACATGGCCCATATGGATGCGCCCCGAGGGATAGGGGAACATCTCGAGCACATAGGACTTCGGCTTGGGCGAATCGTCGCGGGCGGCGAAGGTGCGGTTTTCCTCCCACGCCTTCTGCCACACCCCGTCCGCCTTCAAGGGATTGAAGCGAGACGCCATCTGGGCTTCCGATTAGTTTGCGACGGCTGCGCGGCGCAGGTCGCGGGCATGCGTGAGAATGATGTCCTCCAGCTTCTGCACGGTCGCGGCCTGAACCGGCGCGGCGACCCACGCGCCGTTGCGATTGACTTCGCGCAGCGCCGCGACCCGCAGCGCATCGGCGCGCAGATCCTGGTCGAGTACGGTCACCGTCACCTTCATCCGCTCGGCGGGGGTGTTGGGGTTCACATACCAGTCGGTGATGATCACGCCGCCGTTCGAATCAGCCTGGAGCAGCGGCATGAAGCTGAGCGTGTCAAGGCTGGCGCGCCACAGATAGGCGTTCACGCCGATGGTCGTGACCTTCGACGCCGCGAGATCGGCTTCGGGGCGTGCCTTGCCACCGCAGGCGGCGACGGAAACAGCGAGCGACCCCAGGATCGCGATGCGCAACAGGCGGTTCATTGACGACGAATTCCTACCGGCCAAGGGGAGTGAGCGACTGCATCTATAGGCCGTGATGTGGCGGGAGCAAGGCGGGACACGATGTGATGGCGGTTCGGCGCGGGGCGCCACCTGTGGGCCGCTTGCAACACTCCGGGAAAATCATTTCCGCCGGTGGAACGTTGCTTCTGAATCATGGTAGGGGCACCCATAAGAGAGGAATGCAGATGCGTTTGGTTCAGTGGATGTCGGGGATCGGGCTGGGGGCGCTGTGCGCCGCCGGGCTCGTCGTCGCACCCGCGCTCCAGGCGCAGGAACGTGATCGCGCATTAAAGCCGGCCGTTCGTACGTCGTCGATGGTCCGTGCGCCCGGGGTGTTCACCCCCGCCGCGGCCGATCCCAAGCTCGCGGCCGTGCTGGCGCGCAGCGGCATGGCGGATGACAGTTTCCGCTTCACCCCTGCCGATGCCCGGCCGGCCTCGCGCAATGCGGTGTCGGTGACGGCGCGTGCCCGCTCCACCCGCACCGCGCAGGTTGCCAGCAACGTGCCGACCGCGCTGCCCGCCTCGATCAGTCTCGCACCGATCGCCTATAATCTGGGCGTTTCGGTCGGCTGGAAGCGGTTTTCGGTGTCGGGCGATGTCACCAAGGTCGAAATCGTCGATCAGCCCGGCAGCGTCGAGCGCGCCGATATCGGCGTGAGCTATCAGGGCAAGCGGCTGAGCGGCAAGCTCCAGGCGACGTCGGATCGCCCGCTGCCCGGTACGATCTCGCTCACCGGGGACAAGCCCAGCTATTCGTTCGATCTCGGCGGCTCCTATTCGGTGTCGCGCAACCTGAACGTGACCGCGGGCGTCCGCTACAAAAGCGAGCGGGACCGTCTGACGCAGCTCACCTCGGAACAGTCGCGCGACAGCCAGGCCATCTATATCGGCACTGCCTTCCGCTTCTGATCGCTGTCGGCTGCCGATCGCGGCGGCCGAATCGCTTGCGAATCAGGACGCCCAGGCGTCGATCGCCGCCCATCCGTGAATGCCGAGCCGGCTAAGCCGCCGCGCCGATGCCGGGTTCATGCCGCCCAAGGCGATCACCGGCACGCCCAGGCCGCGAATCAGCATGCCGAACCGCACCACGCCCAGCGTGCGCGCGCCGGGATGGGAGCGAGTCGCGAACACCGGTGAGACCAGCAGCGCACCGGCGCCCGCGCGAATCGCCGCGATCGCCTCGGCCCGCGAATGCACCGGCCAGGTGGTGAGCCCAGCCCCGCGCCCGCCATGCGTCCCGGCCTCGCCGCGAAAGCGCGTGTCGCCTGCGCGCACCAGCACCAGCCCGCGCCGTCGCGCCACCGCGGCGATGCGCGCGAACAGCGCCCGGCGCTCGGCCGGCGACAATTGATAATGGCGAAAGATCACGCCGCTGCCGCGCGGCAAGTGTTCGAGCGCGTCCCACAGCCGCTCGCCCATCCGGGGATCGGTCATCAGCCACAGGCGGGGGATTGGGGGGTGGCGGGGCCGCATCGCCACGCCTATAGCGCGCGCCATGCTTGAAGACGATGCCAGCCAGCGGCTCGCCGCGGTGCAGACCGCGATTTCCCGCGCCGCCAAGATCGCCGGCCGCAAGCCCGACGACGTCACGCTGATCGCAGTTTCCAAGACGCATGATGCGGCGACGATCCAGCCGCTGATCGACGCTGGTCAGCGCGTGTTCGGCGAAAACCGGGTGCAGGAGGCGCAGGCCAAATGGCCGCAGTTGCGCGAGACGACTTCGGGCATCGCGCTCCACCTTGTCGGCCAGCTGCAATCGAACAAGGCCGACGATGCCGTCGCGCTGTTCGATGCGATCCACGGCGTCGACCGGCCCTCACTGGTAACCGCGCTCGCCCGCGCGATGGACAAGGCCGATCGCCGGCCGGCCTGCTTCCTTCAGGTCAATATCGGCGACGAGCCGCAAAAGGGCGGCTGCCCAGTGGCCGAACTGCCCGCGCTGCTCGCCGAGGCGAAGGCGGCTGATCTGCCGCTCGCCGGGTTGATGTGCGTGCCGCCGGCCGGGCTGGAGGCGGCGCCCTATTTCGCGCTGCTCGCAAAGCTGGCGCGCGATCACGGCCTGACCGGCCTCAGCATGGGCATGTCGAGCGACTATGAAACCGCGGTGACGATCGGCGCCACCCATGTCCGTGTCGGCACCGCGTTGTTCGGAGTACGGGAATGAACGAGATGAGGCGGATGCCCGCAACGCTGTCGGTGCGATTCGATGCGATCCTGTTCGATTTCGACGGCGTGCTGCTCGAAAGCGAATATGCCGGCAACCGGCAGATCGCCGATTATCTGACCAGCATCGGCCACCCGACCACGCCCGAACATTCGATGGCGAATTTCATGGGCCTCGCCGGCGACGAGTTTCTCGCGGCGATCGAGCGCTGGATCGGCCGGGCGGTGCCGGAGGGCTTTCACGCGGCGCGGGCCGAAGAGGACGCGCGCGCATTGGCAGAGGGCCTCCCGGCGGTCGCAGGTGCACTTCGCTTCCTGGAGAGCCTGCCCGCCGACCTGCCCAAGGCGATCGCCTCATCGAGCCGGACGCATTGGCTCGATACGCATCTCCGCCATCTCGGCGTCCGGGACCTGTTCGGCGACAAGCTGTTCAGCGGTCGCGAGCATGTCGCGCGCGGCAAGCCCGCGCCCGATCTCTATCTCCACGCCGCCGCAGCACTCGGCGTGCCGATCGAGGCGTGTGTGATCCTCGAGGATTCGCCGGTGGGCGTGACCGGCGCAGTCGCCTCGGGCGCGACGGTGATCGGCCTGTGCGCCGGCGCGCACTGCGCAGCCGATCATGGCGAACGGCTGCGCGCGTTGGGCGTGCAGCATGTCGCGCATGATTTCGACGAGGTCGCCCGGCTGATCGCCTGATTCGCCGCCGTGGCCGCTCAGCCCGGCGGCGATGCCGGCGCTGCGGCGTCGAGCGCCTGCGGGATCAGCGCGAGGTTCTGGATCGCGGCCAGCCCCCATTGCGCGGCGGCGTTGGTCGAAATCCCCGGCCATTCGAGGCCGCCGCCCGGCAGCGCCCGGCGCGGATCGTCGCGATGAAGTGGCAGTCCCGCATCGCCCGACAGGAATTCCTCGGCCGCCCGCGCCGCCAGCGCCGCGTCGCCGGTGGCATGCGCGGCATAGGCGGTCAGCCGCGAATGCGCCTGGCGCAGGTTGCGCGGGCCGAACGGCTCGCCCCATTTCGCCAGCCATTCGGGTTTGGGGGCATTGTACCAGCGGCAATAATCGAGCCACGCCGCGCGGTATCGCGGCACGTCGATCAGGTCGAGCAGTTCGGCATTCACCTCCACCGCGCCGAACACCGCATTGAGGTGCGACAGCTGGATCTTCGGTCCGCGATCGAGAAAGCGGCCGCTCGCCAGGTCATAGGGCGCGCTGCCGGTCAGCCAGCCGCGCGGCAGCCGGCCGATACTGTCCATCCCGGCGACGATCCGGTCGCGCCATTTCGCGTCGCCGGTGCGCTCCCATTCGGTCAGCCACGCGCCCGCCAGCACCGCCCAGGTGGTGCCGAACGACATTTCGATCACGCCGTCGGGCAGCGTCTCGTGCTTCGCCCCCGGCACCTTGCGTCCGATCTCGACGCGCCGCAGCGCCTCTTGCGACGTCACCAGGGCGCGCATCAGGTCGCCCGTGCGCGCGTCGGCGGTCAGGTAATAGAAGATGCGGCGATAGGCGGCGTTGCTGATGCGCGGCTGTTTCGAACTGTCGCTCCAATGCTGCACGCCGTGGCGTGTCCCCAGCCCGGCGAAGCGGCCGAGATGATAGACATCGACCTCGCTCGTATGCCGCGTCATTGCCTCGGCCAGACGGAACGCCTGGGCATCGCGGCTGCGCAGCGCAGCCGTCCACAGCCACAGATCGGGCGAAAGCTCGCTGTTCGCCCAGGCGAATCCGCCGACGTCATAGCGCCACTGGTGCCGATCCGAATCATAGCTGTGCATCACGTCGCCGTGATTCCAGAAGCCATACCAGCTGCGGCGATCGACCTCGCCGCGATAGAAGTCGATCAGCCCCGCCAGCTGGTCCTCGATCCGCCTGCGGACCGGGGTCGACCGGTCGGGCAGTGCCCAGTCGCCGAACACGCTCGCCGCGTGGAGCTGGGCGGGATCGGCCATCAGCCGCGGCGGCTCGGCGGCGGTTCGCGCCAGCGCCTGCAGTCGCTCGATCGGCGGCGTCGCGGCGAAGGCCCAGATCGTCAGCTCGCTGGTACGGGCGATGCCGCGTGCGCTGTCCCAGCCGGGCTCATAATCCTCATAGGTGATCTGGAGCCCTTCGTTCTGCGCATCATAATCCGCCATGCCCATCACCCCGTGATAGGGGCGCAGGTCCATCGGCGCGGCGCGGGGCGACCATAGCCAGGCGGTCAGCCGCGCGCGCTCGCCGCTGGCGCCGTCGATCGCCAGTTCGGTCGGATGCCGCTGCCAGAACCAGCGCGCCGCGATCGCCGCACCGCCCCAGGGCGATCCGACATAGCCGAATCCGGGCGCGCGCCGGCCCTCGCCCGCGTCGATCCAGCCCATGCCCTGGCCGGTGCGCTTCGCGATCGTGAAGCCATTGGCGGACAACTGGGTGAGGCGGAACGACCCCCAGGCGGGGATGCGGTCGAGCAGCGCCCCGACCGGCGGGCGCATCTGTTCGACCGGCGGCACCGCGCGGCCGGCCACCTGTGCCTCGCGGAACGCCCGGCCGGGATCGCGCCGCAACCCGGTGAGCGGGCGCACCGCCTCGACCAGCATCGTCTCGTCGCCGGTGGCGAGGCGGATGTGCCGATCGTGCAGCGCGCCGCGCATCGGCACATCGGCGACGACGCCAAGCCCGGAGACGAACATCGTCGCCGGATCGACATCATGGGTCACGCTGTGCACGATGCGAAGCGCCGGCGATCCGGCGAAGACTTCGAGCCGCACCGTGAAGGGTAGCAGCGTCTGCGCCCCAGCGCGGTGGTGGCCATCGATGCGGATCAGCGCGCGGACCGGCCCGGCCTGTTCCACCTCGGCGCGTAGGATCGCGCCGTCGAGCGCCACGCGCGGCCCGTCCGGCCGGTCGGCGCGGAATTCGCCCACCAGCCGCACCGCATCGATCAGCACCGTGCCCTGCGCATCGATCGCCCGCGCCAGCACGCCGCCGCTGCGGAAAATTTCCCAGCGCAGCGCCCCGTTCTCGACGAAGATCGTCTTCGGCGTCGCGCGGACCGTCACCGGCGCCGCCGGAACCGCCGGCACGCCCGGCGCGATCCGATAGCCGTCCTGCGCGCGCGCGCTCGCCGGCATCGCATGTGCGGTCCATTTGATCGATCCGTCGGCCCAATAGGCGGTCGTCCAGCTCTGGACGGGCAGGGGCGCGCCGTCGCTCGCGGTCAGCGCGAATTGCGTGCGGCGGGGCAGGCGCCCGCGCGGCCAGGCCTGGCCCCAGCATTGCCCCTCGATCGCGCCTGCCGGCGGGGCGCCGTCGATCCAGGCCGAATCACCATGTGGCATCGGCGTCGCGGCCGCTGCCGGGACCAGCGGCGTTGCCAGCGCGGCGCCGGCGACTCCGCCGCCAAGCAGCTCGCGGCGCGAAACGATCGTTCGACCCATGGCATCCCTCCTCCGCGGCCTTGTCCGGCCATTGCAGGAGTTAGCGTATTATATGGAATGAATTCCCACAATGTGATTATTCAAGGCGCCACACCTTTAAATCGTTCACGCGCAAATGGCTCTGCGTCGTGCGAAGCCCGAACAGCCCGCGCGTATAGGGCCGGGAGTCGTCGAGCGCGAACAGCGTGCGGCCGTCGCGGATCAGAGCGATTCGACCGCCATCGGCGATCAGCCGAATCCGCATCGGCCGGTTGGGGACGAGCAGGTCGCCGGGTGCCGACAGGTCGTGCTGCGGCAATAGCGGCCGCACGCCGGGCTTGCCGACATAGCGGCGAAAGCGGCTGCTCGTGTTCCGGTTGCCGCCGATCCCGGCATAATAGGTTGCCAGCGTGTCATAATCGGCAAAGGCGCCGCTGCGCTCGCGCACCGTCGTGCTGCCCTCCGCCGCGACCGGCTCATGCGCCATCCAGAAACAATTGACGTCGCTCACCGCATCATTGGCGCCGCCGGCTGCGACCGCGGTCACCCGATAGTCGATCGCGACCGGCCCGCTCAGCACCGGCCGGAACCACAGCGTCACCCCGCCCGGCGTATCGATGTCGAGCGTGCCCGCCTCCGCCGCGATTCGCGCCGGCCGTTCCATCTCGACGCGCCACTGCGACAGGCCGTGGCGGAAATCATCGGCGTGGAGCAGGCGCGGCGCTCGCGCCCATGTCGCGCCGGGCAGCGCGATCGTGGCAAGGCTCCCCGCCAGCAATGTCCGCCGGTCGAACCGGGGCACCGCCGCGCTCACGCCGCGGTGCCGCCCACCGTCAGCCCTTCCACCAGCAAGCTCGGCTGGCCGACGCCGGCGGGAACCGACTGGCCGCCCTTGCCGCACATGCCGATGCCCTCGTCGAGCGCGAAGTCGTTGCCGATGCCGGTCACCTTGTTGAGCACGGTCGGCCCGTCGCCGATCAGCGTCGCGCCCTTGATCGGTGCGCCCAGCCTGCCATTCTCGATCAGGTACGCCTCGGTGCACGAGAAGACGAACTTGCCCGAGACGATGTCGACCTGGCCGCCGCCGAAGCTCTTGGCATAGATGCCCTTCTTCACGCGCGACAGGAGTTCGGCGGGATCGTCCTTGCCGCCGCGCATGAAGGTGTTGGTCATCCGCGGCATCGGCGCGTGCTGGAACGATTCGCGACGGCCATTGCCGGTCGGCTCGACGCCCATCAGCCGCGCGTTCAAGCGGTCCTGCATATAGCCCTTGAGGATGCCGTCCTCGATCAGCACCGTCTCACGCGTCGGCGTGCCCTCGTCGTCGATCAAGAGCGAGCCGCGCCGGTCGAGGATCGAACCGTCGTCGACCACGGTCACACCCGGCGCTGCGACGCGCTCGCCGATGCGACCCGAAAAGGCGCTGGTACCCTTGCGGTTGAAATCGCCCTCTAGGCCATGGCCCACCGCCTCGTGCAGCAGCACGCCGGGCCAGCCGGGCCCGCACAGCACGGTCATGTCGCCCGCCGGTGCCGCGACGGCATCGAGATTGACCAGCGCCTGCGCCAGCGCCTCGTCGATCGCGCGGTTCCACGTTTCGGGCTGGAACAGCCGGTCATAGACGGTGCGCCCGCCGGTGCCGAAGCTGCCCGTTTCGCGCCGGCCATTCTGCTCGACCACGATCGAGACGTTGAGCCGCACCAGCGGCCGCACATCGGTGGCGACGAAGCCGTCCGCGCGCACGACCTCGACCACGCTCCACTGGCCGGTGAGGCTGACCGACACCTGCTTGACCCGCGGATCGCGCGCGCGGGCGGCGGCGTCGATCGTCTGGCACAGGTTCACCTTGTCGGCGAAGGGCACCAGGTCGAGCGGATCGGCATCGGTGTAAAGATGGCGGTTGTTGCCCTGCGGCGGGGGCGCTTTGCCCTGTTTCGCCGGATCGATCAGCGCCATCGTCTCGGCGGCGCGGCGGATTGCGGCGGCGCTGATCTCGTTGGAATGGGCAAAGGCGGTCGTCTCGCCCGAAACCGCGCGCAGGCCGAAGCCCGACTGGGTATCGAACGACGCGGTCTTCAGCCGCCCGTCGTCAAAGCCGAATGCCTCGGTCTTGCGATATTGCAGATAGAGCTCGCCATCCTCGGCGTTCGCCAGCGCATCGGCAGTGACGCGCACGGCGGCATCGGGATCGAACCCCTCACGATAGAGGAAGGCGCGGGGATCGGAGGGATAGGTCATTCCTTATACGTAGGAAGCTCACCACTCGAGGTAAACCGCCAGGCGCCGGGAAGATGTCGGGCACACGTCGTCTCGGTGTCGGGTCGCTGACGTGGTACGATCGCCTCAGCACGCCAATCAGGTAATGGTGATTCGAGGTGCAGGCATGTTGATCCAGAAGTTGCGGCTTCGCCACGGCTGGTCGCAGGAAGAACTCGCCACGCTAAGCGGTGTGAGCGCCAGGACCATTCAACGGCTGGAGGCGGGCGGCACGCCAAGCACCGAATCGCTCAAGGCGATCGCCGCGGTTTTCGCGGTGGATTGGTCCGACCTGAAGGAGCCGACCATTCCCCAACTTCCTTGCATTCCGTTGCGTCTGATGAGGCGCTCGCACTGGCGCATGTGCGCAATCTCAAGCGATTCTATCTGCATCTCGTGCAGTATGTCGTCGTGATGGGCGTGCTGGCCGCGATCAACCTCGCGTTCACGCCGGTCTATTTCTGGTTTCTGTGGCCGCTGGGCTTTTGGGGCCTTGGACTTATCGTTCACGGGATGACCGTGTTCGACAAGGTGCCTTTCCTCAACGGAGCTTGGGAGCGCCGTCAGGTTGAACGAAGGCTCGGGCGCCCCCTGACGCGAAACTGACGTCGGTGGCCCGCGCCAGCTAGATGCTGGTGTTAGATGCTGGCGCCTGCCGGGTGATCGGGCAGCTGGCTCTGGTCGGCACCGTCGGCGGGGCCGCCGATCAGCACGAAGCGGCGATCGCAATAGCCGCAATCGACATAGCCCGATTCGTCGATCTGCAGGAACACGCGCGGATGGCCCAGCGCGGCGGGCAGGCCGGGGCCCGTGCCGTCACAGGCGACACGAGCTTGGGTGGTGCGGATCACTTCGGGCGGCGCAATCATGGAACAAGCCCCTAGCAAAGCGCGCGGGGGCTCGCAATCGGCTGCGCGCGCTTCTATGCGAACGGCATGACTCAGGCAGCGATCCGCATCGATACCCTGTGCAAGACCTATCAGGGCGGCAAGCGCGCACTCGACGGTGTAACCTTCGATGTGCCGCGCGGGGCGATCTTCGGGCTGCTCGGCCCCAATGGGGCGGGCAAGTCGACGCTGATCAATATCCTTGCCGGGCTGGTGAACAAGACGAGCGGCAGCGCGACGATCTGGGGCTTCGACATCGACGCCAATCCGCGCAACGCCAAGGCGAGCATCGGCATCGTCAATCAGGAGATCGTGTTCGACCCCTTTTTCACGCCGAAGGAGACGCTGGAGATCCAGGCCGGGCTGTTCGGGGTGCGCAAGGAGCAGTTCGACGCGATGGCGCTGCTCCGCGCGGTGCATCTGGAAGACAAGGCCAACGCCTATTCGCGCACGCTCTCGGGCGGCATGAAGCGGCGGCTGATGGTCGCCAAGGCGATGGTTCATTCGCCGCCGATCATCGTGCTCGACGAGCCGACCGCGGGTGTCGACGTGGAACTGCGCCAGCAGCTCTGGGCCTATGTGAAGCAGCTCAACCAGCGCGGCGTGACGGTGGTGCTGACGACGCACTATCTCGAAGAGGCCGAGGAGCTGTGCGACCGCATCGCCATCATCAACCACGGCCAGCTGATCGCCAACAAGCCCACGCGCGAACTCGTCGGCATGGCGCAGGAAAAGGTGGTCGAGGTGACCGTGGACCGCGACATCGCGGCGGCGCCGGACAATGCCTGCTTCCAGAAGGTGGAACTGAAGGGCGAGCGCGTGCTGGTGATCACCTACCGCAAGGACCAGGCCAATGCTGGCGAAGTGCTGGGCGCGGTGCAGGCGGCGGGGCTGGGGATCGTCGATGTGTCGACGCGCGAGGCGGACCTTGAGGATGTATTCCTGAACCTGACGCGGGCGGCGTAGGAACCTCAATCCACCGGAGGCGATATCGGTGGGTCGCTTGCTTTGAAGCGGATGTCTGCCCCCTTCGCTGAGGGCAACTGCTTGAAGATACGTGCTTTGGAAGCATAGGCAACGGACAGTTTGCCGGGCGCTGACCAAACGACGCTAGTCCAAATCGCGCCACCGCCTCCATCCAATGCGGCTCCGTGATCGCTGTCGGCGACGAACACCTCTGTCGCGGCTGCCTGAGGTTCCGTGGCACGACCAACGCTGATCACGGTCACGAAATCAGATGTTGCGCCACAATTCCGAACAGACGTGACCGCAACCCTGTCGCCTCCAAGATCCCGAGCAACGTGCAACCTCTCCAACGAGCACAGCGTATCCGTGCCGCACCCGCTAAGAAGCGGCATCGAGAAGCAGCAAAGAACGAGACGCTTCATCATCGGGCGCTATCGATGTGAGATGCGATCGTGCCCTCGCCAATGAAGCGTCCGTCCCAAAGATAGAAGCGCTCCGCTTGTCTGAAGACGGGTAGCGCGCTTTCCGGCGTCAGAAAGACGAATCCGAGGCGCCGTCGCTCGCCGGGGTGCAGGGGTTGGTCCCGAAGGAGGAGAAGGGCATCCCAACCGGAATACGGTAGGTCTCTGCTAGTCATCAGGATGCAGCCGAAGCCGGGGAGGGCGGGCCCAGCTCTCCCGCCATCGGCGGTTTCATAGAGCCAGACGTCCGCCACGAGTTGCGGCTCGGCGTCCCGCTGAACGTCGAGCCTGCTCACCGGCGATGCGAAGCGAAGAATGTCCACATCGCCTCGTTGTCCGCCACCCAGACATGGCCAGCGCCGCGCTTCACCCGTCCAGCCACGTTCGCGCCGCCCGAGCAGCGGCTGAAGCGCTCCTCCGTCACCTCCACCGAAACCTCGCGCTTCACCGGTCCCGCGCGGCACCCGTTCAGGTCCGCCCAGCGAGCCAGCGCGGTGTGCATCGTGTACTGCCAGTATCCCGCGCCGCCGCCCTGCACTGGGTTGGTGGTGTCGGCATCGCCCGCGAAGGCCAGCACCGGCATCGGGCGGGAGGGCGCGCAGGTCGCCGGATCGGGGATGCGCGGCGTTTCCTTCAGCGGGTTGCCCGCGCGCAGCCCCACCACCGGCGCGATCGCCGCGAAGCGGTCCGCCGCGACGCAGCCGAGCCATGACGTCATCCGCCCGCCGCCCGAATAGCCGGTGGCATAGACCCGCGCCCGGTCGACACAGCCCTTCGCGGCCAGCTGGTCGATCGCCGCCTTCACGAAGGCGACGTCGTCGGCATCGTCCGGCCCCGGGATCTTGCCCGAAACCGTCGGCACGCCGGGGATGTTCCACACAAAGCCGCCGCCCTCGGCAATCCCGCCATCGGGTGCGGCGAGCAGAAAGCCGTGGCGGTCCGATGTCGCCTCGAGCTTCGATTGCGCCAGGATCGCCCGCGCATTGCCGGTGCTGCCGTGAAACACGAACACCAGCGGCAGCCGCGCCGCCGCGCCGCCGCGGGGCACATGCACCAGCATCGATCGCCCGGTCCCCTCGATCGCCACTGCCACCGTGGTGCCCGGCGCGCCGATCGTGCAGCGCGCCGCATGGGCGGTGCCGCTGCAAATCAGCGCGATCGTCGCGATCAGCCAGCGCCAGGTCATCCGTTTCTCCTCATCCGTTCGGGGCGTTGTCGTCGCCTGAGCCCCCGCTCGTCAACGCCCGGGGATTGCGAAACGCCGCGCGGACGCGCTTAAAGCGCGGCAAAGGAGTGCATCTTGCCCGACACCGATCATCGCAGCGACATCCTCGTCATCGGCTCCGGCGCTGCGGGACTGACCGCCGCGTTGAACCTTGCCGATCGCTTCAAGGTGACGGTGCTGGCCAAGGGCGGCTTTGCCGAGGGCTCGACCGCCTGGGCGCAGGGCGGCATCGCGGCGGTGCTGGAGGCAGGCGACACCTTCGAAAGCCATATCGAAGACACGATGGTCGCCGGCGCCGGGCTCAACGACCGCGCGACCGTCGAAATGGTGGTCGAGAACGCGCCCGCCGCAATCGAACGGCTGGTGAAGCTCGGTGTGCCGTTCAACACCGAGGGCAATGCGCTGCACCTCACCCGTGAGGGCGGCCACAGCCACCGGCGTATCGCGCATGTCGACGATGCGACGGGGCTTGCGGTGCAGACCGCGTTGCTCCGCGCGGCACAGGCGCATCCGAACATCACGCTGGTGCCCGACATGGTGGTGATCGATCTCGCCACCAGCCGGCACGAGATCCGCTATTCGGGCGCGGGCAATGTCTGGGGCGTCTATGCCTTCAACCGCGGCACCAACCGCGTCGAGCTGTTCACGGCGCGGGCGACCGTGCTGGCGACCGGCGGGGCGGGGCGCACTTACCTGTTCTCCACCGCGCCGCGCGGCGCGACCGGGGACGGCATCGCGATGGCCTGGCGCGCGGGCTGCCGCATCTCGAACATGGAGATGATGCAGTTCCACCCGACCTGCCTCTACAATCTCGACGTCAAGAATTTCCTGATTACCGAGGCGGTGCGCGGCGAGGGCGGGCATCTGCTGCTGCCCCCCGACGCCGGGGAGGAGGCGGGCCACCGCTTCATGCCCGATTTCGATTCGCGGCTCGAACTGGCGCCGCGCGACATCGTGGCGCGGGCGATCGACCATGAGATCAAGCGGCTCGGGCTCGATTATGTCCATCTCGACATCAGCCATATGGGGCCGGACTTCGTGCGGCACCATTTCCCGACCATCTACCACCGGCTGCTCGATCTCGACATCGACATGACGAAGGCGCCGATCCCGGTCGTGCCCGCGCAGCATTACACCTGTGGCGGGGTGGTGATCGATCGCGACGGGCGCACCGACCTGCCCGGCCTCTATGCCGCGGGCGAGGTGAGCCAGTCCGGCCTGCACGGCGCCAATCGCCTGGCCTCCAACTCGCTGCTCGAATGTTTCGTGTTCGGCGAGGCGGCGGCGAATCACATCGCCGCCAACTGGGGCGATCTCGCCCCGCCGCCGGCGATCCGCGCCTGGGACGAAAGCCGCGTCACCGATTCGGACGAAGAAGTCGTCATCAAGCAGAACTGGACCGAGATTCGCCGGTTCATGTGGAACTATGTCGGCATCGTCCGCACCACCAAGCGGCTGGAGCGCGCCGCGCACCGCATCAAGCTGCTGCGCGAGGAAGTCGCCGACTATTACGGCCATTTCCGCGTCACGCCCGATCTGATCGAATTGCGCAATCTGCTCGAAAGCGCCGATCTGATCGTCCGTTCGGCGCTCCATCGCAAGGAAAGCCGTGGTCTTCACTATACGCTCGACTATCCCGACACGCTGGAAACCGCCGAAGACACGATCCTGGTGCCGTAACGGTTTGGCGCCGGTTCCGCCCTCGCGCACCTTTCATCGCTGCGCTGAGTCGGCTCGTCGCATCGGGAGAATCCCGCGCTTTGTCTCCGGCCGCGCCCGCCGCATGATGGTGAAAGGGGCAAAGGGCTTGGTTTCGTGCGCAGATTTCGCTTTTCCAGGGTCGAACGGGCATTGACGGTTGCGGGGCTGGGCCCTGCGCTGCTGCTCGGTTGCGCCGTTCATGAGCGGATGAGCTTTGCCAGCTTCCTGCCCGTGCCCGCCGGTTCGGCGCTGATGGCGATTCCGCCCGCCCAGGCGGCGCCCCGTCCCGAAGTGCCCGCGCCCGCCGAGCTGGTGTTGACGCTCGCGCAGCTCACCCGCAATTTCGATGGCGTCGCCGGGGTGGCGGTGACCAGCATCGATCGCGGCTGGACCGCCGCCGCCAATGGCGCGCGTAAGCTACCGCAACAGAGCGTCAGCAAGATGTGGGTGGCGATGACCGTGCTCGATCAGGTCGATCAGGGCCGCATCCGGCTCGACGATCCGCTGACGATCACCCGCGCCGATTTCACGTTGTTCCACCAGCCGGTCGCCGCGCTGGTCAAGGGCGATCAGGGCTATCAGAGCACCGTCGGCGAAATCATGCGCCGCGCGCTGACGATGAGCGACAATACCTGCAACGACAAGCTGCTGCGCCTTGTCGGCGGTCCGCCGGCGGTCCGCTCGTTCATTGCCCGCAACGCGCTCGGCTCGATCCGATTCGGCCCGGGCGAAAAGCTGTTGCAGATGGGCACGGCCGGGCTGCCCGCGTGGAAGCCCGAATATTCGATGGGCAACAGCTTCGCCGTCGCCCGTGCGAAGCTGCCGCGCGCCACCCGCGTCGCCGCGTTCGATTCCTATGTCGCCGATCCGCCCGATGGCGCGGCGCCGCTCGCCATCGCCGGCGCGCTCGCCCGGCTCAAGCGCGGCGAGCTGCTCTCGCCGGCGTCGACCGCGTGGCTGATCGCGACGATGCAAAGCTCGCACACCGGCAAATACCGGCTGCGCGGCGCGGTGCCGCCGGGCTGGACGTTCGGGCACAAGACCGGCACCGGCCAGGATCTGTTCGGCCGCACCGCCGGCTATAATGACGTCGGCATCCTCACCGCGCCCGATGGCCGGTCCTATGCGCTGGCGGTGATGATCGGCGATACGCCGCGCCCGATCAACGAGCGCCAGCTGCTGATGCACGCCGTGGTCCGCGCGATCGTGGCGCAGCACGCCGCGGGCGTCTGATCGCCCGCCTGTTCGCGGCGGGATGACGGGCGCCTCGCGCGCTGCTATCTCCCACGCGCATGCCCCACCTCTATCTCGTCGACGGCTCCAGCTACATCTTCCGCGCCTATCATCGGTTGCCGCCGCTGACGAACCAGCATGGCGAGCCGGTGGGGGCGGTCTATGGCTACACCACCATGTTGTGGAAGCTGGCCGATACGCTGCACAAGGCCGATGGCCCGACGCACATGGCGGTAATTCTCGACAAGTCCGAGCACACCTTCCGCAACGATCTGTACGATCAGTACAAGGCGCATCGTCCGCCCGCGCCCGAGGACCTCGTCCCCCAGTTCCCGATGATCCGCGACGCCACCCGCGCCTTCAGCCTGCCGTGTATCGAGGAGCTGGGCTGGGAGGCCGACGACCTGATCGCCAGTTATACCAAGGCGGCGCTGGCGCAGGGCTGGCAGGTGACGATCGTCAGCTCCGACAAGGATCTGATGCAGCTGATGACCGATCCGTCGGTCGACATGCTCGATACGATGAACAACAAGCGGATGGGGCCGGACGATACCCGCGAGAAGTTCGGGGTCGGCCCCGAGAAGCTCGGCGAAGTGCTCGCGCTGATGGGCGACAGCGTCGACAACGTGCCCGGCGTGCCCGGCATCGGACCCAAGACCGCGGCCAAGCTGATCCTCGAGCATGGCGACCTCGAATCGGTGCTCGCCGCCGCGCCCGGCATGAAGAAGGGCAAGCTGCGCGACAATCTGATCGAGCATGCCGAAATGGCGCGGCTCAGCCATCAGCTCGTCACGCTCGCCTGTGATGTGCCGCTGCCCGAGCCGCTCGAGGCGCTCGAGCTTCAGGGCATCCCCGAAGCGCCGCTCCGCGCCTTCCTCGAACATCACGGTTTCAAGACGCTGTTGTCGCGCCTCTCCTCGGTCGCCGATGCGCCGGTGGAGGCGCACGAAGCACCCGGCGTCGAGCAGGACCCGCCCTGCAATCACGACGGCTATGAAACCGTCACCGATCTCGATGCGCTCGATCGCTGGATCACCGTGTCCCGCCACCAGGGCTGGGTGGCGATCGACACCGAAACCACCGGGCTCGATGCGACCCAGGCCGATCTGGTCGGGGTCAGCATGGCGCTGGCGCCCAACCTCGCCTGCTATATCCCGCTCGGCCATGGCGGGACGGACATGTTCGCCGAGAAGCCGGTGCAGCTCGATCGTGACGAAGCGCTCGCCCGATTGAAGCCGCTGCTCGAAGACCCGGCCGTCCTCAAGATCGGCCATAACCTGAAATACGACATGATCGTGCTTGGCCGCGCCGGCATCCGCGTCGTGCCCTATGACGACACGATCGTGATGAGCTTCGATCTCGATGCCGGCCTGCACGGCCATGGGATGGACGAGCTTGCCGCCACACACCTGTCGCACAGCTGCATCGCGTACAAGGACGTGGTCGGCACGGGCAAGAGCCAGCTCAATTTCGCCCAGGTCGATCTCAAGGCCGCGACGCGCTACGCCGCCGAGGATGCCGATGTCACGCTGCGGCTGTGGCGCCGCCTCAAGCCGCGCCTTGCCTATGAAAGCGTGACGCGCGTCTACGAAAATGTCGATCGCCCGCTGCTGGCGGTGCTGGCCGAAATGGAAAGCACCGGCATCAAGGTCGATGCCGGCGTGCTGTCCAGGCTTTCCGCCGATTTCGCACAGCAGATCGCGTCGCTGGAGGAAGAGATCCACGCGATCGCCGGGTTCAAGTTCACCATCGGCAGCCCCAAGCAATTGGGCGACGTGCTGTTCGACAAGATGGGAATCAAGGGCGGCCGCAAGGGCAAGTCCGGCGTCTATTCCACCGACGTCAACGAGCTCGAGCGCATCGCCGCCGACAAGGATTCGCCCGGCCGCGAGATGGTGCTCAAGGTGCTCGACTGGCGCCAGCTCTCCAAGCTCAAGTCGACCTATACGGATGCGTTGCAGGCGCAGATCAACCCGCATACCGGCCGGGTGCACACCAGCTACAGCCTCACCGGCGCACAGACCGGGCGGCTGTCCTCGACCGACCCGAACCTGCAGAACATCCCGATCCGCACCGAGATCGGCCGCCAGATCCGCGACGCCTTTGTGGCGGAGCCGGGCAACGTCATCCTCTCGGCCGATTATTCGCAGATCGAGCTGCGCCTCGCCGCGCATATCGCCGACGTGCCGGCGCTGCGCACCGCGTTCGAGAATGGCGACGACATTCACAGCATGACTGCGATGGAGCTGTTCGGCGAAGTCAATCGCGACACGCGCGGCCGCGCCAAGACGATCAACTTCGCGATCCTCTACGGCATCTCGCGCTGGGGCCTGGCCGGCCGGCTCGACGTCACGCCGGATGAGGCGCAGGCGATGATCAACCGCTATTTCGAGCGTTTCCCCGGCATCAACCGCTACATCGCCGATACGCTGGGCGAGGCGAAGGAGCGGGGCTATACGACCACGCTGTTCGGCCGGAAGACGCACTTCCCGCGCCTCAAGGCCTCCAGCCCCAATGAGCGGGCGGGCAGCGAGCGCGCGGCGATCAACGCGCCGATCCAGGGCACCAGCGCCGACATCATCAAGCGCGCGATGGCGCGAATGGTCCCGGCGCTGCGCGAGGCGGGGCTGGATCAGGTCCGCATGCTGCTCCAGGTGCACGACGAACTGGTGTTCGAATTGCCCGAAGGCGATGTCGAGGCGGCCAAGCCGATCATCGAACGGGTGATGGCGACGGCCGCCGAACCTGCGGTCAAGCTCACCGTGCCGCTGGGCGTGGAGATCGGCGTCGGCCCCAGCTGGGGCGCCGCGCATTGAGCCAGGGGCAGGCGTCGCAAGACATCAACGCGCTCGCCAAGGGCGGTCGCACCAACATGCTCGGCTTCATTATCCGGCTGATTGCGCGGCTCCCGTTCCTGTTCATCGCCGGCCGCGCCTATGGGCCGGAGGTCGTCGGGCGCTACGCGATCGCGGTGCTGGTGATCGAATTCGTCGCGCTGATCGCCACGCTCGGTCTCAAGCGCGGGCTGGCGCAGGCGCTGTCGAGCACTGATCGTCCGCACACCCATGTTGTGTGGGATGCGATGGTCGTGGCGTTCGTGGCGGCGCTGATCGCTGGTGGCGTGCTGATCCTGTTCCCGCAGGCGCTGTTTCCCAACAGCCCGGTGATGGGCCTCGAACGCTTCCTGCCGTTCGTCGTCATCGCCACCGCGCTGTCGGACGTGTCGCTTTCCGCGCTCGCCTATCGCCACAATATCGGCGCCTCGGTCACGGCGCGCGCGATCGTCGAACCCTGGACGATCAGCATCGCCGCCTGGGCCTTTTCCTACGTCTCGACGCGCGACGGCCTGTTGTTCGCCTATGTTCTGTCGATGATCGCCGCGCTGGTCGCGTCGCTGGTGCCGTTCGTTCGCGAATATGGCCTGCCGCATGGCTGGCGGCCGCGGCTCGCCGAAATCTGGGCGCTGGCACAACGCAATGCGCCGCTGGCCGGGGCGGACGCGATCGAATGGGCGACGCGCAACGTCGATCGATTCATCCTCGGCCTGCTGTTCGCGCCTTCGGTGGTCGGCATCTATTACATGGCGCAGCAGGTCGCCTCGGTGCCGCAGCGGCTCAAGTCCAGCTTCGATCCGATCCTCGGGCCGGTCGTGACGCAGAGCCTCGCCGCCGGCGATCGGCCGGCAGTCGCCCGCCAGGTGCGGCAGGTCGGCTTCTGGATCCTGTGCGCGCAGGCGGGCCTTGCCGTCGTGTTCTCGGTCCCGGCGGAAGGCGTGATGGGCCTGCTCGGCCGCGAATTCGTGATCGGCGCCGGCGCGCTGTGCATCCTGCTGTTCGCCGAGGTGTTCGCCTCGCCCGGGGCGGTGTGCGAAACTGCGCTGGTCTATATCGCCCGCCACACCAATCTGATGATCTCGGTCTGCGTGCTGATGCTCCAGATCAGCCTCAGCTTCGCGCTGATCTTCGTCGCGCGCGGCCAGGGATGGTCGGTGCCGATCCAGTCGGCCGCGCCGGCGGTGGCGCTGGCGATTTCGCTGACGATCGGCTCGGCAGCGAAGGGCCTGCTGCTCCAGGCCAAGCTCGGCGCGCCGGTGGTGAGCATCCGGCCCAGCTTCTTCGCGGCGATTGCCGTTGCCGCGCTCGTCGGCGCCGCCTTCATGTCGCTGCCGCACCGTTATGAATGGGCGGAGATGACCTTCGGCATGCCGGCGATGCTGGGGACGTTTCTCTATGTCATCATCCGCTTCGGCTTCGGTCCCGAGGATCGCTCGCTGTTCCGCAAGATGCCCCGCGCGGAGGTGATCGCCGGCGAGGCGGCGTGACCCGTTCTTCACACCGCTAGACCCGGTTAGGCGGGCGGCTTCCCCAAACCCATCGTCGTTCCCGCAACGGAAACCCCGCCGCCGCGCCGGCGCCAATCTTGACGCCGGCGCATATGTTCGCTATATGTTCCTGTTGCTCTTTGAACTTTTCAGTTCATTCCCGACGACGATCGCTGTGCCGCGCGGCGCCGCCGGTCGCCGCTGAACGTACGCGACAAAACGCGCACGAGTGTGAACTTTGGCAACTTACGGGTCGCGACGCGCCCCCATCGGAGGCGCGACGCGCGCGTCTCAATGCCGGAAGTGGCGCATCCCCGTGAACACCATCGCCAGCCCGGCCTCGTCGGCCGCCGCGATGACCTCGTCGTCGCGGATCGAGCCGCCCGGCTGGATCACCGCAGTCGCACCCGCTTCCACCGCTGCCAGCAGGCCGTCGGCGAAGGGGAAGAAGGCGTCCGACGCCACGGCCGAGCCGATCGTGCGCGGGGTCGCCCAGCCGGCCTTGTCGGCTGCATCCTTGGCCTTCCACGCGGCGATGCGGGCGCTTTCCAGGCGATTCATCTGGCCGGCGCCGACGCCCGCCGTGCTGCCGTCCTTGGCATAGACGATCGCGTTCGACTTGACGTGCTTGGCCACCGTCCAGGCGAACAGGCAGTCGGCAAGCTCCTGCTCGGTCGGCTGGCGCTTGGTGACGACCTTGAGCTGGTCGCGCGTGACGATGCCGTTGTCGCGGCCCTGGACCAGCCATCCGCCGGCGATCGACTTGGCGAACAGGCCAGCCCGCGCCGGATCGGGCAGTTCGCCGGTGAGCAGCAGGCGGAGATTCTTCTTCGCCGCGAACAGCGCCAGCGCTTCCTCGTCGGCGTCGGGCGCCACCACCACTTCGGTGAAGATGCCGGTGATCTGCTCGGCGGTTGCGCGGTCGAGCGGACGATTGACCGCGATGATGCCGCCGAACGCCGAGACGGTGTCGCAGGCGAACGCCGCCGCATAGGCCTCGGCGAGGGTCGCGCCGCTCGCCACGCCGCACGGATTGGCGTGCTTGACGATCACTGCGGTCGGCGGGCCGTCGCGGAATTCGCTGACCAGCTCGAGCGCCGCATCGGCGTCGTTGTAATTGTTGTAGCTCAGCTCCTTGCCCTGTACCTGACGCGCCTGGCCGATGCCGCGCGCCGCCGGGCCGGTCGCGGCATAGAAGGCCGCCTGCTGGTGCGGGTTCTCGCCATAGCGCAGCGCCTGGCCGCGGCTGAGCGAGATATTGAGCGTTTCGGGAAAGGCCTCGCCCTGGTCGGCAAAGGCGAACCAGCTGGAGATCATCGCGTCATAGGCGGCGGTGGCGGCATAGGCCTTGGCGGCGAACTTGCGGCGCTGGTCGAGCGTGGTCGTGCCGCCCATCACCAGCGCATAATCGGCCGGATCGGTGACGATCGCCACTGATTCATGGTTCTTCGCCGCCGAGCGCACCATCGACGGGCCGCCAATGTCGATATTCTCGATGATCTCATCGCGGTCGGCGCCCTTGGCGACGGTCTGGGCAAAGGGGTAGAGGTTGACGACCACGAGGTCGATCGGCGCGATTTCGTGCTCGGCCATCGAGGCCTGATGCTCGGGATTGTTGCGCACCGAGAGCAGGCCGCCATGCACCTTGGGGTGCAGCGTCTTCACCCGCCCGTCCATCATCTCCGGGAAACCGGTAAGGTCCGAGATGTCGCGGACCTCCAGACCTGCGTTGCGGAGGGCGGTGGCGGTGCCGCCGGTCGAGACGAGCTCGATGCCCTGGGCAGCCAGAGCCTGGCCGAGTTCGACGATCCCGGTCTTGTCGGAGACCGAGAGGAGCGCGCGGGTGATCTTGATGTCCATGGCCCGCCCCTCTCCCGGATCGGGGCGCGCTGGGCAAGCCCTATTTGGCCCGGCTATTTCGAACGGTGAAACACCCAGCTGACACTGGTGCCGCCCGCCGGTGTCTCGCTCCGGACCACCAGCTGCTGGGTCGCCTGCGGCCGGCCGCGCGAATCGATCCACAGGCTCTCCTCGCTCGAAAGCGTGCCGCCCTTGCAGCGGAACTGCCACAGGATGCCGGTGGGGGTGCGCAGGATCGCGGCCATGCCGTCGGCGGTGGGGGAGACCTCGATATGCGGCGCCAGATGGAAGCGCAGCGTGAACGGCGTCGCGTCGCGGCTGCGCCGACGGCCGGCGGGCAGCAGCATGTCCTCGCCCCGCAGGTCGCGGCCGTCATGCGACAGGGTGAGCGCGCGGCGATGGAGGAAGCCGAAGCGGCGGGCATAGCCGTCATGCGCCGCCTCGATCCGGCTGGCGCTGTCGGTTTCCTGCCGGGCGAGTTCGACCTCGCTGACGCCGCGGCCGAGCGTGCCGTCGGCATGGATCGCGGTCGAATTGCTGTCGCCGATCACCAGCGTCGAATGCGCGGCGGTGGTGCGCAATCCGTGGACGAGCTCGGCGGGAAGCTGCGCGTCGGCGATCGCGGCGCCGCCGCAATTGACGACGATCCGGCTGGGACCGTCGGAGAGCTCGAACGCCAGCGTCGAGGCGCAGCCTTCGGCGGCGACCCGGGCGATCGGCGGCGGTGCGGCATCGACGATCAGCACCGTGCTGCCGGCCGAAAGCCGCTGATAGCCCCATTCGCGGGCCTGCTTGAGCGGACGGGTGCGCACGCCGGTCGCCTCGATCACCTGCTGGACGACATCGCCGCGGGTCGGGCCGCTGCCCTGCCAGCTCGCCAGCCCGCGGTCGCCGTGGCAGGTGCCGAGCAGCGCCGCGACCATCCGGGTGATCGCGCCGATCAGGAATGCCGGCGGCTCGATCCGCCGCGCGGCATAGGATTCGCAGACCAGCGTCAGGATCTGGATCGCTTCGACCTGGCCGGCCGGCGAGCGCCCGACGGTGCCGCCATCCTCGAACACCGATGCGCCGATCGCCCGGTCGAGCCCGGCTTCGCCAAAGGCCCGGCGGGGATCGCCGCCCGGCAGCACCAGCCCGGCGACCAGCACCCCCGCCCAGGCGGCGAGGCGGGGAACGCCAGCCGGCGCCTTGTCGGCGGTGCGATCGAGATGGCGGGCACCGCGGGCGAGCGCGTGCATCAGCTGCGAGCGATAGACCTGATCGGTCGAGGAGAGCACCAGCGGCGCATGCGCAGTCCAGAACAGGATGCGCTGCCCGGTCAGATCGGGCCGCCAGGCCGGATCGGCGACCTTTTCGCCGTGGATCGCGAGCCAGCGCCGGGTGATCTCCTCGGCGATCGGCACCCCGACCGCACGGGTGGCGACGCTCGACAGGTCGCGCAGCCAGGCGAAGCCGTGGAGATAGGCGCCGAACGCCGGCGACCAGTCCGGCTTGGCAAGGTCGAGCGTGGCGATCGGCCGGGTCTCGCCGCGGATGCGGATGCTGCCGTCGAGCAGGGCATTGCCGCGCACCGGATCGCCGAAGAACGGATCGTCGGCGACGGCGATGAGCTTGAGCGGGTGCCGGCCCTTGAGCCGCATCGCGTGGAGCGGCGTGCGCCAAGCCAGCCGCTGGAAACGATCGGCGACGCGGTCGGCGAGCGACAGGCCGCGGTCGCCGCCCACCCGAACCAGCCGCTTTCCTTCTTCGACCCCGTCGGCGCCGGGGTCCGGGGTCAGGGCGTTCAACCGCCTCTCAGCGCCGCGATGTTCTCGGCATAGCGTTCCGGCCCGCCGGTGAAGGTGGCGGTGCCGGCGACCAGGGCGTCAGCGCCGGCGGCAATCACCCTCGGCGCCGTTTCCCGGTCGACACCGCCATCGACTTCCAGATCGATCGCCCGGCCGCTGGCGGTGATGCGGCGGCGCAGTTCGCTGATCTTGGGCAGCTGGCTTTCGATGAATTTCTGCCCGCCGAAGCCCGGGTTCACGCTCATCACCAGGATCAGGTCGACCATGTCCATGACGTGATCGACCACATCGACCGGCGTCGCCGGATTGAGCACCACGCCGGCGCGCTTGCCCAGCGCCCTGATCGTCTGGAGCGTGCGATGGAGGTGCGGGCCGGCCTCTGGATGCACCGAGATCGTGTCGGCCCCGGCATCGGCGAAGGCGGCAAGCAGCGGATCGACGGGGGCGATCATCAGATGGACGTCGAACGGCTTGGCGGTGTGCGGGCGCAGCGCCTTGATGACGCCCGGGCCGATGGTGATGTTCGGCACGAAATGCCCGTCCATCACGTCGACATGGATCCAGTCGGCGCCGGCGGCGTCGATCGCCCGGATTTCTTCGCCCAGACGGGCGAAATCGGCGGAGAGGATCGAAGGGGCAATGCGGATCGGCATGCCCTCCGCTCTACGCATCGCACGAGTCGGGCGCAACCGAACCCGGCGTGCCAGCGCATTTCTTCACCGTTTCTCCACAGCTTTTTCCACAGCCGCTCAACTCCGGCGGCGGACGCGGGCGATGAAGAAGCCGTCGAGCCCGCCCTGCTCCGCCAGCATGCCGGGCAGGATGCGGACCGAGCCGTCGTCGCGGGGCATCACGCCGGCCGGTAATTCGTCGGCCGTCGCCGGGGCCAGCGCGAAATCCAGATGCGCGGCGAGGAACGGCGCGACCTGCGCCTCGCCCTCCGCCGGTTCGAGCGAGCAGGTGGCGAAGACCAGCGTGCCGCCGGGCTTCACCCAGGCGGCGGCGCGATCCAGCAGCCGGGCCTGCAATTCGGCCATCTCGGCGATCAGCGAGGGGCGGACGCGGTGGAGCACGTCCGGGTGGCGGCGGAAGATGCCGGTGGCGCTGCACGGCGCGTCGAGCAGCACGGCATCGGCGGGCGCGGGCGGCGACCATTCGAGCAGATCGGCGGCGATCACCTGCGCCGACAGGCCGGTCCGCGCCAGATTCTCGTGAAGTCGCGCCAGACGACTTTCGGACGCATCGACCGCCGTCACCTGCCAGCCGGCGGCGGCGAGCTGGAGCGTCTTGCCGCCGGGCGCGGCGCACAGGTCGAGCGCGGTGCCGCTCCCCGCGCCGATCAGCCGGGCTGGAATCGAGGCCGCGAGATCCTGCACCCACCACGCACCCTCGGCGAACCCGGGAAGGTCGGTCACGCTGGTGCCCGGATCGAGCCTGGCGTGCAGCGGGGCGAGGCTGACCGAACCGGGCACGTCCACCCCCGCTTCGCGCAGGCTGAGATCGAGCGGCGGCGGGGCGGCAATGGCCTGGCAGGCGGCCTGCACCATATCGTCGCCCCATTGCGCCTGCCAGCGCAGCGCGACGGCATCGGGCAGCATCGGCAGATCGGGCAGGGTGGCATTGCCGCGCATCAGCGTGCCGAACACGCCGTGGACGAGCTTGCGCGGCCCGCCATCGACCAGCGGCAGCACGGTGGCGATCGCGGCATGGCCGGGGGTGCCGAGCGCAATCGCCTGAACCAGCGCAATCCGCAGCGCAAAGCGCGCCTTGGCATCGTCGGGCAGGCGCTGGCGGGTGGCCGAATCGATCAGCGCATCGAGATCGGGCAGCCGGCGCAGCGCCTCGGCGGCGATGGCATGGGCAAGGCCCCGGTCGTTCGGCGCCAGCCCCCGGGCCGCGGAATCGAGCGCCTGTTCGAGCGCCAGCCCGCGGCGCAGCACCGCATCGAGCAGCTTCAACGCGGCGCGGCGGGCGGGGACGCCGGGCGCGTCGGCTTCGGCAGCGGCAGCAGCGGCGGGGCGGCGGATGTTCGGCCGGGCCATCGTCAGCGCGCACCCATTTCAGTCTCTGCCCGCGCCTGTGCTTCCCAACCGTTCACTTGACCATGCTCCTTCGGCCGCCGACATGGGCCGGGCAACCAAGGAAGGCAATCCCGATGGGCAAGCGACCCGAGCATGTGAAGCCGCCGGCATATCTTTCCGAAAGCCCGCCGGTGCCCGAGCCCGAACCGATGCAGCGGCCGGACAAGGACCCGCTCGACAAGGATCCGGTGCGCTATGGCGATTGGGAATTGAAGGGCATTGCCATCGATTTCTGAGCGCCGGCGCAGGGCTCCCAAGTTCACGAAGTTCACGCGCCTGCGATTTTTGACGCGCGCGGCATGCAGACGGCGGTCGCGCGAAAAATACGGCGAAACCAGCGGGTTGCGTCGCGATTGCCATCGCGTCGGACGTGCGGCGGCAGGGAAAAGCACAACCATGTGGTTGGCAATGGCAGGTGCGCCCCCGGCCAGGTCAATTTTCGGTGCGCCGGAGAAAGGCTTGCACCGCCTGCCGGCCCTGCGGTGAGGCCAGCGCCTTGCCGTGACCGCCCGGCACCTCGACGACGCTCACGCCCGCGCCTGCGTCACGCAGCTGGTCGGCGAAGCGGCGCGCGGTTCGGGGGCTGACCGTCTTGTCCTCAGTGCCGGCGATCACCAGGATCGGCGTGCGCGCGGCGACGGCATAGCCCGCATAGTCGAAGCGGCGGAGCGCCGGGGCGATCTTCACATGGAGAAAGGGCCTGAGCAGCGGCGGTATCCGCGTGCGCGCCACCGCCGCGATGTCCGCCGTGGTCGCCTCCAGGATCAACCCGGCAAAGCCGCCGGTGCGCGCCATGTTCGCGGCCGTCGCGCCGCCCAGCGAAAAGCCATGGGCATAGAGCGGGCCGGGGCCGATCCAGCCTTGCTGGCGCAACGCCGCGACCAGCGCCGGGCCGAACGCGATCAGCGCCTCCGCCGTTTTCGGCACCGTCGTCCCGCCGCGACCCGGATAATCGAAGGTGACGATATCGGCGCCGGTGATCGCCGCGAGTTCGTTGAGGCGCCGCCCGGTATAGGCGATCAGATAGCGGTTGCCGCCGCTGTAGAGGATCGTCGCCCGGTTCCCCGGCCGCGCCAGCCGCACGACATGGACGTCGCCGAGATCGGGAAGCGCGAGGAGGCGATCCTGCCGGTCATAGCCCGGCAGCGGCGCCACCGCCGGCCGCGCTTCCTCCTGCATCGCCGGCAGCAGCGACGATTGCCGGACGGTGACGCTGCACCCGCACAAGGCGAGGGCGAGGAGGGCGGCGGGAAGAAAGCGCAACGGGTAGGTCTCCGCATGGGGTGGCGTAATTCTGTGCCAACGAACGCTTGCGCCGATCTGTGCCGGGCCGGTTTTGGCTAACTGCGCAGTCCGACAGTACACGAAGTTAGCATCCCCAGGCGTTGAGGTATCGGCTGAGAATGCGTCGAACGCGGGCGTTGACCCACACCGACTTTCAGGCATCATTCCAGGATGAAAAGACTAGCATCTCGTCCATGGCTTTTCGCGATGCTTGTTGCCGCCACCCTATCCGGTGTCGCTTTGGCGGTGGTGTTCAGGAGGGCGGATGCTCCAGCCGAGACCGATCAATACCCGATGCGTGCTATAACCCGCGCCGTTTTCGCAGATGAACGTCTTTGGATGATGAGCGATGATGGTTCGCTTTTGTCCATTGGGCCTAATGACCGAAGTCCCCAAAGCGCTAAAATTGATGGTAAAGCCGTCGAAATATGTAAATCAAATGGCAACCTTACTGTTATTATTCAGAACGATAATGAACATTGGTCAGCAAGTACACGCTCGTCTGCGGGGTGGGTAAAAGGGGCTGTAGTCCCCATCGAAAGCGAAAATCTGGTAGCGCTTGCTTGCACGGAGGAAGCGACAGCAATCGCTATCGTTACAAATCGACGTTTGATCGAAATTGATGGCGCGGCGGTACGCACCGTAAAACTCTCTAGTGAATTGCAGCCGTCCTTCGGCATTGGGACGGCGCTAATGACCCCCGACACAATTTGGGTTGGTTTGAACGCTGGGGAATGGGGTGGCGGGCTTCGAAGGATCAAGCGCGGAGAAGGAAAAGTCGAAGCCATCGAAAAGAACCAGTCTGGAGAGCTTTGTGGCGGTCCGCTGAATGCAAATTGCGACCCGGTGAACGGGATCGTCGCCTCCCCGTGGCGGCCTTCCTGTGTGATCGCAGCAGTAGGTCTTGTGCACATGGCGTCCCACGGCCGCATCGTCGAGGTGTGCGATAAAACGATACGACGCTTATATTTCAAGCCGGATGACCCTCAGTCTCCTTACGGCAAGCCCCAAGATGGAGAACCCGCAAACACGATCGCCTTTTTTGGTCTGACACGTGTTGGCGGTGGGGTCTGGGGGCTTGGCATAGATGGACTCTATCGCTTCGATGGCTCGCCATCACCCCAGTTTCATCCCCTGCCAGCCTTTGAAAACAGAGATGGTTATCGCGTAAGCTTTGATGTGCCCGGGCTTGTCCTAGTGATGACCGATGTGAACCAGCGTCGATCAATGAGTGGAGCGGTTCCAATCATGGCGGTGCGCTGAACATTTTCAATCACGGCAAGAAGCCACTCGCAGTCTTGCTCCAAATGCCCGCTGTCAAAGAATTGCGCGGAACATGACAGGGTCAGCGATCGCTGACTTTGCACCCGGACGTTCTGATCCTCCGAATATCCGCGCGGATCGTCCCTGTCCGATCTGGAAGCCGCAGCCCGCCGCATCGTTGCTGTCGCCCGCGGCGATTACGCCTCCACCGGCTTCGCCGATCCCACCTTCCGGGGTAGGGCAATCGCACATATCCAAAAATACGTCGTCATCCCCGCGAAGGCGGGGATCCATTGGCGCCGATGCCGAGGTTCTTTCCCCCAGCGCTCAGGGCAATGGATTCCCGCCTTCGCGGGAATGACGATGATTTTTCTGAAGCCGCAGACCATCGTCCTTATAGGCGATTGCCCTTTCCTCCGGGGGAGGAATGGGGGCCGCCTGTTCTGTCGTTGAGGAGGGCAGGCCCTCTCCTCAAACGGTCCTATCCACCCTGTCAAAGAGCAGCGCGGAACATAACAGGATCATGCCCTGTAGGACAGCCCCTTATGCCTCCGGCTTGAGCGGGCGGCTGAGCAGGGCTTCGATCACCTCGGCTACCGGCGCGCCCTCCAGCAGGGCGTTGACGGCCGCGACCACCGGCATGTCCACCCCCGCTTCCGCCGCCGCTTCGCGCAGCACCGGGGCGGTGAAGGCGCCTTCGGCGACGGTCTTGCGGTCGGACAGGAGTTGGGCGGCGCTGCGGCCCTGGCCGAGGCCGACGCCGAGCGAGAAGTTGCGCGAATTGGTGGAGGAACAGGTGAGGACGAGGTCGCCGAGGCCCGACAGGCCGGTCAGCGTCTCCGCCTGCGCGCCGCGGGCGAGACCGAAGCGGGTCATTTCGGCAAAGCCGCGCGCGATCAGCGCGGCGCGGGCGTTGAGGCCCAGGCCGGCGCCTTCGACCACGCCGCAGGCGATGGCGAGGACGTTCTTCACCGCGCCGCCAATCTCCGCGCCGGTGACGTCGGCCGAGGCATAGGGGCGGAAGGCGGGCGCGCCGAGGCGCTCGACCAGGCGGGTGCGCAGCGCTTCGTCTTCGCAGGCGAGCGTGACGGCGGTGGGCTTTCCGGCGGCGACCTCATGCGCGAAGGTGGGGCCGGACAGGACGGCGATGGGCGCCTGCGGGGCGACGCTGCGCGCGACTTCGCCGACCAGCAGGCGGGTGCCCGCCTCGATCCCCTTGGCGCAGAGCACCAGCGGGGTGGCGCCGATGGGCGCTTCGGCCAGCACCGCGCGGACATGCTGGGCGGGGGCGACGACGAGCAGCGCGTCGCAGCCGGCGAGATCGCCCAGGCTGCCGGTCGCGCGGATCGCGAGGGAAAGGGGGACGCCGGCGAGGAAGCTGCGGTTTTCATGGGCGGTGTTGATGCTCGCCACCACCTCGGGCTCGCGTGCCCAGAGCAGCACGGGCCGGGCATCGCGCGCCGCGACCTGCGCCAGCGCGGTGCCCCATGCGCCGCCACCGATCACGCCGATCTTCATGCCTTCACTCCTGCGCCGCGCACCTTTTCGGCATCGGGATCGAGCGGCCAGCGCGGGCGGGCGGGCACGTCGAGCGGATCGGTGAGGCCCTGGGCGAAGCGCTCGGCACCCGCCCAGGCGATCATCGCGGCATTGTCGGTGCAGAGCCAGAGCGGCGGCGCGACGAACGGCAGGTCATGCTCGGCGGCGAGCGTCTGAAGCGCGGTGCGGACGGCGGTGTTCGCGGCGACACCGCCGGCGACGACGAGCGCGCTGGGCCGGGTGATCGCAAGCGCGAGTCGGGTGCGATCGACCAGGCAATCGACCACCGCCTGCTGGAACGAGGCGGCGAGATCCTCGGCGCTGTAGTCGTTCACCGCGCGGGCGACGGCGCTCTTGAGGCCGGCGAAGGAGAAATGCGGCTCGCCCGAGCCGACCAGCGGGCGGGGGAGCGGGACGGCTTTGGGGTTGCCGCGCGCGGCGGCCTTTTCCACCGCCGGGCCGCCGGGAAAGCCGAGGCCGAGCAGCTTGGCGGTCTTGTCGAACGCCTCGCCCGCGGCATCGTCGATCGTGGTGGCGAGCCGGCGATAGCGGCCGACGCCTTCGACCAGCAGCAGCTGGCAATGGCCGCCCGAGACGAGGAGGAGCAGATAGGGGAAGGCGAGGCTCGGATCGCCGAGGCGGGGGGACAGCGCATGGCCTTCGAGATGGTTGACCGCGACGAGCGGCTTGTTCGCGGCGAGCGCGAGCGCCTTGCCGGTGACGAGGCCGACCATGACGCCGCCGATCAGGCCGGGGCCGGCGGTGGCGGCGATCGCATCGACCTGGTCGAGGGTGACGCCGGCTTCTTGCAGTGCCGCCTCGACCAAGGGCCCGAGCATTTCGACATGCGCGCGCGCGGCGATTTCGGGGACGACGCCGCCATAGGGGCGATGCGCGTCGTCCTGCCGCGCCAGCTTGTGCGCGCGGATCGTGCCGTCGCTTTCGACAAGGGCGGCTGCGGTTTCGTCGCAGCTCGATTCAAGGCCGAGGATGAGTGCCATCGCTTCCCATCTAAGGCGGTTGGCGCCGGGGTCCAGAGGGCGGGTGGTTTTTGGCGGGCGCGGCGGGGTGCGCGTGCGCGCCGAACGGCCCCATTGCCGTTTGCGGCCATCGACCCTAGCACTGTCGCCATGACTGGATTCCGCATCGGCACGCGCGGTTCGCCGCTGGCTCTCGTTCAGGCGAACCTGGTTCGCGATGCGCTGATGGCGGCGCACGGCATCGAGGGCGAGATCGTCGTCGTGAAGACGACCGGCGACAAGGTTCAGGATCGCCCGCTGGCCGAGATCGGCGGCAAGGCGCTGTGGACCAAGGAGCTCGATCGCGCGCTGCTCGCCAGCGAGATCGACTGCTCGGTCCATTCGATGAAGGATGTCGAGACGTTCCGCCCCGAGGCGCTGGCGATCGTGGCGATGCTGCCGCGCGCCGATGTGCGCGACCGGCTGGTGGGCGCCGACTCGATCGACGCGCTGCCGCAAGGCGGGGTGCTGGGCACCGCATCGCCGCGCCGCGCCGCGCAGGTGAAGCGGCACCGGCCCGACATCTCGACCGTGCTGTTCCGCGGCAATGTCGACACGCGTCTCGCCAAGCTGGCGGCGGGGGAGGCGGATGCGACGTTGCTCGCCTCGGCCGGGCTCGAACGGCTGGGACGCCATGACGTCGGCCATGTCGTGCCGACCAATGTGATGCTGCCCGCGCCGGCGCAGGGCGCGGTAGGGATCGAGGTGCGCGCCGGCGATGCGCGGGCGCGCGAACTGGTCGCGGCGATCGACCATCCGGCGACGCATGCCTGCGTCGCGGCCGAACGCGCGCTGCTCGCCGCGCTCAAGGCCGATTGCCATTCGCCGGTGGCGGCGCTGGCGACGATCGAGGGCGCGATCATGACGATCGAGGCCGAACTGTTTTCGGAGGATGGCAGCGCGCATGTCCACGGCATGATCGAGGGTGCGCCGGAGGAGGCCGGGCTGCCGCTGGCGCTGGCACGCGACCTGCTCGACCGCGCGCCCGAGCCGGTGCGTGCGCTGTTCGCGGGATGAGCCGCGCCATCGCGGTGCTGCGGCCCGAGCCGGGCAACCGCGCCACCGCAGCCGCGATCGAGGCGCGGGGGCGTCGGGCGATCCGGCTGCCGCTGTTCGAGATACGGGCGCTCGACTGGCGCGTGCCCGATCCGGCGGGGTTCGACGCGCTGATCCTGACGAGCGCCAATGCGGTGCGGATGGCGGGCGCGGGGCTGGCGACGCTGCTGCCGCTGCCGGTGCATGCGGTGGGCGCGGCGACGGCGGCGGCGGCGCGGCGCGCAGGCTTTTCGGTGGTGGCGGTGGGCGAGGCGGGCGCGGCCGATCTTGTCGCGCGTGCCGAGGCGGGCGGGGTGCGCCGCGCGCTCCACCTGGCGGGGCGCGACCGTACGATCGAGGCGGGCGGCGCGGTCGCGTCTGTGATCGCGGTCTATGCCAATGAGGCGGTGGCGGTGGACGCGGCGGCGGCGGCGATGCTGAACGGCTGCGTTGCGCTGGTCCAATCGTCGCGGGCCGGTGCGCGGCTGGCCGAGATCGCGCCGCAGCACGAGACGATCGCGGTTGTGGCGATCAGCGAGGCGGCCCGGGCGGCGGCGGGGCCGGGCTGGGCGCGGAGCATCGCGGCGCCGACGCCCGACACCGACGCGCTGATCGACATCGCGATTGCGCTCGCCGATTGACCCGGCGGCATCGCGCAGCGAAAAGGGCGGCATGAGCGACGAGCCCCTGGCGCCCGAGCCGGTCCGCGATTCTTCCCCGCTGCGCAGCCGAAAAATGGCGAGCGGCATCGGCTTCCTGGCGGGGGTCGTGCTGACGGCGGGTGCGATCGAACTGGCCGGACCCCATCTTCGCAGCGCGCCCGATGCGGCGCCCGCGGCGGTCGGGAGCGTCGCGCCTGCCGCATCGCCGCCCGATTCCGCCGCGCCCGGCCAGGGCAGCGCACCGGCGCGGCCGAGCCTGCCGCCCGCCACCGACATCGCGACGCTCGATGCGCGCGAGGCGGCGCTGGCGGCGCGGCTCGACGCGCTCGAACTGCAATTGCAGGCGGCGGGCGAAAGCGCGCGCAACGCATCGAGCTATGCCACCCAGGCCGAGCGGCTGCTGATCGCCGCCGCCGTGCGCCGCGCGATCGAGCGGGGGCAGCCGCTGGGCGGGCTTGAACGGCCGCTTCGCGCGCGCTTCGGCACCCGGCATCCCGAGGCCGTCGCCGCGATCGTCGCCGCCGCCGCCGAGCCGGTGACGCTCGAGGATTTGCGCGTCGCGCTGGAGGGGATCGCACCCAAACTCTCGGCTGCGCCGGACGCCGGCTGGTGGACGCAGTTCCGCAGCTATCTGGGCGATCTGGTGGTGGTGCGGCCGGCGGATGCGCCGAGCCCGCGCGCCGCCGACAGGCTGCGCCGCGCCCGCGCCGCGCTGGCCAAGAACAATGTCGAGGCGGCGATCGCGGAGATCGTCCATCTGCCCGGCGCGAGCTATGCCGAGGGCTGGACCAGCGCCGCGTCGCGCTATGTGAAGGCACGCAGCGCGCTCGACGAAATCGAACGAGCGGCCGCCACAGCGCCGCCAGCACCCCCGCCGCGCGCCGCGCCCGACAGCGAGGCCGAGGCGGCGAATTGAGGAACGACTGAAATGGCAGAAATGGGCCGGTTCGACTGGCAGGATCCGTTCGGGCTCGATGGCGAGCTGACCGACGAGGAGCGGATGGTGCGGGACGCCGCGCGCGATTACGCGCAGGGCGAGCTGCTCCCGCGCGTGACCTCCGCATACCTTGAGGAACGATTCGACCGCGAGATCATGTCGGAAATGGGCGCGCTGGGCCTGCTCGGCCCGACGATTCCCGAAAGCTATGGCGGAGCAGGGCTCGGCTATGTTGCCTACGGCCTGGTTGCGCGCGAGGTGGAGCGGGTCGATTCGGGCTATCGCTCGGCGATGAGCGTGCAGTCGAGCCTGGTGATGCACCCGATCCACGCCTATGGCAGCGAGGAACAGCGTCGGAAGTACCTGCCCAAGCTGGCGAGCGGCGAATGGGTCGGCTGTTTCGGCCTGACCGAGCCCGACGCGGGCTCCGACCCCGCCGGCATGCGCACCCGCGCCGAGAAGATCGACGGCGGCTACCGGATCACCGGCGCGAAGATGTGGATCACCAATTCGCCGATCGCCGATGTGTTCGTCGTCTGGGCGAAGAGCGATGCGCATGACGGGGCGATCCGCGGTTTCGTGCTGGAGCGGGGGATGAGGGGGCTCTCCAGCCCCAAGATCGAGGGCAAGCTGAGCCTTCGGGCCTCGATCACCGGCGAGATCGTGATGGACGGGGTGGAAGTGAGCGAAGATGCGCTGCTGCCCAACGTCCAGGGACTGAAAGGGCCGTTCGGCTGCCTCAACCGCGCGCGCTACGGCATCGCCTGGGGCACGATGGGCGCGGCCGAGGCCTGCTTCCACGCGGCGCGGCAATATACGCTCGACCGCCACCAGTTCGGCCGGCCGCTCGCCGCCAACCAGCTGGTGCAGCTGAAGCTCGCCAATATGGAGACCGAGATCGCGCTGGGGCTGGCGGCGGCGCTGCGCTGCGGACGGATGTTCGAGGCGGGAACGCTCAGCCCCGAGGCGATCAGCATCATCAAGCGCAACAATTGCGGCAAGGCGCTCGAGATCGCCCGCACCGCGCGCGACATGCACGGCGGCAACGGCATTTCGGCCGAATTCCATGTGCTGCGCCACGCGATCAACCTCGAGACGGTCAACACCTATGAGGGCACGCACGACGTGCATGGCCTGATCCTCGGCCGGGCGATCACCGGCATCGCCGCGTTCTGATGGAACCCGATCGGCAACCGGTGCTGGAGGGCGAACTGGTCCGCATCCGCCCTTTGGTGGCGGCGGACTGGGACGCGCTTTATGCGGTCGGCGCCGATCCGCTGATCTGGGAAGTTCACCCGGTGAAGGATCGCTGGCAGGAGCCGGTGTTCCGCCAGTTCTTTGCCGAGGCGCTGGCGTGCGGCGGCGCGCTGGCGATCGAGGACAAGGCGACGGGCGCAGTGATCGGATCGAGCCGCTACGATTGCTACGTCCCCGAGGAAGACGAGATCGAGATCGGCTGGACCTTTCTCGCCCGTGCCTATTGGGGCGGGACCTATAATCGCGAGGTGAAACGGCTGATGCTCGACCATATCCACCGCACGGTGGGGACGGTCGTGTTTCTCGTCGGTAAGGACAATGTGCGCTCGCGCGGCGCGATGGCGAAGATCGGCGGCAAGCTGATCGAGGGCCGCCATCATCGCGGCGGCGGCAAGCTGTTTCCCGATCACGTCGTCTATGCGATCCGGCGGGGCGAGGGGTGAAGCCGCTCGCGGGCATCAAGGTCGTCGAGCTTGCCCGCATCCTCGCCGGGCCGTGGTGCGGGCAGCTGCTCGCCGACCTGGGGGCCGAGGTGGTGAAGGTCGAGCGGCCGGGGGCGGGCGACGATACCCGGCATTGGGGGCCGCCCTTCCTGCACGATGCCGAAGGAGTGAACCGCGACGCGGCCTATTTCCACGCCTGCAATCGCGGCAAGACCAGCGTCGCGATCGACATCGCCACGGCGCAAGGCCAGGCGGCGGCGAAGGCGCTGATCGCCGATGCCGATGTGGTGATCGAGAATTACAAGGTCGGCGGGCTCGTGAAATACGGGCTCGACCCCGCCAGCCTGCGTGCGGCGAACCCGCGGCTGGTGGTGTGCTCGATCACCGGATTCGGCCAGACGGGGCCCTATGCGGCGCGGGCGGGGTATGACTTCATCATCCAGGGGATGGGCGGGGCGATGAGCCTGACCGGCGAGCCCGACGGTGCGCCGCAGAAATCGGGCGTCGCCTATGCCGATATCTTCACCGGCATCTATTCGGCGGTCGCGATCCTGGCGGCGCTGCGGCGGCGCGATGTCGAGGGCATGGGCGCGCATATCGACATGGCGCTGCTCGACACGCAGGTGGCGGTGCTCGCAAATCAGGCGCTCAACTGGATGGCGAGCGGCACGGTGCCGCACCGGATGGGCAACGGCCATGCCAATCTGGTGCCCTATCAGGCCTTTGCCTGCCGCGACGGCGAGCTGATCGTCGCGGTGGGGAATGACGGGCAGTTCGCGAAACTGTGCGCGATACTGGGGCTCGATCTGGCGGGCGATCCCCGTTTCGCGACCAATCCGGGGCGGGTGACGCACCGCGACGCGCTGATCCCGGTGCTGGCGCGGGCGATGCTCGATTGGGCCAAGGCCGATCTGTACGAGGCGCTGGAGGCGGCGGGCGTGCCGGCGGGGCCGATCAACCGCGTCGACGAAGTGTTTGCCGATCCGCAAGTGAGGGCACGCGGGATGGCGATCGTGCGCAACGGCCTGCCGGGGCTGGCCAGCCCGATCGTGATCGACGGCGAGCGGATGGTGGCGGAACGGGGGAGTCCGGGGCGGGGGTAGGGCTAATCTCGCTCGCTCCTGCCGCAGGCGGTCAGGGTAATCGCAATCGTCTTGGCGTCCCCCTCACCCTTCCCACCGCCTGCGGCGGCGGGCCCCTTCCCTCTCCCACAAGGGGAGAGGGAGGAATGGCGTCCAAATCCCTCTCCCCTTGTTGGAGAGGGAGGGAGCGCCGAAGGCGCGGAAGGGTGAGGGGACGACGGCACAATTCCATGCTCCAAGGCCCTGCCACGGCGCTTCCCGATGAAAGGACGCGCGTGACAGCACCTTACTGATACCCGCCTTCTTCCTCGCGTTCCTCAGCGGCTTCTTCCTGTGCCTCTTCCATCGCTTCGGCTTCGTCGGCTTGCGGCTTTTGCTGTTCGGGGTCGTGGATCATCGCGGGGCTCCTTGCTTGCCCCTTCCCAACGAAGCCGGGCGGCAAAGGTTCGCGGTCAGCCGAGCCGGCGGATCAGTTCCTGCGCGCCGGCGGGGGCGCGGACCTTGCCGCCATGGATGAAGAAGACGAAGGTGTCGCGTGGCCGCACCGGCGCGGGCTCGGCGCCGAAACAGGGCAGCCCCTCCGGCTGGCCGCCGCGCGCCCAGAGGCGGGCCGCCTCGGTCCAGCGCGGGAAGTCGCCCTCGGGGTAGCAGAGCGGATTGTCGTCCTCGCCCGCCTCGAGCCGGGCATAGACGAAGTCGCCGCTGACATCGGCGATGGCGGGATATTGCGGCGAATCGGCAAAGACGATTCCCGCCCCGGCGGCACGGCAGAGCGCGACGAATTCGGGATTGTGGAAACTGTCGTGCCGCACCTGCACCGCGTGGCGCAGCGACACGCCGTCCTGCTCACGCGGGAGCAGCGCGAGGAAGGCGCCGAAATCGGCCGCGTCGAACTTCTTGGTCGCCATGAACTGCCACAGGATCGGGCCGAGCTTGTCGCCAAGCTCGACGAGCCCCTGGCCGCAGAAGCGGGCGACCGATTCGCCGGCCTCCGCCAGGACCTTGCGATTGGTGACGAAGCGCGACCCTTTGACCGTGAAGACGAAGCCCTCGGGCGCGGCGGCCGCCCAGCCGGCGAAGCTGGCGGGCTTGAAGCTCGAATAATAGGTGCCGTTGATCTCGATCGCGGTGAGCGCGTTCGCGGCATAGTCCAGCTCGCGCTTCTGTGGCAGCTTGTCTGGATAGAAGGTGCCGCGCCACGGCGCGAACGTCCAGCCGCCGATGCCGACCCGAATCCTGCCCTGAGCGTCCGTCATCCTCGTTCCTTCTCGGTGCGGGACGGCGGAGGGCCGTTCGCGACTCGCCATTTGGCGATACCGCCTTATCGTGCGGCGTCATGCTGCGAAACCATGTGCCCGCCAGTGACGAACGGCTCGCCGACCGCGCCTATTCGCGCATCGTCGAGATCATCCTGGGCGGCGACCTCGGCATCGGCGACCGGCTGCCGTCCGAATCGCGGCTGGCGGCGATGTTCGGCATGTCGCGGACGGTGGTGCGCGAGGCGCTGGTGCGGCTTGCCGCCGACGGCATCACCGAATCGCGGCGCGGGGCGGGATCGTACATCATGCGCCGCCCCTCGCTGCGGCTGGGAGCGCATATGCCGATGGGCGAGCTATCGGCGACGCTCGGCACCTATGAGGTGCGCTTCGTCGTCGAGGCGGAGGCGGCGCGGCTGGCGGCGATCCGGCGATCGGCCGACCAGCTGGCCGAGATCGAGGCGGCGATGGAGGCGCTGCGCAGCGCGCTGCTTTCGAGCGACCCGGCGCATGACGAGGATTGGCGGCTGCACCGCGCGATCATCCACGCGACCGCCAATCCCGCGTTCGAAAAGGCGTTCGACCATCTGCACGAGGAAACGATGCGGATCATGCGCGCCGGCGTCGACATCGCCCGGATGCGCGAGCCCGAGCCGATCGCGGCGATGGTGCGCGAGCATGAGATGATCGTCGAGGCGATCCGCGCGCAGGACGCCGACGGCGCGGCGCTGGCGATGCGCTGGCACCTGAGCGAAGGGCGCAAGCGGCTGATGCCGTGAGCGGGCGTTGCCAGCGCCGTTGTTTTGCGCCGGACCGCAGACGAGCGCCGCCTTGATCGGTGGTCGCCGAGTTACGCCGGCCGCCGTGCGAAAACGATCAACTCGAAGCGCGCGTTTAGGGCCGTCTGCTTGCAGCGAATTGCGGATCGTGCAGAACCGCTCCGCTCAAGAACCGCAATTCGTCATCGTTCGGCAGCCGGCCGGGATTCCGCGATGCCAGGAACCAGCTGGCGCCCGGATGATACCATGGGATCGCTTTGCCCGAGAGACCCGCGGCCGAAAGAAATGCATGCACTTCCGCTTCGGTGTAGCGAACGGAGCCTGGATAGACCCAGCCCTCCGACGCGGCATGCTCGTGCGGTTCAGGCGTGTTCCAGTAGGAAAACAGCGCGAGCCCGTCCTCTTCCAAAACGTCGGCAAAGCTGTTCATCAGCTTTTGGAAGAGCGCGGGACCGCAATGCGTGACGATCGATTGCGCCATGATGAAGTCGAACTTCCGACCGAGAACCGCGCAATTGAAGGATGCATCGGCCGAGAATACAGGCTGTTTCAGATCGACGGCATCCTGCCCGAGCTCGTTGCGGACCGCATCGTCGATCAGCCATGTGTTCGGCTCAATCGCATGATAGCGACCGGGTCGCAGGTACGGAATCAGCAGCCTGCCCAGACGCAGCGATCCGGCACCGAAATCGAGCACATGGTGATGGTCGCGCAGCCCGTTCTGGAAGAGCAGACCGAACTGCGTTGCGCTCATGAAGTCGAACCGGTTGGGCGGGCCAACATAGGCACGGTAATGATTGCGTCCGGCGTCGAGCGCGCCGGCCTCATCGATGGTAAGGGACCGTTGGTCCTCACCTTCCGGAGCAGGCGCATCTTCCGCTCGCACGAAGGCACAGATCCGCTGCGCCCTGGGGTGGTTCCAGTCACCGATATAGCGCAAATGCCAGGGCAGGCCTCGAATGGCGTAGGACAGATCCCGAACCGAATAGTGATAGGGATCCTGAACGTCATAGGTGATCTTGCCACCCGGCTCATGGCGAAGCGGCCTATCGGACGGCGCGCCGTCGGGAAGCTCGAAAAAGGTGGCATAGAAGGTGCCGCCCGGCTTCATCTTCGGGGCAGTCCGGACCAGACATTGCCGGATGCGATTGAGCGTGAGGTGGGTGAACACCGATTGGGCGATCGCGAAATCGAAGGTACCGTCAGGCCAGGGCAATTCGAAGGCGTCGGTGCAGACCAGGTTTTCGCGCGGCATCCTGTCCTGGATTCCGGCTTCCGCCAGCTCGATGTCATAACCGGCATCAAGGAACGCCTGATTCATATCGGAGCCGTGATAATTTCCCGGCTCGAGATAGTTCACGAAATGCACGCCGCCTCGAAGCGAGCCGCACCCGATATCGACCAGCTTGTGTTCCGGCTTCAGGCCTTCGGAAACCAGGAACTCGAATTGAAGCCTGCCGATCGCGTCCCACTGATCGCCGATCAGTTGGCGATGCAATCCTTTGCTTACGCCATCCCGGTTCCGGTCCAGATCGAAATAGGAACTTTCCAAGGTCGTCGACTCCCGCGCCTGCGCGGTGCGTCTATATCAGCGGGGCGAGCACGGGCAAGCAATGCGCGCGAGCAACACTCTCGCCGATGATCCGGGTGACTAACGTCGATTCGTGGGGAAAAGGACGGCGTCGATCAGTCTTTGGAAAGACTGGAGCGGGCGAAGGGATTCGAACCCTCGACCCCAACCTTGGCAAGGTTGTGCTCTACCCCTGAGCTACGCCCGCTCTGGCGTCATGGGCGGTTGCAATGAAGCGGTACCGCCGGGTGAGGCGCGCCCACTAGCAGCGGGTCGGGGGGTGCGCAAGCCCCCTTATGCTCTTTTCCGAAAAGGGTTGGCGCTTTTGCCCGGAGCGCCCAAATAGGCCGCAATGAATCCGCGGTGCCGCCGGCACCCGGGCTGATGCAATCGCAAGGAGCAGGTTTTGGCCACGCTTGGAATGAGCCCCGCCGAGAAGCAAGCCGTCGACGCGTTTCGCCGCGACATCGTCGAGCCGTCGATGAGCAAGCTGGTGATCATCGATTTCTGGGCCGAATGGTGCGGGCCGTGCAAGGCGCTGGCGCCCGTGCTCGACAAGGTCGCCGCCGATTATGCGGGCAAGGGCGTCGCGCTCGCCAAGGTGGACGTCGACAAGAACCAGTTCATCGCCGCGCAATTCCAGGTGCGGTCGATCCCGACCGTCTATGCGATGTTCCAGGGCCAGCTGGTCGCCGACCTGACCAGCGCGCGCACCGAATCGCAGCTGCGCACGATGCTCGACCAGATTCTGCGCCAGTTGCCGGTGCAGGGCGAGGAAGCCGCGGCCGAGGCCGAGCTGGAGCCGATGATCGAGATGGCCGAGCAGGTGCTGGGCGAGGGCGATGCGTCGCGGGCGCTGTCGATCTTCGATCAGCTCGCCGAAATGGCCCCGGGCCATGCCGCGATCGCGGCGGGCCGGGCGCGGGCGCTGACGATGCTCGGCTGCCCTGACGAGGCGCAGGCGGTGCTCGACGCGCTCGAGGGCGACGCCGCCAAGGCGCCCGAGGTGGAGCGCGCGCGCGCGGCGCTGAGCCTGGCGCGCGAGGCGCAGCCGGTCGACGACCTGTCGGCGCTGGCGGCGCGGGCGGCGGCGAATCCCGAGGACATGGACGCACGCTATGAGCTCGCCGGCGGCCAGATGGCGGCGGGCGACCGCGACGGTGCGGCCGAGACGCTGCTCGCGATGGTGCGCGACGATCGCGCCTGGAACGAGGGCGCGGCGCGGCAGCGGCTGCTCAAGCTGTTCGAGGTGGTCGGGCTGGAAGACCCGTGGGTCTCGGCGCAGCGGCGCAAGCTTTCGGCGATCCTGTTCGGATGAGCGCGCGGCGGCTTTCGGTCTTTCCGCTCGGCGGCGCGCTGCTGTTTCCGCGGATGCACCTGCCGCTGCACATTTTCGAGCCGCGCTACCGGGCGATGGTGTCCGACGCGCTGGCGCGCGACCGGCGGATCGGCATGGTCCAGCCGCGCGACGCCGGCGACCCGCCTGCGCTGTTTTCGACCGGCTGCGTGGGGCGGATCATCGACGTCGAGGCGCTGGAGGATGGACGCTACAATCTGGTGCTGGAGGGCGTGGCGCGGTTCACGATCCTGAGCGAGCTGAACGTCACGACGCCGTTCCGCCAGGTCGAGGCTGAGGTCGAGCCCGCCGACCGGATCGAGCAGCTGGCGCTGGCCGAGCGGGCGGCGCTGGAGATCGAGGCGCGGCGCTTTGCCGACGGTCTCGGCTATGCGGTCGACTGGGAAGCGGTGACGCGGCTCGACGACGAATCGCTGGTCAACGGCATCGCCCAGGTGGCGCCGTTCGATGCGGCGTCGAAACAGGCGCTGCTCGAGGCGGAGACGCTGTCGATGCGATCGGAACTGATCATCCAGCTGATGCGCTTCTTCGGCCGGCACGGCGAGGACCGGGCGACGCTGCAATAGGCGACGCGCGGGCGGCGGCGCGCGCTGCTGCCTAAAAAATGCGCAGTTCTTCGCGGCTGCACAAAAAATTCACCTTTCGGTAATATTTCCTTGCGCGGAAGCGGGCGGAAACGCGCGCTTTCTGACTTGGCACGCCCCTTGCTGAACACTCCATCGGGACAAAACGCCAAGAGGGGGCGACATGAAGCTCATCATCGCCATCATAAAACCGTTCAAGCTGGACGAGGTGCGCGAGGCGCTCACCGCCGTCGGCGTGACCGGCATGACCGTGACCGAAGTGAAGGGCTTTGGCCGCCAGAAGGGGCAGACCGAAATCTATCGCGGTGCCGAATACAGCACCAACATGGTTCCCAAGATCAAGATCGAAGCGGCGGTGGCTGGGGACCTCGCCGATCGTGCGGTCGAGGCGATCCAGACGGCCGCGAGCACCGGCGCGATCGGTGATGGCAAGATTTTCGTCCTCGACATGGGTCAGGCCGTGCGGATCCGCACGGGCGAGACCGACGAGACGGCGCTGTGATGAAGGGGGTCCAGATGAAGACTGCATCGAAATTGGCTGCCGTCGCCGGTCTTTCGGCGTTCGTGGCCGCGCCGGCCTGGGCGCAGGAAGCCGCCGCGGCGACCGTCGACAAGGGCGATACCGCCTGGATGATGACGTCGACGCTGCTCGTGCTGATGATGATCGTGCCGGGCCTGGCGCTGTTCTATGGCGGCTTGGTCCGCACCAAGAACATGCTGTCGGTGATGACGCAGGTCGGCGCGGCGGCTGCGCTCGCGATGATCCTGTGGATCATGTACGGCTACACCATGGCGTTCGGCCCCGATAACAGCGGGTTCATCGCCAACTTCATCGGCACGTTCGACAAGGCGTTCCTGAAGGGCGTGACGGCGGCGAGCAATGCCGCGACGTTCACCGCGGGCGTCGAGATCCCCGAATATGTGTTCATCTGTTTCCAGATGACCTTCGCCGCGATCACGATCGCGCTGGTGCTGGGTTCGGTGGTCGAGCGGATCAAGTTCTCCGCCGTGATGGTGTTCGCGGTCGTCTGGCTGACGATCGTCTATTTCCCGATCGCGCACATGGTGTGGGCAGCGACCGGCGTGTTCTTCAAGGCGGGCGCGCTCGATTTCGCCGGCGGCACCGTGGTGCACATCAACTCGGGCATCTCGGCGCTGGTCGCCTGCGTGATCCTGGGCAAGCGCCTGGGCTATCCGACCGAGCGGATGACGCCGCACTCGCTGACCATGACCGGCATCGGTACCGGCCTGCTGTGGGTCGGCTGGTTCGGCTTCAACGCCGGCTCGGCGCTCGAGGCCAATGGCTCGGCGGGCCTGGCGATGATCAACACCTTCGTCGCGACGGCGGCGGGCGGGCTGTTCTGGATGCTGGCCGAGCGGCTGCTGGGCCACAAGGGTTCGGCGCTGGGCTTCTGCTCGGGCATCATCGCCGGCCTCGTCGCGGTGACGCCGGCGGCGGGCAACGCATCGCCCTTCGGTTCGGTGCTGCTCGGCGCGGTCGCTTCGGTGATCTGCTTCCTCGCGGTGTCGAAGCTCAAGCCGGCGCTCGGCTATGACGACGCGCTCGACACGTTCGGCATCCACGGCGTGGGCGGCATCGTCGGCGCGATCGGCACGGCGATCGTCAACGACGCGGCGTTCGGCGGCCCCGGCAACGGCGGCAAGGCACTGGGCGAGCAGCTGATCGTGCAGATCGAGGCGGTCGCGGCGACCGTGGTGTGGGCGGCGATCGGCACGCTGATCGCGGTCTATGTCGCCAAGGCGGTCACCGGGCTGCGGGCCAGCGAAGAGAGCGAGCGCGAAGGGCTCGACCTCGCTGACCATGGCGAGCGCGCCTATAATTACTGACGAGATCGGGCACCGCGCGACCGGTTCGCGCGGTGCCCCACCGAGGTTCCTCCTGCGGACAACTGGGCCGGTGGGCAACCACCGGCCCTTCTTTTTGCGTCTGGCGCTCGAGTGGGGGGCGCCGGCTTCGCGCTTCAGACGGGTTGCGAGTGCGCGTCGGACGACGGGCTGGAGGCGGGCGGCGATGCGGGCGGCATGGCGTGCGCGGTGCCGTGTCGCGGCGCCCGGGCGAGCCAGCGCGCGCGGATCGCCTCCGCCGTCTCATGCTTGCCGTCATGGCGCCAGCCGGGCGGCGCGGCGACGATGCGCCAGCGTGTCCGCCAGTCCGGTGCGCGCCACAGATCGCGGGCGATGCCGACCCATTCGTGGACGACCGCCCAGAGCAGGTTGAAGCTGCCGAGATCGTGGACAAGGCCATAGCGCGGGCGATCGTCGTCGCGCTCGGGCTCGAACGTGCCGAGCAGCCGATCCCAGACGATGAACACCCCGGCATAGTTGCGATCGAGATAGCGCGGATTGGTGGCATGATGGACGCGGTGATGCGACGGCGTGTTCATCACCGCTTCGAACCAGGCGGGCATCCGCCCGATCGCTTCGGTGTGGATCCAGAACTGGTAGATCAGGTTGAGCGCGGCGACGAAGAAGATCATCGCCGGCGGAAAGCCGATCAGGAACAGCGGCAGCCGGAAGACGAAGCTGACGCTGATGAAATGCGTCCAGGTCTGCCGCAGCGCGGTCGACAGGTTATAATGCTGGCTCGAATGATGGACGACATGGCTGGCCCAGAACCAGCGCACCCGGTGTCCGGCGCGGTGATAGACATAATAAGCGAAGTCATCGAGCACGAAGGCGATGATCCACCAATACCAGGCATAGCCGATGTCGAGCAGGCGGAACTGCCACACCGCCATCGCGATCGCGAACACCGCGCCGGTGGTGACGAGGCCGGTGACGGTGCTGCCGAGGCCGAGCAGCAGCGAAATGAGCGTATCGCGCGGACAATAGCGGCGCGGATCGCGCCGGCGCGCGACGAACATCTCGACGAGGATCAGCAGCACAAAGGCCGGGATCGCATAATTGACCGGATCGGGCAGCTCAGACATGCGGCGCCTGCTTCGCTAACAGGCTTGTCAGTAACGCCGCTTCGGCCCCCGTTTCAAGCGTGATCGCGAACGCCGGGGCGAAGGGCTCATCGGGCGCGAGCACGATGGTGCGGCCGTCGGATCGCGGGGCGAGCGGCGGCGATGCCCGCCGCGCGACGATGCCCGCGCCGTGGACGCGGAGCAGCACGACGCTGTCGTCCGCGCCGGTGATCACCGCCGAGCCATGGTCCGCCGAGAGCCAGGCGCGGGTGGCGGCGAAGTCCGCAAAGTGCGCCTCCGCAGCTTCGCAAGCCGCGACCGCGCTGGCGATCGTGCCGCCGCCAAGGCCGAGCCGCCGCGCCGTCCATGCGAGCGCCAGCACCGCGGCCAGCGACCCGACGAACAGCGCGAGCGCGTTCATTTCACGGCGGAAAGCTGCTCAAGCGCAGGCCGGATCGCCGACAGGTCATAGCCGGCCGCTGCCGCCTTGGCGATCAGCGTATCGGGATCGTCGCCGCGACGCGCCGATGCCAGCGCCCAGAGGTTGCACGAGCGCGTGCCCGAGCGGCAATAGGCCAGCACAGGGCCATCGGCTTCGGCGAGTGCGGCGTCCATCGCCTCGACCTGCGCCATCGAAAAGCCGCCGGGCGTCACCGGAATCGCCGCATAGCCGAGCCCCGCGGCAGCGGCGGCGGCAGCGATCGCGTCGCCCGAGGGCTGGCCCGACTCCTCGCCCTCGGGGCGGTTGTTGATGATATAGGTGAAGCCGGCCGCCGCGAGCGCCGCGACATCGTCCGGCAGGATCTGGGGCGAAACCGAAATCCGGTCGTCGATCATCTTGGGCACGGCATCCTCCTCCTCGCTGGAACGGGTTTCCTAGCGCAAGATCGCGATGCCGCCAAAGAAATGCCAGCCCGGGCGCCCTGGCTTAGCGGCACCCGGGCTGCTGCCGTCAGGCGAGCGCGAGTCGGCGGCGGCGCGTGCGCATCGCAGCGCCGGCGAAGCCCAAGCCGCCGATCAGCATCGCCCATGCCGCCGGTTCCGGCACCGCACCACCGGCGGGAACGGCCAGGCCGGGGCCTGAAATGTCCAGCGTCCACGCGCCGACATCCTCGTTGCCGAACCCGGTGACGATCGCGAAATAGGAGGTGCCAGCCATCAGGTTTGCCGTAAGCCCGGAGAATCCAATGTTGGGGAAATCATCGTTTGCGACCAGGATGTTCTGCAGCCCGTTCGCCGGATCGAACGCACCCGTGTAGAGGCCGAGAAACGTGTCCCAGTGGAAGGGATCGGTGCCTTCCAGCAGAAAGTCGTAATCGCCATCGGCGGTAACCTCGAACGCGAGCGCCTGATAATGAACCGCGGTGCCCACGAGTGAGAGGGCGTCTGGCGGCGAGCCGGACAGTGTCCGGTTGAAGGTGGGGTCAGACAGGCTGGTGGTGCCGGTGAACGTTTGTGCCGTGGCCGGCGCAGCCATCAGGATGGCGGCAAGCGCGAAAATCATGCTACGCATCATTGTCCCCTCAAATAGAGCAAAGTCGACCGGTACATGTGCCTGAGTCGAGTTTTCACTCACGCGAAGGATGATGACAATATTGCGGATCGTCAACGCGATACCGCAACTTGGTGACGTTTGTTCGATTGCAGGACTTTAATGTTGGCGGATCACCGCGAGAAACTCGTCGCCATAAGCATCGAGCTTGCGCGCGCCGACGCCCGAGAGGCGGCCAAGATCGGCGAGCGTCGCCGGTCGTGCGAGCGCCATGTCGCGCAGGACCGAATCGTGGAAGATCACATAGGGCGGCAGCCCGGTTTCCTGCGCGATCTCGCGGCGTTTGGCGCGCAATGCCTCGAACAGCGGATCGCCGACCGGATTAGCCTCGCCGCCCGCCCCGCGCCGGCGCCGCGCGCGCTTTGGCGGGAGGACGAGCGCGAGCGTTGCCTCGCCCTTCAGGATGCGGCGCGCCTCGGGGCCGAATTCGAGGCCGCCATGTTCGTTGGCGCGCAGCGCGTCGCGCAGCAGCAGCGCGCGCGAGACCGGCTTGAGCAGCGCCGCTTCCTCGCCCTCGACGATGCCGAATACCGACAGCGCCTCATGCCCGTTCGACCGGCTGCGGTCGCTCGACTGGCCGGTGAGGATGCTCTCGATATAGCCGGTGCCGAACAACATGCCGGTGCGGAACACCGCCGAGAGGAATTTCTGCGCGGTGACGGTCGCGTCGATCGCGGCGGGTGGCGAGAGGCAATTGTCGCAATTGCCGCAAGCCTCGGGCGGGGCCTCGCCGAAATGCTTGAGCAGGATGCGGCGGCGGCACCCGGCGGTCTCGACAAGCGCACCGAGCGCGCCCAGCCGGGTGCGCTCGCCCGCCTGGCGCGCAGGCTCGACCTCGCCGATCCGCTGGCGGGCGCGAGCGAAATCATCGGCACCCCAGAACAGATGCGCGACCGCCGGATCGCCGTCGCGCCCGGCGCGGCCGGTTTCCTGATAATAGGCCTCGATCGACTTGGGCAGCCCGGCATGGGCGACGAAGCGCACATCGGGCTTGTCGATCCCCATGCCGAACGCGACGGTGGCGACGACCACCATGTCCTCGCTGGCGACGAACGCCGCCTGGTTGCGGCGGCGGACGGCGGGATCGAGCCCGGCATGATAGGGGAGCACCGGCCGCCCGGTTTCGCCCGCCAGCTTCTCGGCGAGCTTTTCCACCCCCATCCGCGTCTGGGCATAGACGATGCCGGGGCCGGGATTGTCGCGCACCACATCGATGATCTGGCGCGTCGTGTTTTCACGCGGGGCGATCGAATAGCGGATGTTCGGCCGATCGAAGCCGGCGACGATCAGCCCGTCCTCGGGAATGCCGAGCTGTTCGAGGATGTCGGCGCGGGTGTGCGCGTCCGCCGTCGCGGTGAGCGCGAGGCGCGGCACATCGGGGAAGCGATCGAGCAGGGGCCTGAGCAGCCGGTAATCGGGGCGGAAATCATGCCCCCATTCGGAGACGCAATGTGCCTCGTCGATCGCGAACAGGCTGAGCGGTGCCTGGGTGAGCAGGTTGCGGAACCCCTCGTTCGAGGCGCGTTCGGGGGCGACATAGAGCAGGTCGAGGTCGCCGGCGCGGAACCGCTCGATCGTCTCGGCGCGGTTTTCGTCGACGCTGGTGAGCGTGGCGGCGCGGATGCCCACCGCCTCGGCGGCGCGGAGCTGATCGTGCATCAGCGCGATCAGCGGGCTGACGACGACGCAGGTGCCCTCCAGCATCACCGCCGGCAGCTGATAGGTGAGCGACTTGCCCGCGCCGGTGGGCATCACCGCGAGCGTGCGTGCGCCCGCCAGCACGCGATCGACCACCGACGCCTGGACGCCCCGGAAGGCATCGAAGCCGAAGACCCGGCGGAGCTGTTCGATCGGATTGCCCGGCATTCGCCGCACCTAGCCGCCGGACGGGGCGCCTGTCGAGCAACTGTTAACGATTGCACGGATAGAGGGGGCATCTCGCCGGGGGGCGTGTCGCGTAAAGGGAAGCCAGCAATGTCGTTCGAAACCCCCGACGAAGCCCGCCGTGTCGCCGAGCTGAAGGGCTATGGCGTGCTCGATACGCCCAACGAGGCCGAATTCGACGCGATCGTGCGCGAGGCGGCGGCGGCGCTGGGCGTGCCGATCGCGCTGATTTCGCTGATCGACGAGAACCGGCAATGGTTCAAGGCGCGCGTGGGGCTGGAGCCGCAGGAGACGCCGCGATCGATCTCGTTCTGCACGCATGCGATCCACGGCGGCGATGTGTTCGTGGTGAACGATGCCAGCGCTGACCCGCGATTCGCCGAAAACCCGCTGGTGACCGGCGATCCCAATATCCGCTTCTACGCCGGCGCGCCGCTGCGCACGCCGACGGGACGGCGGATCGGGACGCTTTGCGTGATCGACCGGCTGGCGCGCGGGCGCATGACCGACGAGGACAAGGCCCGGCTGGCGCAACTCGCCGAGAAGACGATGGAGGCGCTGGAGCGCCGCCGCCAGAGGCTCAACGCCGCCGACGCAGCCTGACGCGAAACGAACACCCACAGTTTTCACAGGATACACCCTTGCCGCTGCCCCCCATGATCCGGCAAAGCGGCCGCGATGACCGTCAGCGTGGACATGGGCGTCGACGGCACGGGCAGCCCCGTGCCGGTCGATCTGGAAGAGTTGCTCGCCACCCGGCTGCTCGTCCAGGGCAATTCGGGATCGGGCAAGTCGCACCTGCTGCGCCGCCTGCTCGAACAGTCGGCCGGCCATGTGCAGCAGGTGGTGATCGATCCCGAGGGCGATTTCGTGACGCTTTCGGATCGCTACGGCCATCTCGCGATCGAGGCGGTGGCGCATAGCGAGCGCGACGTCGCGCGCTTTGCGGCGCGCATCCGCGAGCATCGCGCCTCGGTGGTGCTGAGCCTCGAAGGGCTGGAGGCCGAGGGGCAGATGCGCTGCGCCGCCACCTTCCTCAACGGCCTGTTCGATGCGCCGCGCGACCATTGGTATCCGGCGCTGGTGGTGGTCGACGAGGCCCAGCTGTTCGCGCCCTCGGGCGGCGGCGAAGTGGCGGAAGAGGTGCGCCGCGCCTCGCTTTCCGCGATGACCAACCTGATGTGCCGCGGCCGCAAGCGCGGGCTCGCGGGCGTGATCGCGACGCAGCGGCTGGCCAAGCTCGCCAAGAATGTCGCGGCCGAGGCGTCGAACTTCCTGATGGGGCGCACCTTTCTCGACATCGACATGCAGCGCGCCGCCGACCTGCTCGGCATGGAACGGCGCCAGGCGGAGAGCATCCGCGATCTGGCGCGCGGGCATTTCCTGGGCCTCGGCCCCGCAATCACGCGGCGGCCGGTGGCGATCCGCATCGGATCGGTCGAGACCAGCGCGCGCAGCTCCAGCCCCAAGCTGACCCCGCTGCCGCAGGCACCGAGCGAGGCGATCAAGGATCTGTTGCTGGCCCCTGCCGAGCCCGAATGGGTGCCGCCGGCCCCGCCGCCCGCGCCGGCCTATGCCCAGCCGGAGACCGTGCTCGAGCAGCTTGCGCGTTCGGCCCCGGCGCCGATGGAGGTCGAGCCCGATCGCGATCCCGAGGAAGTCGCCGGGCTGGTCGCCGATGTGCTGCGCGCGATCGTCGAGGACGAACAGTCGACCCTGCGATCGCCATCGGTGCTGTATCAGGATTTCCAGGTGCGCTGCCGGATGGTGGGGCTGACCCGCCCGCCGCTCGACCTTTCCGGCTTCGTCCGGCGGCTGTCTGCGGCGCGCGCGGGCATTCACGGCGATCCCGACGACGACTGGGCGCAGGCGCTGGAAGCGGCGCGGGCGCTGCCCGACGATATGCTCGGCCCGTTCCTGCTCGTCGCCAGGGCGGCGCGCGAGGGGCTGCCCTGCCCGAGCGAGACCGAGATCGCGACCAGCTATGGCACCAGCTCGCTCGGGCGCGTGCGGCGGCTGATGCAATATATCGAGAGCAAGGGGCTGTTCGTCACGCGCGTCGACCTGTCGGGCAAGCGATCGATCACGATTCCCCGGCTCGGCTGGACGACGCAGGCCTCGGACGGCTGAGCCTAGCCGCGGTGCAGCCGGGCGTTGAGCGCGAACATGCACAACGCCCAGACCGAGCCGAAGCACCAGCCGGCGAGCACGTCCGACGGCCAGTGGACGCCGAGATAGACGCGGCTGCACCCGATCAGCAGCACGAGCAGCACCGCGAGCGCAAGCAAGGTCGCGCGCGCCCAGCGGTTGGGCTGGGTCTGCGCCACCATCACGCCGAGCACCAGATAGGCGGCGGCGGAAACCATCGCATGGCCGCTGGGGAAGCTGGCGTTCGACACTTCGGCGAGGTGCGGCACCAGATCGGGGCGCGGGCGGTGGACGGCGAGCTTGAGCAGCGCGTTCAACGCCGATGCGCCGAGCAGCGAGCCGGCGAGCAGCAGCGCTTCGGCGCGCTTGCCGAACGCGAACAGGAAGGCGATGGCGCCGCTGCCGAACAGCCAGAGCACGGTGAAGCCGCCGAGCGCGCTGATGTCCGTCGCCGATTGCAGGAGCCAGCGCGGGCCGATCGGCGTCGCCAGCGCGCCGGGCTGGCGCAGGGCGAGGAGGATGCGGCCGTCGAGCGCGAAGCCCGAGGCGAGCCCGAGCAGCAGATACAGCGCGATCGCACCGAGCGAGACGCCGAGCAGGGCGAGCGCCGGCCACAGCCAGCGGCGGTTTTGCGGTTGCAGCGGATTGGCGTCGGTGGGGAGAGAATGGGGCATGCCGCGCCTTTTGCGGAGGCAGCAGCGGCGCGGCAAGTCCTGTGGCCAAGTGCCTGCGTTTCGCCGCATTGCCGTTCGACAGTTGGTGCGTTGAGGGAGAGGGCGCGGCATGTGGCGGATCATGGCGGCGATGGCGGTCGGCGGACTGGCGGCGGATGCGCCGGTGATCGAGTTCGGCCGGTCGCCGGTGCCGGCCACGATCCACGGCGTGACAGCGCATTTGCGCATCGACCCGGCGGCGCCGAGCATCCCGGTGTTCAACCCCGATTTCGCTGCGCGCGCAGGGTTCGAATCCGGCCCCTTCGGCACCCGCGCCGGGATCGGCCCGGTCAAGGTGCCGGGCAAGTCGGCGGTGGTGCGGCTCGACCTTGGACGGGGTGAATTCAAGCGGCGCGTCACCTGGTTCGCCGCGCCGTTCGAGCACGATGCGGACGGCGCGATCGGCCCCGGCGGGCTGCCCGATCCGCGCATCCTGTTTCGCCTGCGCCCCGATCGCTCCGACGATGTCGCCGCCAGCTTCCCATTGGCTGATTGGGGCTATAGCGGCCTCGGGATCGAATTGCCGGTCGGGGGTGAGACGATGCGAATCGCCTTCGCGCCCTTTCGCGCGGAGACGCTGGCGACGGCAGGGGCGGGCGCCGCGCTCGCTGCGGCCCGTGGCGGGGGCTTCGATGGCGCGCCGCACCACATGATGATCAAGCTCGATATCGAACGCCCGGTGCGCCACCTGGCGCTCGCGCGTCCGCTGGCGATCGGCCCGCTGCAACTGGGCGGCATGATGGTGCGCACCGGCGATTTCGGCTCGGCCGCGAGCATCCCCGACGGCGATCAGGACCCCGACGAAATCGTCGTCACCGGAAAGGGCAAGGGGAAGCGGCGGCTGGCCTTGTCGATCGGTGCCGACTTACTCTCGCGCTGCGCCTCGATCCTCTACGATAAGCCCGCGAAACGTCTGACAATGCGTTGCAGTCGCGCCTGAGCGCTGGTGCCGGCAAGGAGGAAAGCTGGATGCCCCGTGAGGATTCGAACCTCAATTGACGGAGTCAGAGTCCGTAGTCTTACCTTTAGACGACGGGGCACCGGTCAGGTCGCGCCGAATAGGGCGGTGCGGGCGCCGTGTCAACGCCGCAATCGGCGGTCGCCTTGCTCTTGACGGCGGGCTGGGCTAGCTTGGCACTCAAGCACCGGTCGAGCCGTTTTGGCCCGATGACGGAAGAACATAAGAGAGTTTGAAGCGATGGGGGATGGCTCCGCCAGAATACCCCGCGGGCAGCGTAGCGTCGCCGCCCGCCCCGTGCCGCCGATTCCGGCGGGGAAGAGCGCCGGAAGCCGCTGGTCCGATCCGCGCCACTATGCCGCGCTGGATCTGGGGACCAACAATTGCCGGCTGCTGATCGCGCGGCCGCAGGGCGGCGGTTTTGCCGTGATCGATGCCTTTTCGCGAATCGTGCGGCTGGGCGAAGGGCTGGCGACCACCGGCCGGCTGTCCGACGCGGCGATCGAACGAACGCTGGCGGCGCTGCGGATCTGCGCCGAGAAGCTGAAGCGGCGCCATGTCGCGCTCGCCCGATCGGTGGCGACGCAGGCGTGCCGCCAGGCCGCGAATGGCGCCGAGTTCATTGACCGCGTCTATCGGGAAACCGGAATCGCGCTCGACATCATCACCGCCGAGGAAGAGGCGCGGCTTGCGGTGCTCGGCTGCCATGCATTGCTCGAGCCCGGCGACGGGCCGGCGCTGGTGTTCGACATCGGCGGCGGATCGACCGAGCTGGTGCTGGTCGATTCGCACGCGCCGGTGCCGCACATCCTCGACTGGCACAGCGCGCCCTGGGGCGTCGTCTCGCTCACCGAGGCGACCGCGGCCGGCACCGGGGCGGCGCGCGATGCGGCGCGCGCGGCGATCTATGCCGACATGCGCGCGCGGGTGCGCGAAAGCTTCGCGCCGTTCGTCGCCCGGCTGCGCCCGCCGCGCGGCACCCCGCGCCTGCTCGGCACCAGCGGCACGGTGACGACGCTGGCGAGCGTGCATCTGGGCCTGACGTCCTATGATCGCTCGGCGGTCGACGGGCTGATCGTGCCCAGCGCGGCGATGCGCGAGGTGAGCCGCCGGATCGCGACGATGAGCATGAAGGAGCGCAGCGAAGTGCCGTGCATCGGCAATGAACGCGCCGATCTGGTCACCGCCGGCTGCGCGATTCTCGAATCGATCCTGGACATCTGGCCGGCCGAGCGGCTGGGCATCGCCGACCGGGGCATTCGTGAAGGCATTTTGCGGCGGCTGATCGGCGGCGCCGCGTTATGAGGATCTGGGCATGAGCAGGGGTGGAGGGCGCGGCCATGTTCGCGTGCGCACGGCGCGGGGACGGACGGCGCAATCGACGCGCTGGCTCGAGCGGCAGCTGAACGATCCCTATGTCAAGCGCGCGCGGGCCGAGGGCTATCGCAGCCGCGCGGCGTACAAGCTGACCGAGCTCGACGAGAAATTCGGGTTTCTGAAGGGTGCGAAGCGTGTGGTCGATCTGGGCGTGGCCCCGGGCGGCTGGACGCAGGTGGTGCGCCGCGTGCTGCCCAAGGCGGCGGTCGTCGGCATCGACCTGTTGCCGGTCGATCCGATCGAGGGCGCGACGCTGCTCCAGATGGATTTCATGGACGATGCCGCGCCCGATCGCCTGATCGAGGCGCTGGGCGGCGCGCCGGACCTGATCCTGTCCGACATGGCGGCGAACACCGTCGGCCACCCGCAGACCGATGCGCTGCGCACGATGGGGCTGGTGGAAACCGCGCTCGATTTCGCGATCCAGACGCTCGAGCCGGGCGGCGATTTTGTCGCCAAGGTGTTCGCCGGCGGCGCCGATTCGGCACTGGTGGCCGAGATGAAGCGCAATTTCGCGACGGTGAAGCACGCCAAGCCGCCGGCCAGCCGCAAGGGATCGGTCGAATGGTATGTGGTGGCGCAGGGCTTCAAGGGGCGCAGCGCGCCCGACGCCGATTGAGGCATCCCGCCCCGGCCGGCCGGAAAGCGGGCATGGCAAGCCGATGACCGCCCGCCGCAATCGCCCGCCTTATCGAGAGGCGCTTGCCCGCAGCGGCGTGATCGAACGGCTGGCAGCCCATGATCCCCACGTTGCGGGGACGCCGCCCCTGGGCCTCGACCTGCCCGGGAGCGACATCGACATCCTGTGCCATGCGCCCAACCCGCTCGCCTTTGCCGATTCGGTGTGGCGCGCCTGTCGCGATCGGCCGGGCTTCGCGATGTGGCAATGGCAGGGCAGCGACCGGCCCGTCGTCGCGCGCTTTCGCTTCGCCGGCTGGGTGTTCGAACTGTTCGGCCAGGCGCGGCCGGTGGCGGCGCAGATCGGCTGGCGGCATTTCTGCATCGAGCAGCGCCTGCTCGCGCTGGGCGGCGAGGAATTTCGCGCGGCGGTGATGGCGCGCCGGCGGGCGGGCGCCAAGACCGAACCCGCCTTTGCGCAGGTGCTGGGACTGACCGGCGATCCCTATGCCGCCTTGCTCGACCTCGAGCCGCTCGACGATGCCGTGCTGCGCGCGTTGATCGGCGGCTAAACAAAAAGGGCCGGCGTTTCCGCCAGCCCCTTTTGGGTCGTCGGGTCGAAGGCCGATCAGCCTTCGTAATCGCCGCCCATATTCTGGTTACGCGGCGGCGCGGCGGCGGTGAGGCGCAGGGCTTCGGCCTGGGCCGCGATCGAGCCGACCTCGTCCGGCGCATCCTCATCGTCGATGCGGACGCGCTGCAGGCTGGAGACGACCGCTTCCTCGAGATGATCGGGGCGGATCGTCTCTTCGGCGATCTCGCGCAGCGCGACGACCGGGTTCTTGTCGCGATCGCGATCGAGCGTCAGGTCGGCACCGCCCGAAATCTGCCGCGCGCGCTGAGCCGCGAACAGGACCAGATCGAACCGGTTGGGGATCTTGTCGACGCAATCCTCGACTGTGACGCGCGCCATCTACGCTTCCTTGGATTAATGGTGTCCGGGAAAGAACGGCGGACTTAGGCGGGGCGGCGGCGATTGTCAAGAAATCCGCGGGGCCGGTGCCCGACGAACCCGAAGCGCGCGTCGACCGTTGCACAGGCGAACGCCCAGGAGCCCCGAACGCCGATGTCGCCCCACCGCCATGCCGCGCCGCTTGCAGCAACGCCCCAACCCGGCCATCACGGCGCGATGGCGACGCTGTCCCAGCCCGGATTCATGGTCGACGGAAACCGGCTGACGCTGATCACCGAAGGGCCGGAGCGGCTCGATGCGCTGCTGGCGCTGATCGGCGGCGCGACGCGGACGTTGCGCATGCTCTATTACATCTATGTCGATGACGATGCCGGTGCCGCGGTCCGCCAGGCGCTGATCGAGGCGGCAGCGCGCGGCGTGCGCGTCCACCTGATCGTCGACGGGCTGGGCAGCGAACATGCCCAGAGCCGGCATTTCTTCGAGCCGCTGGAGACGGCTGGGGTCGAAGTGTGCCGGTTCGTGCCGCGCTGGGGCCGGCGCTATCTGCTGCGCAATCACCAGAAGCTGGCGCTGGCCGACGAGGCGCGCGTCATCATCGGCGGCTTCAACATCGAGGACAGCTATTTCGGCACCACCGCCGATCATGCGTGGCGCGACCTGGGGCTGCTGGTCGAGGGGCCGGCCGCCGAGCGGCTGACCGGCTATTTCGATGCGCTCGCCGCCTGGGCGAAGCGACCGCGCGCGTCGCTGCGGGCGCTGGGCCGGACGCTGAAGAAATGGAGCGAGCCGGACGGCAAGGCGCGCTGGCTGCTCGGCGGGCCGATGCAGCGGCTGTCGCCCTGGGCGCGGGTGGTGAAGCACGACATGGACCGGGCCGGGCGGCTCGACCTGATCGCCGCCTATTTCGCGCCGAGCCCGGCGATGCTGCGGCGGCTCGACAGGGTGGGGCGGCGCGGGCGGGCGCGGCTGGTGCTGCCGGCGAAGCTCGACCATACGGCTGCGATCTGGGCGGCGCGCTTCACCTATGCGGGGCTGCTGCGCAAGGGCGTGGAAATCCACGAATATCAGCCGACAAAGCTGCACACCAAGCTCTATGTGATCGACGATGTCGTCCATATCGGCTCGGCCAATTTCGACATCCGCAGCATGTTCCTGAACCTGGAGCTGATGCTGCGCGTGGCCGATCCGGCGTTCGCGGCCTATGTCCGCCGCTACGTCGATGGCGAGGTCGCGCAATCCGAGCGGATCACGCCGGCGCTTTACCGCGAGCGCACCGGATGGTGGGTGCGGGTGAAGCAGTTCGCCGCCTATTTCGTGATGGCGGTGCTCGATTATAACGTCACGCGCCGGCTGAACTTCGGCGCCAAGGGGCCGGTGGAGCTTTAGGCGGGTTCGAGCGGGGCGACGTCGACGGAAACGTGCATATTCTGCGCGCCCGAGCCGAGGACGATGCCGTCGATCGGGGCGATATCGGCATAGTCGCGGCCGATCGCCATGACGATATGGTCCTCGGCCATCCAGATGCCGTTGGTGGGATCGACGCCGACCCAGCCGAGATCGGGGCCGCACCACAGGAGCACCCAGGCGTGCGTCGCATCGGCGCCGACCAGCCGCGGCTGGCCCGGCGGCGGCAGCGTGCGCAGATAGCCCGAGACATAGGCGGCGGGCAGCCCCGCGGCGCGCAGGCCGGAGAGCATGATCTGCGCGAAATCCTGGCAGACGCCCCCCCGCTTGGCGAAGGCTTCGTGCGGGGGCGTATCGACCAGGGTCGCGGTGGGATCGAAGGCGAAGTCGCGCTGGATGCGGCGGGCGAGGGCGATGCCGGCGTCGAGGATGCCGCGATCGGGCGCGAGCTCCTCGACACACCAGGCAGCGATGTCGCGATCGAGCGGGATCAGCGGCGAGGGGAAGAGATAGGCGGCGGGGCCGGCGGGCGTCGGATCGCGGCTGTCGCGGGCGAGCGCGGCGATTTCGGCGATTGTCGGATCGCCCGGCGCGGGGATCGGGATCGGCCGGTCGACCCGGATGCGCGCGCTGCTTTCGATCGTCAGGCTGTTGGCGTCATCCTCCACCACCAGCCGCACGACATTGGCGAGCCCGGCCTCGGCCCGCGCCGGATAGGTGCGGCCGCCGGGCTGGATGCTCAGCGCATAATCCTCGATCATCTGGCCCGACCAGAGGATCGGCTTCAGCCGCAGGTTGCAGCGCGCGAAGGCGACGGGCTGGGCATAGTCGAACCGCGTCACATGGCGGATGCGGTAGAGCATCATGCGAGGACGAGCCCGGCGGCGCGCAGCGGCTCGGCGCCGTGGAGGAAATAGCGGCGGGCGACCGCGTCGGAGAGGCGCCACAGCCGCGACTGGAGATCGGCGAGCCAGGCATCGTCGATCGCGGTGGCGCGCGCCGTCACCAGCGTGGCGGCGATTGCGCGCGCCTGTTCCTGCTGTGGCTCGGCCAGCCCGTCGTCGGAGAGCACCGGCAACGCGTTGAGATGCGCCGAGATCGCCGCCGCCTGAAAGGCGAGCCCGCGCGGATTGCCGGGATCGAGCGCGAGCAGATCGAGCACCGGGACGCGCGCCATGCCGGTGAGATAGCGCTGGCGATAGCTGATCTGGCTGTCGGCAAGGTCGAGCAGCGTCGAGAGGTCGTCGGCGGTGGCCGCCGGCCCACCCAGCGCGCGCAGGAAGCCGATCGTCGCCAGCGCGCGCTCGATCCGACGGCCGAGATCGTGGAAGCGCCACGCATCGGTGCGGCCCATATGCTCGGCCGCCTGGCCGGCGAGCGCCGAATAGCGCCGCTGGAGCGAGCCGGCGCGATCGAGCAGCACGCCGCGTTCGGGGAAGGGCGCATCGAGCAGCCGGATCATGTCCGCCGACAGCCGATCGCGCGATACGTCGCCGATCGAGCGCGCCTGGCGGTTGATCGCGCGGACGCTGGTGAAACCCTCGGTCGATTCGAGCGCGGTGCGGGCGAGCTGGGTCAGATCCTGCCGCTTGAGCCCGCGCGGGGCGGGCGCGGCGCCGGCGGCGACGACCAGCCGGGCGAGCCGGTCCACCGTGTCGGCGGCGAGCGCCGCGCCGGTATCCGCGCTGATCGAATGGCCGAGCAGCACGCGCAGCACCGAAAGCAGCGCCTCGCCGCGCTCCAGATAGCGGCCGAGCCAGAACATATTGTCCGCCACGCGGCTGGGCAGCGTGCCGGGATTGCGGCGCAGCTGGGTCGAATCGCCCGAGGGCAGGAGCGAGACCGGCGCGACCGGATCGGGCCCGTGGATGCAGACATCGGCCGACCAGCTGCCCTCGCCCATCACCGCGGCGCGGGCATCGGCATGTTCGCCGATCCGGGCAAAGCCGCCGGGGAGCACGGTCCAGCGTCCATCGGCATCGCGCGCGGCGAAGACGCGCAGCGTGAAGGGGCGGGGGACGAGCCGATCCTCGGCGACGAACGGCATCGTCGAGAGGTGGACGATTTCCTGCCCGACATAATCCTGCGGCCGGCGCGTCATATCGTCGCCGAGCGCCGCGCGCGCCGCCGGATCGAGCTGCGCGCCGAGCACCGCCTTGCCGCCGGGCAGCCCGAGCGGCGCGACGCCAAAGGCCGGCGCGACCAGCATGGAATCGAGATTGGCGAGGACCTGGCTCGCCTCGACCGGCTGGCCGCACCACCAGGTGGCGATGTTGGGCAGGCGCAAGGGCTCGCCGAGCAGGACCTGGGCGAGGCCAGGCAGGAAGGCGGCGAAGGCGGGTGCCTCGAGCAGGCCGGCGCCGGGCGCATTGGCGATCACGACATTGCCGGCGACCGTCGCGTCGATCAGGCCGGCGACGCCGATCGTCGAGTGCGAATCGAGCGCGAGCGGATCGAGGTAGCGCGGATCGAAGCGGTGCCACAGCGCATCGATGCGCTTCAGCCCGGCGATGGTGCGGACATAGACGCGATCGTCGAGCACCGCGAGATCGGCGCCCTCGACGAGCAGAAAGCCGAGATAACGGGCGAGATGCGCCTGTTCGGCATAGCTGGCGGTGAAGCGGCCGGGGGTGAGCAGCGCCATGCGCGGTTCGGCGCGCTGGCAGGCGGCGGCGATACCGTCGCGAAAGGCGGCGAAGAAGGGCGCGTGGCGCTCGATGTTGAGCCGGCCCTGCAGTCCGCCGAGCGTGCGCGCGATCGCCAGCCGGTTTTCCAGCGCATAGCCGGCGCCGGCGGGCGCGCGGAGATGGTCCGCCAGCACGCGCCAATGGCCGTCGGGGCTGCGGCACAGATCGAATGCGGCGAACTGGAGATGATGCCCGCCCGGCGGCGTGAGATGGGTGAGCGGGCGCAGGAAGAAGGGGCTGCCGGTGAGCAGCGCGGCGGGCAGATGCCCGTCCGCCACCAGCTGCGCCGGGCCGTAAAGATCGCGCAGCAGCCGCTCCATCAGCTCGGCACGCTGGGCGACGCCGGCTTCGATGCCGCGCCATTCGGCCTGATCGATCAGCAGCGGCACGGGCGAGAGCGGCCAGGGGCGTTCATCGCCTTCGTCGCCGATGCGATAGCCGGTGCCGATGTCCTCGGCATGGCGATGCGCCCGTTCGCGGGCGATTGTCAGCCCGTCGCCCGAGAGGCCGGCCAGCTCCTCGAACAGCGTGTTCCAGGCATCCGCCTGCCGCGCGCGCAGCACGTCGCCCTCGGGCGCATGGCCGCAATAGTCGGCGATCCAACGATCCGCGATCATGCCCGCATCGAACAATCCCGCCTCGGCAAGGCTGGCCACAGCTGCGTCCCTTTCTCTGCGGTGGTGATGGGCGAAACCATTGTGCCATGCAACACCGGGAGATGTGCGGGTGTAGCGAACGCATCGTTCCCTTTCACAACCGTCGGCGGCGCGGTGCGTTGCACCGGCGGGGAAGATTAGCGTGGGAGCGGGACGATCAAAGGTCTGGCAGCGCCTGATCCGCGGTCCCCCAGCCGCGAAGCGCGCGGCCGGCGGCGCGCTCGATCAGCGTGGCGGCGTCGCGGATCGTGAAGATGCGCGCGCTGTCGATGTCGCGCAGCTCGCTCCAGGTTACGGGCGCGGCGACGGGCGCGTTTTCGCGGGCGCGGGCGACATAGGGCAGCACCGCCGTCGCGCCGCGCTGGTTGCGCAGATAATCGATGAAGATGCGGCCCTTGCGGCTCGCTTTCTTGAGGTTCGCGGTGAAACGATCGGGCTCGGCCTGTGCCAGCGCGCGGGCGAAGCGCTCGCAAAAGCTTTTCGCTGCCGGCCATTCGGCGTTCGGCACCAGCGGCACCACGACATGCACGCCCTTGCCGCCGGAGAGCATCGGCCAGCTGGTCAGCCCGATCTCCGCGAGCTGCTCCTTCAGATGCTCGGCGGCCTTCTTCACCACGCCGAAATCGAGGCCCTCGTCGGGATCGAGATCGAACACCAGCCGATCGGGTTTTTCGACATCGGCGACGCGCGATCCCCAGCCGTGAAATTCGATCGTGCCCATCTGCACGCAGGCGAGCATGCCGTCGGCGTCGGCGACATAGAGATAGGGCTCGGTCGATCCATCCTTCTCGCGAATGTCGACATGATGGACCTGATCGCCGAAGCTGCCGGCGTCGTGCTTCTGGAAAAAGCACTGCTTGGCGCGGCCTTGCGGGCAGCGGACCAGGCTGATCGGGCGATCGGCGAGCCAGGGCAGCGCGATCGGGGCGACGGCCGCATAATAATCGGCGAGATCGCCCTTGGTGAGTTTCGATTCGGGGAAGATCACGCGGTCGCGGCTGCTGATCTTGATCGCGGACGGCGCGGCCTCGGGAAGCGCAGCCGGCGCTTCCGCCACCACCGCATCGGCAGCCTTGTCTTCGCGGAGGCCGAGGAAGCTGGCGTGGCGGACGACGTTTTCGGCGGTGAATTCGGCAAAGGCGATCTCGGCGACGAGTTCGGGCTTCACCCAGCGTGCACCGCGCGCCTCGGCGCGGGGAACCGTTGCGGCCGGCTTGCCCGTGGCGAGGCTGTCGAGGCGTTCGCGCAGCGACAGGAGCGTATCGGTGTTGAAGCCGGTGCCGACCTTGCCGGCATAGACGAGGCCGTCGGGGCCGTTGAGCCCGAGCAGCAGCGACTTGAACGGCCGGCCGCGGGCGCTGGAGGGCGTCCAGCCGAGGATCACGAATTCCTGGCGGTGGGTGCATTTGATCTTGAGCCACGCCTTGCTGCGCGTGCCGCGATAGGGCGCGTCGGCGCGCTTCGAGACGATCCCTTCGAAGCCGTCGCGGCACATCGCCTCGAACAGCTGCTCGCCGCTGCCGACGACATGTTCGGAGAAGCGGATGCGATCGTCGGCGCCGTCCAGCAGCGCGCGGAGCCGTTCCTTGCGCTCGCGCTGGGGCAGGGCGGTGATGTCCTCGCCCGCATCGATCAGCAGATCGAAGGCGAAGCAGCGCAGCCCCTCGCCGCCGGCGGAGATTGCCTCCTGAAGCGTCGAGAAATCGGGCCGCTCGTCCTTCATTGCGACGATCTCGCCGTCGATCAGTGAACCGGGCGGCAGGCCGGCGGCGGCTTCGGCGATGCCGGGGAATTTCCCGGTCCAGTCGAGGCCCGAGCGGGTGTGAATCCGGGGGCCGCCGCTGCCGGTGGCGATCAGCGCGCGATAACCGTCGTACTTGATCTCGTGGAGCCATTGGTTGCCGGTGGGAACGGTGTCGACCAGCGTGGCGAGCTGGGGGGATTGGAAGGCGGGGGGCTTGGTTCCTCCCCGGGACGGGGAGGGGGGCTTTGGCTGGGCAGTGCCCTTTCTGGAACGACTTCCCTTGCCGGGCGCCCCCTCCACCAAGCCGCGGTGCGGCTTGGTCCCCCTCCCCGTTTCGGGGAGGATTTTGCCTTCGGCAATCTCCTGCATCGTGCGGCCGGTGGTGACGCTGGTGAGCGCGGTTTCGACCAGCTCGTCGGTTGCGCCCGCATAGGCGTCGTCGATCTTGCGGAGCAGCCAGTTCTCGGCCTTTTCCCTAGCCCTCGGCTTCAGCCGGATCAGCAGCCATTCGCCCTGCATCCTTGTCCCGTGCAGCACGAAATGGAGATGGCCCTTTTCCAGATCCTTCGCGCTCTTGCCGGGCACGGGTTCCCAGCGGCCATCGTCCCACAGCATCACCGTGCCGCCGCCATATTGGCCCTTGGGGATCGTGCCTTCGAAATCGGCATAGGAGAGCGGATGATCCTCGGTTCGGACCGCGAGCCGCTTTTCGTTGGGGTCGAGGCTGGGGCCACGCGTCACCGCCCAGCTTTTGAGCACGCCGTCCACCTCGAGCCGGAAATCCCAGTGGAGCCGGGTGGCGTCGTGCTTCTGGACGATGAAGCGGTTGCCGGCGCCCGCCGCCACCGTGCCGGCAGGCTCGGCCGTTTTGGCGAAGTCCCGCTTGGCATTGTAGCGGGCGAGGCTGTCCGGCTCAGGCACGTTTCTTCGCCGTCGGTTTGCGCGCCGGTGCCTTTTTGGCGGGGGGCTTGGCGTCGCCCGGGCCGAGCGACTTCTTGAGCGCCGCCATCAGATCGACGACGTTCGAGCCGCGGCTTTCGGGCTTGTCCGCATCCTCGATCACCTTGGCGCCCTTGGCCTTTTTCTTCTTCTCGATCAGGTCGCGCAGCGCGTCTTCATAGCGGTTGTGGAAGCCCTTGGGATCGAACTTGCCGGCCTTTTTCTCGATCAGCGTCTGCGCGAGATCGAGCAGTTCGGCATCGGGCTCGCTGTCCGGGATCTCGCGGAAATAGCCCTGCGCCTTCTGCACTTCGTCGGCATAGCGCAACGTTTCGAGGATCATGCCGCGCCCGCACGGCTTCAGGCTGACGATATATTCGCGGCCGCGCATCGCCAGCTGGCCGAGGCCCACCTTGCGCGCGCGGCGCAGCGCCTCGCGCAGCACGATAAAGGCTTCCTCGGCAAGGTCGTCGGCGGGTACGACGAAATAGGGGCGTTCGTAATAGAGCACGTCGATCTCGTCGGCATCGACGAACTGGGTGAGTTCGAGCGTCTTTTTCGATTCGAGCTTCACCGCGTCGATCTCGTCCTGATCGAGCAGGACATATTCGCCCTTCTCGACCTCATAGCCCTTGACGATCTCGTCCGCCTCGACCGCGCCGACGCCGGGGGCGACCTTTTCATATTTGATGCGCTGGCCGCTCGGTTCGTGGATCTGGTGGAACGCAATCTTCGCGCCGGATTTGGTGGCGGTGTAGATCTCGACCGGAATCGAAACGAGGGCCAGCCGGATCTGTCCCTGCCAATAGGCGCGCGCGGCCATGCGGAAGTCTCCTCGTTGCAGGCCCGATTCAATTCCCCAAAGGACGTCATGTTCCGCCCATCGCAACGGCGGCGTTTAGGCTGTAGAGGCAGACCCCATGAGCACCGATCCCTTCGCGCTTTTCCACGACTGGTACACCGAGGCGCGTACCACCGAACTAAACGATTCCAACGCGGTGGCGCTGGCCACGGCGGATGCCGCAGGGCGGCCATCGGTGCGGATGGTGCTGCTCAAGGGTTATGACGAGCGCGGCTTCGTGTTCTACACCAACCGCGAGAGCCGCAAGGCCGGCGAGCTGGCCGCGAACGGCCATGTCGCGTTGCTGTTTCACTGGAAGTCGCTGCGCCGGCAGATCCGCATTGAGGGGCCGGTCGCGTTCGTGAGCGACGAAGAGTCGGACGCTTATTTCGCCAGCCGCAGCCGCGATTCGCAGCTCGGCGCCTGGGCGTCGGACCAGTCGCGGCCGCTGGACAGCCGCGCCACCTTCGAGGCGCGATTCGCCGAGGTGCAGGCGCGCTTCGAGGGTCAGCCGGTACCGCGCCCGCCGCATTGGGGCGGCTATCGCGTGAGCCCTGAGCGGATCGAATTCTGGCTCGACCGCGAACACCGGCTGCACGAGCGCCGGGTGTTCGTGCGCGCGGGCGAGGGTTGGTCGGAAGGCATGCTCTACCCGTGACCAACCTTGCCCGTCGCGCCGCGATCGCAAGCGTGTGCAGCGCGCTCTTCCTCGGCGCTCTCAAATCCTATGCAGCGGTGAAGACCGGATCGGTGGCGGTGCTGGCCAGCCTCGCCGATTCGGGGCTCGACCTCATTGCTTCGCTGGTGACGCTGGGCGGGGTGCATTGGGCATCGCAGCCGGCGGACGACGAGCATCGCTTCGGCCACGGCAAGGCCGAGGCGCTGGCGGCTTTGTTCCAGGTGGTGATTATCGCCATTTCGGGCTTCGCGATCCTGCTGCGCGCGGTGCAGCGGCTGGTGCAGAGCCAGACGAGCGCGCATCCGGCGGACGGCATCGCGGTATCGGTGGTGGCGATCCTGGTGACGCTGGCGCTCACCCAGTATCAGCGCCGGGTGATCCGCCAGACCGGATCGATCGCGATCACCACCGACAGCATCCATTACAGTTCGGACCTTTATCTGAACGCCGCCGTGATCGCGGCGCTGGTCTGCGAAAGCTATCTGGGCCTGACCGGTGCCGATCCGGTGTTCGGCATCGCCATCGCCTTCTGGCTGCTCTGGGGCGCGTGGCGGGCATCGGTGGCGGCGATCGATCAGCTGATGGACCGCGAATGGCCGGAGGAGAAGCGCCGCCGCTTCGTCGAGATCGCTGCTGAGCATCCCGAGCTGAACAGCCTGCACGACCTGCGTACGCGCACCAGCGGCAATCGCGACTTCGTGCAATTCCATGTCAGCATGCGCCCGAGCATGACGATCGCCGAGGCACATGACGTGGTCGAGCGGCTGGAGACGGCGCTGGGCGAATCCTTTCCCGACACCGAAATCCTGATCCATGTCGATCCCGACGGTCATGTCGACGAACCCGACAATGCGATGGCGGAAACCAACTTGCTCAAGGATGTCGAGACATGAAGCTGCGTTTTGCCCAGATCGATGCCTTTTCGAAGCGCCCCTTCGGCGGCAATCCGGCGGCGGTGATGCCGCTCGACCAGTGGCTCGACGATGCGGTGCTGCAGGCGATCGCGGCCGAGAACAACCTGGCCGAAACCGCGTTCCTGGTGCCCGATCGGAGCGGCGCGGCCGATTACGAGCTGCGCTGGTTCACGCCGACGGTGGAAGTCGCGCTGTGCGGCCATGCGACGCTCGCCAGCGGGCATTTCCTGTTGCAAGACCAGCCCGACGGCGCGCGCGCGACCTTCCTCACCCGCAAGGCCGGCGTGCTCGAGGTGCGCCGCGACGGCGACCGTTATGCGCTGGCACTTCCAGCCTATCCGGTGGCACCGAAGCCGATCCCGGGCCTGCTCGCCGCGCTGGGCGTCGCCGAGGCGGAGACGCTGCACCATCCGAGCGGCTATGACCTTGTCGTGCTGCCCGATGCCGAGGCGGTGCTGGCGCTCGCACCCGATTTCCGCGCGCTCGCCGCGCTGGGGGATACGCTGAACATCGTCACCGCGCCGGGCCGCGACACCGACGTCATCAGCCGCGTGTTCGCGCCGGCGGCGGGCATCGACGAGGATCCTGTCACCGGATCGGCACATGCGGTGCTGACACCCTATTGGGCCGATCGGCTCGGCCGTTCGCACTTCACCGCCTATCAGGCGTCGCGGCGCGGCGGCCATGTCGATTGCCGGCTCGACGGCGACCGGGTGATCCTGGGCGGCGCGTGCGTCACCGTGATCGAGGGCAGCTTCGCGCTCTGACCGCTTTTTCAGCCCAAACCATCGGACAGTAACGGTGGCGGTCAGCGCCCCCTATCTGTGGGCGCTGACCGCCGAGGAGATTGCCGCGTGAATGCCACCGCCAGTTCTGCCGCTCCGTCCGCGTTGCCGCGCAGCCTGACGCTCGCGATGGCCGTCGCGGCAGGGCTGGCGGTCGCCAACATCTATTACAACCAGCCGCTATTGGGCATCATCGAGCGCGATCTGGCGGGCCAGCCGGCCGGGCTGGTGCCCACCGCGACGCAGCTCGGCTATGCCGCCGGGCTGTTCCTGCTGGTGCCGCTCGGCGATCTGCACGAGCGCAAGCGGCTGATCGTGTTGCAATTCCTGGTGCTCGCGGGGGCACTGGCGATCGCTGCGACGGCGCCCAATGCCTGGCTGCTGATCGGCGCGTCGCTGCTCGTCGGCGCGGCGGCGACGGTGGCGCAGCAGATCGTGCCGCTCGCGGCGCACCTGGCCGACCCCGCCCGGCGCGGCGCGACCGTGGGCACGGTGATGGCGGGGCTGCTTTGCGGCATTCTGCTCAGCCGGACGCTCTCCGGCTTTGTCGGCACGCATGCGGGGTGGCGGGCGATGTTCTGGCTGGGCGTGCCGCTGGCGCTCGGCACCGCGGCGCTGATGGCGTGGCGATTGCCGCGCAGCCACCCGGATGCCGGAATCAGCTATGGCGCGCTGCTGCGCTCGCTGGGCGCGCTTTGGAGCGAATTCGCGCCGCTGCGGCTGGCATCGATCACGCAGGCGCTGCTGTTCGGCGGCTTTACCGCCTTCTGGACGATCCTGGCGCTCTACCTGCAATCGCCGCGCTTCGGGCTTGGCGCCGATGTCGCCGGGCTGTTCGGCGTGGTGGGCGCGGCGGGTATCCTGGCGGCGCCGATCGCGGGGCGCGTCGCCGATCGACGCGGCCCGCATCTGGTGGTGCTGCTCGGCGCGGTGCTGGCGGTGGCGAGCTGGGCGATCTTCGGGCTGTGGCCGAGCATCGCGGGGCTGGTGCTCGGCGTGATCCTGCTCGACTTCGCGGTGCAGTCGGCGCTCGTCTCCAATCAGCACATCGTCTACGCGCTGCGGCCCGAGGCGCGCGCGCGGATCAACACCGTGCTGATGGGATCGATGTTCCTGGGCGGCGCGAGCGGATCGGCGGCGGCGACGCTCGCCTGGGAAGCGGCGGGCTGGACGGGGGTGACGCTGCTGGGCGGCGGCGCCTCCATCGCGGCGGCGGCGCTGCAGCTTTGGCGCCGCGGCCAGCGCTAGCGGCGAGCGGGCGAAGGAACGGCGACGCCCGCGCTTCGTTTTCGGGGCAGCAGGAGAAACACGATGCCCGACTCCGAAACGCACACCCAGCCGTGCCCCAACCCGTCGACCGAGCCGGGGCACAAGCGCGAGACGGGCGGGACCGAGACGCAGCCCGGCGCGAACCGGTCGACCGAGCATCAGCCGCAAGGCGACGCCCGCCATCCCAGCGACACGCTCGACCGCGGCCAGGATGAAGGCTGAGGCCGGCGGCGGAGGCGGGATGTGACCGAAGCGGAAAGCGGCGCCACCACGCCCAGCCGCGATGCACCCGGCGCGTCGGCGGCGCTGCTGATCATCGACATGATCAACCGGTTCGATTTCGACGGCGGCGAACAGGTGCGGGCGAAGGCCACAAGGATCGCCGGGCCGATCCTGAAGCTGCGCGACGCGTTCGACGCCGCCGGACTGCCGACCATCTATGTGAACGACAATTTCGGCGAATGGCATTCGGAAAAGTCACGGCTGGTCGATCAGGCGCTGACGGATGCCGCCGGCCCGCTGGCCCGGCTCAAGCCGCGCGAGTGCGACTATTTCGTGCTGAAGCCGCAATTTTCCGGCTTCTATGCCACCAACCTGCCGGTGCTGCTGCCCAAGCTGGGCGCGCGCCGGCTGGTGCTGACCGGCGTGGCGACCGACATCTGTGTGCTGTTCACCGCAGGCGATGCACATATGCGCGACTATTCGCTCTGGGTTCCCGAGGACGCCGTCGCCACGAAGGACGAGGATCGCGGCCGCTGGGCGCTGGAGATCATCGCGCAGAGCATGGGCGCGGACGTCGCGGCCATCGACGCGCGGCCGCCCGCCGACTGGATCGCCGATAGCAGGTGATTGATTTCGCTCGTGGAATAGCCGGAACGACGATGCGTGCCCGGCGGTTGGTTGGTCGCGGTCCGGCGTCGCCATGCCGGGCGCATCGATCCTCGAAGCGCAAGGAACCGGCATGATGGATTATCGCAAGATCGGATTTGGCCTCGGCCTGTTTTCAATCGGGCTCGGCATTGCAGAGCTGGTGGCATCGAAGCGCATCGCGCGCGGCCTGGCGGCGGACGAGCAGGACGGCCTGGTTCGCGCCTTCGGCGCGCGCGAGATGCTCGCCGGTGCAGCATTGCTCGCCAACCCGGCGCACAGCGTGCGGGTATGGAACCGGGTGGCCGGCGACGCGATGGACATTGCTGCGCTGGGCCTCGCCGCCCGACGCGCGCCCGACAACAAGGCGGTGTGGGGCGCGATCGCATTCGTCGCGGCAGCAACCGCTATCGACGTGGTGACGGCGCTCGGGCTCGATCGGACGACCGGCAAGACGCTGCCCGTGCGGCAGGACGACGAGTCCGCCGAGGACAGGCGCGGGACGAGCGTCAGCGACAGCGCAGGCGAGGCCGGGCCGACCTCGATCGAGCCGGCCGGGGTCGCGCGGGCGCAGGCCCCCGCCATCGGCTGATCGCCCGGCCCGCAAACGCCGCCTTCTCGCCGGGAGAAGGCGGCGCCGCTCGCGTCAGTCTTCGTCTTCGGTGGTGGCGTTGGGATTGTCGCCGCCCTCATAATTGATGTGCGTCTGGCCGCCATGCCCCATGAAATCGCCCGGCGCGTGGCGGCGGGCCTTGTCGGGATAGGGGTTGGGATAGGCGCCGCCCTGGCTTTCCCCGGCCGAGCGGCCGTGCGTGCCGGCCTCCGACACGCCGTCGCGCGCCCCTTTCTTTCCGTCATCGCCATTTGCCTGAATCGGTTGCTTGTCGGTCATCGGCTTGCTCCTGGATTCGCGGATCGAACAGGACGACAACGAAGCGCCGCACGGCACCGTTCCTGACGACGGGCACGATCGGTTCGTTCGTTCAGCCGAAATCGCAAGCATTGTTGAAGAAGCCGAAACGAAGCGCGCCGCTCGGGCAATGTCATCGCCGGACTGATCCATGTATAGATCGAAATATTCGATGACGCCGCCGGGCGTGGAAACATCGCGATCGTTCATCCGCTGTTGACCAGAGCACAATCGATCAGGAGATGAAGCGATGTTCATGCACAACAAGCGGTTGCAATATACGGTGCGGGTGGCCGAGCCGAACCCTGCGCTCGGTTCGCTGATGCTCGAACAATTTGGCGGCCCCGACGGCGAGCTGGCCGCCGCCATGCGCTATTTCACGCAAGGGCTGGCGGAGGACGATCCCGGCCGCAAGGACATGCTGCTCGACATCGCGACGGAGGAGCTGAGCCATCTCGAGGTGATCGGATCGATCGTCGCGATGCTCAACAAGGGCGTGAAGGCCCACATCTCCGAAGGCGACATGGAAGAGGCCGAGCTCTACATGGCGCTCAACAAGGGCGGCAACAGCCATACCCAGGCGCTGCTCTATGGCGGCGGCCCGTCGCTCACCAATTCGTCGGGCGTGCCGTGGACGGCAGCCTATGTCGACAGCCGCGGCGATCCGACCTGTGACCTGCGATCGAACATCGCCGCCGAGAGCCGGGCGAAGATCGTCTATGAGCGGCTGATCAACATCACCGACGATCCCGGCATCAAGGATGCGCTCGGCTTTCTGATGACGCGCGAGATCGCGCATCAGAAATCGTTCGAGAAGGCGCTCTATTCGATCGACGACAATTTCCCGCCGGGCAAGCTGCCGGGCATCCAGAAATATGCCAGCACCTATGTCAACACGTCGCAGGGCGAGGGCGACATGACCGGCCCGTGGAACAGCGGCGAGGAATGGGACCGGATCGACGATCTGAGCAAAACCCTGCCCGCCGATGGCGGCGACGGCATGCCGACCGTCGATCTCGATGCCGACGACACGAGTGCGCTGACGCAGCTGGCTGATCGCACCAAATCCGATCCCTCGATCAATCCGACCACGGGCAGCGATCTGGGCGCCGGCCCCGGCGCCGGCCGCACCAAGCCGGTCTCCGAACCGGCCTGACCGAAGCATCGCCGTCCGGCCGGGATCACCCGGCCGGACGGCGCGTTTCCCGGAGCGGCATGGACACAGGCTCGATCATCGCTTCGGGGGCGCTTGGCAGCCTTTGTGCCGGAATGGCGACGGGCATCGGCGGGTTGCCGGTGCTGTTCATGCGCAGGCCGACCGCCGAGCGGCAGAATCTGCTGCTCGGCTTTGCCGCGGGCGTGATGCTCGCGGCGTCGTTTTTCTCACTGATCCTCCCGGCGATCGACCATGCCGAGGCGCGCGGGATGAGCAGCGTCATGGCGTCACTGCTGGTGTGCGCCGCGGTGCTGCTCGGCGCGTTCGCCATCGCCCGGATCAACGCGCTGTTGCCCGGTGACGAGGCGCAGGCAGCCGCGAGGCTGGCGACCGGCGCACCGGCGCGGCGCATCTGGCTGTTCGTGCTGGCGATCACGCTCCACAATCTGCCGGAGGGAATGGCGGTGGGCGTCAGCTTCGGCGGGGGCGATCTTGCCGCCGGCCGCGCGACGGCGCTGGGCATCGGCATCCAGAACATCCCCGAAGGGCTGGCGGTCGCGGTGGCGCTGGCGAGCGCCGGCTATGGCCGCGTGGCGGCGTGCCTGGTGGCGCTCGGATCGGGGCTGGTCGAGCCGGTCGCCGGGCTGATCGGCGTCAGCATCGTCGCCTTTGCGCAGGCATTGCTGCCCTGGGGACTGGGGCTGGCGGCCGGGGCGATGATCTATGTCGTGGCGTCGGACATCATTCCCGATGCGCATCGCCGCGTGGCGGGCGGCGGCCGGGCGTCGGCGGGGCTGATGCTGGGGTTGGCGGCGATGATGTTCCTCGACACCGCGTTCGGCTGAACCGGCCGCGCGCCGGTGGTGGCGCGCGGCGCAGGCGTTCAGTGGGCGGCGTGACCGGCGCCTTCGGGCGAGGCCAGCATCAGCATCGGCGCGGGCATCTTGGTCGCGTGCCATGCCGCCGGACTGGCGGGCAGGTTGATCCAGGCGTTTTCGTCGCCGGTGCAGCGCTGCACGGTGGGGAAGTAAAGCGGCCCGGCGGTATCGGGCAGCTTCATCATCAGGCCGAACTGATCGAACTGATCGGCGGGCAGCCGGCCGGTCCAAGTGATCGCCGAGACGCGCGTGGTGATGGTGGCGCCGCCTTCGCCCTTTACCGGCGTGGCGAGCGGCGCGTGCTCGATCGCGAGCGTCCAGCCCGGTTTGGGCTGGGGCCGCGCGGAGACCACGCCTTCGGGGATCTCGACGCGGATCGAGACGGTGTCCTGGCCGTCACAGCCATGCCCGACGCGCAGGAAGCCGGCATAATAGCTGCCGGGTGCGGCCTGGGGCTCGGCGAAGACGATATGGGCCAGCGCGGCGCCGGGCACGACCAGCAGCGATGCGGCGGCGAGCGATGACAGGATTCGCATGGAAATTCTCCTTGATCAGAAGGCGAGACGGACGCCGCCGAACAGCGACCGCCCTTCGCCGGGAAAGAACACGGCAGTGCTGGCGACACGCGCATCGGTGACCGCGCCGAATTCGGCGGTGTAGCGCTTGTCGGTCAGGTTGCGGGCATCGACGAACAGCGTGGCGGGGCCGACCGCGACGCCGGCGCCGAGGCCGAGCAGCGCATAGCCCGGCGCCTTCAGCGTATTGGCATAATCGACCCAGACCGCCTTGGGCCGCCAGTCGATGGACGGTTCAAGGAACAGGCCGTGCGGGCCGTCATAGCGTAGCGAGGCGCGATACTGATGCTCGGGCGCTACCGGCAGGCGATTGTTTCCATAGGCGCGATCGTCGACGAAGTGGAAATCGCTCCAGGCATAGGTCTGGCGCAGGCGGACATGGCTGGTGCGGCTGCGATAGAGCGTCCAGTCGAGGCTGGCCTCGATCCCGGCATGGCGCGTTCGTCCGGCGTTGAACACCGTCGCGGCCAGGTTTGCGTCGGGCAGATAGCTGAGCAACTCGCCCTCGACGGTCGCACGGTAGCCGGTCAGATCCCAGGTGAAGGGGCCGGCGCGGCCGCGCGTGCCGATTTCGGCAGTCCAGGCGCGCTGGCTGTCGAGCGGCACGAACAGCTGGCCGCTGGTGTTGGTCTGGGTCAGCGCGCCGAAATGCGGCGGTTCGACCGAGCGGGTGACATTGGCATAGACCTGCACACCGCCCTTTTCGTAGAGCAGGCCGGCGCGCGGGGCGAACCAGTCATAGCTGGCCTCGTCGCTTCGGGCGGACAGGCGGTTGTCGTAATCGCGGGTAGCGCGGCCCCAGGAGGCGCCGGCGACCAGCGCGAGATCGGGCACGACGAAGAAGCGACCCTCCGCGAACAGGTCGAGCCCGCTCGCATCCTGCTGCGAATTGCCGATACGCACGCCGTTTGCGCCGAGGTTGTTGGTGAACAGATCCTGGTGCGTGCCGCCCCGGCGATAATAGGCGCCGAAGAACAGATCGGCGCGATGGCCGGCGATCGTGCCGGTGAGATCGAACCGGCCGAAGCCGCCCTGTGTGTTGGTATCCTGATCGATCACGATCGAGATCGGGTGGTGCAGATCGGTCTGCGTCGCATAGACGCCGCCTTCGAACACCAGCCCCGTCGAGAGCCGCAGGCGGGTCTGCAGGGTGACGCGCTTCACCGTCTGGTCGCGCGCCTGGCGGCGAGCGACCGCGCCGGCGCCGGCGATGCGCGGATTACCGAGCGCATCGGCAAGGCTCAGCGATCCCGGTACGCCCTGATCGATATCGGCGGCATAGCCGATCAGCCGGACCTCGCTGTCCTCACCGAAACTGTAGCCGAGATTGATCGTGCCGCGCGTCTGGTCCTGTTTCTCCTGCTGGCGATAGCCGTCCGAATGATAGTTGTTGAGCGAGACATAATAGTCGAACGCCCCCGCCGTCGCGCCGCCCGCCGCCTGAGCACGCCAGGTTTCGAACGCGCCGCCTTCGAGCCGCATCGAAAAGGGGGTGGCAGCAGTCTTGCCGTTGGGGGTGATCAGGTTGACCGCGCCGCCGAGCTGGGCGCCGCCGAAGCGCAGCGCGTTGCCGCCCTTGTACACCTCGATATAGCGCGCACCGAGCGGATCGATCTTCTGCAGGTCCGAAAAGCCGTCGGCATCGGCGAACGGCACGCCGTCCTGCGCGAGCAGAACGCCGCGCTGATGATAGCTCTGATCGAGCCCCGAGCCGCGGATCGATAGGCGCGATTCCTCGCCATAGCGCTTGTTCGAGAGCACGCCGGGCACGTCGCGCAGGAGATCGGGCATGCCGACGAGCACGCGGTCCTGCACCGCTTCGGCGGCGACGACCGACACCGATCCCGGCGTCCGCGCCAGCCGTTCGCGCGCGTGTGCGATGACGGCGGGGTCGTCCGGGTTGGCCTGTGCGGTGACGATGATTTCCGGATCGGGATTGCCGGCGGCAGTCTGCGCGATGGCCGGCATGGCGGCGCTCGACGCCAGGACGGCGCCGAAAACGATGGTCTTCATTGGAACAGCCCCTTTGGCGGCGCGGGTACCCCGCGCCTGCATGTTTGCGTTGATTGGGTAGATCGCACGGCGCCGTGCCGCCGGTTCCAAAATGGAAACCGGCGCGACGGCGCGAGCGGCTCAGCCGATCAGCGGCGGGGCACGCAGCGGCGGGCGCAGCCGCGCGGGCGCGCGCGGCGGACGGGGAAGCGCGAGGGTGAGGCCCGCCGCCAGCACGAACAGCAACAGCGCGGCGAGCTGCACCGGATCGGCGCCACCGATCAGGGCAAGCGTGAGATCGGCAAAGGCGCAGGGCGATTTCATCTGCATCTCGCCCGGCTCATGCGACATGCCTTGCATGGTGGCGGCGACCGACGGGGCGGGCCCATAGCCGCTGCAATAGGCCAGCCGCAGTGATCCATTCGTATCTGCCACCGGCATGAACCCGGCAGGCACCGCAACACGCACCAGCAGCGCCGCCGCGACCAACAGCGCGGCGAGCCAGGGACTTGCGCGGAACAGGCGGCGCAGCCGGGTCATTGAGGCCCTGTCTAAGCGGCGGCAGGCCGGTGGGCAATGATACAGATTGCCGCACCGACGTTGCGCCGGCGATTAGTTGACGGCGTTGCTGATCCCGATCACCGAGAATGCCATCTGCGACACGATCGACACGAACTTCTGCAAGTCGACCCCCGGGGCGTTCGAGACGTACAGAACATCCTGATTGTGGATGGGAAAACCCTGCGCGATGAAGAAGGAGGCAGGGTTCTTCAGATCGATGCGATAGATCACCGGAACCCGACCGTCGGGTGTCGTGCGCGCATGCGCAGCGACCGCCGGATCCAGCGCCGAGGGCCGTTCGAGGCGGAAGATGAAGACACCGCGGACATTCGCGCGCGAATCCTGCAGGCCGCCGATTCGCCCAAGTGCCTGGGCCAGCGTGATTCCCGTGCCCTCGAAACTGATTTCGGCATTGTTGGTCACGGCGCCTAAGGCCGTGAAGCTGTAGGGCTGGTAGAGAACGGTTATGACGTCGCTGGGCGCGAGATAAATGTTCTGGCGCGGATCGCGGATGATGGTTTCCAGCGGCATCGTCACGACGCGGCCCTCACGCGCGATCTGGATCGTCGTCTTGCCCACCGGCTGCTTTACGCCGCCTGACTCGGCGACGGCATCCAGCAGCCGTTCGCCCTTGGGTGTGAGCGGGATGACCGAACTGGTGGCCACATCACCGACAATGGTGACGTTCGATGTCCGGTTCATTACGATCCGAACGACGACCTGCGGTTCATGCGCCTTGCCGGCCAGTCGCGCCGTGATCTGATTTGCGAGTTCGTTCGGGGTGCGACCTGCGGCGGTAAGCCTCCCGACGAACGGCAGCGTGATCGTTCCGGCATCGTCCACAATCTGCTGCGGCAGATTGGCGTTGCGTGCCGTCGGCGCGATGCCGGGGAGCTGGGCATCCACCGTCATGGTCCCGAACAGGGCAGCGGGCGGAGCCTCCCAGATCGCGATGTCCAGTGCGTCACCCTTGCCGATCCGGGTCGCAACCGGATTGCCTTCGCCAAAAGTCTCCACGAAGCCTGCGCGCTGATCGTCATGAAGAACGCGTTGTGCCACGTCGTTGGTGACGTCGACGACCTTGATGACGGAATCATGCTTGTCGCCGGCGCTCATCACCGCACGGGAACTGGGGCCGCTCGCGCCCAGCGTACTGCACCCGCCGACAAGCGACGGCAGCAACGCCAGCAAGACCAGTGAAACGGCGGCCGGTTTACGTCGCAAGTTCGGAACGCTCATTTACCCTGATACTCCAACCGCATTCGCGGCCGCTTTAGGCATGTTTTGACGATAGCTCAACGCAACCTCGGCAAACCTGCCCGCGTGGAGGCGCGCATGGTCATCGTGAGGCGAAACCCCGAGCGTCCGGCTTGTGCGCGTCACGCCGGAACGCGGGTCTGGGCCTGTGCCCACTCGACGAGACGGCGAACACCCTCGCGGGGCGCGACCAGCGGCCGCCATTCCAGGTCAGCAAGCGTTTCGGCAATGTCCGCCACGGCGTATCGAATGTCGCCCGCCCGAAACCGGCCATTGATGCTGCAACGCGTCGCCGGCAAGTCGAGCTCTTCCAGAATCCAGCGCGCTGCGCAAAGGATCGACATCGGCTGGCCCGTTCCGATGTTGAAGGTGCGGCCGCCGATATCGGCCTGTCGACACGCGACAACAAACGCGGAGACGACGTCGTCGACGAAGACGAAGTCGCGGTAGATCTCGCCATCCTCGTAGACTCCGATCGATTCGCCCCGCATCGCCTGGCTCGTGAAGATCGACAGCACGCCGGTGTAAGGGTTGCGGAGCGACTGGCCGGGGCCGTAGACGTTCTGAAGGCGCAGGATCACATTCTGCCACGGCGCCGGCGTCTGCTGGAGCAGATATTCCTGCATCAGCTTGGTCGACCCGTATACCGAACCAGGGGCGGGCGGCAGCGTCGCTGGGGTCGGCACGGGCGTCAGCACGTCGCCTGCCGCGCTTCGAACCTCGAAGTCGCCGGCGGCCATCCGGGCGGGATCGCGCGGCGCGGGAATCGAAATTGCGTCCGCGGCATCGCGATAGGCGCCTTCCCCATAGACCGCGCGCGTCGCGGCGAGAACGACGCGGCGGGGCGGGGTCGGCAGCGCCTTCATCCCCTCGATCAGGTTCGCCGTACCGACGACGTTGACCGACGCATATCGTACGGGTTCGTCGGCGGACTGGCCGGTGCCGGTGTCCGCGGCAAGATGAACGACGATCTCGGGGGCGCTCGCCCGCAGCACCTGATCGAGCTTTTCGCGATCGCGGATATCGCCGACGATCAGTTCGCCGGCCAGGTCCAGCGACGGATTGGGGCCATGCACCTGTTCGAGAAGACTGTCATAGAGCGTGACGTTCGCCCCTGATTCAGAGAGCGCGCGCGCCAGACGCGAGCCGATGAAACCGGCACCGCCAGTGATCAGGACCCGGGTGCCGTCGAGTGGCTGCATCGTCGATGACGTCATGGTTGGTTTCCGATCGTTTCCTGATGGATGGTCCTGGCTTCGTCGAAAACGTCGAGGACCTGCCGCCGAAGCCGGTCGATCGTATAGTCGCGCCGAAGCCGCGCCTGGGCGTTTCGCACGAGCCGATAGCGATAATCCGGATCATCGGCCAGTCGGCGAAATGCCGCCAGCCACGCATCGGCAGCATTTTCGACCAGAATGCCGCATTCGTCGCTGCAACATTCGTCATACGCCATGTTGGACGTGGCGATCGATGCCGTGCCCACTGCGCTGTATTCGACCCATTTCGTGTTGGCCTTGACCGAATTGAAGATCGTGCGGTCGAGCGGGCAGATGCCGACATCCCATTGGAGCGACGCGAAGTGTTCAAGGAAGGCGTTGTAATCGCGAACCGGCGGGGCCAACGTCACGCGATCGCCGAACTCGTCCAGCTCGGGCGGCCGCGGCATGGTACCGAACAGTTCGAACGTGATTTCCGGCCGCTCGCGCATGAATTGGACAAGGGCGGGCACGACGAGTTGAAAATCATCGGCGTGACTGAAGCCCATATAGCCGAGCTTTCTGACCGGCCGGTGCTCGGCCTCGACCACGACCGTCGTGGAGCAATAGATCTTGCCCTGGCGGTACCTGCGATCGAAGCCTAGGTCGACCAGTCTCTGCTGCAGTCTCGACGTCGAACAGTAAACGAGATCGGACTCGTTCAGCAGGAATCGAAGGGCGCCGATACGCTCGGGCCTGTTGTGCTCGATATACTTCAATTCCCCGATCGAGATCGGGACGTTGAGGAGATCGTCATCGATGTGGAACACGGTGGGGACCCCGTGCTCTTTCAGATAGCCGAGGGACCATTCTGCGAGCCGCCCGCTATAGCGGCAATAGACCGCGACATCGGGACGGAACGCATCGATCTTGTCCTTGAACCATTGCTGTGCGCCCGGCTTTTTCCGCTTCTCTTCCGTCCTGAGCTGCATTTCGGTGACGAACAGGATCTCCGCCACACCCGCCTCGACCAGTGCCCGCAGCGGCTTGATGAAGCTGATCTGCAGCGTGGCGATATCGTTGAGCGCGACGAGCAGCACCCGCAACGCCGGTGTCGTCGCGCCCGCGCAGCTGCCCGAAATCAGTTCCAGAAAGTTGCGTCGAACCTGTGCCCGATCTGTCAGGATGCCCGACTGCGCGAGAAAGGCCTCTTGCCTTTCGATGAAAGGCGCCGGATCCGCGGTTGCGGCCTGGGCAAAGGCGACCCACTCGTCAACCGACGTTATCCTGGTCAGACCTTCATAGGCGCTGGTATCGATTGTTCCGTCGGGATCCTGCCATACGGCGGTCGGGATACCCGCCATCACCATGTCGATCAAAACCGACGATGGCGCAGAAATGCCGTACGCAAATTGCGACAGATCGGTCTTGTACATCGGCTCGTTTGCCAGGGTGACGTTCGCGGGCAGCGGCACAGCGTTTCGCACCACATATTGGCCGCCGGGATGCGGCCGGAGCGCGATCGACTTGCCTGCTGCCCGCATCTCGCTGCTGAACGCGTTGAACGTGTCCATGTAGCTGGCCTTGAAATCGCCCGCTGCATTCAGCCGCACCGAATGAAGGTTTTCGCAAACCAGTCCTGGTTTCGCATCGGAAGTCGATCTGCCAGATGGCGCTTCGCGCAGCAGGCTGGTCGGCCCGGTGACCAGCAGCTTCGACCGTTCGCTGGGCGTCATCTCGCGAAGCCGGTCGAGCGGCATCCAGCTACACACGATATCGGCGGCGAACTGCACGTTGGTCCCGAACACGAGCGACTGCTCGCGGTTCTGCAGGAAACCGATGCATTCATAGCCGTGCTGGAGCGTCACACGCGTATAGCCCGGCGGCGCAGCGACGAACAGGTCGTGGCTGGTTGCATGCGCGCCCAAGTTCGATTCGCTTCCCGCGACGATCAGGCCGCGACCGCCCGCGAGAAACGAATAGGCCTCAAGCGTCGACGAGAATCTGATCGTCGATGCGCGGGTCGCATCGGCAAGATCGGCGACCTCCTTCTGCCAGGTTCCTTCCTTGTCCCTCGCGACGAACCGTTCGGACACCATCAGCACGAGGTTGAAGTTCGTTTCGGCGTCGACGAATTTGGCGAGCGGCCAGAGGATGTTCACGTCCTGCAGCAGGTCGAACATCAACGCGACGGTGGGTTGATCAGGCGACACGGGAGGGGGCCCTTTGCATGAAGTCGTCGGGAGCACGCGCGGCATGCATCGTGGCATCGAGCTCGGACTCGATGATGTGGAGTGGACCGAACATCGATTCGAATAGCTGGCGCGTCTGCGTCATCACCGCGGAATAGAGCATCGCACGGCCGGGCGCATCGCGCTCGAAGCAGGGCTTCAGTGCTTCAAGCGGCAGGCCGCTGGCCAGCGCCGGAGCAGGCAGCATCATCGATGGCCCCTTTCCAAGCGCGCGGTCTGCGCGGATCGCCTGGCGGGCCGATGCGGCCGGCAGTCGGGCAAGCATTGTCTCTGAAAGGCGAAGCGCGGGCGTTTTGGCTTCCCCGAAAAAGCCCCAGTGCGCGTCGTACTCGGCACCGCCGGGCGTGAAGGGCGAGCCGAAGGAGAGCATCCCGTGCGCCTGCGCGAACCGGTGGATGCCAGCGCCGCTTTGAAGCCCGTGCAGGATGGCGGCGGGCCGCCTGTCATGATCGTCCGGTGCGGGCCGACGAAGCGACGCGAGAAACTCGTGCAACGCCGTTGCTTCACGCTCGGGCGATGCTGTCCGGGCGACCATCTCCATGAACGCGGCCATTGTCGCTGCGCCGTGGCGCAATGTGCCCTTCTGCAGATCATCCACGAACTCGCCGGCGCTGCGATAGGCGAACCTGTCGAACGCGCGGTAAAGCGGATATCCGCGGGCGAGGATCTGCGTACCGCCAGTAAGCGCCGACAGCGCCCGGTTCGGCGATTTCACGATGCTGAAATTCTGCGCATTGACCGGCAGGAAGCTGATCAGATTGGCTGCCAGTGCCGCCTGTTCGCGTTGCTCGCTCCAGATGTCGATCTGGAATCGCACGGGCAGGTGCCGCAGCACTGCCAGCGCACCCGGCACCAGCGCGCGGGCGTTGGTGAGGATCGTCAGGTCGACGGCATAGCCGTTCGCGCCGAACGCTGCGAGCGCGTCACCATAAGCCGCCAGATCGTGGAGGCCGACCGGGAAGTTTGGATTGTCCCCCATCCCGAACCACAGCACCGGGATTCGACGACTTGCGCGAGCGTCCTCGGCCTTGGCCGCAATTGCCGCCGAAAGTGCCGCCGGGTCGGGTGTCACCGCGGGGTCGTTCAGGATGTGGCCGGGCAGACCCGGAAGGTAGCGTTCGGCCACGCCGCGCATCGCGGGCGTCGAGCAGAGATAGAACGACGCGTGGGTTCCGATTGCCCGCAGCCAATCGCGCTGTTTGGCGAAGCGGCTGTCGGTCTGCTGGCTGAAATAATCGTCGAACAGATCGATTCCGACATCGATTCCCTCTGCCCGAGCGGCGCGAGCGACCGCGACGGCGCGCGCGTCCTGGCACTTGCTGACCAGCAGCACATCGGTCGAACGGGCGCCGCTCTTCGCCATCGCATCGATCGGAACCAGATCGAGTTGCGTGCCTTGCCGGGCAAGTGCCGCAGTGATGCGTCTGTATCGAATCCTGACTCCCGCCTGCTCGAGATATTGCTGAGACGGTACGACGATCGTCAGCTTCATCGACGAAACTCTCGGACGGCGGTCACACCGGGCGGAGGCATTGCCGCCGCCGTCGCAATCGCCGGATCGGCGGCCGCATCAAACGCCACCAGCGATGCGGTCGACAGATTTCGATGACCGGCCGCGATCGCGCCGAGGCCGATCGCAAGCTCGAGCGCGGTCAGATCAACGACCGTCCCTTCGATTTCGCTCGCGCATTCGATCCAGCGGTCCCTGCGAACCAGACAGCACCGCAAGGAGTGGGCAACGACCGGAAAGAGCAACGGCAGCGAAGCCGTGCTGATATCGACTTCCCCGACGCGGTTCGGCTCGCGGGCGAGCGTCACATGGCCGGCAACACGGCGATGGATTTGCGCGCCCCGCGGACCCACCAGGTCGCTAGCCAGCACGCAGCCGGCCGAGAATGCGTCGGGCAGGTCGGCGATCGATGCCAGCCCGGCGAGCGTCCGTCGATCGTTCAGGACAACGGCGTGATGAAGGAACACAAGCAGATTGGCGGTCGCCGCGCGCGCGGCATCGAGGCGCGCGGCGATCGGGTTCCCACTGGTCCCCGCCATCGCGACCACGCGAACGCCTGCCGCCGCGACATCGGACGCGATCGTGCCTGCATCGCCGCCGAGCAGGATGATTTCGAGATCGCCGATTCCCGTTTGCGCGATCAGCGCCTGGACGCAGCCATCGATGCTTCCCGCTTCCGCGCCATCGCAGTCGATCGCAACCGAAACCGGCGCCGTGGCGGCTTCGGCTTTGACCAGCGGGTGCGCCATGTCCATCGGCACCGGGAAAAGACGGCGCGGATCCTTGGCCGCAAGCGGAACGGCGGGACACAGGGCGAGCGGCGCAGCGCCGATGCCCGCGACCGCCGTGTCGGCGGACCTGAGATAGCCGAGTGCCAGCCGGGCCGCATCGTCCGGGACGGGCGCATAGCTTGCGGGAACGGAAAGGGCATGAAGCGGCTCGGCCGACAATGCGCCCACTGCCAGCATCGTCACCGCCTGATCGGCCGCGCCGACGCCAGCAGGTCCGAAAAGCGCCGTCAAGGCCGGGACGGCATCGGGCGGAAGCACGAGCGTCGACGCTTTCGGCCGCAGCGGCAGCGACGGGTTGCCGACGTCACGCGCCTCTTCCAGTTGCGTCGCCAGCGCGTCGCGCGCCGCGGCCGGCATGTCCGACGGTGCGCCCTCGGCGGCAATCGCCACGCCGAGCCCGGCGAGCCACGCGCCCATCGCCATACCAAAGATCGGCTCGCTGCCGGTCGCACCGCCGAGATGGATGGCGATGTCCGATACCGCGAAGCCCGCTTCGCGATCGATGCGGTTCAACAAGTCGGCCGAATACTGGCGCAGTGCCCGGACGGGCGTCGTATCGGCGCCGCCAAAGCCGAGTTCGGCAAAATGCGCGCCGTTCCGGCAGAGCGAGGGAAAGGCGATCAGCAGACAATCATGATAGACGCCGGTATCGTCGGTGACGACAACGAGGATCGGGCAGAACGGGTTGGCCAGCGTCGCGCCGACCAGCCGCAGGCCGGTGGTCGCAAACACTGCCTCACCGACGATGACGAGACCGTCGTCGCCACCGGCCTGGAACAGGCGGACGCCAAAATGACGGTCGCCCGCCGGCTTTGCCGTGCAGCGGAACCGGAGCTGGAGGGCATGGTCGGCCACGAACCACGCGTCGTCGAGGATCACGGCATCGTTGCAGAGCGACGTGCGAACGGCATCGGCGGCATCGCCGGGAGGCCGTTGCCCGGCGCCGTTGAGATAGGCCAGCCACTCCAGCGACGCCCGGCCGGCCGGCCGATCCTCATCGGGCTCGACCGCGATCACGGCGTTCCCGGCGACGATCCCATGCGCTGTCGGCAGGTCTGCCGTGGCGCGCCAGGGGGCGATGGCATCCGCCACCTCGGCGAACCGGACCGGCCGCCCGCGCCAGGGCGAATAGCTGACCGGCGCGGCGACGGAAGCGGACGCCGGCTTGTCTCCGCGATGCGAAGGCTTGGCGCCGCCGGACACCGGCTTCGGCGCGGACAAAGGCGCGGCGATGCCCGCAACCGGGGACGAGAAGGGCCGGGGCAGCGTCGAGACGATTCGCTCAGGCAGGGGAGAACGGCCCTCGGCACGGCCATGTTCGATATAATGGACGAGCGGGTTGACGCCGGCCTCGCCTACGTCTGGATTTGCCTCGAGATAGTGGGCACCGTTGAATCGCTCGCTCGGCGCGCGGCCCTCCCGGGCCCCGTGGCGCATATAGTGGTCGAGCGGATCGATTCCCTCCGCAGCGACGTCGGGATAGCGGCGCAGATAATAGGCCGCATCGAACAGCCCGCTCGTCGCGACCAGCTCGCGCTGGGCAGCGTCCCGGGCGCGATTTCCGCCGAGGAGCTTGTCGCGAAGACGTGCGAGGCGATGCAGGAGCGGCCGCGACTTCCCCGACGCGCGAGGCGCCGGCCGGGTCGTCTCGACCGCCTGAAGCGCAGCAAGCAATTCCTCGATGCGCTTGTCGCGCTTCGCAAGCGCTGCGGCACGATCGCTGCGGAGGTGCTCGATCGCCGCCTGGCGCTGCTTTGCGAGGGCCAGTGCCTTCGCCAGTTGCGACTCCAGCGCCTTGACTTCGCCCCGCGTCGTCGTTTCGGCGTCGGCGAGCTGGATTTCCAGCTTTCGCCTGGCCTGAAAACCGGCCTCGAGCTGCTGGCGTACCTCGACGCGTTCCTGCTGGAACCGCTCGAGCTCCGCTTCGAGCATCATCAGCCGCGCCTCGGCGCGCGCCATGGCCTGAAGCTGCTCGCGCTGTTCGTCGGCCAGCGCCTCCGCCCTCGCACGCAGTTCCCGCTCGGTGGCGATCGAGCGTTCGAGTTCATCGAGCCGGCGCCCGCGTTCCGCCAGCAACATCTGGCCGCCCTCCGCCTGCGCGGCGAGCCGGGCCGACTGCTCGACGGCCTCTGCAACGACGCGTTGCTGCTCGCGATAGGATCGTTCGAACGACTCAGCGCGCGCTGCCGCATCGCCGGCGTTTCGCGCATGAACCTCGACCAGGCTTTCGAGCCCTTCGATCCGCGCCGCCCATTCGCGCTGGCCGAGTTCGGCAACGGTGCGTGCCTCTGCCAGCGCCACCGCCTGCTGCTGCGTGCGATCGGCGGATTCGGCGAGCCGCGTCTCCAGCGCTTCCGCCTGCGCTTCCAGCGCGACGCGCTCCGATCTGAGCTGTCCGGCCTCGGCCTCGGACTTGTTGCGCGCCTTGCGCAGCTTCGCGGCGATCGCCGACTGGGTGAACGCCACCCGCAACGGTGCCGAAAGCCCCTTTGTGGCACCATCGAACATGCGATAGACGTCGTCGAGCGTGGCAGTGTCGCCAGTCGCCTCGTCCGCCGCCGACCACCCGGTCACCAGCGCCTCGACCTCGCGAACCCAGGGCAGCGAGGGTGCGGCGTGCGCAATCACATGATGGCGCTCCGACGGCGACACATAGGCATCGATTTCGCCGGCTGCCGCGTCGGGAGCGATCGGCCAGTCCAGCCCCAGCGCGTCGCCGACGCGCGCGACCGTCGCCTGCCAGTCGTCGAGCAGCGCCTGATAGGAAAGGTGCACCCGCCGCATGCCGCGCGTCGCGCGCTCGGCCTCGAGCACGTAGCGAAGCCACAAAAGCTCGCCGAGCACCGGATCCATCTCGTTGCGCTTGTGCAGCGATGCCGCCACCTCGGCCGCGCTGCGATAGACCAGAACGGGTGCCGGTGTGATACCGGCGTCGCGCAGCGCACCCAGCCACATCGGCCCGAGCAGGCACGTGCGCGGATCCTTCATCACGAACAGCGGCGCCGTGCCATATTCCCGGGCAAGCAGATCGACGGCGCGCGCGCGAAACCCGGACGCTTCGGCGGAGGCAAACCATTCTTCGGGCACGCCCGCCGCATTGCGCCAGTCGATTCCGGCGGCCAGCAGCGCCGCATCGTTGAGCTCGACGACCTTTTCGGGCTCCCAATGCCCCAGTCGGTTGCTGGCTGCCCCGCTGCCATCGTGACCCAGAAGGTGCGTCGGAAGTTCTGCGCCGAGCAGCGACAGCGTGCGCGTCAGCGCCGAGGTTCCGCTGCGATGCATTCCCAGCACGAGGATGCACGTCCGCGTGATCGGGCCGACAGACTGCGCTGCGGAGGAGGAATGTTGATTTTCGGGGGCCACCGCGCTTTTCGCCTGTTCCATCGCAGCGGTCTCTTGCTTATCGGGTCCGCGGAAGTCAACAAGGCGACGGGTAGCTTTAGGGGCGAGTGTTGTCAGTCAAGCGACCGGAACGGTGAATTGAAAGCACTTTACCGCCGTTTGCGTGGAGCCGAATCTCTACTATTGCGGCGCACCGTGTCCCGATCGGGTCTGGCTGACTCAAATTTAGCGTTGAGGGCGTTCAAAAAGATGGTCGAAAAATCGTTTGCGGTGATTGGCAATTGCCAGGCCAGACCCCTCAGTGATTATCTTGCCGCGATGGTGCCGAACGCCCAGTTCGTTCCCGGCTTTTCGCGGGAGATCAACACTGGCCTGGTATCGATGGACGAGCTCATCAAGGCGGATTGCCTGATCGTTCAGAGCGTCATGGAAAAGCGTGTGCGCCAGGCGCTGAAGGAAGCCGGGTCGGAGCGCCCGATCATTTCTTGTCCGACCATCTATTTCACGGGCTTTCATCCCGATTGCGTGTTCGTGCGCGGCCCAAAGGGGCTGATCGCAACGCCGCTCCACAACAGCAATTCGGCGATTGCGATCGCAGCGTGGAAGGCGGGGCTGACCGTGGAAGATGCGGTCAAGCTTTTCAACGAGAGCGCCTATCGTCTGCTCGGGTATTTCGATTATCTTGACGCCGCTTCGGCTGAACTCGTTACCGATGCGCGCCGGCGCGGGCTGGATATTGCCGATGAAATGGCGTCTTGGACGCGTGTGCGGCCTTTCATGCACACGCCAAATCATCCGAAACCGGTCGTACTTGCGGGCCTTGCGCGCGCGATTCTCGAAAAGATGGGTGAGCGGCCGGCGGTTCGCTATCCCGAGGGGCTGATCCCCGATCAGCTGACGACCCACATGATCTGGCCGATCTATCCCGAGCTTGCCAAGGCATTCGGGTGCGATGGTGAGTATATATTCAAGCCACCCAGCGGCAAACGCGCGTACGGGGCGGGCCTAGCCGTCTATTCTCTCGAGGAATTCGTGGCAGGCAGCTATGAAGTGTATGATAATCACGACCCGGCGACGCTTGAGTGCTCGAGGCTTGAGGATGGCCGGTATGCCGCGCTGATTGAGTCATTCAAGAGCCGACGTTCGTCGGTGACGGTGCGCTCGCATCCCTATCGGGGGCTGCCGGACTATCAGTTTTGGCGGAAGGGCGTGACGGCCGTAGCCGCCGACGCATTCGATCCGGTGCGGCCGCCCTCGCAGCGGATCGGCGAAAGCATGCAGATCGCCACTGCAGGAAGCTGCTTCGCGCAGCACATCGCAAAGGCGCTCGCGAAATCGGGCTACAACTATTTCGTCGCTGAACCCGGTCCATCGGATGCGGCGCAGCGCGAAGCGCGCCAGTTCGGCGTCTTTTCAGCCCGGTACGGCAATATCTATACGGCTGCGCAGCTCAATCAGCTTTTCGACCGGGCTACCGGTACCTTTCAACCTGACGATGTAGCCTGGACGAGGAGCGATGGTCGCTTCGTTGATCCGTTTCGACCGCGGGTCGAGCCCGAAGGTTACGCGACGGTTGAGGATGTAATTCGCGATCGATCCGAACATTTTGCGAGCGTGAACCGGATGTGGCGTTCGCTTGATGTATTCGTCTTCACGCTCGGTTTGACGGAAAGCTGGCGGGCGATCGGCGATGGCGCGGTCTTCCCGCTCGCGCCGGGGGTTGTCGCGGGTGAGATGGACCCGGCGAAGTATGAATTCCACAACTACACCGTCGACGAGACGGTGCAGCAGATGGAGGAATTTCTAGGAAAGCTCCGCGCAGTCAACCCGCGGGCTAGAGTTATCCTGACGGTATCACCTGTGCCATTGGAAGCGACATATGAGAATCGTCATGTGCTGCTATCCACAACGTACAGCAAGTCGGTGCTTCGTGCGGCTGCCGAGGCGCTCTCGTCTGGCCGCGAATGGATTGACTATTTTCCGTCCTACGAGATCATCACGGGAAATTACAATCGCGGCAAATATTATGCCGAAGACCTGCGCGAGGTGACTGCGGAGGGCGTGGGGCACGTCATGCGCTTGTTTCTAAAGCACTATACCTATAGCGGGGTATCCGCCGACCAGACGGTGAGCAAAGAGGCGGCTGAGGGCCAGGCGGTAATCTGCGACGAAGAGGCGTTGCGCGTTTGATGGCGCTTCAGCATCCGCGACATTGTACTTATTTTTAGGGGATTAGCGTTGGTTAGCGCAGTTGAAGTTTCCAATTCGGTCGTCTTTTCCAATGACGCGCCCTTCGTCCTGATCGGCGGCATGAACGTCATCGAGGACCGGGACATCGTGCTGGAGACCGCCGCCCATTTCGTCGAGGTGACGGGCGCGCTCGGCATTCCCTATGTCTTCAAGGCGAGTTTCGACAAGGCGAACCGGTCCTCGATCAATTCCTTTCGGGGCCCCGGGATGGACAAGGGCCTCGAGGTTTTGGCCGAGGTCAAGGAACGGTTCGGCGTTCCCGTGTTGACCGACGTGCATGAACCCTTTCAGGCGGCGCCTGTGGCCGAAGTCGTCGACATCATCCAGTTGCCTGCGTTTCTGGCGCGTCAAACCGATCTTGTCGTCGCGATGGCGAAGACCGGGGTGGCGATCAACATCAAGAAGCCGCAGTTCCTGGCGCCGCTCGAGATGAAGCACATCATCCGCAAGTGCGAGGAAGCCGGGAACGACCGGGTGATCCTTTGCGAACGCGGCTCTTCGTTCGGTTACAATAATCTGGTCGTCGACATGCTCGGCATGGACCTGATGAAGCCGATGGCGCCGGTGGTGTTCGATGCGACGCACGCGCTTCAGAAGCCGGGCGGCCGCAGCGACAGCGCCGACGGGCGTCGCGATCAGGCCTTTGCGCTGGCGCGTTCGGGCATGGCGCTGGGCATTGCGGGCCTGTTTCTCGAAGCCCATCCGGATCCGGACCGTGCGCTTTGCGATGGCCCCTGCGCCCTTCCGCTGCCGGCGCTGCGCGGCTATCTTGAGCAGATGCAGGCGATCGACCGCCTGGTGAAATCCTTTCCCGCCACCATCGGCGGGTGAGACGTATCCGCCGCCGGCAACAGCCTGTGGCGGTCCAGTTTGATGAATTGAGATGGGATCGAGCCGTTGGTACATGCAAAACCCCTGAAGATCTTCGTCGGCTATGACAGTCGCGAGGACATTGCCTGGCAGGTTTGCCGCCACTCGATCGTGCGCCACGCCGCGCAGGACGTGGCCTGTATCCCGCTGCGGCAGCCGGTGCTTCGCGAGCTCGGCCTCTATACGCGGCCGTTCGATCGATCATCGTCGACCGAGTTCTCGCTGACCCGGTTCCTCACCCCGTTTCTTGCGGCGCAGGACGAGGGCTGGGTGGTGTTTTGCGATTGCGACTTCCTGTTCACCGCCGATGTCGGCCAGGTCCTGGCGGGGCTCGATCCCGCCAAGGCGCTCTACTGCGTTCAGCACGACTATACCCCGGCGTTCGCCGTGAAGATGGATAACCAGCAACAGACCGTCTATCCGCGCAAGAACTGGTCGTCGTTCATGGTGTTCAACTGCGGCCATCCCGATGTCCGGGCGCTGACGCCAGACGTGGTGAACGAAGCCGCGCCCGCGCACCTGCATCGGTTTGGCTGGATTGCGAATGACGACGCGATCGGTGCGCTCGACCTCGACTGGAATTTCCTGGCCGGCGAATATCCGAAGATGCCGACGACGCCGCGGGTCATCCACTATACCAATGGCGGTCCGTGGTTCGATGAATGGCAGGACGTCGACTATGGCGATCTCTGGATCAAGGAGCGGATGCTGTACGAGGCGAGCGACGCCGCGAGGGACCTTGCAGCGGAATGAGCCGACGCAACGGCGTGGCCGGACCTGACGATGGCGAACACGGCGGGGCTGTCGCTTCCGTCCGCGTGACGCGGTTCGCCCGCGGTGTCCCGACCAAGGAGGCGTGAGCCTGCCCGGATCTGACGAACGCCGCCGCTGGCCATGGCGTTGCCACGATCATGGCGCTATGCCGCGCGGGTAAATGGGAATTTGACAGTGGCGGCCTGCGGTTGTTTCGCACCAGTGATGGTGCCAGGGCGATCCGGGGTCGCCGCCCTCGATGAAGATCAGAACCGACATCATGCTCAATAAAGCGCGAAGCCTGTTTCGCCACGCCAACCCGATATTCCTTGTGACGGTGGTCGCCCCGGTGGTGGTGGCGATCATCTATTTCGGGTTCCTGGCGTCCGACGTCTACATTTCCGAATCCAAGTTCGTCGTCCGCAGCCCTGAGAAGCCGGCGGCGACGGGGCTTGGGATGATCCTGCAGACCGCGGGTTTCTCGAACGCCAGCGAAGAGATTTTCGCGGCCAAGGCCTATGTCGAATCGCGCGATGCGCTCCGCGCCGTCAATCGCGGCGGCTATTTTGAGAAGGCCTATTCGCGGCCCGAGATATCGGTGATCGATCGGTTTAAGCCCTTCGGCATCAATGACTCGTTCGAGGATCTCTATCGCTACTATCTGTCGCAGATCATGATCCAGCAGGACTCCGCAACGTCGATCAGCACGCTGACGGTTCGGGCATTCACCGCCGCCGATGCGTATCGGATCAACAAGCAACTGCTCGAGATGGCCGAAGCGACGGTCAACAAGATCAACCAAAGGGCCCGCCAGGACCTGATCAGCTACGCCGCGACCGAGGTGAAGGATGCGAAGGAAAAGGCGAGCAAGGCGTCGCTCGCGCTTGCCGCCTATCGCAACAGTAGCGGTCTCGTCGATCCCGAGGTGCAGGCCACCGCCGGCTTGCAGATGGTATCCAAGCTGCAGGACCAACTTATCCTGGCACGGACGCAGTTGCGCCAGCTCGAGGCATTCACGCCGGCCAACCCGCAGATCCCGGTGCTCAAACGGAATATCCGCGACCTCCAGCGGGAGATGGATGACCAGATGGCGCAGATCGCCGGCGGCCGCGGGTCGCTCGCGGCTTCGTCGGTCCAGTATGAGCGGCTCCAGCTCGAAAACCAGTTCGCCGAAAAGCAGCTCGCGGGGGCGCTGGCGTCGCTGGAGGAGGCTCGCAACGACGCGCGGCGCAAGCAGGCCTATGTCGAGCGGATCGTCGACCCCGGCCTTCCCGATGCCCCGACGGAGCCGCGACGGATCCGGGGCATTCTCGCGACGTTGCTGATCGGGCTGGTCGTCTGGGGCATCGCTTCAATGTTGTACGCAGGTATCCGCGAGCATGGCAGCTAAACCGGAAACGCCCGTCGGGCTCGAACGCGGCCTGCGCGGTTCGCTGCGCGTGCAATGCAGGGTGGTCTATGCGCTGCTGATGCGCGAACTGCTGACACGCTACGGCCGCAACAACATCGGATTCCTCTGGCTCTTCCTAGAGCCGATGATGTTCACGATCGCGATCACGCTGATCTGGACGGCGACCCGGGGCGTGCATGGTTCCAGCATCCCGATCACCGAGTTCGCGCTGACCGGCTATTCGGCGATGTTGCTCTGGCGAACATTGCCGGGCCGGTGCATGCACGCGATCCAGTCGAACGTGCACCTGCTGCATCATCGGCAAGTCACGGTGCTTGACGTGTTCTATTCACGCATTCTACTCGAGCAGGGCGCCGTTACGTCCAGCTTCGTCATTCTTGGCGTCCTGTTCTGGATCTATGGCTGGCTCGAGCCGCCCGAGGACACGCTGAAGGTGCTTGCAGGCTGGTCGCTCATCGCGTGGTTCGGTGCTGGCCTGGCACTGACGATGGCCGGGCTGGCGGAGCGGTTCGAGATGATCGAGAAGCTCTGGTCGCCAACCTCGTACATCTTGTTTCCCTTTTCCGGTGCTGCCTTCCTGGCGGACAGCCTGCCGGAAAAGGCGCGCGAGATCGTCCTCTACATCCCGATGCTCCACGGCACCGAACTGATCCGCGACGGCTTTTTCGGCTCCTATTTCACACCCCATTACGATGTCGGCTATCTGATCAGCTGGAATCTGGGCCTGACGCTGTTCGGCCTGAGCCAGGTACGCCGCATTGGCGGCGGTGAGCCCGACGCATGATCCGACTGATCGACGTTACCAAGCGCTACGACATCAACGGCGGCAAGCTGGTGGTGTTGAACAACGTCAACTTCGATATCCGTCCCGGCCAGCGCATCGGTGTGCTCGGTCGCAATGGCGCCGGCAAATCGACGCTGACTCGGATCGTCAGCGGCGCCGAGAAGCCAAGCACGGGAACCATAGAACGCACGATGAGCGTCTCGTGGCCGCTCGCCTTCAACGGAGGCTTCCACGGCCGCCTCACCGGCGCAGATAATCTACGCTTTATCTGCCGGATTTACGGCGTGGACTTTCGGGAGAGGCTCGAGTTCGTCAAAGATTTTTCGGAACTCGGCAAGTTTCTTGACGAGCCGGTGCGCATTTATTCTTCGGGCATGAAGGCGCGATTGGCATTTGCCATATCGATGGTGATCGATTTCGATTGTTTCCTGATCGACGAAGTCATTGCCGTCGGTGACGAACGGTTCCGGGAACGGTGTCGCGTCGAACTTTTCGAGAAGCGCCAAGACAAGGCAATGCTACTCGTGTCGCATAGCCGCCGTTATCTGGAGGAAGTGTGTAATCGATTTCTCCTTCTAAATGACGGCGTGATTGAAGAGTATCCGACGTTCAACGATGTATTGAAGGAATACAAGAAGCTTATGGCTGGCGCTTCTTCGGAAGAGGCGTAACAATTAAGTTTCCCCGAAAGGGGCTTGCCCTTGCTTTTGGAGAAGTGTTCAGCCGGCGCAGCTGCCTATTGAGCGTGGGTTTTGCGACGGTCTTTTCGACTCGATCGCGTGATATGCGCAAGTTTGTGCAAGCGTTGACGAATGCAGGGGGTGCGTGCAATGCGGCACCTCCAACGCGTAGTGCGCCAGTCCTTTGATAAAGCGCTGGTTCGCCGTCGCGACGTGCGGTTCCACCGCGTCAAAAATGGGCTGAACGCCGACTCGTCGAGGTCGCAGTGGGGAAAAAGTTATGGATGCAGCCGCGTTCTTGTTGAATTCGGACGAAAAGTCCCGGCGCTTGATCGGCCGCGGCATCGACGTTGTGAACATTGAGCAGGAGGCACTCGCGAAGCTCGCCGAATCGTTGGACGAACGGTTCGCCAGCGCCTGCGAGACGATCCTGGCAGTCCGAGGCCGGGTGGTCATCACCGGGATGGGCAAGTCCGGCCATATCGGCCGGAAGTTCGCCGCAACGCTTTCGGCCACCGGAACCCCGTCCAGCTATGTACACCCCGCCGAAGCCGCGCATGGCGATCTGGGAATGCTTGTGCCCGGAGACGTGTTGGTTGTGATCTCCAATTCGGGCAACACCACCGAACTCAGGCCGTTCCTGCAATATGCACGCGCGATCGAAGTGCCGGTGATCGGCATTGCTTCCAGGCTTGAGTCGCTGGTCATGCAATTCGCCGACGTGAAGCTTGCCGTGCCGGCGATGCGCGAGGCGTGCGCAGCAAACATCGCGCCGACAACATCGACGACGATGCAACTCGCGCTTTGCGATGCCATTGCAATGGCGGTGATGGATACGCGGGGCTTCTCCCGCGACGGAATGAAGGCGCTTCATCCCGGTGGCGCGATCGGCCTGCGACTGACCTCGGTCGGCGAGGTGATGCACGGTCCCGCGCGGCTGCCGCTGGTCAAGCCGGCAGAGGAAATGAAAGCAGTCATCAGCGTGATGACGGTGGGCGGCTTCGGTATCGCAGGTGTCGTCGACCCGTCCGGTGCGCTGCTCGGCGTGATCACGGATGGTGATATCCGGCGTCATTTCGACGGATTGCAGCAAGCCCGGGCAGAAGGCGTCATGTCGCGCGCGCCCAAGATCATCGCTGCGGATGTCTTGGCCGAGGATGCGTTGCGCTTCCTGCACGAGCAAAAGATCACTTGCGCCTTTGTCTGCGAAGAATGCGACGGACACCCTCGACCGATCGGGATCGTGCACGTGCACGATTTTCTGCGGATGGGTCTCGCATGACGATGTCGTCGCTGCCGAGCTTCGCAATTATCATTCCGGCGCGATATGCATCCACGCGTTATCCCGGAAAGCCACTCGCCATGCTCACGGGCGCCAGCGGGCAACAGAAGTCGCTTATTCAGCGCAGCTGGGAATGCGCGATGCGCGTGCCGGGGGCGAGCGGCGTCTGGGTCGCCACGGACGATGATCGCATTGCCGATGCTGTTACGGCATTTGGCGGCGAGGTGATCATGACCTCGCCCGACTGCGCAAACGGTACCGAGCGATGCGCGGACGCGCTGAGATCGGTCGGCGATGCGGTCGAAGTGATCGTCAACCTGCAGGGTGATGCTCCGCTGTCACCGGCGGCGCTGGTGCCCGAGCTGGTCGCCCGGCTTGCGGCCGATTCCGGCATCGCCATGGCCACCCCGGCGGTGCGAGCATCCGATCTGATGGTTGAGCATCTGTTGTCGGATGCCGATGCCGGCCGCGTGGGCGGGACGACGGTGACCGTCAATGCGGCAGGCGACGCCCTTTACTTCTCTAAACGGGTGCTGCCCTATCTGCCGCAAGGTGCGAGCGGCGAGCGGCCGGACGTGCACGTTCATCTCGGCGTGTATGCCTATCGACCGGAAGCGCTTCGCCATTATGCAGCCCTGCCGGCTTCGGCGTTGGAGCTCGCCGAGGGCCTGGAGCAGCTCAGGTTTCTGCACATGGGCTTGCGCGTGTCCGTCCTGACGATCGATGCGCTTGCGTGGAACTCGATCGAATTGAACAACCGAAGCGATATTCCCGCTATCGAGCGCGAGTTCGTGACGCTGGGAATCGATTGACCGCCTTGACCAGCATCGCTCCGGAGCGCAGCGCCGCCATTGCTTGTTTGACGCTCAGGCCGTGACTGAATGCGGATGCGGGCCTTGGTCGAGGTGATCGTTCTCCATGTGCAGGCCCTGCTGTCGCAGCCCTGGCGCTACGCGACCGGTGCCTATTGGCGCCTGTGGGGGAAGCGGGTGCGGGCACGCGGTATCCTGGAGCCTTTGCTGGGGCGGCCGCCGCTCGCCTACCGCATCTGGTGCCGACGATCCGAGCCGCGGGCGGCGCCCGGTGATCTGAAAACCTTGCCTGATGGTCGGCACTTCCAGATCGTGGTCGAGCATCAGCCTGGGCGCGCGCTCGACCAGACCGTCCGTTCGCTGCGTTCGGCGGGATGGAAGCAACGAATTTTCGTGCGCAGCGAGGCGTCCGATCCCTTGTATGCCGGCATCGCCGACATCGACTGGATCGAACGCTGCGATCACGCCGATCTGAATCCCGACGGCGGCAGGTTCTGGCTCGCGGTTCTGCGTTCGGGCGATCTGGTTGCTCCGACGTTTCTGCAAGCCTATGCCGGTGCGACTGCGGAAACAGCATCGGCGATCGTCTATGCCGATGACGATGCAATCGATGCACGCGGACGACGATATTCGCCGCATTTCAAGCCTCGCTTCAACGCAGAGCTTTTCAAGCATCACGACTTTCTGACCTATAGTTGCGCCGCCCGCGTCGACGGTTCGCATCTGGCGCTTGCCGCTGCCCAAGGGCCAGGCTGGTGGCAGTACATCGTCCATGCGCTTGCTGGCGTGGCTGTGCCAGCGCCGCATCACCTGACGGGGGTGATGCACCACCGGCGTGATCGGCCCGAGCCAGTCGTGCCACCATTTACTCTGTCGGACGATCAGCCAGCGGTCACGATCATCGTGCCGACGCGCGACAAGCTCGACTATCTTGAGAAATGCCTGTCCGGCGTGAACGCGACGGCCTACTCAAACATGTCCGTGATCGTGATCGACAATGGCTCGGTCGAGGCGCGGACGCTGCGCTTTCTCGAACAATGGGAGAATGCTAGTTCGTGCCATGCGGTGATGCGAGATACGGGACCGTTCAACTATTCGAGGCTCAACAACGCCGCGGCGGCGCACGCGAACAGCGGGCTGATTTGTTTTCTCAACAACGACATTGAGATCGTCGACCCGGCGTGGCTCGCGATACTTGCCGAGCAGGCGAAGCGCGCGGACGTCGGCGCGGTGGGGGCTCAACTGCTTTACCCCGACGGCTCGCTGCAACATGCTGGCGTGGTGATCGGCGTCGGCGGCGGCGCGGCGCATGCCCATCGCGGACTTCGTCCGAACGAAACCGGCTATTTCCGCCGCCACGCCATCCCCCAGTTCGTGTCCGCCGTCACCGCGGCGTGCATGGTCGTCGACCGGGAGCGCTTCCTTGCGGTGGGAGGCTTTGACGAACGGGCATTCCCGGTTGCATTCAATGACGTCGATTTGTGCCTGAAGCTCAATGCGAAAGGCTGGCAATCGCTCTATGAACCGCGAGCGACGCTCATCCATCACGAGTCCAAATCGCGTGGCAAGGACAGCTCGCGCAAGAACCGGGATCGATTTGCGTCTGAACTCGCTGCACTGAAGACGAAGTGGCAAACTGAGGGCGCCGTCGACCCTTACCATCACGCGTTCCTGAGCCAGTACAGCGAGCAGTTCGTCCTCAAGCCATGACGAAGCCAGTCGATCTGTCCAGCGTGACACTATGTGCGGTCACCTCTACCAACATTGCGGCGACGGTTGCCGCCCTTCGCGTATCGATGCGCGGCGCGACGTTTGCGCGAGTGCTGTTGATCACCGATGCCGAGATCGGCTGCGGTGATGGCATCGATGTCGTCAAGATTCCCAAGATCGACAGCGCGAAGGCTTATTCGCTGTTCATCCTGAAAGAACTCGTCAACTATATCTCGACGGGTCACGCGTTGCTGGTTCAATGGGACGGCTTTGTCATCAATCCGCATCGGTGGGAGCCTCAGTTCCTGGATTATGACTATATCGGGGCCATATGGCCGCACCACGATCACCCCTGGAACATGGGCAATGGCGGCTTCTCGTTGCGCAGCCGTGCCCTTTTAGAGGCCTGCGCAGCGCCGGACTTCAAGCCGTCGCACCCGGAAGATTTGAGCATATGCCAAGCGAATCGCGCGCTGCTCGAGAACGGCAAGGCCTTCCGCTTTGCGCCCGAAGCCGTGGCGCGACGCTTCTCCTATGAACGTGAGCGTGTTCCGAACGAGACATTCGGATTTCACGGCGCGTTCAATCTTCCCCGCGAGGTGGACCCGGCCAGCTTCTTCAGGATGTACCGAAGCCTCGACGACCGGAAGAGCGTGTATCACGACAAGTGGAAGATCGCAGCCGGACTGGTGTCGCGGGGCGCCAATCCGGTGCGCGTCGCGGCGTTGCTACATGACGGAATCAAGGGACGGCGGGCGTAACGCTTCCATCGTCTTGCTACGCCTTGGCGTCACCGATCAGATATAGGTCCGCAGCAATTCGCCCAGCGCGCAGATCGCCAGGCTCTGGCCATAGGGCATCGAGGTGAGGCGGATGTCCTTGTAGAATTGCAGCGTGTCGCCCATCGCAGTGCCGAAGCTCACCTGTTGCAGCTCGCCCTTCTCGTCGATGTTCGCGAGCACGCCGCGCACCGCCTTCAGGCCCACCGCCTCATAGGTGCGCGGCAGATAGCCCTTTCGCACCGCCTTGAGGATGCCATAGGCGAAGCCGGCCGTGGCCGAGGCTTCGAGATAGCTGGTCGGGTCCATCACCAGCGTGTGCCACAGGCCGCTTTCGTCCTGCGTCTGGCCAAGCGTCTTCACCTGTGCGGCAAGCGTGTCGATCAGGAAGGTGCGGAAGGCGTCGCCCTCGGGAAGATCGAGGATCTCGATGATCTCGGGGATCGCGATCGTCACCCAGCAATTGCCGCGCGCCCATAGCGCCTCGGCGAAATTGTGCCGGCCGCCAAAATCCCAGCCGTGGAACCACAGACCCGTCTTCTTGTCGAACAGATATTTGATGTGGACGAGGAACTGGCGCTTGGCCTCCTCCACATAATGCGGGCGTCCCAGCAGCAGCCCGATCTTGGCGAGCGGCAGCACGCTCATCATCAGCGTGTCGTCCCACAGCTCGCCGGGATTCTCGTCATTATAGACGATGTGCTGGAAGCCGCCCTCCTCGGTCTTGGGCAGCCCGTCGGGTGCCATCAGCCATTCGGCCCAGGTGTCGAGATAGGGCAGGTAGCTGGGATCGGGCGCGTGCTCGTACAGCCAGGCGAGCGTGAGGAAGGGGGCGACCGTGTTGATGTTCTTGGTCGGCGTGCCCTCGGCGAAGCGATCGGCGAACCAATGCTTGATGATGCCCAGCGCCTTCTGGTCGTTCGTCTGCTCGAAATAGCGCCACATGCCGAACAGGCCGACGCCGTGGGTCCATTCCCAGCCGGCCCAGCCCTTGGTGTCGATGATGCGACCGTCTTCGAGGTGGAGCAGGAACTCGCCGGTCTCGTCCTTGATGTGGACGAGATTGTCCATCAGCAGCGCGATCTTCTGCGTGACCAGGCTGTGGGGAATGTCGTGCGAGGCGGCCAAGGGATATTCTCCGTGGGTGAAGGGGGTTAGAGGCCGTGGCGGCGCGCGAAGCGATCGAACAGGCCGGGCCAGGGATGGGGCGAGCCGTCGGGCTCGATCAGGGGCAGGCCGTGGCCGCCCTTTTCGAAGATCATCAGCTCGGACGGGATCTTCGCCGCCTGAAGCGCTGTGAACATGATGAGGCTGTTGGCCGGCGGCACCGCCGGGTCGTTCGCGGCATGCGCCACGAGCGTGGAGGGCATGTCGGCCGGCAGATCGCTTTCGGCGGAGAAGCGGCGGACCTGCGCCTCGCTGGGGCTGGGACCGAGCAGTTCCTTGCGCGACCCGCCATGCGCCTCGGGCAGGCGCAGGGTGATGACCGGGAAGAACAGGCCGAGCGCGACCGGCCGGGCGGAGAGCCGGTCGGCTGCGTCGACGGGCGTATAGGTGGCGAGGCCGGCGCGGCTGCCGAGCCGGGCGGTGAGGTGGCCGCCGGCGGAAAAGCCCATCGCGCCGACGCGGGCCGGATCGATGTTCCAGCGTGCCGCCCCGGCGCGGATCAGTCGCATCGCGCGCTGTGCGTCCTGGAGCGGGGCGTCTGGCCCCGCCGCCCAGCCGTCATGCGGCAGGCGGTAGAGCAGCTCGAACACCGTGGTGCCGCGCGCGGCGAAGTGGCGGGCGATATCCGATCCCTGCCGCCCCAGCGCGACGCGGGCATAGCCGCCGCCGGGGATCATCAGCAGCGCCGAGCCATCGGGTCGGGCGGCCGGCACGACGTTGAGCATCGGCGTGGCGACATGCGGCCAGGCGATATCGTCCTCGCCGCCGGTGGGCGAGCGCTTGACCCATTGGTCCGTGACGGTGACGCCCTCGCCGCCGGGCGGTGGGCCGGGCCAGAGCGGCAGCCGCTCGATCGGCGCGGCGCGGGCGGGCAGCGCAGCGGCGGCGGTTGCTGCGGCAGAGGCGGCGAGCAGGCTGCGGCGGGTGATCATTGCAGCTCCTCCGGGCGTTGCGGCGCGGGCACCATCGCCACCGGCAGGCCGCCGCGGACATTGCGTAGCGTAACCAGCCGCACCGGCTCCAGCGTGTTGCCGGGCGCACCGTCCGAAGTGACGGCGAGCGCGATGCTGTTCGTGCCGCGATGGTTGAGAATGCCCTCGGGCACCGGGAAGATGCGCTGCGGGCCGACATGGGCGATGAACTGCCCCATGTTCCATCCATTGATGAAGATCAGCAAGCGGTATCGCGCATCCGGTGATCGCGGCTTGGTCGTGTCGCCGAACGCGACGCCGATCGTCGCGTCCTGCCCCTTCGGTACATCGAGCGTGAAACGGCTGCGGTACCAGGTCGTGCCGGGGGCTGCCGGCGCCGCCGACTGCCAGCCGCGATCGTCGAAGCCGGGCAGGTGCCAGCCCATCCGCTCGCCATATTGGCCGCCATTGTTGGCGACGCCGCGCACCGGATCGGGCAGGTCCTCGCCGCCCTTGCGGCCCTGGATCTTCCAGGTGACCGGCACGGCGAAGCTGGGGCCGGCGGCAGGCTCGACCGAGGCGAAGACCAGCCCACGCGCTTCCTTGTGGAAATCGTCGGCGTCGAGATCCCAGCTATGGCCGTTGTTGCGGACCATCACCGACAGGGCATGGGCGCCCGGTGCGCGCGCAGCCTCTGGCAGCGCGAATTCGGCGACGCCGGTGGTGATCGGGCGAGGGAGGCCGCCGGGCAGTTCGTGCTGGCCGATCAGGCGCCCGTCGAGGAACAGCTGGAGCATGCCCGATCCGCCCGCGCCATAATGGATGCGGATGCGCTCGGCGGCGGGGCTGCCGTCGAACCGGCCGCGATACCAGACATCGCCTTCGTGGAAGCCATAGGCGTCCATCAGCATGTTGGGTTCGCCATCGGGCCGCGCGGTGATGCTGGCATAGGCGCGACGATCGATCGCCTGCCAGCCGCTGTCGTCGAAATCGGGGGCGGCCTCGGGCGTGCCGGGGGCGGAGACCCAGGCGAGCGTGGGCAGCGTGATCGGCGCCGGGCCGGGGAGCGGCGCGGTGGCACGCAGGCTGCCGGAGGCGGTGCGCGTCGCGGCGACGGCCGTGCCGTTCCAGCGGAGGGAGCGGATCGTAGCGGGCGCCCAGACTTCGAGCGGGCTGGGCGCGTCGGTGTCGCCGGTCAGCGCCAGCGTGGCGCCTGACGGTGTCGCATGGCGCACGAGCGCGGGGCCGCGCACCAGCGTGTGGCCGATGCGCCAGAAGCGCGCGCCCTCGGCCTCGTCGCCGATCAGCAGCGTCGAATCGGGCCGGCCGCCGCCGGTGAGGCGCAGCCGGGTGAGGCCGTCATGCGTGTAGCGCAGCTTCAGGTCGCCGCGCGTGGCATCGAAGTGCGATTCCGCCGTGCCCTCCAGCACCTCCACCTTGGGCGCCGAGGCATAGCGCAGCACCGTCTCGCCCGGCTCGCCGGTGCGGCCATAGAGCAGCAGCAGGTCGCGCCCGTCCTGGCGCAGCGCCGCCTGGAGTTCGGAGCTGGAATAGACGAGTCGCTGGCCGCCCAGCGTCACCCCCGCGACCAGCCATTTGGCATCGAAGCCGTTCAGCTGCATGTCCCAGGCATAGCGGCCATCGGGCAGATCGGCGCCGAGGACGAAGCGATCGTCGCTGCGGCCGTTCGACGGCTTGTGGGTGACGAGCAGGAAGCGCGCGTCGCTCTCCGGGCTCTTGTTGTGATAGACCTGGATGTGCTCCGAGGAGACCTGCACCGGCCCGGCGGGCACCATGCCCGCCAGATCGGGGACGCTCTGGATCAGCCCGGCGAGCTGTTTCAGCTCCTCGGCCTTGGGGCGCAGCGCGCGGGTCTCGTCGATCGCCGCGCCATAGTCATAGCTGGTGAACACCACAGGTGCTGGCAGCCAGCCCCAGCTGGTGCCGCCAAAGCCCATATAGAAGCTCTGGATCGAAATGCCGTTGGCCAGATTGGTGCCGTAGAACACCCGCTGGAAGCGCTTGCCCCGCTGGATCGCGTTGCAGTCATAGCCGCCGTTCGAGCCCCAGTAATCGAACCAGCCACCGCCGAATTCCGCGAGGAAGCCGGGCGTATTGGGCGAGGCCGACGCGCCGCCCTTCGCCCCGCCGGGGCCATAAAAGCCCCAATCGGGCGCCGCCGATCCGCGCGTCGGCCTGCCGCCCACGGTGCAGGTGCCGCCGGGATAGCCGTCGAACGCATAAAGGTCGGTGGGGCCTTCGACCGTCTTGTCGACATCGGCGCCGTTCGGCACCCAATAGCCGTTGCGCCCCTGATCGTTGTGGAAGATCGGCACGTTGATGCCGTCGGCGCGCGCCTTGGCGTAGAGATGGTCCATATAGCGGCGCTGGGCGGGCGTGGTCAGCGCCAGTTCGTTCTCGATCTGGTGGAGGATCACGGTGCCGCGATGGCCCTTGCCGTCGCCGTTGATCTGGTGCCGCGCGATGATCGCGTTGACCTGGGTCAGCCACTCGTCGGCGGCGGCCATATAGTCGGGATCATCGGTGCGTGCGCGCGCGCGCTGGTTGACCAGCCAGCCGGGAAAGCCGCCGCGCGTCAGCTCCGCATTCACATAGGGGCCGGCGCGGGTGATGACGTAGAGCCCTTCCTCCCCCGCCATCGTCAGCAGCCGATCGATGTCGCGGATGCCGGAAAAGTCGTACACGCCCGGTTTCGGGCTATGGAACCCCCAGTCGAGATAGAGCGCGACGGTGTTGAACCCGCTCGCCTTCATCTTCTGCAGCACGTCGCGCCACAGATCGGGCGAGGGCAGGCGGAAGGCGTGCATCTCGCTCGACCAGATCACCAGCCGCTTGCCGTCGATCATCAGCGAGCGCGCGTCGAACGAGACGCGGCCGAAGGTCTTGACCGGCGCGGCGAGATTGGCGGTGGGCCGCGCTTCCTGCGCGGCGGCGGGCAGGGCGACGAGCAGGCTCGAGGCGAGCAGGGCGGCGCGGATCATGGCAGGTGGAACACCGGGCGGAGCGGCCATTCGCAGGGCTTGTTGTCGGGCTCCACTTCCATCAACGGCGCCATTTGGTCCCACCAGCGGCGCATCACCGGATGGGCAGGCAGCTGATCGTTGGTGGCATCGTCGGTGAGCTTCAGCACCGCGAACAGCGCGCCGGTCGCCTCGTCGAGAAAGATCGAATAGTCGCGGATGCCGGCGTCGTGCAGCAGCGCGGCGAGTTCGGGCCAGATCGCGTCGTGGCGTGCCTTATATTCCTCTGCCATGCCCGGCTTGAGCTGCATCCGGAACGCCTGTACCTGCATTTCCCCTCCGCGCCACTATGTGGAACTGTTATGCACGATATGGTAGCAATGCGGCTCGGCTGCGTCAAATGCGATCCGCGCGGCGTCGGCGTCGTCGAGCAGCAGCGGCGGCCGTGCATCGGCGCCGTCGCGGGTGAGCGATAGGCGCACGGCGGACAGCCCCCGGACATGGCGCGCCCACAGGCCCCAGGCGGGGGTCGGGCCGAACATGCTCGGCTCGGGATAGGCATCGGCCCGTTCGGGCGGCGGCGCGGGTGCGGCGCCCGCGAACCCGCCGGTGAAGTGGAGCGCGATGTCGGCGAGGTGCACGGCCTCGATCGGGTGATCGGGCAGGCCGGCGAGGATCGCGGCGAAGCGCGGGTCCACGCCGGTTGCGGTGATGCCCTGCAGGCGAACGCCGCGTATCGCGCCGATCGTGGTGCCCGCCGGCCCGCGCAGCCGCGCGCCGAGCCGGACGAACAGCGGTGCGCTGGTCACGTCTTCCATTGCCAGATTGTCGGCGTGCAGATCCTCGATCGTGCCGCCATCGACGCTTTCGATCGCCAGCCCCCGGCTGCGCACGAAGCGGCAGTTGCGGATGCGGATGCGGCGGAAATCGCCATTGCTTTCGGTGCCGAGCTTGATGCGGCCGGTGACGCGGTCCAGATCCGGCGCCAGTTGCTGGGTGCGGCCATGGCTGCCGTCGAGCAGCGTGCCGGGATCGAAGCCGGAGACGGTGCAATGCTCGATCGTCACGTCCTCGCAGTTCGTGCGGCCGAGTGCGAGGCTGGTCTTGAGCACGATTCCGTCGTCATTGGGCGTGTTGACCCGGCAATGCGAGACGGTGGCGCGGCGCACCCCGTCGAGATCGATGCCGTCGCGATTGGTGTCGATCGTCAGGCCGGTGCAGGCGAGATCGTCCACCTCGCTCGCCAGGATCGCGAAATGGCCCGCGCGCAGGATCGTCAGGTCCGCGATTCCCACGCGGCGGCAGCGGACAAGCGCGATCGCCTTGTTGCCCTGGCCGCGCATCGCGGCTGCATCGGGCTCGAGCGTCGCGACCTGCGCTGCGGTCATCGCCGCCATCGAAAGCGGGCGCTCGCCGCGCTGGGCGCGCCAAGGGGTGCCGGGGCCGTTGCGGGTGAGGCCGGCGCCGTCGATCCGGCCCTTGCCGAGGATCGCGATGTCCTCGGCATCCTCAGCCCAGATCAGGCTGTTGTGCCAATGGCTGTGGCCGAAATCCTGATAAAGCTGCGGGCCGCGATCCTCGGGCAGGTCATAGGCACCGTCGGGGCCGGGCGTGGCGGCGAGCAGGGTTGCGCCGGCCTCGATCGCGAGGGTGACGCGGCTGGGCAGGCGGAGCGAGAAGCTGCGGTACGTGCCGGGCGGGAGCAGGACGATGCCGCCGCCTGCCTTGTGCGCGGCGGCCAGGGCGGCGGCGACGGCCGGGCCGTCCAGCGCAACGCCGTCGCCGAGCGCGCCATGCGCGCGGACGTCGAGGACGAGACCGGTGCGGATCAGATCCTCCCCGGAACGGGGAGGGGGACCATGCGAAGCATGGTGGAGGGGGCTCTCAACAGAGGTCTCGCGCGTGGCGATCCCCCTCCACGAAGCCTTCGGCGCGGTCCCCCTCCCCGTTCCGGCGAGAAATTGGGGGTTGCCATCAGTTGCCTGCCGGGCGTTCGGTGCTGGCGGTCAGGCTGGGCGTCAGTCCGAGGCTTTCGATCGCCGGGGGGTGCGCGGGATCGAAGCGTCGGGCGTCGTCAAAGAGATGCGCGCCCAGCTCCGGCGCTGCCTCGGCCAGTCCTGCCGCCACCGCGCGGGCGAGCAGCCAGGCGCCTTGATTGTCATGATGCGTCCGGTCGCGGCCGTCATCGTTGAACAGCCTCGCCGCCTCGGCCGGGCCATAGGCCTCGTACAGCGCGATGGTCGCGGCCTGGAGATCGACCAGCGGCACGCGTTCCTCGCGCGCCACCTTGCCCATCGCCTCGGCATAGTCGGCAAGCGTGTGGCGGATGCGGCCGCCCTGGAAATTGCGACGCTCGGGCGAAGTGACGAGCACCGGCTTGCCGCCGCGCCGCCGCACCTCGGCAATATAGGTGCGCAGCCAAGCGGGATAGCTGATCGCCGGATCGGCATAGGTCTGCGGCCACTGCGCCTTCTGGTCGTTATGGCCAAACTGGATCAGCACCCAGTCGCCCGGCCGGACCTGCGACAGCAGCTTGTCGAAGCGCAGTTCGGTTACGAAGGACTTCAGCGTCTCGCCCGATTCGGCATGGTTGGCCACCGCGATATCGGGCCGGAACAGCGCCGGCAGCATCTGGCCCCAGCTGGCGGCGGGCTCGGCGGGCTGATCGGTGACGGTCGAATCGCCGGCCAGGAAGGCGGTGGGCACCGTTACCGGCTCGATGGTGATGCGTTGCACGCGCGGATCGCCGAGGAATTCGAGCGTGAGCTTGTCGTCCCAGCTATAGCTGCCCGCCTCGCGCGGGTTGAGCCGCACGGCGGTGCCGCCCGGCGCGTTGACGGGGGGCGCGGCCAGTGCGGCGGTTCGCACGTTGACGACGAAGCTGGCGGTGATGAACTGGCCCGGCGCGGTGGTGACGGCGCGCAGCATCAGCCGGCGCGATTCGGCCTTTACCGTGGTGGTGGCGGCGGCATGGGTGTCTCCCAGCCGCACCGTCACGCGGTAATTGCCCTCGGGCACGGCGACCGAGAACAGCCGCTCCCGACCTTGCCCGCCGGGTTCATAACCATAGGCGCCGGGCCGATAGGGCGTGCCTTCGGCCACGGTGACGCTGCCCGGCTGGGGCGGCGCGCCGGGGGCGAGATCGAAGGTCTGGGGGCCGGTCACGGCGGCGAGCATCGCCAGCATCCACATCGCGTCAACCCTTGCCTATTTGCGGGTCATGAGGTCGAACGAGAGGTGCGGCGGCTGGTTGTACGCGGTGTTCTGCCAGGCGATGCCCAGCCGATAGACCGGATCGTGCATCAGCGTCGGCAGCCGGATCGCGGTGGGCCAGGGCGTGGCATAGATGCGCAGCTCGCGGCTGTCGGTGGTCGGCAGCACCAGTTCCTCCCGCCAGTCGCCGAGGATATCGGCGGAAAGCGCAGGGTTGCGCTTGGTGCCATTGTTCGACGTGGTGCCCGGCGGATCGAGCAGCAGCGTCTCGGTGCCGCGCGTCCAGTCCCATTTGGTGATGCGGGTGCCGTCGAGCAGTTCGGACAGCGCATCGCCGTCCCAATGGATGCGGAAGTTGGCGGCACGCGGATGGCCGCCGGGGATCACCTTGCCACGGGCATCGTACAGCTCGGGCGAGTTGCTCGCCCAGGCCTCGGCGCCGGGACGGCGCGGATCGATATCGGCGGCGATGCCGCGCCCGGTGTCCTTGTCCGCCGGCGTGGACCAGAGCATTTCGCCGGTGCGCGCATCGAGCATCGCCGCGCCGCGATTGCCGCTTCGGCGCATTTCCTCATGCACGCCGAACTTTTCGAGGCCGGGGCGGGTGGGATCGAGATCGCCGACATGCATGGCATCGCCGTGGCCGAGGCCCGAGGACCAGAGCCCCTTGCCGTCATCGTCGACCGCCATCGATCCATAGATCACCTCGTCGCGGCCATCGCCATCGACATCGGCGACCGAGAGCTGGTGATTGCCGTTGTCGCCATAACGCTCGTTGCCGGGCGTTGCGCTGTCGAACAGCCAGCGTTCGCTGAGCTTGCCGTCGCGCCAGTCCCAGGCGGCGATGGCCGAGCGGGCATAATAGCCGCGGCCGAACACCAGGCTGGGGCGATGCCCGTCGAGATAGGCGACGCCCGCCAGGTAGCGTTCGGAGCGGTTGCCATAGCCATCGCCCCATAGCGCCTTCAGCTCCGCCTCGGTGCGGCCGCCGCGCGGCGGGGCATAGGGGGCGGTGGCCAGCGCCCGGCCGGTGCGCCCGTCGAACACGGCCAGATATTCGGGACCGTCGAGGATGCGGCCCTTGAGATTGGCCAGCTTGCGCCCGTCGCTGGTGAGGGTGGAGCCCGTGCGATCGCCCACCTCGACGGCTGTGTCGCCATGACGCCAGTCCTTGCGCGGGTCGCCGATCGCCTTGCCGGTGCCGTCGATGGTGCCGTCGGCGGTCTTCATCGCGACTTCGGCGCGGCCGTCGCCATCGAGATCGAACACCATGAACTGGGTATAATGCGCGCCCGAGCGGATGTTGCGCCCGAGATCGATCCGCCACAGCCGCTTGCCCTCCAGCGTATAGGCGTCGATCAGCGTCTCCCCGGTGAAACCGGCAAAGGCATTGTCCTTGGCGATGCTAGGGACCCATTTGACGATCAGTTCGTAGCGGCCGTCGCCATTGAGATCGCCGACCGAGACGTCGTTGGCGCTGTAGCTATAGGATTCGCCCTCGGGCGTGGTGCGGTCGGCCGGTTTGTCGAGCGGGACGGGCAGATAGCCTTTCGTCCAGGGCGCCACCGCCGCGCCGGGCCGCGCGTCGCCGACCGCGATGGCGTAGCGCGACGCCGCGGTGCCCGCCTTGTCGACGAAGCTGGTGGGTTGATCGGCGGCGATCCGCGCGATCGGCTTGCCGTCACGGTAGAGGGTGAAGCGCGTCCCGTTCGGATCGGTGCCGAGCAGCCGCCACGCGACATGCACGCCGCCCCCCGCAGCGGGCACGGCGACCAGTGCGCGGTCCAGCCGCTCGACCTGCCGGTCGTTCAGCAGATCGGTGCCCGGCGCACCGGGCAGCGTGGCGAGTGCGGCGACGAGAAAGGCGAAACGCATGGTCGGCAGCTCCTGAAGACGCAAAAAGATGGGCCGCCGGGGTGACGCGGCGGCCCGAGGGGAGGGTGATCAGATCGGGGTGCGCGCTGCGGGCGCCGAAAGCGTGGTCGCTCGGCTGGTCGATTGGCGAGGCTTGCGCATCGTCCCCTCCATTCTGGCGCTGTCGTCGTTTCGCTGGACAGCAACTGTCAGATAATCCCAATATATATGACTCAGTTCCACGATGTAGCCAAGTGCAATTTTCGTGCTTCGCCACGACCAAAGAAAAGGCCCCGGCCGGCGGGCCAGGGCCTTCAGGGTCCGGGTCACGGGCCCCCAACGCTCAGTGGCAGGCGGTGCTGCCAAGCGGTTCGGTGCGGCGCAGGTCGGGGCGATCGGGAAGCACCTGCTCGGCGATCGGCAGCTTGAGCGTCTTCAGTTCCTGGGCGACCAGATCGGCCATCGCCCGCGCGCCCAGTTCGCTGAAATGGGTGTCGTCGTCGATGCCCTTGGGAAAGCCGGGCGCCTTGTCTGCCGGGGTGTAGTGCAGATAGAGCTTGCGCGATTCTTCCGGCCCCAGCCGGTCGAGCAGCCCGGCCGAGCGTGCCTCCAGGTCGAGCAGCGGCGTGCCGGTGCTCGACACCAGATCGCGCATCACCGCGCTATAGGCGGCGAAATCGGCCTTCACCTTGCCATCCACGAAATTGCGCCGAACGGGCGGGGTGACCAGCACCGGCACCAGGCCGTGGCCGCGCGCTTCCCAGATCATCCGCAACAGATTGTCGCGATAGAGCGTCGCGGCGGGCGCATAGCGTTCGGGCTTGGTGGTGCTGGCATCGTTATGGCCGAACTGGATCAGCACCACGTCGCCTGGTTTCGCCTCGGCGATCAGCGCGTCCCAGCGGCCTTCGGCGATGAACGATTTGGTGCTGCGGCCGCCGATTGCGCGGTTCACCACCACCGTGTCGGGCGTCATGCCGCAATGGAGCATCTGGCCCCAGCCGGTCTGGGGGTAGCGATCGGCATTATATTGCTGTGCGGTCGAATCGCTGGCGATGAACAGCCGGGTCTGTGCAGCGGCCGGCGCGGCGAAGGCGGCGAGGCAAGCCGCCGCGGCGAGCAATACCCCCCTCATTGCAGGTTCACGAACGCGCCGCCATCGACCAGGAGCGCTGCGCCGGTGACATAGGCCGCCATGTCGGAAGCGAGGAACACGATCGGCCCGGCAAGATCCTCGGGCTGGCCCAGCCGGCCGAGCGGCACCCGGCCCTCCATGTATTTGCGCTTTTCCTCGTCGGCGAGATCGTCCTTGTTGATCTCGGTAAGGATCGTGCCCGGCAGCACCGAGTTGCAGCGGATGCCGTGCCGCCCCAGCGCGATCGCGGCCGATTGCATCAGCGAATGCAGCCCCGCCTTGGTGGGGGTGTAGTGCGTCTGATACTCACCGCCCACCAGCGCCGAGATCGACGACACCGCGACGATGGCGCCGCCATGCCCCTGTTCGACCATCTGCTTCGCCGCCGCCTGGCACATGAAATAGCCGCCGAGCAGATTGACCTGCATCGTCCGCTGCACCGTTTCCACCGGCATGTCGAGAAAGGCGTGGAACGGGCAGATGCCGGCGTTCGAGACCATCACGTCGACCTTGCCGAACGCATCGGCCGCGCGCGATACGAAATCGCCGGCGGTGGCGGGATCGGCGACATCGCTCTTCACCGCCAGGCCGCGCCGGCCCATCGCCTCGATCGCGGCGACCACGGCCGCGGCATCGTCATCGCGGCTGTGATAGTTGATCGCCACATCGGCGCCGGCTTGCGCTGCCCCGATCGCGGCGGCGCGGCCGATGCCGGTCGATCCGCCGGTGACGAGCACGCTCTTCCCCTCCAGCAATTTCACACACGCTCTCCTTGTCGTCGTTTATCGTCGTTGCTTGCGCGGCGGGCGCATCTCTGCGCTCCAGCCGAGATCGGTGCTGATCGCCTGCGCCGTGCCGCGCACCTGCGCGCTGAGCGCCGCCATGCGATCGTCGTCCATATATTGCGCGGCACTCGACACGCTGATCGCCGCGACGATCCGGCCGGACACGTCGCGCACCGGCGCCGCCACGCAGCGGATCAGGTCTTCATTCTCTTCGAGATCATAAGCGTGGCCGGCGCTCGCATAGCTGCGCATCCGGGTGAGCCACAGATCGTGATCGGTATGCTGCTGCCCGCGCGCCTTGTCCGCCGTGTAGAGCCGTTCCCACTCGCTTTCGGGCGCGTCGATCAGCAGCGCCTTGCCGAGCCCGGTCGAGGTGAGCGGCTGGCGATCGCCGATGCGGCTGGAGATTTCGACGCGGCGGCGGCCGGGGATCTTGTCGAGATAGAGCGCGAGATCGGCATCGAGCCGGCCGAGATGCACCGTATCCTCGGTTTCACCGGCCAGCGCCTCCATGCGCGGCCGGGCGATCTGGACGATATCCGCCTGGCTCTGCGCCAGGAAGCCGAGCTGGATCAGCTTTGGCCCCAACTGATAGCCGTCACGCGGCAGATAGCTGAGGAATCCGCGATCGATCAGCGCATTGGCCAGCCGGTGCGTGGTCGAACGCGTCAGCCGCATCCGCGCCGACAATTCGGCGAGCTTCACCGGCCCATCGATCACCTGATCGAGCATGTCGAGCCCGCGGACCAGCGTCTGGCTGCCCTGGATCTTGCTGTTGCCGGCACCGGGGGCGGCACCGCCATCGCTTTCTGCATTTGACGTCGATCGTTCCATCAATTAACATCCTATCCCATAAAGTGAGAAAGTAAAGCATCAGGAGGATGCCGGTCAGCCCAAGCAAGGCTGCATTCCACCCGCGATATTGGTCGCCCGCGTACCATATATTGGCACGACGCGCGCCCGAATTTCACATTGTCACAATCCGTCCAGCCATCTGGGATGATGGGCGTCTGTAAGGGGAAGCGTCGAGCCGTGGCAGCCGGACTCTCGAGGATCAAACAGGTGCGCGCCTATACCGTTCGCGGTGGCGGCGCCGATTATCACGACCAGGGCGAAGGCCATTGGATCGACGATCACATCGCCACGCCGATGGCGCGGTACCCCGAATATCGCCAGTCGCGGCAGAGCTTCGGCATCAACGTGCTCGGCACGCTGATCGTCGAGATCGAGGCCGAGGACGGCACGATCGGCTTTGCGGTGACGACCGGCGGCGAGCCCGCCTGCTACATCGTCGAGAAGCATCTCGCCCGCTTCCTCGAGGGCCGCAGCCCGACCGAGTATGAGAAGATCTGGGACCAGATGTACTTCTCGACCCAATATTACGGCCGCAAGGGTCTGGTGGTGAACGCCATTTCCGGCGTCGACCTCGCGCTGTGGGATCTGCTCGGCAAGCTGCGCGGCGAGCCGGTCTATCACATGCTCGGCGGCGCGGTGCGCGACGAGCTGCAATTCTACGCGACCGGCGCGCGGCCGGACATCGCCAAGGAGCTGGGCTTCATCGGCGGCAAGCTGCCGCTCCACCACGGCCCCGCCGAAGGGATCGAGGGGCTACACAAGAACATCGCCGAGCTGGCGGAAATGCGGTCGCGCGTCGGCCCCGACTTCTGGCTGATGTGGGATTGCTGGATGGCGCTCGACGTCGATTATGCGACCCGCCTCGCCATCGCCGCGCACGAACATGGCCTCAAATGGATCGAGGAGGCGATCAGCCCCGACGATTATTGGGGCTATGCCGAGCTGAAGCGCAACGTGCCCAAGGGCATGCTGGTCACCACCGGCGAGCATGAGGCGACCCGCTGGGGCTTCCGCATGTTGCTGGAGATGGAGTGCTGCGACATCATCCAGCCGGACGTGGGCTGGTGCGGCGGCGTGACCGAACTGCTCAAGATCTCGGCGCTGGCCGATGCGCGCGGCAAGCTGGTCGTGCCGCACGGCTCGTCGGTCTACAGCTATCATTTCGTCATCACCCGTCACAACTCGCCCTTTGCCGAGTTCCTGATGATGCATCCGGGGCCGACCGAGGTGGTGCCGATGTTCCATCCGCAATTGCTGGGCGAGCCGGTGCCGGAGAATGGCAGACTCCGCGCGAGTGCGCTCGACAAGCCCGGTTTCGGCGTCGAGCTCAATCGCGAGCTGGCGATGCATCGACCCTATACGCACTGAGACAAAGCCATGAACATCTATCAAGGACGGTTTGCCGGGCGCGCGGCGGTGATTACGGGCGGCGCCTCCGGCCTGGGGCTGGCCGTCGCACGGCGGCTGGTGGCGGAGGGCGGCAGGGTCGCGCTCTGGGACGTCAATGCCGATCAGCTTGCCTCTGCCGCGAGCGAACTGGGGGCACATACCGAGCGGCTGGACGTGTCGGACCCCGATGCGGTCGCGCAGGCGGCATCGGCGACCGCGGCGGCGCTGGGGAAGATCGACATCCTGGTCTGTTCGGCGGGGATTACCGGCGCGACGGTGCCGGTCCATGAGTTCCCGCTCGACAGCTGGCGCCGGGTGATCGACATCAATCTGAACGGCCTGTTCTATTGCTGTCGCGCAGTGGTGCCGCACATGCTGGCGAACGGCTATGGCCGCATCGTCAACGTTGCCTCGGTGGCGGGCAAGGAAGGCAATCCCAACGCTTCCGCCTATTCGGCATCCAAGGCCGGCGTGATCGGCTTCACCAAGTCGCTTGGCAAGGAACTGGCCGGCAAGGGCGTGATCGCCAATGCGCTCACCCCGGCGACGTTCGAAAGCCCGATCCTCGAACAGCTGCCGCCGAGCCAGGTCGACTATATGCGCTCGCGCATCCCGATGGGGCGGCTTGGCGAGGCCGAGGAGAGCGCCGCGATGATCCTGTTCATGGCGAGCGATGAATGCAGCTTCACCACCGCATCGACCTTCGACACGTCGGGCGGGCGGACGACCTACTGACCGGAGCGATGGGAGGGGGATAGGCGATGGCCCGCGATCTGCCGTTCGTCGATGCGCATGTGCATCTGTGGGATCTGGAGCGGATCGCCTATCCGTGGCTGACACCGCCTTTTTCCGACGACGGCCCGAACGGCAGCGTCGAGCCGATCGCGCGAACCTATCTGCTCGACGATTATCTGGCGGATGCGGCGGGCTGGGACGTGCGCGGCATCGTCCATGTCGATGCCGGCGCCGCGCCCGAGGCGGCGCTGGCGGAGACCGAATGGCTACAGGCGATGGCGGACGCGCGCGGTATGCCGAACGCGATCATCGCCTTCGCCGCACTCGACGATCCGGGGGTGGCGCAACTGCTTGCTGCCCATGCGGCCCATCCGGCGGTGCGCGGCATCCGCCATATCGTCAACTGGCACCCCGATCCGCGGCGCAGCTATACCGCGCGTGACGTGACGCAGGGCGAGACCTGGGCGCGCGGCTTTGCCCTGCTCGGCAAGTATGGCCTGAGCTTCGATCTTCAGGCCTATCCCGGGCAGTTCGCGGGACTGGCCCAGCTGATCGCGCGGCATCCCGAGGTGCAGGTGATCGTCAACCATGCCGGCATGGCGGTGCCGGGCGAATGGCCGGCGTGGCGGGCGGGGATGCAGGCGCTGGCGGCGCTGCCGAACGTGGCGGTCAAGCTGTCCGGCATGGGCTTTACCCATCGGCCGTGGCGGCGCGAGCAGGTCGCGCCCTATCTGCTCGAGGCGATCGAGCTGTTCGGCGCCGATCGCGCGATGTTCGCCAGCGATTTTCCGACCGACAAGCTGTTCGGCAGCTTTTCGGCGCATCTCGATGCCTATGACGCGATCACCGCCGGGTTCAGCGACGATGAGCGCCGGGCCTTGTTCGCCGGCAACGCCAACCGCTTCTATCGCCTGGGCCTTCAGCTCTAGGCGAATTGTTCGGCGCGGGCGGCGCGCGACACGCCGTTCATCATTTGTCAGCGTTTTTGTCAGCCCTGCCTTGCGCACCCATCAAAACGTGATACTGTTCTAACAAGTGAATAAGCTGTTCACAATGTGGGAGTAGCGGACGAAGGGTCGCGCTCCCGGGGAGTAGAGCGGCGGGAACCGCGCGGAAAGGCGCGGATCGGGCAGCCGTCGCCCAGATAGGAGAGGGAACGACATGAGCAGGGGATTCGATTCGCGCCGGCAGATCGCCGCAACGGCATCCTGGGCGGTGCTGGGGCTGATGCTGACGGTTGCCGGTACCGCGCAGGCGCAGACGACGCAGCGGGACGGCGGCGCGAACCAACTGAGCAGCGCGCAGGAAGAAGAGATCATCGTCGTCGGTTCGCGCGCGAGCCAGCAATCGGCCAATGAGCGCAAGAAGAACGCCCGCACCGCGACCGATTCGATCGTCGCCGACGATATCGGCTCCTTCCCCGATCGTAACGTCAACGAAGCGATCTCGCGCATTCCGGGCGTCGCGCTCAGCCGCAACGAATTCGGCGAAGGCGACGGCATCGCGATCCGCGGCAACGGGCCGGACCTGACCCGCGTCGAACTCGACGGCATCGGCGTGCAGAGCACCAACGGCCTGGCCATCGGCGGCGCCAGCGGCCGCGGCGCCGATCTGCGCGAACTGCCGGCGGAAATCGTCAAGTCGGTCGACGTGGTGAAGGGCTCCACCGCCGACATGACCGAGGGCTCGCTGGGCGGTTCGGTCCAGATCAAGACGCGCACCGGCCTCGATTTCAAGAAACCCTATTTCTCGATCCGCGGCGGCGCCAGCCAGAATTCGCTGGGCAAGGACTGGACCCCCGACTTCAACGGGGTGTTCGCCGACAAGTTCTTCAACGACCGGCTGGGCGTGATCGTCAGCGGCACGTACAGCAAGCTGCAGAACAACGGCCACATGTATGAGACGACGACGAGCGGCAATCGCGGCTATGCGCGCCTGTTCGATTTCGACCAGTCGCCTGAAAAGACGTTCGAATATAATGTCGATACGATCGGCACCGATGCCGCCGACGTCGTTTTCGCGAACAGCACCGAAACGCCGCGCAGCCTGATCACTAAATCGGCCTCGGCACAGAGCAAGGCGGACTGTTTCGCGCTGTTTCCCTATAATCCCACCGGCAGCAGCGCGCAGCGCAACCAGCGCACGCTGGAACAGCAGACCTGCCTCAACCAGTGGAACGACTATACCCCGTCGCTGATCCGCAACTTCATGAGCACGCAGACCGACGAACGCTATTCGTTCGACGGCCGGCTCGATTTCCGCGTGACCGACAGGCTGACCGTGTTCGCCAAGACCACGATCGCCAATCGCAAGGTGCATGACCAGTTCCGCAGCCGCAGCCCGGTGACGCTGTTCGGACAGAATGTGGCGGGCACCTACCTCGATTCGCCCGCGAGCGGGGGCTATCCGCGCGTCCGCACGGTCAACCCCGACGGCCCGGCCGGCTATCATCTGTATGACGGGCTGAACAGCGTCGCCAACAACGCGACGATCGGCAATGTGCTGAACGTGGTGCCCGACAGCATCGTGGTGGACGACGCCCACAACGTCACCGCGATGACGCTGACCAACAATGCGGTCAATATCGACCAGATCGAGAACCGCATCGATACCGAGACCAAATATTATCAGGCCGGTTTCGAATGGCAGGGCGAGCGCGTGCTGATCGAGGGCATGGCAGGCATGACCAAGGCCACCACGAGCCGTGGCGACATGCGCACCTCGCGATCCTATACCTATGGCGACGCAAAGCTGGCGCTTCAGTCGAACGGGCTGTGGGACATCGAACTGCCCGCCGATTATGACGAGACCGATCCGGCCAACTTCGTCCAGTTGAGCGCGCCGCGCTGCATCGGTGCGGGCACGCCGCCGAACTGCATCGGCCAGAATGCCGTCACCGCCACCGAATTCGTGCCGGCAAGCCCGGCCTATACCGTCGGCCAACTGCCGCTGACGACGCCGTCGTTCGGCGTGCAATACACCCCGGCATTGGGCGAGGCGACCGAGAAGATCGCCAAGCTCGACCTGACCTATGACACGGACGATCTGTTGCCGTTCATCACGCGCATCAAGGTGGGCGCGATGTACCGCAACAACGAAATCGCCCGCTGGAACAATGGCGGCTACACCGTCAGCACGTCGGTGGGCACGTTCGGCCAGCCCGGCTTCGTCCCCGGCGTCTATGTTCCCACCGCGATCGTCCGCGGCACGCTGCGCGCCTGCGAGCCGACCGCGACGTCGACCGTGCCCTGCAACTATGGCTACACGCCCAGCACCGATCCGCGCACGGCGCGGTCTGGCGTCGACACGCTGACGCCGCAGCAGCTGCAGGAACTGTTCGCGCGCACGCTGGAGGCACCGGATTCGGCCTATTTCGGCGATCTGCCCAATCGCGGCAACCTGCCGCCGGCATGGCAGGGCATCCGCACCGACGAGTTGTTCAAGGCGCTCGGCGCGTCGGAGTTCATGAATTTCGACTGCCTCAAGACCTGTGTCGGCAGCGACGGCAATGTCTATGACCAGCCCGTCACCCGCGCCGACGAGACGATCAAGAACATCTATGGCATGTTCGATTTCGAACAGCCGATCCCCTGGGGCATTCGCATCACCGGCAATGTCGGCGTGCGCGGCGTGTTCATCCGCGTGAAGGGCTCGGGTCTGCAGACGATCACCTCGGTGCGGGTGACGAGCAGCTATGATCCCAACAATCCCAATGCGGCCGGCGGCACGACGTCGCAGTCGTTCAGCCGCAACGTGACGCTCGACAGCGACACCACGGACTGGCTGCCGACCTTCAACCTCAATTTCTGGGGCTTCAACGACTCGCTGGTGCTGCGTCTCTATGGCGGCAAGAACCTCGCCCGCCCGAACATGAACTATCTGGTTCCCGGCGGCACGTGCACGATCGACGAGCGACTGGCGCTGGAGGGCGAGGACGTCAACAACTGCTCGAGCGGCCGTGTTGGCAACCCTGGGCTCAAGCCGTTCATTTCATGGAACTACAATGCGAGCCTCGAATGGTATGCGAATCGCGATACGCTGCTCGCGGTCACCTATGGCAAGCAGGATGTAAAGGTCGGAAACCCGATTGCCGTAACCCGAGTCGAATATCCGTTCGCCGGCAGCGACGTCACTGATCCCGCGACCGGCCTGCCGCTGGCGGACCTGCAGTTCAACGTACCCACCTGGGACAACGGCCCCGGCTACAAGCGCGACATCTGGGAATTCCAGGCGAAGACGGCCTTCACCTTCCTGCCCTGGTTCCTCAAATATACCGGCGCGGACGTGAACTTCTCGATCCTCGCCTCGGCCGCCACCTCGGGCCAGCAGGATCCGCTGACCGGCGACATCATGCTGCCGCCGAACGAATCGCGCTACAACACCAATGCCTCGATCTGGTACGACGACGGCAAGCTCAACATGCGGCTGGCGATGCAGAAGCGCAGCGAGAGCTTCAACTGCATCACGCCGTGCGGCGGCAACAATATCGACATCAACTATCCGGGCGAACAATGGACCAACGTCCGGCTGGTCGGCCCCGGCTATAACCCCGGTGTGCCGCGCTTCTCCGACGCCACGACCTTCTTCGACGCGAAGATCTCGTACAACATCAACCGCAACTTCCAGGTCTATATGGAAGGGCGGAACGTCACGCGTGAATCGCAGACCTTCTCGAGCGGCGATTACGTGCCCTTCGCCGACGGGACGCCGCGCGTGTTCCGCAAAATCTATGGCGGCCGCCGCGTGATGGGCGGCGTGCGCGTCCGCTTCGGCGGGTAAGGATCGGTGCGGCGTCCGGTCATTCCGCCGTGGCGGGGTGGCCGAGCGCTGCGCTGATCGTCGAGGCCGTGTCGCGCACCCGGCCGACAAGCTCCTCCAGCGCGCCATCCTCGACATATTGGGCGGGGCTGACGATGCTGATCGCCGCGACGATGCGGCCGGCGGCATCGCGGACCGGCGCCGCCACCGCCCGCAGATCGTCCGGCGGCGGACTGCGGTGCACCACCACGCCGCGGGTGCGTGCGGCATCAAGATCGGCCAGCAGCGCGTCGCGGGGTTGCGGCGTCGGGCGGCGGGCCAGCAGCCTATCGAGGGCGTCGGCCGCTTCGTCGAGCAGCAACGCCTTGCCCAGGCTGGTTTCCGCGAGCGGACGCCGGGTGCCGACCGGCGTGTTGACCACCACCCGCTGCGCCCCGCCGACGCGGTGAAGATGAACCGAATGATCGCCGTCGCGCTCGCCCAGAAAGGCGGGCATGCCGGTGGCATGGGCCAGCGCGCGCAGCGGCTCGCGGCTGATCTCGACGATGTTCATCCGCTCCTGCGCGTGGACGCCGAGCTGCATCAGCTTCGGCCCCAGCGCCAGGCCGTCGCGCCCTTCGGCAACGAACCCGCGATCGAGCAGCGCCAGCGCCAGCCGCCGCGCGGTGGACAGCGTCAGGCCCGATCGCGCGGCGAGATCGCGGATGTTGTGCGGCTGCTCCGCCAGCAGGTCGAGCAGATCGAGCCCGCGTTCGAGCGTCTGGGTGCCCGCGCGGGGCGCAGCCTTGTCCTCGGTCATCCTCGCCTCTCCTCCGCCCCAGGCGGTAGCAGCCGTGGCGGCGGGGTAAAGTGCGTCCGCACGGCGCCTATCGCGCCTTCGCCACCTCGACGGCGTAAAGATGCGACGCGCCTTCGAAATTTCCGCGGAACAGGATCCATTTGCCGTTGGGGGTGAAGATCATGTTCGGCTCCAGCCGATAGTCCTGGCGCCGCATGTCGACCAGCTTTTCGGCCGAGAGCGAGCCCGGTTCGATCAGATCGGCGGCGTTGTCGGCATGGATGCCGGCGCCGTCGGGGATCGCGTGCGGGGCGAACAGATAGAGATATTTGCCATCGGGTGCGTGGGCGACCATCTCGGCATCGCCACCGTCGCCCGAGAAGCGGCTGCCATCCGGCGACTGGTTGTAATGCACCGACCATTGGTTGCGCGCGACCGGATACCAGCGCCGCTTGCCCGTCGCGAGTTCGACCCCGGCAAGCCAGAACACCTCGCCGCGCGGTGTCTGAAGATCGTACCAGACCCATTTGCCGTCGGGCGAGAAGAATTCATGCCCCGCAATTTCCATGTTCATGGTGCGGCGATGCAGCAGCCGCTTGCCGGTGCCGTCCGCGCGGATCGCCCATAGCCGGTCGACGCGGTGCCACGGCCCTTCGTGGCAATAAAGAATCTGCTGCGAATCGGTGGGCGAGAACTGGACATGATTGAGCCAGTCGGTCGATGCCGTCACCACGCGGCGCCGGCCGCTGCGCAGATCGATCGTGAAGATTTCCATCGGCACCTTCGCGTCGAGCCTGCGGTTCAGATGAACCTCCTTGGCCTCGGCATAGGTCAGCGGCTTTCCGTCCGGTCCGGTGGCGCGATAATCGTGGACGCCCGGCGTGTTCACTTCGCCCTCCGCCCGCGCGAGCGTGCCGTCGGGCCGCAGCGGCACGACCGGGCGGGCGACCTGGCCGAGCAACAGCGTCTCATCCGCGTTGATCGATCCGATCCATCCGCCCGGCACCGTCGCCACCCGCCGCACCGCGCCGCTATCGGCATTGACGGCATAGATGCCGAACGGGCCGCCGGCATCGTCGCGCGCACGATCGGCGAAATAGATGGTGCGCGTGCGGCGGCCGGCGAACAGCATCACGGCGCCCGGCCGAGATACCAGCGGCCGCATTGTCCAGTGGGCGAGATCGACCAGCGCGATGCCCGCGGGCGTGGTGACGGCGAGCGCATCGCCCTGCGGCAGGAAGCTGTTCTGGGTGAAATAGAGGCTGACCGTGCCCGGCTCGCGGCTGATCCGCAGGACCCGGTGGCCGGTGGTCGGATCGACCCATTCGGCGGCGGGGTCGGCGCATGCCGGCACCCCCCACAGCCAGAGAAGCAGCGCCGCCACCGCCCCGCACGCCCGGTGCCCGCCTTGTGCCATGAACGCTCTCCCAAGCCGCTTGATGTTGTTTCACATAGTATGATAGCAGTTCATAATATGGAGTAAAGCAGCCGGCACGCGCCCGCGAAAGCCGGAGTCCAGGAGAGAGCATGGCCAGCGCCCCCCGCCCCGTCCGGTGGTACAACTATCTCGCTTACGGGTCGAACGACGTGCTCGGCGCGGGTTCGATGGCGGTCATTTCGGGCTGGGTGCTGATCTTCTACACCCAGTTTTGCGGGCTGGAGGCGTGGGAGGCGGCGCTGATCTTCACGGTCGCGCGCGTGCTCGATGCGATCGCGTCGCCGGTGATCGGGCATCTTTCGGACAATATGGGCGAAACCGCGCTCGGGCGGCGCTTCGGCCGGCGGCGCTTCTTCATCCTCGCGGCGATTCCGCTGCTCCCTTCGTTCGCTATCATGTGGGTCGCGGGGCAGGGCTTCTGGTATTATCTCGTCACCTATGTCCTGTTCGAGCTTGTCTATGCGATGGAGATCATCCCGTACGAGACGCTCGCCGCCGAAATGGCGCGCGATTATCGCACCAAGGCCAAGTTCGCGGGCTTTCGCATCCTGTTCGCCCAGGCGAGCGCGATCCTGGCCGGGTTCCTGCCCGGCATGCTGATCAAGGCGCTGGGCGAGAACAGCGCCGAGACCTTCCTCTATATGGGTATCCTGTTTTCGGCATTGTTCATGCTGACGGCGGGGCTGCTCTATCGCTTCAGCTGGGAGCGGCCGGCCGCCGAAGTCGCAGCGCTTCGGCCCGCCCGCGCGCCGCGACCGACCGTCGGTGCCGCGATCGGCGAGCTTTATTCCAACCTGTTCGCCACCTTCCGCATCCGCGCCTTTCGCCTGCACCTCGGCATGTATCTGGGCGGCTATATCAGCCAGGACGTGTTCAACGCCGCCTTCACCTTCTTCGTCGTGTTCGCGCTGGCCGGCTCGATCGGCGCGGTATCGACGCTGCTCGGCACGATGTATGTCGTTCAGTTCGTCGCGGTGCTGCTCGCGATCAACCTTGCGCTGCGCAGTTCGCCCGCCCGCGCCTATCAGCTGGCGGCGCTGAGCTTCGCGGGTGGGGTGGTGACGCTGCTCGTCCAATGGGGGGCGGGCGTGCGCGTGGGCAGCGCGTGGCTGTGGCTACCGATCGCGCTGGCGGGGCTCGGCCGCGGCGCGCTCAACTACATCCCCTGGGCGACGTACAATTACATGGCCGATGTCGACGAGATCGTCACCGGCCGCCGCCGCGAGGGCGCGTTCGCCGGCGTGATGACCTTTGTCCGCAAGCTCACCCAGGCCGCAGCAGTGGCGGGCGTCGGCGCGATCATGAGCGCTGGCGGCTATGAAAAGGGCGCGGCGGTGCAGAGCGCGCAGGCCGTCCAGACGATCGCGCTGGTGCTCGGCATCGGCACCACGGTCGTGCTCGCGGCGGGCATCCTTGTCTCGCTGCGCTTCCGCCTCAATGCCGCGACGCACGACGTGCTGATGGCGGAAATCGACCGGTTCAAGCGCGGCGAGCGCCAGCCGCTTTCGCCTGAAACGCGGATGACGGTCGAGGACCTGTCGGGCTGGCGCTACGACCAGCTATGGGGCCGGAACCCGGTGGCGGCGCGACGGAGTTGACTAGAACTCGTGGCCCGTCCGGTCGCGCTTGGTCGCCAGATAGCGCGCATTGTGCGGATTGGCGGGCAGCACGTGCGGCACGCGCTCGGCCACATCGATGCCCGCCGCGCGCAGCGTCTCCACCTTTTGCGGGTTGTTGGTGAGCAGCCGGATGCGTGGCTGACCGAGCAGGGTCAGCATCCGCGCCGCCACGCGGAAATTGCGCGCATCGATCGCGAAGCCCAGCCGGGTGTTCGCGTCGACCGTGTCGAAGCCCTGGTCCTGCAGCGCATAGGCGCGCAGCTTGTTGATCAGGCCGATGCCGCGCCCTTCCTGGCGCAGATAGAGCAGGATGCCCCAGCCGCTCTTCGAGATCTCGGCAATCGCGGCCTTGAGCTGCGGCCCGCAATCGCATTTCAGACTGCCGAGCATGTCGCCGGTCAGGCATTCGCTGTGGAGCCGCACCAGCGGGGCTTCGCCGTTCGGCTGGCCGATCAGCAGCGCGATATGCTCGCCCGGCATCTCGTCGGTGCGGAAGGCGACGATCTCGGCGTCCTCGGCCGCCTCCACCGGCAGCCGCGCGCGGCCGACAATGCGCAGGCGATCGGCATCCTCATGCGCGTCGATATCGGCGAGGGTGATCGGATCCTCGGCATCCCCGGCATCGCCTTCGAGCACGAAGAAGGCCGGCAGCAGACCGGCGATCCGCGCCAGCCGCAGCGCGGCCGTCGCGGCGTCGGCCTGTACCACCGGTATTGCGCGAAACGGGCCCTTCAGCGGTGTGGCGAGGTCGAACTGCGGATCGGCGAGCGCGGTCGCCGCATCGAAATCGAGCCACGCCACCCGATCGACCAGCACCGGCGCATCGGGCGTTGCCGCGTCGCGCTGGTTGGCGAGCTTCAGCGTCGCCGCGCGGCCGGCCGAGAGCAACACCGGCGCGGTGCCGGCGGGATCGAATGCCGCCAACCGCTCGCCATCTCCGGTCTCGATCGCGAGCAGCCTGAGCGTGCCGCCTGCGCCGCGAATGGCGATCGGCCACCCGCGGCGCAGCGCGTCGACAGCGTGAGCGGCGGCGCGCGGATCGCTCAAAAGTCGAACTCCGTCACGATCGGCACATGGTCCGACGGCTTGAGCCAGGATCGGCACGGCTCGCAAACGCGGTGGGCGGTCGCCTTGTCGCCGATTGCGGGGCTTGCCCACATGTGATCGAGGCGGCGGCCGCGATCCGATGCCGCCCAGTCCTTCGCGCGATAGCTCCACCAGGTATAGCAGCGCGCCGGGGCGGGGATGAACTTGCGGCCGAGATCGATCCAGCCATGCGCCGCCTGCAACCGCCCCAGCGCCTCGACTTCGATTGGCGTGTGGCTGACGACGTCGAGCAGCTGCTTGTGGCTCCACACGTCCGATTCGAGCGGGGCGATGTTGAAGTCGCCGGTGAGGATCGTCGGCACGTCGAGCGTGGCCGACCATTCGGTCATCCGCGCGACGAAATCGAGCTTCTGGCCGAATTTCGGGTTCACCTCGCGATCGGGCACGTCGCCGCCAGCGGGGACATAGACATTTTCGAGCCGCACCCCGTTCGGCAGCCGCACGCCCACGTGCCGCGCTTCCTGATTGGCCTGCCAGTCGAGCCGGTCATCCTCCGCCAGCGGCACCTTGCTGACGATGGCGACGCCGTGGTGCATCCGCTGGCCGTGCTTGATGATATGGGTATAGCCCAGCTCGCGGAACGGCGCCTCGGGGAAATCGCCGTCGATCACCTTGGTCTCCTGGAGACACAGGATGTCGGGGGCTTCCTCGCGCAGAAACTGCTCGACGATGGCGATGCGGAAGCGGACGGAGTTGATGTTCCAGGAGGCGATCTTCACGGTCGCCGATGTAGCAACTCCGCCGCGAAGTGCCAGTATATCATGGCGGGGTTGCCGAAAAGGAAAGGCCCCCGCTCCGGGGGCAATGGAGCGAGGGCCGACCTAGCGTTCGTCACGCAGGCGGGATGGGGTAGAATCCCGGGCAACAGGGGGAAAAATCCCGGGTAGAAAACCCCTTCCGCATTTCCCCCCTAGCGGGGCGAACCTGTCGCGGCGATGAACGGTTCGCTATTTTGCGATCAATGGCTGCGCGGCCCCTGCGGCCGCGGATCCTTCCAGCGGAAGGTCGCGTCGCTCACCGGCGCGTTGAATTTCTGGTCGCTCAGCCGGATCGTCGTGCGATTGTTCTGCGCATCGAGCGCCACCCAGCCCTGCAGCTTGAGCCCGGCGGGGCCGGCGGCGTCGCGCTGGAACACCATCGTGATGCGGCCATATTCGGGGTGCTTGGGGTCATGCACCTCGACCGAGAGAATGCGCGAATCGCCGGTCGGCTTCACCGACGCATAGCTTTCCATACGGCTGGGATCGAGCAGCACGCGCAGCGGCGAGTTTCCGATCGGCCAGCGTTGCAGCTGGCGCACCTGATAATCGATGAAATACAGGCTCTTGCCGTCGGCGACGATCAGCTGCGGCACGCCCTTTTCATACTGAAAGCGGATCTTGCCCGGCTGCTTCAGCGTCATCGATCCGGTGACGATGCGGCCGTTGCGATCTTCCTGCGAGAAATTGGCGGTCATGGTGGAAATCGCCTTCAGGTGCTGCTGCACCTGGGCAAGCTCGGGTGCCGGCGCCGGTGCGGCGGCGACGATCATCGGCGCGGCCAGCATCGACAGGGCCAGAGGGCGCGAAAACACGGGTGTCGTTCTCCGAATTGCTGGTGGCCCGGATAGCGGGCGGGGCTTGAACGGGCTGTGAACCCGTTGCCACCCCGATTCGATCCGCTTTAGAGCTGCCGCCCTTCGGTATCCATCAGCACTTCGCGGCGGCCGACATGATCGGGGCGCGATACCAGCCCCTCTTGCTCCATCCGCTCGATCAGGCGCGCGGCCGAGTTGTAGCCGACGCGAAGCTGGCGCTGGAGCCAGGATGTTGACGCCTTCTGGCTTTCGGCGACCAGCTGAACCGCGCGGCGATAGGCCTGCTGCTCGGGGCTGTCCTCGCCCTCCGGCTCGCCGTCGAGCTTGAAGCCGCCATCCTCGGGCTCTTCGGTGACGGCCGAGATATAGTCGGGCGCGCCCTGTGCGCGCCAGAAATCGGTGACCGCCTGGACATCCTCGTCGCTGACGAAGGGGCCGTGGACGCGGGTGATGCCTTTTCCGCCGGACATATAGAGCATGTCGCCCTTGCCCAGCAGCTGCTCCGCGCCCTGCTCGCCCAGGATGGTGCGCGAATCGATCTTCGAGGTGACGTGGAAACTGATCCGGGTCGGCAGGTTCGCCTTGATCACGCCGGTGATGACGTCGACCGAAGGGCGCTGCGTCGCCATGATCAGGTGGATGCCCGCCGCGCGCGCTTTTTGTGCGAGCCGCTGGATCAGGAATTCGACTTCCTTGCCGGCGGTCATCATCAGGTCGGCAAGCTCGTCGACGATCACGACGATCAGCGGCAGCACCTGAAGGTCGAGCGTTTCCTCCTCATAGATCGGCTTGCCGGTATCGGGATCATAGCCGACCTGCACCTTGCGGCCGAGCGTCTGGCCCTTGGCCTTGGCGGCGCGAACCTTGTCGTTGAAGCTGGCCAGGCTGCGGACGTTGACCGATGCCATCATCCGGTAGCGATCCTCCATCTGCTCGACCGCCCATTTCAGCGCGCGCACCGCCTTGGGCGGATCGGTCACCACGTCGGCGAGCAGATGCGGGATGTCCTTGTACATGCTGAGTTCCAGCATCTTCGGATCGATCATGATCAGCCGGCACTGCTCGGGCGTCATCCGATAGAGCAGCGACAGGATCATGCAGTTGAGGCCCACCGACTTGCCCGAGCCGGTGGTGCCGGCGACGAGCAGATGCGGCATCGGCGCGAGATCGGCGATCACCGGTTCGCCGGCGATGTTCTTGCCGAGCACCAGCGGCAGCGTGGCGCCCTGTTCCTCGAACTGCTGGCTGCCGATCAGTTCGTGCAGATTGACGCCCTCGCGGGTGGCGTTGGGCAGTTCGATGCCGATCACGGTGCGACCGGGGATGGTCGCGACGCGCGCGGAGATCGCGCTCATGTTGCGGGCGATGTCGTCGGCCAGCTGGATCACGCGGCTGGCCTTGATGCCGCTCGCCGGCTCCAGCTCGTACATGGTGACGACGGGGCCGGGGCGCACCTCGACGATCTCGCCCTTCACATGGAAGTCCTCGAGCACGCTTTCGAGCAGCCGGGCGTTGCGCTCCAGCGCGGCCTTGTCGATCGTCGCATTGGCGTTTGCCGGCGGCGGGGCAAGCAGGTCGAGCGGGGGCAGCTGATAGCTGTCCTTGAAGTCGAGCGAGGTCTGCACCGGCGGCTTGGTGCGCGCCGGGGAAAGGGCCACGCTGCGATCGGCGATCGTCGGGCCGGGGCGATTGTCCGGCACCACCTGCCTGCGCGGTTCGGCTGCCGTGCGCGGCACGTCGGCAACCAGCGGTGCGGGGTCGCGCACGCGCACAGCGGGCTCGCCATCGATATCAGACTGGCGCGCCACGGCGCTGCGATCGGCGCGCTGCGGCATGCGCAGCACGCCGGCGGGAAGGCGCAACTGCAGCCGCCGCCACCAAAGCCAGATCGCTGCGCAAAGCGCGACGAGCCCCAGCCCGCGCCCGACCCAGAAGCTGATCGTGGGATTGCCGGCCAGGCCGATCAGCCAGTCGGCGCCGCCGGCGACAGCGAGACCGATCACGCCGCCCATCCCGCCGGGCAGTCGCCAGTCGAGCGGCAGCGACCAGTCGATATGCAGCAGTGAAAGGCCGATCGCGGCGAGCAGGGTGGCGATCGCGGCACCGGCCAGCATCCGCCGCCACCCGGTGGTCGGCTCGTCCGTGATCAGCCGCCGGGCCAGGATCAGCCCGACCGGCACCAGCATCAGCACGGGCAGCCCGAGCGTCGAATAGAACAGGTCCGCCGCCCAGGCGCCCACGCCGCCCATCCAGTTGCGCGCGGGCCCTGCCGCGGCGGTGTTGAGCGACGGGTCCGCCGAGCGATAGCTGACGAGCGCGAGCAGCAGCGCCGCGGTGACGGCGAATAGCGTCACGCCCGCGATCACCAGCCCGCTGCGCCGGACTCCGGCCTTCATCGTGTCGCGCCAATGCGGCGTCTGTGCGCGGGACGCCATCGTCCAGCCTCCGGTCTGTCAGGAAAAAAGCCGCGAAATCATCGCGCCTGCGGACTCGCGCGTCAAGGCGGGTCGGGCGGGGGGCACCTGTTCCGCGAGACGGCTGGCACGCGCGGCCGAACCTGCTAGGGCTGTCTTCATGGACCAGGCGGACATTCTCATCCTTGGCGGCGGGCTGGTCGGCAGCGCGCTCGCGACTGCGCTTGATGCGCACGGCCTCAGCTCGATCGTCGTCGATCCGGCCGATCCGGCGACGATCCTGGCGGCGGATTTCGACGGCCGCGCCTCGGCGATCGCCAGTGCGCCGATGCGGATGTTCGAGGCGATCGGCGTCGATCATCGGCTGGCCGGCAAGGGCTGCCCGATCGAGGGCATTCGCGTGTCCGACGGGCTGGCGCCGGGCAAGCTCGACTTCGCGCCCGATGGCGAGGAGGGTGCGCTCGGCCACATGTTCGAAAACCGCGTGCTGCGCCAGGCGCTGTTCGAGGCGGCCCAGGCCGCGCCGCGCGCCGATGTCCGCATGCAGACGCGCGCCGTCTCGATCGAGCGCGGCCCCGCCGGGGTGGTCGCGATGCTCAGCTCTGGGGCGACGGTGCGGGCGCAGCTGCTCGTCGTCGCCGAGGGGCGAAATTCGCCGACGCGCGAGTCGGCCGGGCTCAAGGTCGCGCGCTGGACCTATGACCATGCCGCGATGATCGCGACGATGGGGCATCAACGCAGCCACGAGAACATCGCCTTCGAGATTTTCTATCCGCAGGGGCCGTTTGCGATTCTGCCGCTGCTCGACGATGCGAACGGCCACCGCTCGGCGGTGGTTTGGACGGTCAACGCGCGCGATGCCGTCGCGATGCACAAGATTTCCGACCGCGCCTATCTGGCCGAGGCGGAGAAGAAGATGGGCGGCTTTCTGGGCAAGCTCGGGCCGCTGTCATCGCGGTCCTCCTATCCGCTCGGTTTCCACCATGCCGCCTGGATCACCGCCGACCGGCTGGCGCTGGTCGGCGATGCCGCGCACGGCATCCATCCGATCGCGGGACAGGGCGTCAATGTCGGCTTCCGCGACGTCGCCACGCTGGTCGAGGTGCTGGTCGACGGCAAGCGGCTTGGCCTCGATCTCGGCGATCCGCAGCTGCTCGCCCGCTATCAGCGCTGGCGCGGGCTCGATACCGTCATGGTGTCGCTCGCGACCGACGGGCTGACCCGGTTGTTCGGCGTGCCGGGCGCGCTGCCCAACGCCGTGCGCCGCTTCGGCCTGTCGGCGGTCGATCGCCTGCCGCCGCTCAAGCGCTGGTTCATGGGCGAGGCGCGTGGCGAAAGCGGCGATGTGCCCAAGCTGCTGCAGGGCTTTGCGGCCTGAGCACTGGCGCATGGCCCACAATTGACGCGGGGGGCGAAACATGGCTTGCAACGATTGCATGTCGAAAGAGCAAGAGAGCATCGGCGCCCTGACGCCGCTGGTGGGCTATCACCTCCGCCGCGCCTCGAGCGCCTTTGCCGCGGATTTCACGGCGGCGATGGAGGGGACCGGGCTTCGCCAGGTGCCGTTCGCGGTGCTGTCGGTCGTCTCGGCCAATCCGCGGATCAACCAGGGCTCGGTCGGCCGCATTCTCGGCATCAAGCGCGCGAACATGGTGGCGCTGATCACCGAGCTGGTCGAGATGGGCCTGATCGACCGGGCGGTGGACGCGAACGATCGCCGGGCCTTTTCGCTGACGCTCACCATAGCGGGCGCGGCGGCACTCGCCGATGCGGTCGGCCGGATCGAGGCGCATGAGCGCAAGATGCTAGCCGACATGAGCGACGCAGAGCGGGCCACCCTGCTCGATCTGCTCGGCCGGATCGAGCGCAGCAGCAACGGCAGCGTCGAGCCCGACGAGGCCTGAGGCCGCGCCGCGGGCGGGTCAGTCGGCGACGATCAGTGCGTCCAGCGCAATCACGCCCTTGCCGCGCGGATAGACCAGCAGCGGATTGAGATCGACCTCGCGGATCGACGGCGTCCCCGCGATCACCCGGCCCAGCGCGCCGATCGCCGCCGCCGCCGCATCCACGTCGAGCGCGGGCGAGCCGCGATAGCCGTCGAGCAGCTGGCCCTGCCGCAGCGCGCGCAGCTCGGCGACGATCGCCGCATGGGTAAGGTCGGGCGCGAGCAACCGCACGTCGTGCAGCAGCTCGGCCGTCACGCCGCCAAAGCCGACCAGCAGGATCGGCCCCCATTCGGGATCGTTGCGCGCGCCGACGATCAGTTCGGTGCCGCGCTCGCCCATCGCCTCGACCAACGCGCCCTCGAGCGCGATCGAGCCGTCATAGGCGGCGACATTGTCGTAAAGCCGCGTCCAGGCGGCGGCCAGCGCGTCGGCATCGGCGATGCCCAGGATCACGCCGCCCGCATCGCTCTTGTGGCTCAGCGCCGCCGACTGCGCCTTGAGCACGACCGGGTAGCCGATCGATGCGGCAACCGCCTGCGCCTCGTCGAGCGTCGCCGCAAAGCCGCCGCGCGGGAAGGGGATGCCGGCGGGCGCCAGCAGCTGCTTCGCGCGATATTCGGGCACCACGCCGCGCGGCGCATCGATCGCGATCGGATCGGCGGCGACGGCGGCGAAATCGCGCTCGGCGCGTTCGGCGAGGTGGCGCAGCGCGCGAAAGGCACGGTCGGCGGTCGGGAAATAGGGGACGCCGATCGCCCGCAGTCCTTCGATATAGTCGGCCGGCACCGGCGCGCCGTCGTCCAGCCCGGCGAACAGCACGGGCTTTTCGGGCGCCAGCGCGCGCACCGCGTCGATGATCGGCGGAAACTTGCGCTCGCTGGTCGCGGCGTCGGTCTGGATGATCCCCAGTACCAGCGCGGCGAAGCGATCGTCGGCGAGCAGCGGCGCCATCGTGCGGCGATACAGATCGGGATCGACCAGCGCCTGCGCGGTCAGGTCCATCGGGTTCGATACCGGGATGAAATCGGGGATGGTGGCGCGCATCGCGGCGGCGGTTTCGTCCGCCGGTGCCGGCAGCGCGAGCCCGATGCGATCGGCAAGGTCGAGCGTCAGCGCCTTGAACGCGCCCGATTCGGTCAGCACCGCCGCGCCGCCGCGACCCACCGGCCGTGCCCGCGCGACGATGTCCATCACGTCGCCCAGCGCCTCCAGGCTGTCGACCAGCACCACGCCCGCGCGCTCCACCTTGGCACGCATCAGCGGCCAGTCGCCGGCCATCGCGCCGGTATGGGTGGCGGCGGATTCGCGGGCGGCGGCGGAGGTGCCGGGGTGCAGCAGCACGATCGTCTTGCCGGCCAGCCGCGCGCGTGTTGCCAGTGCCAGGAACCGGGCGGGCTGGCGGAATTGCTCGACGATCATGCCGATCACCGGCGTCGCCGGATCGTCGATCAGATGCTCGACATAGTCTTCCACGCCCGACGCGGCTTCGTTGCCGGTCGATACCGAGAGGGTGATGCCCAGCCCCTTCGCCATCAGCGTCGTGCCGAGCACCACCGCCATCGCGCCCGACTGGCTGACGATCCCGACGCCGGGCTTGCCCGCCAGGTCCAGCACCGGCACCTCGACAAAGGTGAGCGGCACGCCGGCGGCATGGTTCACCATGCCCAGGCAGTTCGGCCCTTCGATCACCATGCCATGTTCGGCGGCGATGCGGGCCACCTCCGCCTGCGCGGCGATCCCTTCATCGCCACCTTCGGCGAACCCGGCCGAAAAGATGATCGCGGCCCCGCATTTCCGCGCCGCCAGCGCCCGCACCGCATCGAGCACCGCCGGCCCCGGGATGGCGAGCGCGGCGGCGTCCACCCCTTCGGGAAGCTCGGCGATCGACTTGAGGCACGGCCGCCCGTCGATCGTGTCGCGCTTCGGATTGATCAGGTGGATCGCCCCGGCATAGCCGTGACGTTCGAGGTTGCGCATCACGCTGTTGCCCAAGGCGCCGGGCGTCGGCGATGCGCCGATGATCGCGACCGAGCGCGGGGCGAGCAGGCGGGAAAGGTCGGCCATGAATCCTCGATGATCGGGTCTGGAATGCAGTGGGGCGCCGTGGCGCGGGTGGGGGTTCAGCCCTTCACCCGGTCCTTGTCATAGGCGCCGAGGCCCGGCTTGTAGCTCTTCTCGTCGATGAACTGCCGGATGCCTTCCTTGCGGCCCTCATTGTCGAACGAGTTGGCGGCTTCCTGCGCGCGGACCAGATAATCCTCGGCATCGTCATATCCCATGCCGACGACGCGGCGCATCGCGTCCTTGGTCGCCTTGAGCGCCACCGGGTTCTTCTGGAGCAGCACATGGGCGACCTCGGCGACGCGGTCCTTCAGTGTCGCCAGCGGATGCGCCTCGTTCACCAGGCCCCATTCGGCGGCGGTGCGGCCGTCGATATTCTCGCCCATCATCGCATGGTACATCGCCTTGCGGAACGGCATCAGCGCTTCGGCGACCTTGGTGGCGCCGCCGCCGGGCAGGATGCCCCAATTGATCTCGCTGAGGCCGAACTTGGCTTCCTCGGCGGCGAAGGCCAGGTCGCAAGCGAACAGCGGGCCATAGCCGCCGCCGAAGCACCAGCCATTGACCATCGCGATCGTCGGCTTCTGATACCAGCGCAGCCGGCGCCACCAGCCATAGCTTTCGCGTTGCGCCTTTCGCGTGCCCTTCAGCCCTTCGGCTTCGGTCTCGCGGAAATATTCCTTCAGGTCCATGCCGGCGGTCCAGGCCGCGCCCTCGCCCGACAGCACCAGCACGCCGACATCGTCACGGAATTCCAGCGCGTCCAGCACCGCCATCATATCGCGGTTGAGCGTCGGGCTCATCGCGTTGCGCTTTTCGGGCCGGTTGAATCGTACCCAGGCGATGCCGTCTTCGACATCATAGGCAACGACGCCGTTGCTGCTCAGTTCGGTCATGCGGAGTTCCTTCGTTCGGTCGGCCGGGACGTTGCCCGGGCAAATTATGGGCGGGGCGGGCAGATCCTGTCCGCCCCGCCGGTGCGCCCCCTGGGGGGTAAGCGCGCCGGGCCGGCGCTCAGATGGGGTAATGGCCCGGTTCGGTCTCGATCGTGATCCAGCGCAGCTCGGTGAACGAATCGATCCCCGCCTTGCCGCCGAAACGGCCATGGCCGGATGCCTTGACGCCACCGAACGGCATCTGGGCTTCGTCATGCACGGTCGGGCCGTTGACGTGGCAGATGCCCGACTTGATCCGCCGCGCGACGCGCAGGCCGCGCGCGGTGTCGCGCGTGAAGACGGCCGCAGAGAGACCATATTCGGTATCGTTGGCCAGTTCGATCGCATGCGCCTCGTCACGCGCGCGGGTGATGCCGACCACCGGGCCGAAGCTCTCGTCGCGGAACAGGCGCATCGATGGCGTGACGTGATCGATCACATGCGCGGGCATCAGCACGCCGTTGGCCGCGCCGCCGGTCAGCTGGCGCGCGCCGTTCGCGGTCGCATCGTCGATCAGCGACTTCACATGATCGACCGTCTTCTGATCGACCACCGCGCCCAGCGGCGTCTTCCCCTCGCGCGGATCGCCGACCGGCATCGACGCGACCTTGGCCGCGAATTTCTCGGCAAAGGCATCGGCCACCGCCTCGACGACAATGATCCGTTCGGTCGACATGCAGATCTGGCCCTGGTTCATGAACGCGCCGAACGCGGCGGCCTTCACCGCCTCGTCCAGATCGGCGTCCTCCAGCACGATCAGCGGCGCCTTGCCGCCCAATTCGAGCAGAACCGGCTTCAGATGCTCGGCCGCGCGCTTGGCGATGATCCGGCCGACGGCGGTCGATCCGGTGAAGTTGATGCGGCGGACCTTGGGATGATCGATCAGCGCGGCGACGATGCGGGGGGCATCCTCGGGCGCGTTGGTGACGATGCTGACCGCGCCTTCGGGCAGGCCGGCTTCGGCGAAGGCCTCGGCGATCAAGCTGTGCGTGCGCGGGCATTGTTCGCTGGCCTTGAGGACCACCGTGTTGCCGCAGGCGAGCGGCACCGCCACCGCGCGGACGCCCAGGATGATCGGTGCGTTCCATGGCGCGATGCCGAGCATCACCCCCACCGGTTCGCGCACCGCCATCGCGATGCAGCCCGGCTTGTCCGACGGGATCACCTCGCCGCCGATCTGGGTGGTCAGCGATGCGGCCTCGCGCACCATCGATGCAGCGAGCATCAGGTTGAACCGCGCCCAGCCTTCGGTGGCGCCGATCTCGTTCATCATCGCGTCGACAAAGGCGTCGGCCTTGGCCTCCAGCGCCGTCGCTGCCTTGTTGAGCATGGCGCGGCGGGCATTCGGCCCCAGCGCCGACCAGGCGATGAACGCCGTCGCCGCCGCTTCCACTGCGGCATTTGCTGCATCGTTGTCGAATGCGGGGGCCGTCGTCGCGACGTCACCGGTAATCGGGTTGAGTCGGGTAAAACTGGCCTTGCCGCCCTTTGGCGGTGCGATGGTTGCCATAAGCGCCTCTCCTATTGTTATAGCTTATAACCTGTTTGACGCGGTTGCAAGCCGGTCGTGCGAGGCGAGACGCGGGCGCGGCGCGGGACGGCAGGCGCTGCCGCTCGCACCGCCACCGTCAGAAGCTGCCGGACAGCTGGACGAACCAGTTGCGCGGCCGCGCATACATCCGCTCGGCATAGCCCAGCGTGCCGAGCGAGGCGTTCCCTTGCATCAGATAGCGCGAATCGAGCAGGTTGTTGACGCCCGCGCTGATCTCGTACCGGTCCATCAGCTTCAGCGTCAGCGATGCGTTGCCGACGAAATAGCCGTCCTCCTCGATCAGCGGGATGCTGCCGGTGATGAAGGTTTCCTTGGCGGTGTAGCTGCCGTCGACGCGCGGGATCAGCGTCGTCGAACCACCGAGGTGGAGCTCATAGCCGAGGCCGAAATTGGCCTGGAGCGCGGGCGTCAGCGGCAGGTCGTCGCCCGGCGCGACGGTGGCGGTGGCGCCCGGCACCGGCGTGATGCTCTTGATCTTGTCGTCGAGCACGCTCGCGCCCGCATCGAGGATCAGGCCCCAGGGTGCGCGGTAGCTGAGTTCGGCCTCGATGCCGCGAATCTGCGCCTTGCCGGCGTTGAACAGCAGCGGGACGACGCCTTGGCGGAAGATCAGCTGGATATCGTCATAATTGGCCTGGAATGCCGACAGGTTGAACCGCACCCGACCGATATTGGTCTTGGCGCCGATTTCGTAGCTGGTGACGCTTTCCTCGTCGAACGGCAGCGGCACGTTGCCGGCCGGCGCCGCATTGTAGCGCGTGTTGAACCCGCCCGATTTGAAGCTGCGCGCATAGGAGGCATAGGTGCTGATCGCCGGCGACCAGCGATACTGGATGCTGGCCGATCCGGTGAGCGCCGAAAAGCTGCGGGCAAAGGGGCGGTGATAGAGGAACAGCGGCCCGCCCTCGGGAATCGCCTTGGTGGGCAGCGGGTCGGGGTCGGGCAGCGATGCCGGGAACAGGTTGAACACGGTGCCGAGGAAGGTCTTCCGATCGGTGGTGTAGCGAAGCCCGCCGGTCAGTTCGAGGCCGTCGATCGGCTTGACGCTGATCTCCCCGAAGCCGGCCAGCGAGTCGGTCTTGAGCCGCGAGACCTGAAGGTCGCGCGATCCCGGCCCGCCGCCGAGCAGCGAGCCGATCACCGGCGGCGAGGGCGGGAAGGCGAGATAGACCGTCGCGCGTTCGTCGGTGACTTCGTTGAAATAATAGCCGCCGGCGATCGCGTTGACCGAGCCCCAGTCGAGCTGGAGCTGGACCTCCTGGCTGAACTGGGCCGATTTGGCGCCGACATCGGTGGTGATCAGCAGCAGCGGCGTGTTGTCGGCGTCGCGGATGCCGCGCGATTCGGTGCTGCGATAGGCGGTGATGAGCTTGACCGCGGCGACGTCGGTCAGCCGGACAGTGGCGGTGGCGCCGACGCCCCACACCTCGGACGAGCTCTTCACCTCGGCGGTGCCGCCGTTGACGAACGGGCCCTTCGCCTGAAGGTCGTTGGCGCACCGGGCATCGTTGATCATCGGCACGTTGGGCGCGCCGAAGCGCGGATTACCGGGGGTCAGCGGCGCGAACGGGATCGTCGCGCCCGGGCATCCCGCCGCGACGCTGGCGATCGCGGCAACCGGTGCCTGTTCGTTGATGCCGGCGAACACGAATGGCGCGCCGTTCTCGTCGCGCTTCGAATAGTCGCCGCGGATCGACAGGTCGAAATCGGCCGAGGGCTGCCAGCGCAGTGCGCCGTTGAACGAATAGCCATTGTCGTTGCCCAGATCGCGGCCGTCATAATCGCGGATGACATAGCCGTCGCGCTTGCGGAACCCGCCGGAGACCCGCGCCGCCAGCGTCGGGGCAATCGGGATGTTGAGCGCGGCAAAGCCCTCACGGAGATTATACTCGCCCACCCGGAACCGCGCCCGGCCGTTCCAGACGCCGGGTTCGGGCTGCTGCGTCCGCACCAGGATCGCACCGCCGATCGTGTTGCGCCCGAACAGCGTGCCTTGCGGGCCGCGCAGCACCTCGACGCCGGCGATGTCGCCAAAGTCGATCGATCCGCCGACCGCGCGGCCGAGATAGACCTCGTCGAGATAGATGCCGACGCCCGGATCGACGGCGGCCGTCGGATCGACCTGGCCGACGCCGCGGATGAACACCACCGAGGACGCGCTGTTGCCCGAAAGCTGACCCGCGGGCTTGAACTGCAGGCTGGGGGTGACGCGTTCCAGATCCTGGGTCTGCTGGATCTGCCGGTCGGCGAGCATCTCGGCGCTGAGCGCGGTGATCGCGACCGGCGTATCCTGGAGGCTCTCCTGCCGCCGGCGCGCGGTAACGATGATCTCGGCGGTCTGGGCGTCGGTCAATTCGGGCGACGCCGTCGGCGTGGTGTCCGATGTCTGCGCCAGCGCCAGAGAAGGGACCAAGTCGCCGGAAGCGATCAGCGCAGCCGCGCTGCAAACCAAGCGCGCACGCATGCGAGCCCCAAATCGAGCCATGCAAACCTCCCCAGATCCGGGATCTATCGATTGTCCCGATATTGGAGGAAGGCTCTCATTGTTGTTAGTTTGAGTCAATAACAGTTATGTGTCGTATCAATTCCAGCAGCTTGACGCACGCGGATGCGACGTGCGTCAAGCGGCAACTTGCGAGTCTGCGATGTTCATTGGAGACGGGTAAGTGGCGGAGCGGGAGGAAGTTGAGATTTTCTCATAATACACTGATATAAAGAGAATAATTACGGGACCAGCAACACCGGCCTACCACTTTTCCTACCATTGTGTGTGCGATTTTCTGGCCCGGCATGGCGCGGCTTGCGACCGCTATGCGCCCCATTGTCGGCCGTTCAGTGCGCATGGGGGCGAGCCTAAAAGCGGTCGCGTTGATGGCGTGATCACTGAACAACTGCTCATCAACGATAGCCATCGTTGTGGGTCGAGCTATCCTCCGCCGCCACTTGTCTTGGATGATGCCAGCGCCAGAACATGCTGGACCATGCGCCAGCTATAGTTCTTCGCCGCAACGACGCAGAGTGCGTAGACCAGAAACAGCACCACGCCATAGACCAAGGCGCGTTCGCCATTGCCCGAGGCCCACCAGGCAAGCCATGGCAAGGGTATCATAACCAAGGCCGTAATCGTCCCAATGTCACGTGCGGCGAGATAGCGTCCGTGGGCGTCCAGCACGCCGACGTCCTCTCTGAACTCGCGATAGATCCGATAGAAAAGCTGGTTTTGTTCCTTGCCCGCTAAAGGTAGCGGTCCGTATTGAGCTTCAAGCACCGCCATGTTGACGTGGCTGCTAAGCGGCCCGACGCGGGTGAAGGCGCGGCAGCCGGGAAGCGGATCGTGCCAGCGCCAATGCATGATCCGATCGCGCCAGCCTGGATTGATCAAGCCGAGCAGCAAGAGTGACGCGACCACGATGAGCCCGAATGCCGCAGTGCCTGGCGCCGCCGCCGCCTCAAGTCGCGCCGCGAGCACGCGGCCGTTCATCGAAAGAAGGCGCAGCGGCTCGGCCGCGATCCAGGCGAAGGCCACGATATGTCCGATCATCGCGGCCCGGATCAGCCCGGCATTCTGCTCCTTGAGCGATTTGCCGTCAGCCATCGCCGTCCTTTCGCGGTGAAATCAGCGCATGAAAGCGCGCAGGCGTCGCTATCAGCAGAATCGACGGTGGTGCGCGTTCGGCGGCAAGGTCGGCCGCGGTCTTCCAATCGGTCGAAGACGGACCCTCATCCCGAAGGTGGCTGTGCCAGGTTCCCACGTCGAACAGGGTTCGCCCGCTTTGCTCGTGTCGATTGCGAATGGCCGATTGCAGGCCGCCGGTCCCCAGCACGAACAACACAGGGGTTCGGCGGCTGTCGGCAGGCGCTTCAAGCAGATCGACGACGGTCACGGTCTTGAGTCGGGCGCTGGTCAAGCCGATCATCACACCGCCGGTTTCAACCGACGGATAGGCTTTGGCTTCGGCCCTGATCCGGTCTGCCACCCGCCGGGACAGCCGCAATTGCCACCCGTCGCTGCCAGCGATGGCGACCGTTTCAAAGGCGGGAACGATATACCGAGTCCACTGAGTCGACGGGCTGTCGTCATCTGCCGTGCCGATGACGATCAGCCCCTCCTGGGTCGGCGTATCGAGTGCCTTGGAGATTTCCTGGGACAGGGACGCCGTCATGGCCGACAGGCGCGCATCGTCCATCGTCATTGTCAACGAACCGCACCCTTGTCCAATCTGGATCTCGGCGAGACCTCCGGCGGGATCGAAGAGCAGTTTGGCGGCGCGTTCGTCGTCAAGGGTTGCGTAAAGTTCGGCGATCAGGTCGCAATGGCTCGGATTGTGTCCTTTGCCATCGGCGAGCAGAAACGCGCCACGGCCGCGGCCGAAGAGTGCTGCCTCGAACAGCCGTGCACGGAGGCGAGACGTTGCGGCAGAAACCAACGCCTCGCGAACCGATAGCGAAGCGGTCGAATTGATGGCGGCCCCGGCTGCTTTTGGTATGATCTGCTTGCTCCGTTCAGGATCGCGGAGATCGACGCTGAGGTCGCCGCTGTGCACGAACGGCGCCATGTCGAATCCGGAAAGTTCCTTCGCGAGCGCTTCCGCCTTGTTCGTGCCGACAAGCTCGGCTCCAAGTGCATGCCGGGCCATGTTGTGCGGCCTGAGCGATGACTCGTCGCTCACTGCGGCAATATTTTGCCCGGCCCGGGCTGCGTGCATGGCGAGCTTCGATCCCACGCTGCCGCAGCCGAGCATGGCGAGCGCGGGGCGCTCCGGCACGCCGGACAACGTCTGCAGCAGCGCCGCGGTGAGCGACTGATAGTGCAGCGCCGGCGCGACTGGCTCATCGTCGCCGCCTGCGAACAACGAGGTTCGGTTCTTGTTGGCGCGTATCTCGACAACATAGGGCAACAACTCGATGTCTGAGTTGCTGTCGATTAGAAGAATCGGGCGGCGCACGCACAGAACGATGCCGATCGGGATCGGTGCGAGCAGAAACATGCCGGCAAAGCTGCGCTCGACATTGGCAAGGAAGGTTTCCAGACCTCTCTCGCATCCAAGTTCGGCCGCGCGGGCGCGAAGGTCGCTCAAGGTCGCGACGCTTTCAGGCAGGTAGGTGGCGCTGATACGCGGCGTCCCATCGGGATTTTTGTCGGGCCAGACCACGCCGACCACCGTGTTGCCCAGGCTCGTGTCAGGATCGGTCCGGCGCGACGTGAACGTCGAATTATCCGGTTTCCGCGTGAGCGGCGTCGTCTCGCCCTTACTCGAGACCCATGTCTCGGCGGCGACGTTGAGACATGTCTCGGGCGCACCTCGGCGGAAGAATCTACCCTTCCATGCAATCCATCCGCCGTTCTTGGTGACGACATTGCGTGCGGTGTCGGCATCTATCTCGACGACGTCGCGAAAATCGCGTCGTAGCATGGGCTCCCAACCCTGCACGGGGTCGATCAAGCCGCTGATAGCGGCCTTGCGAAGCCAGATCGCGAGCTGCTCAACCAGATGGAAAATTCCATATTCGACCAGGCCGAACTGAAGAAAGTATTCGTCCTGATCTCCTTCAACCAGACAGGGTCGCGGGGTCGCAGCGAAGGGCATGAGATGGGGAAAGTTGCGCGGGAAATCCTCGCGCAGGTAGAAGTTCGGCGATTGCCACGGATAGGCTGCTGGAAGCTTGAGCACGACTGGCTCGCATGTTCGGACGCCGCTCGAGCTGATGCCATCCGCCTTCATGTCGAGCGGCATTTCGACATTCATGTCCAGCCGAATGCGTGGCCTGACGCCTTCCGGCTCAAGCACCGCACCACCGACACATTCGGGATGGGTCAGCGCTACGCGCAGAAGATGCTCTGCGGGATCGGTTCCCGCCTCCGTTGCCACAGGTTCAGCCGTGCGCGCGCGCTTGGGCAGCGGTGGCACCGATCCCCAGCGCGGCAACCGCCGCCTTGGCGGCGCTCTTCACGACCTTGGTGATACCGCTCGACGTGATCTCGTATTGCAGCGCGCGCTCCTCGTCCTCCCAGACGTCAGCGACGCAGATGAACCGATCGCTCTTGCCCTCGACGATCGAGATATATTCACGCTTGGCGCGATCGCTGGGCGGGTCGGCCTCGTCAGGATCGATCGCCTTCGAGCTGGCGACCACGATCGCGCCCTTGCGGATTTGGGCCAGCGCACTGCGCGCATCGTCGCAGACCTTCGCATCCTCACCATAGGTCGAGTAGCTGTCATAGCTGAGGCTGTGCCACGAGCAGTGATGCGGCGCCTGGAGAATGTCGTAGCTGAGCCAGTCGGCCTGATAGGTCCCGTGCTTGCCCCACAGGCGCTCCCAGATGGCGACCTCGGCGTCGCCGCCCGTGAGGAACCGGCATTTGTCGAGGACGCCGCCGCCCCGGATCGAGAAGCGCAAGACGACCGAGGAATGATTCTTGCCAAGCAGTTCGTCTAGCTCCCCGTCGTTGTCCTGCGGGATTGGCGCGAGCAGCCGCCCCTCGAAGGTGCCGGACGCGACCCGGTTGAGCTTGGTGACAACGCCGTCGGCTTTGACGACGATCGCGAGGATATCATCGGTCTTGCCGCCCTCGTCCTCGCCCATGATCTGGATGCGATCACCCTCGACCGTCGCGGTACCCTTTTCACGATACAGCGCGACACGGCGGCGGGCTTCCTTAGCCCATGCCTTGGCATCGTCGCACAGCACGTGATCCTTGGAGGCGCGGCGGAAGACGACCGGCGACGACCACATTTCCCGGATCAGGATCTTGTCGTCATCCTCATTCCATTCGTCGGGCGGGCCGAGGTGAAAATGACTTTCCAGGCCGCAGATATGGTCCTTGTCCGGATGGCTGAGCAGAAAACCATCGACGAACAGACGGCCCTTTTCGTCGCGGGTTAGCCGGCCGCGCAGATCGGCCATGACATCCGGCGTATCGTCGTCATCGTCATCCGCAGCCTTGCGCACATGCAGGTCGGCGAGCAACTTCTGGCCGTTGTCGAACGTGATGAGCGTCATATCGCCGTTGCCGACGGGGAAAAATGTGATCGAGGCAGTCATCGTAATCCCTTTTGGCTAAACGGCGTCAGCCGGGCGCCGCGCAGCAGCACGAGGGCGCCCGGCCTTGGCACTCATGCGTTAGGCGAGTCGCGGCCGTCCGGTTCGCGGGCGACGCCCTTGAACGGCTCGCCGTCGTCCTTGACGCTCATTAGGTGGCCGGTGCGCTCATCGCGCTTCTGCCAGAGTCCATCGGGCCGCTGGAACTGGGTGCGGCCCGTCACCGCGCCGCGCCGAAACCCATCACCCGTATTTTTCGCCATTTTTCTACCCTTTGCGTCTGTTCGTTGTCCTTCGTCGTTGATCCCTGTGATCATCGCGTCCATTGAATATGGGAATGGCATTGCAACCCGTCAAGAAACACGACGGGATATTTTTTTTGAATCGAGTTGTTGGAGGGTTTAGTGACGGAAGAGTTGGGCGAAACAGTACGCTGGGGCGTGCAGCGACGTCTCGAATTCATCGATTTTCGGCTGTTCTGGGACGGGCGGTTTAATCGCCGCGATCTGGCGGAGACCTTCGGAATCTCAGCGCAGCAAGCCTCGTCCGACATCGCCCAATACACCGCCCTCGCGCCGGGCAATCTCGTCTATGACCAGACCCTGAAGGCCTATCTGAGGGCACCGACCTATGAGCCGAAGCTGATGCACGCCTCGGCCGAACGCTATTTGCTTCAACTCGTCGCGATCGAGAATCAGTGGATGCGCCAAGAGGACACCTGGTTCGACAACCGGCCGCCGATCGAAAATGTCTCGCTGCTGCGCAAGCGCACGGACGCGCGAATCCTGCTCCACATCCTCGACGCCATCAACCAGCGCGGCCAGCTGGAGATTCAGTACAAATCGATCACGGGGTCGCCCGAGCCACGCCGCGTCATCGCGCCCCATGCGCTTTTTCATGCCATCGGCCGGTGGTATGTCCGGGCTTGGTCGACCGAACATTCGGATTTTCGCGACTATAACCTCTTTCGCATCGATCAGGCCGGCGACATCATCGCGACCGCGATCGATCCCACGCTCGATTTCGAATGGATGCACGAGATCGACCTCATTCTGGCACCTAACCCGGCTCTATCTGAGAGCCAGCAAGCGGCGCTCGAAGCCGAGTACGAGATGGTCGAGGGCAAGCTCTTCGTTACCAAGCGGCTGAGCCAGACCTTCTACCTCATGACTGAGCACAATTTCGACGTTGCGCCCGACATACTCCCGCCGGGTAAGCAGCAGCTGGTGCTCCTCAATCGCGACGAGGTCGTCAATGCCCGGACGACGGCACGCAAGCTATCGATCGACGCGATCGAGCGAGCCTCTCGTTGAACATGGGTCCCGGCGATCAAGGGGTTTCCGCGATCCTGCTCTTCGGCAGTCGTGCACGCGAGGACAATAGCCGGGGTTCGGACACCGACCTCCTACTTATCAGCCCGCCCGGTACGCCAAAGCACAAGTCGATTGGCCACCTCTCGATGTTCTTTTACCCTTGGCAGAAGCTGATGGCAGACGCGCGCGACGGAGATCTCTTCGTCTGTCACATCGTGCGCGAAGCCAAGCCGGTATTCGACCCGCTGGGCCAGCTTGATCAACTGCGATCTCAGTTCAGGCTGCGGACGAGCTATGCCCGCGAAATCGCGCAGGCCCGTGACCTCGGTTGGTTCCTCGATCGCCACGCCGGCGCGCTCAACTCCAATGTGGTCGTGCGGCGCATGGTCTGGTGTGTCCGCACGATCCTCATCGCGCGGCTGGCCGAGCGTGGCACGCCGGCTTTCGCGCCGATCGAGCTGGCAATGGCCGCTCCTGCCTCCGCCGCAGACCTTCTCGCAGATCGCCATCAGCGTCGTTTAGATGTCACGATGCGACAGCGATTTCGGCAATACATATTGCAGGAGGGCGTAAGTCCTGCCCTGCCAAGCGAAGCGACGATCGATGACTACCGATCGCTTTTCCTCCGGACCGGTAATAAGGTAGGTTTGCAAACGATCGAACGCGGTCTGCGAACGCCCGAGAGCGACCAAGATTATTATCATTGAACGAGTCGGATCGATCCTAATTTCTTTTTGTGGAAGCCTTCTAATTTTTCGTAGGGCTTCCGCGCCTTCATTCGCGGAAAGAATCGGCCTCCAGATTTCAGCTGCGGAGCCACCGGCTTAAGGTCTGCCCTTCAGCGTTTGAGGTCGATAGCGGTCTGACGGCTTCCGGCCCAATGCCAGCCGCTCCGCGATCACCAACTGAATGACGGCAAGTGGGCCGTTTGCCGACTGGCAGGTTCTGGGAATTATCTGAGCGTAATTGCCGTTCGCGTAGACAAACGTAGCCGGTAGCTCCCCGATCCCAACGGAAGGGTGCGATCCCGCAGTCGGCGTACGCTGATGCCGTGACGCGCTTGATGGGCTGCGCTATGGCCGCGGGGCTGCAACATTAAGCGCCGAGGAGTGGCAATGGCGAACCTATCCCTTGAGATCGAGAAGGCGGAAGCGGACGCGTATCGCGCCGAGGCCGAAGCCGCCGCGCCCGACGCTCAATTCGTCGAGATAAAGCGGTTCGACGGGGGGGTGGCGATCGTCGCAGTGGTGCTGCCTTTATTGACGGCGACCTTGCCGTTCATCACCAAGATCGTGCTCGAGCAGATCCGGGCGAAGCGGCATGTTGTGGTCAAGGTCGACGGTGTCGAGTTGCGCGGGCTCGATGCCGACAGCGCATCGAAGATTCTTGCCCAGGCGCTCGAGGCGCGCAAATAGGCATGGGTCCGGCGGCCGCCTATCTTGCCGCCACGCGCCGACAGCAGCCCGCATTCATCCTGCGCGATCACTATGGCAAATTGTTCGAGGATCTGCAGGCGCGGCTGCGCACATTCGGCGCGACGCCGCGCTTCGACGTCACCTATAGTTCGGAGCGGACCTGCGAGACGATCCGCAGCGGCGGCGACCAGATCGTCATCTATGACCAGTATCTCGGCCAGACCTTCAACCAGCTCAATCGGCTCCACGCCAACGCCGTCTCGCCCGACGAGGCGCGGGTCTATGCCTATAAGGTCGCGGCCGAGTTCGCGCAGATCGACGGCCAACCGCGCCTCGCGGCATCCCTCGCGATCGCCCATGTCGCCAATCGCGAGGCGGCGCTGACGCATCGCAAGGATGGTGATCTGGTGCGGCGGATGCGGATCGGGGCGCTCCAGGAAGCCTATGTCATCGCGCATGAGGCCTTTCACACGATCGTCGAGCATCGGGTTGAATGGCGCGCGCAGATGCTGGGAGACGCACGTCGCGACTTCCTCACCAACTATTACCTGCGCGCAATCCGGCATCTCGAGGATAGCAGGCATCCCGACATCGATACGATTGCGCCGATGTATCTCAGACAGATGGAGCTGTTCGGGCGCGACGATGCGCTGGTCGAGGAATGTCTGTGCGACACGCTCGCCATGGCGGTAATCTGCCCGCATCCCGATCAACAGGCCGAAATCACCCAGCTCGAGGAAGTGCGGGACGCGATCTTCTTCGCCTTGCGCCATTTGCGGTTGCTCGCACTGATCCGGCACGCGGTGCGCGAGCAACGCAACGACGCCGCCGGCGATCCGGATTGGCTTGACCCCTATCTGGTCCGCACCCAGTTCGTGCAATGGTCGCTCGGCCAGTTCCCGCCGCTCCAAGCGCTGCGCACGTCCGAAATCCATTCGCGGTTCGAGGCGGCGCAGACGCGCTATTCGATCTTTGTCGAGGATCCGGTGCTCTATCAGTTGCCGGCGATCATCCAGGAGCTTGCCGAGCGCGACCTGCCGCTCCCGCCGGATGGCGATGCGGTGGTCGATGCGCTGCTACAGCATCCCGAGCGAGCGCGGCGGGTCGCGGCGCTGGGCGAGCAGTTCTTCGTCCATGAACCCGGCGTGATGACGCAGGAATTCTACGACGCGCGCTGGCAGGAACTCAGCGCCCTGCTCGATCCGGCAACGGCCGGTCCAGACGACGAATGATCGGTAAAGCCATGCCGCACACACTCTTTTTGTCATGGCAGATGGACACGGCGACCCGGACGGGCCGCAACCTGATCGAGGCTGCGCTCAACCGCGCGATCCGCACGCTGAAGGTCGATGCCGATATCGATCCCGCCGACCGCGAGGTGCATGTCGACCGCGATACTGTGAACGTACCCGGATCGCCGCCGCTGGTAGAAACAATCTTCGGCAAGGTCGACACTGCCACCGCCTTCATCTCCGACCTAACCTTTGTCGGCGTGCGCGCCGACGGGGAGCGGCACATGCCCAATCCCAACGTCCTGCTCGAGCATGGCTGGGCGCTCAAATCCCTGACCTGGCGCCGCGTGATCAGTGTGATGAACACCGCTTACGGCCATCCGGACAAAATGGCGCTGCCGTTCGACCTCCAGCATTTCCGGCGTCCGATCCTCTATGACTGCCCCGAGGATGCCAATGACGAGGCTCGTGCCGCGGCGCGCGAGGGTCTCGCGCGCGATCTCACCGTCGCGCTCAAGGCCATCCTCACCGATGATGCGCCTCTCGCCGGCGAACCGATCGGCCCGCATCCGCACGATGTCGCCTTGCTCGACCGGGTGCGGCGGCAATTTCCGCCCCGGCTGCGCATCCTCCTGCGCCGCCACAATTTCGGCGATCGCTTTCCAAGACGACTGCTAGACCCACTCGAGGAACTGCGCGAGGACTGGGTCGGCGCCGAATTCGAGTTTGTCGATCCCGCGCTTCAGAACGCGTTCGCGGAACTACGCGAGCGCATCGACGGATTCAGCAATCCGCTCAACCAGCACGCCTTCGCGATCGACAATAAACTCCAACAGGCCTGGGTCAGGACCGATCAGGATATAGCGCATGGGCTCCAGCCCGGGACGCTTGCCGCGATCGAGACAATCAACTTGGCGGCCACTGCCTTGGCGGAGGCGCTCGACACGTTTGAGCGGGTCGGCCGCGACCGGGTCCGCGTGGCGCCGGTAGAGGCTGAGCCCGAAGGCCCTGACCCACGGGCAGCGGCTGCGATGGAGGTGCTGTCTAGCCTAACCAATAGCCGCGGTCGCGGCGATGTGCCGATGCTGGTCGGGCACCCGCGCGTCGCGCTGCAGATCGTCCCGTTCGAGGCGATGGATGGCCGCCGGCTCGATCCCAAGGCGATCACCGCCTTATTCCCGCTGTTCCCGCCCAATCCCGGCGACCGGGTCGAAGAAGGCGGCGATGCCGACCAATGGTGGGTGCATGCGGTACCCGATCGCCGGGGTCCTGCCCGGATGGAGACGCGCTGGATGACGCGCTTGGTCCGCCCAGGTCAGGTCGAATATTCGGCAACCATCGGCTTTCGGGAAGGCGATGACGCGCAAATCCCGATTGATGGCCGCATGCTCGAGGCGCAGATCGTCGAGGGGTTCGAGCGACTCGGGGCGATCCTTGCCGGAGCCGGATTTTCAGGACCAGCGCTGATTGCGCTGGCGCTGGAGGGCACCGAAGATGTCGAGCTCACGCGCGCGCGGCCGGGCGGGCGGCGGATCGGCCGGCCCTTTATCGGCTTGCCGGCATTGGAGGTAGAGGATTTCACGGCGCCCGTTGCGCCTGCGTTGCACGAAGCCTTTGACCGGATCTGGCAGATGTCGGGCTGGCCCGATGGCTCACCCTCCTTCGCGTATGGCATTTGGCAACCTCCTGCGCATTGACGCCGCAGGCCTAAGCCCACGCGGCGATCGCCGCGTGGCGGCCGGTTCGGGAACCCGCGACGAGATCCTTGAGGTGGTCGGCAAACTCATTCTGCTTCTCGACGTGGCAGTGCTGAATGGCCGGCCGATTCCGAGATCGACGCAGGAGGGGTTGGATGGCTGATATTAGGGCGCTTGGCTGCCCTCAGTTTCTGGCTTTTCAGCAGAAGTGGCGATCATTCGCTCCCCCGCCGCTCGCTGATCCAGCCCGATTGTACGAGCAGCCATCCACTCGGGCACATGCCAGCTGGCGGGAAGCGATCGGGCGACTGCACCTGGCAGGATCGCCATCATTAGCATGCCGGCCAGTGCACCCCCAGCGCCGGCCCAGACGAGCCGGCGCACTTGGCGGTCTGCCGCCTGCCCGCGCTCAACGATGCCATCAATGCGCCCGATGGACCGGGTCAACGCGTCGCGCGTCTCACGCAACAAGGCGTGATCCTCGGCTCGCACGTCAGCACTGGCCTTTCGGATTTCGTCGGCGAGCGCTGCCGGTGACAACCGCACCGCCGGGCTCCGCTCGATACGATCGATGCCCTCGCCGGTCTGCCTTAGCGTCTCGGCCATCGTCCCCAGTGTCGCGCTATAGTCGGGCACGCGCTCGCGGGCGGCGGTCAGACCTTCCACCGCACGGCGCGTCAGGCTGACCTCACCGCGCAACGCTTCAAAGGCTTCAGCGATGTCGTCTGCCGGAGCAGACTCGGGGAAATTGTCAGTCATGGATCGACGCCTATCTCCCCAGTCCTCGGCCTCGCCAGAGGGCGGGAATTCTCTGGAGATCATGGGACAAAGATTCTCCGCCGGGGCTTCCGATCCCGAGGTCCTTGACCCGATTTCGGAGCAGCGACTCGAGTTGCGGGTCGCGATGTAGGCTCTTCGCCATGCCGATCATGCTGTCCTGCGCGCGATGGATCGCGTCGTAGTCGCCAGTGCGATTGAGGGCATGAAGCTGCCGGCTCTTCTGCTGCCATTCCGCGACGAACCGGTCGGCGCGCTGTGCGGCGTCGATCCGCATCTCTGCCTCAAGTGTCATCGCGCGGATAGCGGCGGCGGTCTTGCCGCTGGCCGCCTGTTCGATCAGCTCGGGGTTGGCGTTCATCGCGCTTCGCAAGTCCGTTGCGCCGTCGGGCCGTAATGCATTGAGCGCCCGTCCCGCCTCGGAGAACGCGATCTTCTGATGCTCCAGCACGCCGAGGTTCATCCGACGCATCCGCACGATATCGGCGGCAGCGCGTCCATAGCGTTCGACCGCCTTTTCAAGCGGCGTGGCCTGCGGTTCGATCGCAATCCGCTTGAGCTTCAGGCCGGCAAACCGGTTGCGCGGCGGCGCCGACTTCGCAGGTGCCTGTTCGGGCGCACGGACATAGTCGGACGCCATGTCCTTCCCGCGTTCGCGCAACAGCGCGCGCACCAATTTCCCACGATCAGCAAAGTCATCGCGACCGTAATGCAGATCGACGCTGTCCCGATGCCGCGACAGCGCGACATAGGCGGCATGCCGATCGAGCCCCGGCGTCGCCAGCACATGCACGCGATCGACCGTTACGCCCTGCGCCTTGTGCACGGTCGCGGCGTAGCCGTGATCGATGTTGGCATATTCCTTCATATCGAATGCGACCGATCGGCCATCGTCGAGCATCACCGCCATGCGGCTTCGCATGACGCTCTCGACGGTCCCAAGCGTCCCATTCTTCACGCCGAGGTCGCGCTCGTTCTTGAGGAACATCACCCGGTCGCCGGTCGCGAACTCTCTTGCCCCGCGTTCGGTGCGGACCGCAACATTCTGGCCAAGCTCCCCGCCCGCCCGGAGCCGCTCGCGGGCAGCAATGTTGAGCGCGCGAACCTCGTCATTGGTGTGGGTGAGGATGACGCGCGTCGCATGCGGCGAAACGGCACGATCGCGATCCCAGCGATCGACCACATCGCTCCGTGCCTGATCGCGCGTCTCGGCGACATGGATGTTGCCATGCTGGTCGTATGCATCGATCGCTTCGGCCGTGCGCCCGGTCGCCAGCTGCCGGGTGGCATCGCGCTGCCAGTCCTCTCGCTGGCGGCGGATTTGGGTGATCTCGACGCTGCCGTGTCGCTCGGCGGTCGCGCGGAACGCAGCGCCCGCTTCGATCGCCTGAAGCTGTTCGGGATCGCCGACCAGCACCACCTTGGCGCCGCGCTTCTCAGCCTCAGCGATGACGCGCTCCATCTGACGCGTGCCGATCATCCCTGCTTCGTCGATCACCAGCACATCGCGGCTGGTCAGCAGCTCACGATCCTGCGCCCATTGATGTTCGAGGCTCGCGATCGTGCGGGATGCGATGCCGGACCCGCTTTCGAGATTCTCGGCGGCGATGCCGGACAGCGCGATGCCGCGCACCGAGTAGCCCGCGCTCTCCCATGCCTCACGCGCGACACCGAGCATCGCCGACTTGCCGGTGCCGGCATAGCCGATCACGACGCCAAGCCCTTTTGCATCGGTGACGTGTTCGAACGCACTGCGCTGCTCGGGCGACAGGTACATCTCGCGCGCCGCTGCGCGGGCTAGCGCCACATCGCGATGGCGCTCCGCGACGGCGTGTCGATCGCGGTTGGCCATGACGCTCGTGGCGCGTTCGAGCCGCTGCTCGGTGTCAATCATGTCCCGGCTGGTGAACCGGTCCTCGCCGCGCCCATCCTTGCCAAGCGCGACCAACTCGGGCGAGCCCCGCACCGCAGCCATTACCTGGTCGAACTGGTCTTTCCCATCGCTGTGGCGGTGGGCGAACATGGCGAGTTCGCGCGTCGTGAACGTCGCCTGCGTGCGCGTGATAGCGTCGAGCGCGAGGCCCGGATTGGCGATGATCTTCTCGCCGTTGCTCCGCGCGATCTCACGATGCTCATCGACGCGCTCGGACTCCAGCCCCTGCGCGGCCATTCGCGATGCGGCGGGTCCGATCTTGTGCTGCGGCTCGAGGTCGATCCCCTGTGCTTCGAGCGACCGGTGATCGATCCGCGCATCGATATCGAGCTGGGCGAGCCGCTCGTTGACATGTTCGCTCCAGCGCTCGCGCCATTTCTCCAAAAGGTCGGTTCGGTTCCAGTCGCGGTTCTTCTTTCCGAACCCGTCCTCACCGACGTCGCGCATCGTCAGCATGACGTGCGCGTGCGGCTTCGCCAGACCGTCGGAACCGATATCCCAATGGACATTGAGATCAGCGATCATCCCGCGGTCGACGAACTCGTCGCGCACGAAGTCGCGGGCGAGCTCAATCCCCTGTTCCTTGGTCATCTCCCTCGGAATCGCGAACTCGATCTCGCGCGCCAGCTGGGCGTCGATCCGCTTCTCGGCCGCCTCGACCTCGTTCCACAGCTTCTCGCGGTCCGACAGGTGCTCCGGCGCGCCTTCCGGCAGCATCACTTCGGAGTGGACGACACCGGCCTTGTTCGAGAAATCATGATGGCGGTCGAGCCGCTGGTCGTGCAGTCGCGAGGCCGAGCGATAGGCTGCCGACGCCAGCGCCGACGAGCCCGCAGCGCGCGAGATGACTTTGGCCGAGAAGTGGTAAATTGCCATCGCGGCAATCCACTTACACTATTGAAGCGACGTTGGCACAACGTATAAGCGCGCCCTCAAAAGATTTCATCTTTTTCGCGACGTGATCATCCCAAGAAGTTTCACGACATTTGCGCTAATCGAAGCAGTTCCTAAATCACTGAGCATCATACATCAACTGCGGAGGTTCTAATGCGAAAGCTACGTGACTTTGATTCGGAGCTGAAGGCGCTCGACAACAAGGCACGACAGCTCAAACAAGCCAAGCTCCAGCAGCTCGGCGAGCTGGTGATCGCGACCGGCGCCGATGCACTTCCCGTCGAGCAACTGGCGGGCGCGTTGCTCGTCGCGGTCAGCGCGTCCGACATGATCGCACGGGAGGACTGGCGCCAGCGTGGCGCGGCCTTTTTTCAGCGGCAGGGCAAAGCTCGCGGCGGCGCTCGTCCGCGCGCGGCATCGGCTGCGGCAGCTGACGGCGGCGCGGCACCGATTGGAATCGCGGCGGGCCCGGAATGATAAGCGAGAATGGGTGGTGAAGCGCCGCGAACGAACGCACCAGCTGATCGAGCTGGGAGGTCTGGTCGCGAAAGCCGGACTGATCGAACTCACCGACAATGATCGCGCCGTGTTGTTCGGGCTGATGATCGAAGCCGCAGCAACTTTGCAGGGCGAACGTCGCGAGCAGGCGCTGACACTTTGGCGACGGCGCGGGCGGCGTGCATTTGCCGACAGCGCCGCAGAACTATGACGGCGGCGAGCAGAGGTCGGCCCAGGTCGCACCGACCAGTTCCGCGAGCCACTCGGGCGTGATCCGCACGGACGCGGTGCGCGATCCAGCAGCGGGAAAAACGGTCTCGAACTGGCGCAGCGACAGGTCGCAATAGATCGGCAGCGGCGTCGGCAATCCGAACGGGCAGACGCCGCCAACGGGATGGCCGGTCAGCTGCTCGACTTCGTCGGAGGCAAGCATGCGCGGACGACTGCCCAGCGCGTCCTTCACCTTGCGGTTGTCGAGCCGGTAATCACCGGCTGCTACGACCAGCACCACCGCATCGCCGACGCGCAACGAGAGAGTCTTGGCGATCTGCCCCGGCAGCACACCAAGCGTGGCGGCAGCTTCGAGCACCGTCGCGGTGCTCGAAGCCTGTTCGATGATCGGAATGCCGGGTGCCCGCGCCGCCAGAAAGGCGCGGACGGCGTCGATCCCCATCAGCCGTTGAGCTTGTCTTTCACGGCCTTGGCGGGCGTGAAGGCGAGCTTCTTCGACGCTGCAATCTGGATCGCCTCGCCGGTCGCGGGATTGCGGCCCTCGCGTGCGGCGCTTTCCTTGACCTTGAACTTGCCGAAGCCGTTCAGCGCCACTTCCTCGCCGGCCGCTGCTGCCTCGGTGATGGCGGCGAAGATGCCATCGACCAGCTTGCGTGCATCGGCCTTGGTAAGGCCATGCGCCTCGGAAACGCGCTCGGCGAGATCGGCATTGTTCATGGACGTTTTCTCCGTGTGAAAAGGCGCGTGTCCTCTAGGTGGGGGTCATCACCCTGTCCAGCGACCGGTGCAATCATGCGGCAGCGGCACCCTCCAACGCGGCGATACGTTCGTCGCAGATCACCTGCACTGCCTGCCCCAGCACTTCAACGCGCTCGCCCAGCCACGCCAGTTCCTCGGCGCTGATCCGATAATGCTTCGAATAGCGCGCCTTCACATAGGCTTCCTTCAGCTTCTCGAACCGCGAACGGTCGACGCGCTGATCGCGTGGCCAGGCGTCGATCAAGCGCGGGTCAATGCGTTCGGCCTGGGTACGCAGAAACCCCAAATTGTGGGTGTGCGGCGTGTAGAAAGTGCATACCAGCAACACGCAGTGATAGAGGCGCTCTGCTGCCTGATGCATCAGGAAGGCGGCGTCCTTTAGCCTGCCCTGAGATTGGCTGAACTGGGCGGTCTCCAACATGCCTGCAGCAGCTGGAAACCATTCGCCGAAGTACTCCTGCGCCATCGCCAGCGCCTGGGGCGGCGTCTTCGGCTTCGGCTCGTGCAGTTCGCTTGGCTCGCTTTCGTAGAGCGCGATGCCGTCGCGGGCGACGTCCATGAAGAAATAGCGGCCATGCGCGAGGCCGTCATTCACCTCGTGCAGCGTATGGACGATGAAGTTGACCGGCGTGCGCAGCGTCCTGGTGATCGCCAGTTCGCGGTTCAGCCGGTCCTCGGCGGTCGCCCAGAATTCGACGCGGTCGGTGAGCTTCTCATTGTTGACGATGACCAGCAGGTCGAAGTCCGACTGATAGCCCTTGGCGGTGTGCGGCTCGTCGACCCAGCCGCCGCGCGCATAGCTGCCGTAGAGGATCACCTTGAGAATACGCGCCTGCTTCTTCCAGTCCGAGGTGGCGATCGCGATGGCGTCGCCAAATTCCTCGAACAGGATCTGGACGACACGCTCCAGCTCGCGCTGCTTGGCTGGGGGCAGATGGTCGAGGCTGGTCCTCATGGATCGATCCTAACGCGCTGATGCCGCGGCGTACACCTCGCCCGGTTTCACCGGGCGAGGTGTCGTCTGGGTCATGGCTGTTCGCCCCGCGCGGCACGGTCGAGCGCGATCAACACGCGGGCGATGGTTTGCTCGACCTCGGCCACCGTGCAGCCATGGCGCCGGGCCGTCTCGATGTAATCGCAATCATCGAACCGCACCGATCCGAAGATCGCCCGATCCCGCTCGGGGAGCGCGCGAAACGCGCGGCGCATGCGCCGCAGACGAAGCCAGCGCATCATTGCCCCGCCTCCTCATCCAAGACGAACCCAAGCAGATAGTCAGCCGCCTTGCTGGCAGCACTCGCCGCCCGGAAGATGGCCTTTTCGTCCTCGCGCAGCACTGCCAGCCAACTGCCGACATAGTCGGCATGACGAACGGTCGGCCGGATCGAAAGCGACGCACAGGTGAACGCGCTCGCCATCTCGGCAACCAGCTCCTCCCTACTATAGGCGGCGCTGCCAAATGCGCCGGATTGGTCGCGGCCGAGCCGGGAGCCATGCCCAGTCCAGTGCCCAAGCTCGTGCAGCACGGTGCGATACCAGTTGATGCGGTCATAAAAGGCGAGCTGCGGCGGTACCGCGACATAGTCGCCGCCTGGGCTGTAATAGGCTTCGCCACCCCCGATCCGGATATCTGCCCCGCATGCTTCCATCAGCGCATGCGCAGCCGGAATGCGGTCGGCTTCTGCCACGGGCTCGCCCTGCGCCACCACCGTCAGCCGCTCGGGCAATCCCTCGCACTGGTCGACATTGAACACGGTGAACCGCTTCAGAAACGCCAGCTGGCGCGCCTCGCGATCCTCGTCGCGCGCCCGCTCGGCCTCGTCCTTCGGGGTGAAGCGATCGGCATAGCAGACGGTCGTTCCCCGCTCCCCGCGCCGTACATTGCCGCCCGCCGCCTGCGCTTGGGCGTAGGTCAGCCAGCGCTGCGAGGCGTACCGCCCCTCGATCACCGCCGCCCAGAGGATCAGCACATTGATCCCCGAATAGCGCCGCCCGGTCACCGCATTGGCCGGCATCGCGCACCCGCAAGCACTGGCATCCCAAGGCTGCACCCAGGGCAGCCGCCCCTGCTCCAGCTCGGCAATCACCCGGCCCGTCACCTTGGCATAGAGGCTCGCCCGGTTCTCGTGTCCAACACCCATGGTCCTGCTCCTTTCCAAAACACCGCAACCGGCGCCGGAAGGGCGGGGGGAGCGGCAGGAGCGAACCGGCAGTCCTGCCGTCAGAGGCAGGCTGCACCCGCGAGGGCCGGAACGAAGAGGAGGAGCCGGGCACCGCCCGGCTTGCGGCATGCCGCGGCAGGACTAGAGGCGAGCGACGCTCCCCCCGCCCGTCCGCGTGCCGGCGCACCAACGCCGCCGCGCACCCGCGCGGCGACCATCCTGTCAGCGCTGCCGCGCTGCCGCGCTGCCGGGCGCCACCGGCACCCGGACAAGAACCGCACCCTTGCAACCGGGCGGGCCTCGCGCGGGGCGGCGTGCGCGCGCCAGCACGTGCGCCAGCCGCCGCCCGTGCCTCCCGACCGGGCAAGTGTGCCCACGCGGGCACCAGCAACCTGCAAGCCCTGGTGTCGCCGCAGGCGTGCGCCAGCGCGCGCACCGCACCCGCGTTCCGCTGCCGGCACCTGCCGGCCGCCGATCTCCAAGATCGGCGAGCGTCCGCAATCAAATCCGAAGGGCCGAGACGGCGCAGCGACTCGGCGCCGTGCAGCGGCGTGCGAGCGCAGTCACGCCAAAGGCGCGAGACGCCCTGACACAGACCGCCCAAAGCAAGCGATCCACGCTGAAACTAACTCCGTGGTGAACCGAGACGAACAGGGACCTTCCGGTCCCATTGAGGCTGTTCCCCTGGCCGGCCCACAGGACCAAACTTGCCCCGGAGCGCTCCACCACCCTCAAATGATGCAAGGAGATCGCAATGCAACCCCAACACCCAGACCGGATTCTCCGGATCAAGACCGTGCTCGCCCTGACCGGCCTCACCCGCTCGACCCTCTACCGGAAGATGGAGGCCGGCACCTTCCCCAAGAACACCCGGATCAGCACCCGCTGCATGGGCTGGCGCGAGTCCGCCGTCGCCGAATGGCTGGACAGCCTCAAGGCACAGGAGACTGCCGTCAGCCCGCGAGCCTGACGGTTCCGCAAACGCACACGAATGCAACAATCCCGACCTAAATCTCCTGCGGCATCTGGGCGGCAAGCGGGGGGATTTAGCTCGAGAAGCGGCGGATGGTAGCGCGGAACAATGCGCGGTCGGCGCGTGAGAAATAGAGCCAGATACGCCCGTCCTGCAGAACCACCGACGCGGCGAAGGCGATGTCGGTATCCATCCTGTTGGGCGAAGGGGGCGGCGCGATCAGCGGTTCGATGCAGCGGTCCGTGATCCGCGTATATTCCGCGTCGAACGCGATCCATCCAATCCGCCAGCGCGCATCCTGGGTTGCGCCATTGTAGAACATCACCGGCTGAGCCTTGTCGTCGGTGAGCAGCGGACCGGTGGAAAGATGGAAGTTGTCCCATGCATCGCTTCTGGGTGCGAACGGCTGTCGATCATGGTGCCAGGGGCCTGCGACGTCCGGCGCAGTGGCGAGACCGATCAGCGAGGCATTATGCGCAGCATATTCGTAGAACAGCCGCCATCCGCCTTGCTCGGTACGATCAACGGTCGCCTCCTTCACATTCCCCTGCGACGGAGTGGAGGCCATGGCCACACCGTGCTTCTCCAGCCGATCCATGCTCGGCCCGGTGGCATAGAGCAGCTCGCCATGTGCATGCGGCGCGTCTACGCCGGTATAGTAGACCGCGTAGCTACCATCCGGCAGCTCGACGACCGTGGGGTCCTCGCAACCACCGGCATCCTCGGCCGACGGGCCTGGGACGATAGCGGGTGTCTCGGTCGCGGTGAAGCGCAGGCCATCCTTGCTGGTGGCGTACCAGATCGTCCCAGTGTCGCGTTCCTCGCCCATTTTCGGCACCGCGCGGACCATCATCGCATAGGAGTTCTGGCCGCGAAGCGTCCAGACATAGGGGCTCATAAGATCCCGTTGCGTCACCGCATCGGGTCCATGCAGGATCACGGATTCGATCTTTTCCACGTTAAAGTCGAGCTGCGCCATATCAGGCCCCCAATGCTTGTTCGAGGACCAGTCCGCCGTCGATGGTGACGATCGTGCCCGTGATATACTCGGCCCGCCTGGAGCACAGGTAGACAGCGAGATCGGCGACCTCGTCGGGACGGCCGGCACGCCCCCAGGGGATGTGCTTCTCGGCCTCGGCCCGATAGGATGGATCGCGCTCGGCCTTCGCGTTCATCGGCGTCAGGATCATGCCGGGCGCGATCGCATTCACGCCGATGCCGAGCGGCGCACATTCAATCGCCATTGTTCTGGTTAGATTGTCCAATCCCGCCTTGGCGGCGCAATAATCCGCACCGCCCTCCCGCACGGCTGTGGCATGGATCGAGCTGATATTGACGATGTGGCCCGGTCGTCCGGCGTCGCGCAACCCCCGCACCAAAGCCCGCGAGGTGAGGAAGGCGCCAGTCAGATCGGTGCTGATGGTCTGATGCCACTGCTCCAGATCCATGTCGGCCACGGCGACACCGCGCATGTTGACGCCTGCGGAGTTCACCAGCAGATCAACCAGGCCGAGCTTTTCCATGACGCTGGCAAACACGCCTGCTACCTGATCCTCGCTTCCCACATCCGCCTGAAGGGCGATGGCGCGCCGACCCGTACTTCGCACCTTTTCGCAAACGCCTTCCGCCGCCACTGCATCCTGGTGGTACAAGATCGCGACATCGGCACCTGCCGATGCCAGCGCTGCTGCGCAGGCCGCTCCGATGCCAGACTCCCCACCCGTTACCAGCGCGACGCGGCCTTCAAGTACATCCATGTGATCCTCCGATCAGATGCGTCAACGAGAATGGAGTCCAGAGGTTCACGCGACGTACTTCTACGGGCGTGGCACGCCGCATCGACGGTGCGAGATGCAGAAACCGAGCTGCGCCGAAGACCGCTCCAATGGCGTGGAACGCCCGCTCCACATGGGGTTCTTGCCATCACCCGAAGATATTCACACGCGAGATAGTGAACATTGACAGCGCGCAGCTTTGGCTGCACATTCTGTAGCGATACTGGCGCCATGCGCGACCGGTACGCTGGGAGAGAGAGCATGCGGGCAACAGCATTTGTGTCGGCTTGTGCCGTCGCAACCATCGCGAGCGCGACCCCCGTCGCAGCGCAGACAACGGAGCAAACGACCCGGTCCGACCAGACCGATGGTCAGGATCATGGTAACGACATCGTCGTCACGGCGACTCGGCGCGAGGAACGTATCCAGGATGTTCCGCTGAGCATCACAGCGTTCCAGCAGGAAGAGCTGACGCAGAAGGGGATCGTCGGCTTCGAGGGGATCGCGCGCGAGACGCCGGGTGTCGTGCTCAATCGACCAACGCAGAACTTCAACAACTTCACCGCACGTGGCATCGCCACCAACGGCTACAACGCCAATCTCCAGAGCTCTGTCGCCGTCTATATCGACGAGCTTCCGGTCTCGACGATCGGCAACACAACGGTGGTCGATCCGAACCTGTTCGATGTCGAGCGCGTCGAATTCCTGCGCGGGCCGCAGGGCACGCTGTTCGGATCGGGCTCGCTCTCCGGCGCGATGCGCATCCTCACCAAGAGCCCGAACCTCACCAGCTTCGATGCCTCCGCGTTGGCCGATCTGGGGCTCACCGGGCCGGACTCGCTGCGCCAGCGCTACAATCTGATGCTCAACGTGCCGGTGGTGCACGACCGGCTAGCGGTGCGTGGCGTCGGCTTCTACCGGCACGAGGAAGGTTATCTCGACAATGTCGGGACCGGCGTGCACAATTCGAACACGCTGGTCGACTGGGGCGGGCGCCTGATCGCGCTGTGGAAGCCGAGCGATCGCCTGTCGGTGCGGCTGCTTGGCTCCTATGAGGACAGCGATCCCAAGGATTCGTCGCTCACCAGCCCCGCGCTCGGTCGCGAGAAGCGGATCTCCGACCAGCCCGATCGCTTTTCGGGCAAGCAGACCGTGCTCAACGCGACGCTGGAATATGCGTTCGATTTCGCCAAGCTGACCAGTTCGTCGACCTATTCGAAATTCGACCAGCGCTTCTGGCTCGATCTCGCCGGCACCTTTCCGAAACAGGCGATCTATCCCGGCGCGCCGATCGCCTTCGGGCTTGATGCGAACGGCTATGACAAGGTGTTCGTCCAGGAAACGCGGCTGGCGTCCACGCTGGACGGCCCGTTCCAGTTCGTCGTCGGGGGCTTCTATCTGCACCGCCGGCGCGACGTCGACTATTTCTATCGCTCGTCGCTGGCCTTTCTCGCCGCGCGGGGGCTTACCGGGCTGCCGGACCAATATTTCCAGAAGCAGTACACGCACCAGATCAACGAGGAGCTGGCGGGGTTCGGCGAACTGACCTACCGTTTCTCGAACAAGTTCTGGGTGACCGGCGGCATGCGCTATGGCCGCATCTCGGCCCAGGGGTTCACCGAGGCCGGCGGATACCTCGCCACGGCGTTCGGGCAAAATTACTATACCTATGCGCTGCTCGGCATCCCGGTGAACTTCGACACCTTTACGCCCTATGCGGCAGTGTCGGGCGTGAAGGCGAGCGGCTCCAAGCCGTCCTGGAAGGCAAGCGTCTCCTACAAGCCCGACGAGGCGCTCACGACCTATGCGACCTTCTCCACCGGCTTCCGCGCGCCGATCGTCAATGCGTTCGCCGGACGCCCCAGCCTGGTCGATCCGAACGACATCGTCATTCCAGCGGGCGCATCATCGGATGATCTGAAAAGCTACGAGCTCGGCGCCAAGGCGCGGTTCCTCAACGGGCTCGTAACGATCAACGCCGCCGCCTATCTGATCGACTGGAGCAACATCCAGGCCCAGGCCAATCGCGTGTCCGACTCGGTGCAGTTCGCCACCAATATCGGCGCCGCGCGCAGCAAGGGCGTTGAGCTGGAGATGGGCGTTGTCCCCGCGAAGGACGTCTTTATCGGCCTGAACGCGGCCTATAACGATGCCAAGATCACCAAGCTGAGCGCCGCCGAAGCGGCGATTTCCGGCGCCGTGCTCGGCCACCGGCTCTCGGCGCCGCGCCTCCAGGGCGCGCTGTTCCTTTCCTACGGCGTGGATCTCGGCAAGGACGTGAAGGGCACCTTCGCGGTCAATGCCCAATATGTCGGCTCGTACAACAGTTCGTTCCCGAATACGCCCGGCCTTCCCAATGTGCGGCTGTCGACGTTCGGCGAGACCGACGAATATGTGAACACCAATATCAGCTTTGGTGTGAAGCGGCGCAGCTGGTCGGCGCAGCTGTATGTGGAGAATCTGTTCGACGACCACTCGGTCGTCTACATCCATCCGGAGGCCTTCCTGGTCAGCCGCTTCGGTACGCTGCGGCCGCGGACCGTCGGCGTCCGCCTCGGCTACGGCATCTGAGATGGCGGTGGTTCCGGATAGGCTCGACCTCCCATCGAAGACCAAGCGCGCCGCCGCACCGCGGCCGCGCTTGGTGCTGGCGGCGCTGACCTTCGTCTATGTGCTGAACTTCCTCGACCGGCAGCTGATCGGCATCCTCGCCAAGCCGATCCAGGATGGGCTGCAGGTCAGCGACGGGCAGCTGGGGCTGATCGGCGGACTGTATTTCGCGATGTTCTACTGCTTCATCGCGATTCCGGTCGGCTGGCTGGCGGACCGCAGCAACCGGGTCACGGTGCTGTCGCTTGCCTGCGCAGTGTGGAGCGGGGCAACGCTCGCCTGCGGCCTGGCGGCGAATTATGGTCAGCTGGTCGCGGCGCGCATGCTCGTCGGTTTTGGCGAAGCGGGTGGGGTGCCGCCCTCCTATGCAATCATCACCGACACCTTCCCGCCGGGGCGGCGCGCCAGCGCGCTCGGGATCTACAATCTCGGGCCGGCGATCGGCGCGGCGATCGGGGTCGCGTTCGGCGCGGCCGTCGCGGCACAATTCGACTGGCGGACGCCGTTCATCGTCATCGGCGGGATAGGAATCGTCACCGCGCTGCTGGTGCGATTGCTGCTCCGCGAGCCCGAGCGCGGCGCCACCGACCCGGTGCGCACAGGCACGCCGACGGGCAAGGCGCCTTTCTGGCCGACGCTGCGCATGTTCTTCTCGAACCCGGTGCTGCTGCTGGCATCGCTGGGCAGCGGTGCGACTCAGTTCGTCACCTATGGGCTGGGCAACTTCTCGGTCCTGTTCCTGATGCGCGAAAAGGGCATGGCGCTCGGCGAGGTCGCCATCTGGTACGCGCTGGTGCTCGCAATCGGCATGGGCGGCGGCATGGTGCTTTCGGGCTGGGTGGTGGACCGGATGACGCGCCGGTCGCGCACCGGCTATGCGACGGCGCCGGCGCTGTCGCTCGCCGTCGCGATGCCCTTCTACATCGCCTTTCTCTGGGCACCGGGCTGGCCGCTGGCGCTGCTGCTGCTCGGCGTGGTGATGGTCTTCAATTACTTTTACCTCAGCGCCTCGGTGGCGCTGGTGCAGGAGGAAGTGCAGCCAAACCAGCGGGTGCTGTCGGGCGCGCTGCTGCTGCTGGTGATGAACTTCATCGGGCTGGGGCTTGGGCCCACCTGGGTCGGCTTCGCCAGCGACTGGTTCAAGCTGCACGGCCAGACCGACCATCTCCAGGCGGCGCTGTTCACGCTGACGCCCTTTTATCTGATCGCGATCGCGCTGTTCCTGTGGCTCGCAAGGCTGCTGCGCAGCGCGCATTCCAATCCTGACCGGAGTCCAGCATGAGACGCATGTACCGGACCGCGCTCGCGGCCGCGCTCGTCACTGCGCCCGCCGCCTGGGCGCAGCAGCCAACCGTCCGGGCGCCTGCCGGCATCGTGCAGGGAAGCCGGGAAGGCGATCTGCGGGTGTTTCGCGGGGTGCCCTATGCCCAGCCGCCCGTTGGCGAGCTGCGCTGGCGCCCGCCCGCCGAGCTTCCCGCCTGGCAAGGGGTGCGCAAGGCCACGACGTTCGGTGCGGCCTGCGTGCAGCCCCGCCCGCAGGCAGCCGGCATCTACACCGATCCGCCCGAACGGATGGGTGAGGATTGCCTGACGCTCAACATCTGGGCGCCCCGAAATGCCACCAAGCTGCCGGTGGTGGTGTGGATCCATGGCGGGGCGCTGGTCTCCGGCTATGGCCATGCGGCGATGTACGATGGCGCCCACATGGCCAGGCGTGGCGTGCTCCTGGTCTCGATTAACTATCGGCTGGGCATTCTCGGCTATCTCGCGCACCCGGCGCTGAGTGCGGAGTCGGGGGAGGGGATTTCCGGCAATTACGGCCTGCTCGATCAGATCGCCGCGCTGCGCTGGGTCCGGCGCAACATCGCGGCGTTCGGCGGCGATCCCGGCAACGTCACCATCGCGGGCGAGTCCGCGGGCGGGCTTAGCGTGATGTACCTTATGGCAAGCCCCGCCGCGCGCGGCCTGTTCCACAAGGCGATCGCGCAAAGTGCCTATATGATCTCCGCGCCCGAGCTGAAGACCGCGCGCTTCGGGATGCCGGCGGCCGAAACCGCCGGGAGCCAGATCCAGCAGGCACTCGGCGCGCGGGATCTGGCGGCCCTGCGCGCGATGGATGCGGAGAAGCTCACCGCGCTCGCGGCAGCCAAGGGCTATGGCCCCTGGGGAACGGTGGACGGCAAGCTGCTGACACGCCAGCTTGTCGAGACCTGGGATCGTGGCGAGCAGGCGCCGGTGCCGCTGATCGCCGGCTTCAACGCCGGTGAGATCCGCTCGCTCCGCGTGCTGTTGCCGCCGGCGCCTGCGAATGCGGACGCCTATTCAGCCGCGATCCGCAGCCGCTATGGCGATCTCGCCGAGCCGTTCCTTCGCCTCTACCCGGCGGAGACGATCGGTGAGAGCATGCTCGCAGCGACCCGCGACGCGCTCTATGGCTGGACCTCGACGCGGCTGGCGATCGGGCAGACCGCGATCGGCCAGCCCGGCTACCTCTATTTCTTCGATCACGGCTATCCGGCGGCCGACGAGAATGGACTACACGCCTTCCACGCGTCCGAGTTGCCCTATGTGTTCGGCACCGCGGGGCGTACGCCGCCGCTCTGGCCGAAGGTGCCCGACACGCTCGCCGAGCGACGGATGTCGGATGCGATGCTCGCATATTGGACGTCGTTCGCGAAGACCGGCACGCCGGCCGCCGCCGGGCAACCCGACTGGCTGCCCTATGGCAAGGAGGCCAACTACATGGCGTTTGCGCAGGTGCCGCAGGCGCGCGCCAAGCTCTTTCCCGGCATGTTCGCGCTGCACGAGGCGAGCGTCTGCCGCCGCCGCGCCGCCGGCAATCAGCCGTGGAACTGGAACACGGGGGTCATCTCGCCGGTCCTGGCCAAGGTTGCAGGGTGCCGATGATCGACGGAAGCATGCAGGACTTCGCGCTCACGCTCGACAAGTTCCTGGATCATGCCGCCAAATGGCACCCGCACGCGGAAGTGGTGACGGCGGTGGCGGGCGGCGTCGACCGTATCGGCTACGCCGCGCTGCGCGAACGTGCGCGCGCGATCTCCGCGCTGCTCGTCGAACACGGGATCGGCTTTGGCGCGCGGGTGGCGACGCTCGCCTGGAACAGCCAAGCGCATGTCGAAACCTGGTATGCGGTGATGGCTATGGGCGCGGTGTGCCATACGCTCAACCCGCGACTGACTGCGGAGCAGCTTGCGGCGATGCTCGTCCAATCGGAGGCGCGGCTGCTCGTCGCCAGTGCGGATCTGGTGCCGCTGGCGCGGCGCGTTGCCGCCCTGGCGCCGGTCGAGCGGATCTGGGTGATCGACGGCGATGCCGGCGTGGCTGCGGCGGACGAGCCGTCGGTCATGCCGCTGGCACCCATGCTCGCGCACGTCGAGCGCCATGTCGCGTGGGGTGATTTCCCGGAGACGGCGCCTTCCGGGCTTTGCTTCACCTCGGGCACCACCGGCGCGCCGAAGGGCGTGACGTACACGCACCGATCGAGCTTTCTGCACACGCTGCGGCTGTTGCAGGTGGACGTGATGGCGATTTCGGGGAGAGATACGGTGCTGGCCGTGGTGCCGATGTTCCATGCCAATGCCTGGGGCCTGCCGTTCGCGGTGCCGGCGGCGGGGGGCAAGCTGGTGCTGCCAGGACGCTGGACCGACGGCGCCAGCCTTGCCCGGCTGATCGCCGGCGAGCAGGTGACGGTCGGCGTCGGCGTGCCCACGGTGTGGCTCGGTCTTCTAGAGCATCTGGAAGCGACCGGCGGGAACTTGCCCTCGCTCGAGCGGGTCATCGTCGGCGGGGCCCCGCTTGCGCCGGCGCTGATGGCGCGGATCGAGGCGGGGCTGGGGGTGGAGGTGCAGACCAGCTGGGGCATGACCGAGCTCTCCCCCTCCGGCACCGTTGCCGTGCCACGGGACCCGGCCCGGGCTGCGGCGCTTTCGGGCAAGCCGGCCATCGGAGTCGACCTGCTGCTCACCGATGCGCAGGGTCATGCGTTGCCGGACCAGCGCGGCGGCGAAGGCCATCTGCGGGTCCGCGGCGCTGCGGTGATCGCGCGCTATTTTGGCGAGCCGGACTCCGCGCTGGATGCCGATGGCTGGTTCGCGACGGGGGATCTCGCGCGGATCGACGCGGGCGGCAATCTGCAAATAACCGGGCGCGCCAAGGATCTGATCAAGTCGGGCGGCGAATGGATCAATCCCGCCGAGATCGAAGCCGTGGTCGGTGCCCTGCCGCAGGTGTCCCTGGCGGCGGTGATCGGGCGTCCGGATCCCAAATGGGGCGAGCGACCGATCCTGCTGGTAGAGATGCGCGGCGCGCAGGCGGTGAGCGACGAAGCGCTGCTGGCGCCGCTCAAGGGCAGGGTCGCCTCGTGGTGGATCCCCGATTCGGTGGTCCGCCTCGCCGCCATGCCGCTCGCGCCGACGGGCAAGATCGACAAGATCCGGCTGCGCGCGGAGTTCGGCATGGCTTGACGCCCGCGCACGCACGCGGGAGAGACATTCGCGTGCAAGAGAATGTCAAAGCCCCTCGTCGTTCCAAGAAAGCGGAACAGCGCGCCGAAACGATGGAGCAGATCCTCGACGCGGCCGAATATCTCTTCTCCAAGCACGGGCTTTACGGAGTCACGCTGAAGGACGTCGCCAAGCGGGTCGGCGTCCACCACACGCTGCTCAACTATTATTTCGAGGACAAAGCCAAGCTGTTCCACGCGGTATTCGCGCGCCGTGCCGCCGTCACCAGCGAGCGGCGGATGCAGGCGCTGGACCGCTACGAAGCCGAATGCGCGGGCAAGCCCAGCGTGGAGGGGGCGCTGCGCGCCTTCCTCGATACCGATCTCGACCTGTACATTGAGGGCGGCGAGGCGTGGAAGAACTATGCCGCGCTGGGCGCCCAGGTCGCCAACACCCCGGAATGGGGTGCCGAGCTGATGGACGAGCATTTCGATCCCGTCGTGCTGCGTCTGATCGGCCTGCTCAAGCAGGCCTTGCCCGACTGCGCCGAGGAAAACATCTTCTGGGGCTATCACTTCGTCACCGGTGCGCTGATGCTCACGCTGGCGCGGACCGGGCGGATCGACAAGCTCTCGCACGGCCTATGCAAGTCCGACGATTTCGTGGCGGTGAAGGAACGGATGGCATCGTTCATGGCTGCCGGCTTCCTGGAGATCTGCAACCGCGGCTGAATTTAATCATTCACTCTCTTGTTAGCGAACATTTGATGCGCTAGCCTTGCGGAAACAGGAGAGGGATATCCATGCAACTTGCTGATCGTGTCGCGATCGTCACTGGTGCCGGCGGAGGGCTAGGCCGCGAACATGCGCTTTACCTTGCGCGAGAAGGCGCCAAGCTCGTCGTCAACGACGTTTCCGAACCGAATGCCGCTCGGGTCGCGGCTGAGATCGAGGCGGCGGGAGGCCAAGCAATGGCCGTCGCCGCCTCGGTTACTGACGAGGGTGCCGTCTCGGCGATGGTGGACAGCGCGCTGGGGCGCTGGGGCCGGGTCGACATTCTGGTGAACAATGCCGGTATTCTCCGTGACAAGAGCTTCGCCAAGATGACGATGGACGAGTTTCGGCTTGTGGTCGACGTGCACCTGATGGGCGCCGCGATCTGCTCCAAGGCGGTGTGGGAGCCGATGCGGGCGCAGCGGCACGGCCGGATCGTTATGACGACCTCGTCCTCGGGACTGTACGGCAATTTCGGCCAGGCGAATTACGGCGCCGCCAAGATGGCGCTGGTCGGGCTGATGCAGACGCTGGCGATAGAAGGAGAGAAATACGGCATTCGGGTCAACGCGCTGGCGCCCACTGCGGCAACGCAGATGACGCATGGTGTGCTATCCGAGGAAAGTCTGCAGCTGCTCGATCCTGCGCTGGTGAGCCCCGGCCTGCTAGCGATCGTCAGCGACGATGCGCCAACCCGCGCGATCCTCTGCGCGGGCGCCGGCCATTTTGCCGCAGCGCATGTCACCCTCACTCAGGGCATTCAGGTCGGCGGTGGCGATTCGGCCGGCTTGGCGGTTGTTCGGCACTGGGATGAAATCACGCAGCGCGACGGCGAATGCGTGCCCGGCTATGGGTTCCTGCAGGCGGAGCGCGAAGTGGAGGCGGCTGGCTATGCGCGGGATGTTGCCGCAGCGGCTGCTTGCTGACCGAACGGGTCGCGCTTGCTCCGGCATTCAGGCGGGTTCCGCTTTGCTCGTGCGGATGCCCGCGATGGTCTTGCCGGTCCAGCGCCGGATCGCGCGCCGCAGGTTCGCGCCGTCGCTGAAGCCCACCTTCCACGCGACGTCGTCGATTTTCGTCTGCGTAGCCAGCCCATATCGCATGAGAACAAAATTGGAACGATATTGTCGTGTGCTCATGCCGCCTCGACTGCATGTGCCTGGATCTCGACGCCAAGGCGCTTGCGCACGGCGCCGAAGATCGCCGCGAGATTGTCCATGCTCGGGTTGCCGTTCTCGGACAACATCCGATGAAGGCTTTTGCTGGGCTTGTTGGTCTCGACGGCCAACGCCTCGAAACCGACCGACGCGTTGACCAGATCACGCAGGATCAACCGGGCCGTATGCGGCTCGCCGTTGAGGAACAGGGTTGCAGCCTCGTCGAGCAACGCCTTCGCAAAGGCAGGATCTCGGCCCGCGCGCTCCTTCACCGTCTCTTTGAAATTCCGAGTGAGAGCCACTGTCCTACCTCTTTGCCTTTTTCTGCGCCGCCTTCCGCGCCTTATATTCAGCCAGCAAATCGCTGGCGCGATCAATATCTGCCTGCTGCCGCTTTTTCGTTCCACCGGCGAACAGCACGATCAGTTCATTGCCGTCTTGGGTCAGATAGAGCCGATAGCCTGGTCCCCAATCGATTCGATATTCGCCAAGGCCGCCAGCGATCCACTTGATGTTGGACGTGTTGCCTAGCTCCATTCGCAACATTGCGGTCGCCACTTTCGTGGCCGCTTGCGCATCGAGCCCATCAAACCAAGAACGAAAGGGACAGGCGCCGTCCTCCTGAACATATTCCTCTACGACCACTTATCACCTCACAATGGTAACATAACCGTTACCATTCGTCTAGCGCCATATCGCCGTCGGCCCCGGACCAAGCGCAACAACAATCGTCGTATCGCAATGTCGATCGAGGACGCGTGAGATTCTGCTAGAGAATCAAACAGGAGGCTTCGCACAAAAGGCAGCCCAGTCGCGCATGAGCAGCCTTCGCTTGTCGAGGAAGTCTGTCCGGCGATAGGCGGCCTCGACCTTGTTCGAGACCGTGTGGGCAAGCGCCGCCTCTGCAATCTCACCAGAATAGTCGGTCTGCTCCGCAACCCAATCACGGAATGCCGAGCGGAACCCGTGCACGGTCACCGCGAGATCCATGTCTCGTAGGATCTTGAGGAGTGTCATGTCCGAGAGCGGCTTCTTCACGTTCTGACCGGGGAACACCAAGTCGCTAGCGCCAGCCTTGAACTTCTTGGCGCGCTCGAACACGGCCACCGCTTGGGGTGCGAGAGGCACGACGTGCACTCGCCCCATTTTCATCCGTTCAGCCGGGATCGTCCACAACGCTGCTTCCAGGTCGAGTTCTGACCAGGTCGCACCCCGGATTTCGCCTGATCGCGCGGCTGTCAGGATCAGCGCTTCCAAAGCTACGCGGCCCACCGATTCACGCGCGGCCAACTTCTCTATGAAATCCGGTACCGAAGCATACGGCAGGGCCGCGAAATGGTTGTCCTTCTTGGGCTGGCGAGGCAGTCCCTTGGAGAGCGAGCGCATTGGCGCTTCCGTTGCGCGAAACCCGCGTGCGTATGACCAGTCGAGAACCGTGCCGATGCGCTGCCGGACGCGGCGCGCTGTTTCCGGCTTCGCCAGCCAGATCGGCGCCAGCACATCGCGGATCAGCGGCCCTTCGATCTCGCTGACCAACCTGTCGCCCATCTTGGGGAAGGCGTAGGTCTTCAGCGTCGCGATCCACTGGTTCTGATGCTTGCCGTTCTTCCACGCCTTTTCGTGTTCCTCGTGAACCATTTCGGCAGCCCTGCGGAAGGTCGGAATGACCTGGCGCTCCTGCTTGCGTTCAGCGACAGGGTCGATGCCCTGCGCAATCTTCTTCCGCATCACGAAAGCTGCATCGCGCGCGTCGGACAGGGAGACGGTCTTTAGAGAACCGAGGCCAATCTCCCTTCGCCGGCCGTTCGACTGGATGCGTAGAATCCACCTGCCCGTACCTTTGCCTGTGACATCGAGAAATAGGCCGTCGCCGTCAGCGTACCGCCCGGGCTCCGCCAACGAGCGTATCTTGAGCGCAGTGAGTTTTCCCATAACCCTGCTCCAAAATACCCACCACTTTACCCACCACTTGTGGTGGGAACTGGTGGAATTGAACGAAATCCGATGAGATTAAAAACCTCGGATTTCTCTTGTATTTTTAGCAGTTTGAGGGGGATTTTGCGAGCCTCAAAAAGGGCGCAGGTGGCGGAGCGGGAGGGATTCGAACCCTCGATACGGTTTTGCCGTATACTCACTTTCCAGGCGAGCGCCTTCGACCACTCGGCCACCGCTCCGCAGGATACCTGGAAGGGGCGTGCCCTACCGGGTGCGGCGGCGCTAGGCAAGCCGGGGATCGCGTGCCAAGATCGAAAGATGCTCAAGACCCTGATCGCGCTGTTCGCCCTTGGTGCCGCCATGCCGCTAACGGCCCAGACGGCCGGCGGGCCGTTGCCGACCGATCCCGTGGAGGCCGACTGGCACGACGTGCCCGATGACGAGGTGCTCGTGATGACGCTGGGCGGCGGGCGACAGGTGTTCATCCGCCTCGCGCCGCGCTTCGCGCCGGGCCATGTCGCGAACATCCGGCGCCTCGCCGTCGCGCATTGGTGGGATGGCGAGAGTGTCTACCGCGTTCAGGAAAACTGGGTGGCGCAATGGGGCGATGCCAGCGAGAAGAAGCCGCTGCCGCCCGAGATCATCGCGCGGCCGCCTGCCGAATTCGAGATCGGCGCGGTCGTGCCGGCGCAGCGGCTGGCGCGGCCCGATGCCTATTCGAGCGGATCGGGCGTCACGGCCGATGGCTGGCCGATCGCGACCGACGGCAAAGCGACCTGGCTCACCCATTGCTATGGCATGGTCGGCGTGGCGCGCGATCGCTTGCCCGATACCGGCACCGGCGCCGAGCTGTTCACCCCGATCGGCCAGTCTGCGCGACGGCTCGATCGCAACTATACCGTGGTCGGCCGGATCGTCGAAGGGATGCAATATCTCTCGGCACTGCCGCGCAGCGATGCGCCGATGGGGGTCTATGCAACCGCCGCCGAACGCACGCCGATCCTCTCCGTGCGCCTCGCGAGCCAGCTGCCCGACGACGAGCGACCGCATTTCCAGTATCGCGCCACCGACAACGCCCGCTACGCCGCGATGATCGCCAAGCGCCAGCAGCCCGAGCCGCCGACGGTGGCGACCGGCCTCAGCGTGTGCGACCTGCCGCCGGCCATCCGCCGCCGCCCCTGATCGTTACTTGCCGATCCAGGCGGCGATCTGGGCTGCTGTTTCGTTGGCCGCCTTGTTGAGGGCCGGCCCGACGTTCGCCGCGTCGATCTTTGTCACCGGCACGCGCGATTCAAACCGCTGACGCGCGATCGCGTCGCCGCCTTCGCGGGTGAGTGAAGCGTCGAAGGTGACGACTGCTTCCATCGTGGTGGCGTCGATGCCGAAGTTGCGCAGATCGCCCCCGAGCCGCGCGCTCGGGGTGGAGAGCGCCTGGCGCCGGCTGAGCACGATCCGCCCGGTCTGCGCCGCGATCGTGTCGGCGAGCAGCCGCTCGAACAGATTGGCCGGCGCCTCAACCCACTGCGCATCCTTCACATAGGCGATCGTCGTGCCGTCCGGGCCGGAATGGACCGGCACGCGCGTGGTGGCGAGTTCCTGCGGCGCGTTCGGCGAGACGATCGCGACCGCCTTGGTCTCGCTCGAATGCTGCGCCGTTCCCGGTGCCAGCACTGCCGCCGATTCGATCGTCAGCAACGAGGGTGGCGGCTTGGCGCCAAGGGAAATGCACGCCGACAGCGGCACGGCGGCGAGCAGCACGGCGGCGATCGCTGGCTTTTTCATCCGAATTCTCACTTCTTTGGCTTGTAATCGGGCAGCGCGGGTGGCGAGATCAGGCTCGACGCACCGCCCTGATCGAGACGCTGGGCAACGCTGGTGAGCGCGAGCGACATTTCGCGCAGATCCTCGACCAGCTGGCCCACCTCCGGTATCGTCTTGTTCGAGAAGGTCTGGAGGCCCGGCCGGGCGTCGCCGATCGCGGCATCGAGCGTCTCGACGCTGTGCCGCGCCGCCGAGATCGTGGCATTGAGATTGGCGACGGTCGGCTTCACGTCGCTGGCGAGCAGCCCGTTGGTCGTCTCCGCCAGCTGGCCGATCTGCTGCGCGGCATTGCCCGCCTGCTCGATCGCGACGCGCGTTTCGGCCAGCGTCGCCGCGATTTCCGGTCCGCGATCGGCGAGCGACTTGCTCAGCCGGTTGGTGTTGGCGAGGATGCCGCTGATCGACGCCTGGTTCTTGTCGCTGAGCAGTTCGGACACGCGCTCGGTCAACGTCGACAGACGCTCGAGCAGCTTTGGCGCCGAACTCAGCAGCGCGCCCAGGCCACCCTGTTTGGTGGGGATCACCGGCACGCCCAGCGGGCAGGCGGCGCGCGGGTTTTCCCGGGGGCAGCGGATCGGCGGCGCACCCTTGGTGGCGCCGTCGAGCTGGATCGTGCTCGGCCCGGTGAAGCTGCCCTGGATCGTCGCAGTGGTGCCTTCGAGGATCGGCACTTCGGGCTTGATGCTGATCCGCACGCGCACCAGGCTGGGGTCCGGCTTCCAGAACTGAATGTCCTTGACCTGGCCCGACGGCACACCCGAGAAGCTGACCGACGAACCGCGGCTGAGCCCGTCGACCGACTGCTTGAAGAAGATGTCGTAATCGCGTTCGTCGCCGCCGCTGAGCCGTGCCAGCCAGACGATGAACAGCGCCAGCACCGCGAGCAGGATCAGCACGACGGCGCCGACCAGCACATGATTGGAACGCGTTTCCATCAGCCCCTCTTATCCTCATGCACGCGCCGGTTCGGCCCCGCGACCGCGGCGCGACCGCGCGGTCCGTTGAAATATTCCTGGATCCACGGATGATCCAACGCCAGCAGCTCATCGATGGTGCCAACCGCGATCACGCGCTTGTCGGCCAGCACCGCGACGCGGTCGCAGATCGCGTAGAGCGTGTCGAGATCGTGCGTGATCAGGAACACGGTGAGGCCCAGCGTCTTTTGCAGCGACGCGGTCAGTTCGTCGAACGCGGCGGCGCCGATCGGATCGAGCCCGGCGGTCGGCTCGTCGAGGAACAGCAGTTCGGGATCGAGCGCCAGCGCCCGCGCCAGCCCGGCGCGCTTCTTCATGCCACCGGAAAGCTCTGCCGGATATTTGGGCGAGGCATCGGGCGGCAGCCCGGTCATCACCACCTTGTACGCGGCGATTTCTTCGAGCAGCGACTGGCTGAGCCCGGGATAGAATTCCTTGAGCGGCACCTGGACGTTTTCGGAGACGGTGAGCGTCGAGAACAGCGCACCGCCCTGGAACAGCACGCCCCAGCGCTTGCGGATCTCGACCGCCTCGGTTTCCTCGCGGCCGATTGAGTTTTCGCCGAACACTTCGACCGCGCCGTCGAGCGGCGGCTGCAGCCCGATGATCGTGCGCATCAGCACCGACTTGCCTGTGCCCGATCCGCCGACCACGCCCAGAATCTCGCCGCGACGCACGTCGAGATCGAGATCGTCATGAACGATTTGCTCACCGAAGCCGCTGCGCAGCCCGCGCACGCGGATGACGATTTCGCGGTTGTCCTGATCGTCGCTCATGTCCAGCCGATTCCGCTGAAGAAGACCGCGAAGAAGGCGTCGAGCACGATCACGAGGAAGATCGCCTGCACCACCGCCGTGGTCGTGCGCTGGCCGACCTGTTCGGCGTCGCCTTCCACCTGCATGCCGTGGAAGCAACCGGCGATGGCGATGATTGCGCCGAACACCGGCGCCTTGATCAGCCCGATCCAAAGGTCGGTGATCGGCACCACTTCGCGAATCCGCGAGATGAAGGTGACCAGCGGAATATCGAGGCTGACCCAGCAGAGCAGCCCGCCGCCGATGATCGAGATGACCGACGAGTAGAAGCCGAGCAGCGGCAGCATCAGCACCACCGCCAGCGTGCGTGGCAGCACCAGCGCCTCCATCGGCGAGACGCCGATCGTGCGCATCGCGTCGATCTCTTCGGTCAGCTTCATCGTGCCGATCTGCGCGGCGAATGCCGATCCCGAGCGGCCGGCGATCATGATCGCCGTCATCAGAATGCCGAGTTCGCGCAGCGTCAGCCGCCCCAGCAGGTTGATCGTGTAGATTTCCGCGCCGAACTGGCGCAGCTGGACCGAACCCTGCTGCGCGATGACGATGCCGATCAGGAAACTCATCAGGCCGATGATGCCGAGCGCGCCGACGCCGACGACCTCGAACCGCTGGACGGTTGCGTGAAAGCGGAAGCGACGCGGATGAATCGCGACGTTCCAGAACGCGATCGCCGTCGCACCCATGAAGTCGAGCAGGCCATAGAGCGTGCGGCCCGAATTGATCACCGCCTTGCCGATCTCGTCGAGCGCGCGGGTGAAGCTGCCGGGCGGCGGCGGCGGCAGCTGGATCGGATGTTCGGCGGCGATCACCTGATCGAGCAGGTTGCGCTGATCCTCGCTCAGCCCTTCGATCGCCGCGTCATGTTCGGTGGCGAACCGATGCAGCACCCATGCGCCCACCGTGTCGAGACGGCCGATGTCCTGCAGTTCCAGCCGGCCCACCGCGCCATCGACCTGACGGATGCGATCGGGCAGGTCGCCGAGACAGGCGAGCGTCAGGTTGCCCGAAAAGCGCAGCGTCGCCACGCCATCGGTTTCGATTCGTTCGAAGGTGGCGGAAGACGTCATTGTCTCCCCCTTTCCGCGATTCCGGCTGGAACGGCAAGCGATACCGGGCCTAGATACCGCAATGGAGCATCTCGCAATCTACGACATGGACAAGACGATCACCGCGCGGCCCACCTGGACGCGCTTTCTGGTGCACGCCGCCCGGGTGCTGAGCCCGTGGCGGCTTGCGCTGATGCCGGCGGTCGGCATTGCCGGGATCGCCTATCTTTTCGGGCGGCTCGATCGCGCCGGACTGAAGCGGCTGTCGCAGCGGCTGATCCTCGGCCGCTCGCTGCCTGTCGAGCAAATGACGCGGGTGGCGGAGGCCTTTGCCGATGTCGAGCTTCAGACCGGCGTGCTCCAGGGTGCCCGCAGGCAGATCGAGGCGGATCGGGCGGCCGGCTATCGCCTGGTGATGGCCACCGCCTCGCACCATTATTATGCAGCGGCGATCGCGAAGCGGCTGGGCTTCGACGACGTGATCGCCACCAATGCGAAACGCGATGCGCTCGGCCATGTTCTCTCCGATCTTGAAGGCGAGAACTGTTACGGGCCCGTAAAGCTCCGCATGATCGAAAATTGGCTCCTGGCGAAGCGGCTCAACCGCGCCAATCTGCATATCCGCGCCTATTCGGACCATGTTTCGGATGCCCCGCTGCTCGGCTGGGCGGATCAGGGCTTTGCCGTGAACGCGCACGGGCCGCTCGCGCGGATGGCGGCCGAGCGCGGCTGGACCATGCTCGACTGGCGCGCCGGCTGATGATCAGCGCTGCGCCGCGATCCGGCGGTAGAGCGCGATATACTGGTCCGCCATCGTCTCGACCGAGAAGCGGGCTTCGACCGCGCGGCGGCAGGCGGCGCGATCGATTTCGTCGATGCGATCCACCGCCGCCACGGCCTCATCGGCCGAGCGGACGAGCAGGCCGGTGAGGCCATCGTCGATCAGTTCCGGCATCGATCCACGCCGGACCGCGATCACGGGCGTGCCGCACGCCATTGCCTCGATTACCGAAAGGCCGAACGGCTCGTCGAAATTGATCAGGTGGAGGAGCGCGCGGGCGCTGCCGAGTGCCCTGATCCGCGCATCGCCGCCCACCGGGCCGTGATAGACGATGCGGTCGCTCAGGTGCGGCTGCACCTCGCGTTCGAAATAGCCCTGATCCTGCACGATGCCGTACAGGTTGAGGCGGCGGCCGGTGGCCTGCGCGACGGCGATCGCCTCGGCCGCGCCCTTGTCGGGATGCATCCGCCCGAAGAACAGCAGGTCGTCGCTCCCATCCGCGTCGAAGGGGAAGGCGCCGAGCGGGATTCCGTGGTGGATCGTCGCAGCATAGCGTAACGCCGGGTGCCGGTCCGCATCCGAGATCGCGACATAGTGCACGCGATGCTCGAACGGCTTGTACATCGGCAGGATGCGTTCGGACGAAAAGCCGTGGATCGTCGTCACCATCGGCGTTTCGATCAGCGGCGCATAGGCGTGGGCGGGGAAATCGGCCTGGTTGTGGATCAGGTCGAACTCGGCGGCGCGGGCGAAGAGGTGCGACTGGTGGGCATATTCCCACACCTTCGCATCGATCGCGGGATCTTCCTCGTAGCCGCGCGGCACCACCCCGGCGAGGCGCGCCGTGGTGACCGAATCCTGCGTGGCGAACAGGGTGACGTCGACGCCCTTGGCGACCAGCGCCTCGGTGAGCAGGCTCGTCACCAGCTCCCACGGGCCATAATGCCGCGGCGGGGTGCGCCAGGCGATCGGCGCGAGCATCGCGATCTTCATGCGAGCAGGATGCCTTGGTTGGGGGCGAGGGGGAGGGTGGAGCCCGCCACAATCCCGCCATCATCCCCGCGAAGGCGGGGATCCATTGGTGGGAACGTCTCGGCGCCATCTCCGGTGGCACTGGCAAATGGATCCCCGCCTCCGCGGGGACGACGGGTGGGGAGTGTAGTGAGTGCCGGCGCCAGCGCGGCGGCCCATTCCGGCAACGCCAGCGTTTGGGGTGCATTCGACAGGTTCAGCGCCACCAGCACGCGCGCGTTTCCATGCCGCCGTTCGTACGCCAGTACCGCGCCCTCGCTCGACACGGCATGCCAGCTGCCTATCGATAGCGCCGGATGCGCCCGCCGCAGCTGGAGCAGCGCGCGGGTGAAGGCCAGCATCGAGCCTGGGTCGTCGCGCTGCGCCATCACGTTGCGCGTCGCCCAGTCGGGATTGAGCGGCAGCCAGGGCTCGACCGTGCTGAACCCGGCATGGTCGCTCGCGTCCCACGGCATCGGTGTTCGTACCTCGTCGCGGTTGAAGGCGGTGTCGGGCTCGCGCAGCGCCTGCGGATCGCGCACACGATCGGGCGGGATCGGTACATTGGCGATGCCGAGCTCGTCGCCCTGATAGAGCGTCGGCGTGCCGCGCAGCGTGAGCAGCAGCATCATCGCCACCGCCGCCTGTTCCGGCCCGACGCGCGAGGCGACGCGCGGCTTGTCGTGATTGCCGAGAACCCAGTTGGGCCAGCCATCGGCCGGCAGCGCGCCCTCATAGTCGGTGATCAGCCGGGCCAGCGCCGCGGCATCCCAGCGCGCATCGAGCAAGTGGAAGTTGAAGGGCAGGTGCACGCCGTTCCCGCCTTCGCCATAATAGGCGACCAGGCGCGGGATCGGCAGGTAGATCTCCCCGATCAGCACGCGCTCGGGATAGGCTTCCGCCACGGTGCGCATCGCGGCGATGATCTCCATCATCTCGGGCTGGTCGGCGGAGTGGACCGGCAGCAGCCGCTCGATGTCCTGCATGCCTTCGCGCCAGTCCGGATTGGCGGGGTTGTCGGGGAAGTCCGGGTGCTTGATCGCGAGCCACAGCACGTCGATGCGGAAGCCGTCGACGTCGCGATCGAACCAGAAACGCATCGCATCGAGCATTGCCGCGCGCAGGTCCGGGTTGCGCCAGTTGAGCTCGGGCTGCTCCTTCAGGAACTGGTGGAGATAATATTGGCCGGTGGCTTCATCCCATGCCCAGGCGCTGCCGCCGAAATAGCTCTGCCAATTGTTGGGCGGGCCGCCATCGGGAGCGGGATCGCGCCAGATGTACCATTCGCGCTTGGGGCTGGTGTGCGAGGAGCGGCTTTCGAGGAACCACGGGTGTTCACTGGAGCTGTGGTTCGGAACGAAGTCGAGCAGCAGCTTGAGGCCGCGGGCATGGGCGGCATCGCGCAGCGCGTCGAAATCGGCGAGGGTGCCGAAGCGCGGATCGATCCCGCAATAATCCGCCACGTCATAGCCGAAATCGGCCATGGGCGAGGGGAAGATCGGCGACAGCCACACGGCATCGACGCCGAGATCGACCAGATAGTCGAGCCGCGCGGTAATGCCCGCAAGGTCGCCCACCCCATCGCCGTTCGAGTCGGCGAAGGAGCGGGGGTAGACCTGATAGATCACGCCTTTCTGCCACCAGAGCGGGTCGGTCATCGGAAGCGCCTTTCGATCCTCCCCGGAACGGGGAGGGGGACCGCGCGGCGCAGCCACGTGGTGGAGGGGGAGGGCGGCGAGGGAGTCCGGTGCGAGGGCCCCCCTCCACCATGCTGCGCATGGTCCCCCTCCCCGTGCCGGGGAGGATCTAGGGCGCACTTCACCGGAATCGCGCCTTTGGGATGTGGGTGATGCGGCAGGCCAGGTCCGCCTCACCGCTGGCCACGATGTAGCGCTCGCCGGCATCGACCAGCCCGGTGGTGAATACCACCGGGGTCGGCAAATAGAGCTGGTGGGCGATGTCAGCTGTCAGCGCCGGATTGGCCTCGATCAGCGGAACGGTGTCTTCCTGCCGCAGGATCACGCTGGGATTATCGCGGTCGAGCAGCGCCCAGAAGCTGCGATAGATGCCCACCGCGTCGCGCTTCTCGACGCCGTGGTAGATCAGCAGCCAGCCCGCATCGGTCAGCAGCGGCTGGCTGCCGCCGCCGATCCGCTGGTTCGACGTCGAGCCCTTGCGCGCGCGGATGCCCGGCTGGTCGAGCGGCTTCCAGTGCAGCCCGTCGGGCGAGCGGGCGAGGTTGATCGAGGGGCCGCCCAGCCAGGGGGAATCGTCCGGATAGGCGAAATAGACCTCGCCGAGCGGCCGGGTCAGCGCGTGGAAGAAGCCGCCGATCCGCCCCTCGAACAGGATCATGTCCTTGTTCTGGTGATCGAGCACCACGCCCAGCAATTCCCAGTCAAGCCCGTCGGCCGATCGATACATGGCGGTGCAGTGCCGCTCGGCGGAGACGCCGCACACCGTCATCCAATAAGTGCCGTCGATCAACGTGATCCGCGCATCCTCGACGCCGTAATCCATGTAGGAGGCGCTGGGCGCGATCGCCTTGTCGTAGTGTACCGCCACCACCGTGCGGGCATCGGCATCGAGCTCCACTGGCAGCAGCCAGGACAGCGAGGTGAGCCCGAGCAGCCGGGGTTTGCGGTCCTTGAGCGCGAACTGGCGCGGATCGGCCATGTCGAGCCCCGCCACAGGATGCGCGTCGAGCACACAGCCCGAGGGCGTCCAGCGGATCGCCCGCGCATGCCCGTCCACCACCGGATCGCGCAGCGCCTCCGCCACGCGCACCATCAGCAGCAGGTTGCCGTTCGGCAGCCGCGCGAAACCGGGGTTGAACGCGCCGAGCACATAGGTCGCCTCGTCCACCCCCGCGCGCAGCGGCGAGCGGGTGAGGTCGACATCGTCGGGCCGGAAGATCAGATAATCGTCGCTCAAGCGTTTTCCCCTCGGTCCACGCCAGCAACGGCGTCAGGCTCCGGCGGTTCCGGCTTCCTGGGCCTGGCGATGATGCCGGATCACCTCGTCGATGATGAAGCGCAGGAATTTCTCGGAAAATTCGGGGTCGAGATCGGCGTCCTGTGCCAGCGCGCGCAGCCGGGCGATCTGCGCTTCCTCGCGGCCGGGATCGGCGGGTGGCAGCCCGGCCTCGGCCTTGTAGCGCCCGACCGCCTGGGTCACCTTGAACCGCTCGGCGAGCATGAAGACGAGCGCCGCATCGATATTGTCGATGCTCTGGCGATAGCGGATCAGCGTCGCGTCGGTCATGGGATTCCCTTTTGCCTTTACGGCGCGGCCGCGCAAGCCGCTCTTGCGTTTGCGATGCACAAAGGCCAGAGGCACGGATATATGAGCGCTACCGTCCACCGCCTCGGGTCGCGAACCCAGCCCTCGCTCGATCCGATCATGGCGCTGGTCGCCCAGGACATGAACCTGGTCAATACGGTGATCCTCGATCGCATGCAGTCCGAAATTCCGCTGATCCCGGAGCTTGCCGGCCATCTGATCGCGGGCGGCGGCAAGCGGATGCGGCCGATGCTCACGCTCGCAAGTGCGCGGCTGCTCGGCTATGCCGGCACGCGCCACCACAAGCTCGCCGCCGCCGTGGAGTTCATCCACACCGCGACGCTGCTCCATGACGACGTGGTCGACAGCTCGGACCTGCGGCGCGGCCGCCGCACCGCCAACATCATCTGGGGCAATCCGGCAAGCGTGCTCGTTGGCGACTTCCTGTTCAGCCGCTCGTTCGAGCTGATGGTCGAGGCCGAGAGCCTCAAGGCGCTGCACATCCTGTCGAACGCCAGCGCGGTGATCGCCGAGGGCGAGGTCAACCAGCTCACCGCCGTGCGCCGGATCGACCTGTCCGAGGATCGCTATCTCGACATCATCGGCGCCAAGACCGCCGCGCTGTTCGCTGCCGCCTGTCGCGTGGCGGGCGTGGTGGCCGAGCGGCCCGAAGCGGAGGAACTGGCGCTCGACGCCTATGGCCGCAATCTCGGCATCGCCTTCCAGCTGGTCGACGACGCGATCGATTACATCTCGGACGCATCGACGATGGGCAAGGATGCGGGCGACGATTTCCGCGAAGGCAAGATGACGCTGCCGGTGATTCTCGCTTATGCGCGCGGTGGCGATGCCGAACGTGCGTTCTGGAAGGAAGCCGTTTCCGGCCGGCGCACCTCCGACGAGGATTTCGCCGAGGCGATCCGCCTCGTCCGTGCGAGCCGGGCGGTCGACGATACGCTCGCCCGTGCCCGCCATTATGGCCAGCGCGCGATCGACGCGCTGGGCGGCTTCCGCGCCTGCGAGGCGAAGGACGCGATGGTCGAGGCCGTCGAGTTTGCGGTGGCGCGCGCCTATTGACGCACGCCACCGGCTGACGGGTCAGTCGTCGGTCGCTTTTTCCTCGTCGTCCTCGTCGACTTCGAGCGCATCCTCCTCGTCCATGTCGAGCACGTCCTCGATCGCTTCGACGATCAGGTCGAGCTGCTCGTAGCTTGCGGTCATTTCGATCGTTTCGCCGTCCTCGTCCTCCAGATGCAGCGTGTAATCGCCGCTGCCGTCGGGCGTGATGGTGAATTGAGACAGAATCCGTGCCATGTCGCGCTCCTTTGCCGGTGAGTCCGCCTAACCACGCTTGTCCCGAATGGTTGCACCTCGATGACGTCCTCCTTGCCCATCCACGACGTGTTGCCGATGCTGCTCGACGCGCTGCGCGATCGCAGCAACGCCGTGCTGGTCGCGCCGCCCGGCGCGGGCAAGACGACGGCGGTGGCGCCGGCGCTGCTGGGCGAGGCGTGGTGCACCGGCGAAATCCTGCTGCTCTCCCCCCGCCGGCTTGCTGCGCGGGCGGCGGCGGAGCGGATGGCGGCGCTGGCGGGCGAGAGCGTCGGCAAGACCTATGGCTATGCCACGCGGATGGACAGCAAGCGCTCGGCGGCGACGCGGGTGACGGTGGTTACCGAGGGGATCTTCGTCAATCGTATCCAGGCCGACCCGGAGCTGGCGGGCGTGTCGGCGGTGCTGTTCGACGAAGTGCATGAGCGCAGCCTCGACAGCGATTTCGGCCTGGCACTCGCGCTCGACGCGCAGGGCGCGCTGCGGCCCGACCTGCGGCTGGTAGCCATGTCGGCGACGCTCGACGGCAGCCGCTTCTCCGGGCTGATGGGCGATGCACCCGTCGTGGAGAGCGAAGGGCGGAGTTTCCCGCTGGCGCTGCGTCATCTCGGTCGCGCGGCGGAGGCGCGGATCGAGGACAGCGTGGCGGCGGCGGTGCGGCAGGCGCTGCGCGAGGAGCAGGGGGGCATCCTCGCCTTCCTGCCCGGCGTGGCGGAGATCGAGCGGACCGCCGAGCGGCTGGGCGACATCGGCGGCGCGGTGCTGCACCGGCTGCACGGCAGCCTGGAGCCCGCCGCGCAGCGCGCCGCGATCGCGCCCGATCCGGCGGGACAACGCAAGATCGTGCTGGCAACCTCGATCGCCGAGACCTCGCTGACGCTCGACGGCATCCGCGTGGTGGTCGATTCGGGGCTCGCACGGCGCCCGCGTTACGATCGCGCGGCGGGGATGACGCGGCTGGTGACCGAGCGGGCCAGCCAGGCGGCCGTGACGCAGCGTGCGGGCCGTGCGGCACGGCAGGGGCCGGGGACCGCCTATCGGCTGTGGGAAGAGGCGGCGACGCCCGGCCTGCCGCGCTTCGACCCGCCGGAGATACTGGAAGCCGACCTGTCGGCGCTGATGCTCGACTGCGCCGTGTGGGGCGTCACCGATCCCCGCCAGCTCGCCTGGCTCGACCCGCCGCCCGAGGCCGCGATCGCCGAGGCGCGGGCGCGGCTGGAGGCGCTCGAGGCGATCGACGCCGACGGCCGCCCGACCGAGCATGGCAAGGCGATCGCCCGCCTGCCGCTCCCGCCGCGACTGGGCCATATGCTGGTGCGCGCGGCCGAGCGGGGCATGGCACACACCGCAGCGGCGGTGGCGGTGCTGCTCGGCGAGCGCGGACTGGGGGGCAATGATGCGGACCTCGAACTGCGCCTGTGCAGGTGGAAGGGCGAACGCGGCCAGCGTGCGGAAAATGCGCGGCGGCTGGCGGGGCGGTGGAGCAAGCTCGTCGGCCACGGCATGGAAGAACGCGGCGGCGACGAGGCGGCTGCGCTCTGCGTCGCCCTGGCCTTCCCGGACCGGGTGGCGAAGCGGCGGGACGCCTCCGGCGAAAGCTGGGCGTCGGTGGGCGGGCGCGGGTTCAGGCTCGATGCAACCTCGCCGCTCGCCCGCGCCGAATGGCTGGCGGTGGCGGAAACGCAGGGCATGGCGGCGGGCGCACGCATTCTCTCCGCCGCGCCGATCGATGCCGCCACGGTCGAATCGCTGTTCGCAGAGCGGATCGAGGCGCGCCGCGCCGTTACCTTCGATCCCGCGACCGGCCGGATCGAGGCACTGCGCGAACGCCGGCTCGGGGCGGTGCGCCTGTCCGCCGGCAGCGATTCGAGCGCCACGCCCGCCGAGATCGAATCAGCGTTGCTGGAAGGTGTGCGCGCCCACGGCCTGCACCTGCTGCCCTGGTCGGAAACCGCCCGGGCGTTGCGTACCCGCGCCACCTATGCCGGGCTCGACGCGCTGACCGACGAAACACTGCTCGCCAGCCTGAACGACTGGTTGCCGCCCGCGCTGGAGGGCCGACGCCGGCTCGATGCCGTGAGCTCCGAATCGCTCACCCAGGCGCTGCAGAACCTGCTCGGCTGGGACGGGCAGAAGACACTCGACCGGCTCGCGCCTGCGCGGTTCGAGACGCCGGCGGGTTCGTCCCACGCGATCGACTATGCGGCCGAGGCCGGGCCGACGGTGGAGGTGCGGGTGCAGGCGCTGTTCGGACTGGCCGAGCATCCGATGATCGGCGCGGGCGTGCCGCTGGTCCTCAGCCTCACCTCGCCCGCCGGGCGGCCGATCCAGACGACGCGCGACCTGCCCGGTTTCTGGAAGGGCAGCTGGATCGCGGTCGCCAAGGAAATGCGCGGCCGTTATCCCAAGCATCCCTGGCCCGACGATCCGGCCGCGGCCTCCGCGACACTGCGTACCAAAAAGGCTGATGCAAGGGGCGCGAGTCCGCGCTAAGGAACGCCCCCATGAAGTCCGCTCGCATCTATCAGCGCGTCAAGAACGCGATGCAGTCCGGCCGCGCCCGGACCGACAACTGGGTTCTGGAATTCGAGCCGCACACGCCGCAGCGGCCCGATCCGCTGACCGGCTGGGCCGGCGGCGGCGAAACCGCCAACCAGGTCCGCATTTCCTTCCCGACGCTGGAAGCGGCGAAGGACTATGCCGAGCGCGAAGGCTATGCCTATCACGTCGTGCCCGCACCGACGCGCAAGCTCAAGCTTCAGGCCTACGCCGACAATTTCCGCTGATCGCGGGCGCTTCTCCCGAAGTGTGGCGCGCTGAGCGTTGAGCCAAACCAATCGTCATCCCCGCGGAGGCGGGGATCCATTGGTGGAATCGTCGCGGTTCTATGCCAACCGTCCTGGCAAATGGATCCCCGCCTCCGCGGGGATGACGAGCATAGGGCTGGTCCGTAGAAGCGAGTCTCAGCCCTGCCCGAGCAGCGCGCCGCTGAGCAGCAGCAGCATCTTCACGTCGACGCCCATGCCCTGTGCGCGGCAATCGGCGACGAATGCGGGCAGGTCGGCCAGCGGCACGCGGCGGACGATGATGTCCTCGCCATCCACGCCGCCGCCTTCGCCGATGCGCGCCAAGCCGTGCGTGCGGACCAGCGTGAAGCTCTCGCTGACCATGCCCGGCGACGAATAAAAGTCGCCCAGCACCTCCACCCGATCGCACGCATGGCCGGTTTCCTCGGCCAGTTCGCGCCGGGCCGCTGCCTCGATCGTGTCGCCTTCGTCCTCGTCGCCGACGAGCCCGGCGGGCAGCTCGATGCAGCGCCGCCCCATTGGTACGCGATACTGATCGACCAGCAGCACATGGCCGTCATCGTCAATCGCGACGATCACCACCGCGCGGATGCCACGCGCACGCGCGACATATTCCCATTTGCCCTGGCGCCGCACGGTAAGCCACTTGCCCGCCCAGGCGGTTTCGATCGGTTCGTCGGTCATGGGGAGGCCTTAGAGTTCGATCAGCCGATCGGGAAGCTCGTTCACGTCATCCTCGGCGCGCGGGAAATGCGGCGCGAGGACGAGGCCGATCTGCTCGACGGCGGCGGCCATGCCCTCGGCGGGCCGCCCCTGCTTCACCTCCGCCAGCAGCGCCGCCATCGCCGCGCCCCACACATCGGGCGTCACCTTCGAATGAATCGCCGAATCGGCGATGATCTCGGCGCGATGCTCGGCAAGGCTGAGATAGAGCAGCACGCCGGTCGATCCCTGCGTGCGCTTTTCCGCCGCCGTTCGGAACAGCGACAGCGCCCGCGCATGCACCCGCCGCGTCTTCATCGATCCGGGCGCGAGCGCGATCCGAAGCGCGTCCTTCGCCAGCGCCACCCGCACGACAAGGAAGGTGATCGCGATCACCACCAGCGCGGCAGTGAGATACCAATGCGCCGGCACGCTCTGCGCCCAGGGATCGATCAGCCGGGTATGCAGCCATTCGATCGGCCAGGGCTGCCAGGCGAGCAGGGCCAGTACCAGCAGCATCGCCAGCACGGCCCAGTTGAGCGCGACATCGGCGTAATCGTCCGACCGGCGGGCGAGCACGGTAACGATCTCGCCGCTGGTGTTCGCCTCCGCCTGGGTGACGGCCGCGGCTACCTTCGCGCGGTCCTGATCGGTCAATCGCATTCTCACCAGCTCCCCGAGGCGCCACCGCCACCGCCAGATCCACCGCCGCCGGAAAAGCCACCGCCGCCGCCGCCCCAGCCGCCGCCACCGCCGCCCCAGCCGCCACCACCGCCCCAATCATCGTCATCGCGACGCGACGCCGCACGGCCGATCTCGCTTGCGATCGTCCACAGGATGATCGGCAGCGCGCCGTCGTCATGACTGCGATAGCGACGCGCGCCCCACGGTCCCGGCCGCCGCTTGCCGCCGAACCGGGAAAGCATCGGGACCAGGATCACGACGAGAAGGATGAACCAGAACAACAGCCCGATCGGCAGCGCGCTGCCACCGCCCGCTTTCCGGCGCGGTCCAGCGGCGGCGGCGTCCTGCGCTGCCTTGGCCTTTTGCTCTGCGGCTTCGAGCGGCTGTTTCATCTGCTCGCCGATCGCCTGCGCGCCCGCGACGATCCCGCCCGCCATGTCGCCCGCCTTGAACTTCGGCAGGATCACCTGGTTGATGATCTGGCTCGACAAGGCATCGGTCATGATCGGTTCGAGGCCATAGCCGACTTCGATCCGAACCTTCCGCTCGTTTGGGGCGACGATCAGGATGATGCCGTTATTGGCATCCTTCTGGCCAATGCCCCAGGCCCGAAGCAGCTGATAGCCGTAATCGGCGATGTCATAGCCCTGCAGGTCCGGGATCGTCGCGACCACGAACTGGCGGCTGGACGCCTGCTCGACCTCGGCCGACAGCTGGGTGAGCTGCGCTACCTGCTCGGGCGAGAGCAGATGGGCATCGTCGACCACCCGGCCGGTGAGCTTGGGGAAGCTCGGATCGGCCGCTGCGCTCGTCGCGCCTGCAAGCAGGGCGACGAGCAGCAGGAACAAGCGCAACAGGCGCATCATCGACGCTCCGGGGACGGTGTGGATCAGTTGCTGTTCCCGAAATTCACCGTCGGGGCGACGTCTGCGCCCGCCTTGGCCTGGAACGGCGTCATCGGCTTGGCGCCGTAGAACACCTTGGCGCCCACCGCGTCGGGGAAGGTGCGGATGCGGGTGTTATAGTCCTGCACCGCCTGGTTATAATCGCGGATCGCGATGGTGATGCGGTTCTCGGTGCCTTCGAGCTGGCTCATCAGCGTGGTGAAATTGGCCTGGCTCTTGAGGTCGGGATAGGATTCCACCGTCGCCAGCAGGCGCGAGAGCGAGCCGCCCAGCTGTTGCTGTGCCTGCTGGAACTGCTGGACCTTAGCCGGATCGGTCAGGTCGGTGGCATTGACCTGTACCGCGGTCGCCTTGGCGCGGGCGTCCATCACGTCGGTCAGGATCTTGCCTTCCGACGCAGCGGCGCCCTTCACCGTCGCGACCAGATTGGGCACGAGATCGGCGCGGCGCTGATACTGCGCCTGCACGTCCGCCCATTTGGCCTTGGCATTTTCCTCTGCGGTGGGGACGCTGTTGAGCCCGCAGGCCGAGAGCGTCAGCGCTGCCACCGGCACCAGTGCGGCACGAAACTTCATGGGCAAGGTTCCTCCAAATCCCATCGAACGAAGTGTCTTATATGGTAGCGACACCCGACAGCGGAAGGGAAATCGGACGATCGGGGTTGGCGATCCGTCGCAGCTTCCGCCATCATGGCCACGCCAGACAATGGGAGACACGGCGAATGTTCAAGGAATTCAAGACGTTCATCGCGCGCGGCAACGTCCTCGATCTCGCCGTCGGCGTCATCATCGGCGCGGCGTTCGGCACGATCACCAAATCGCTGACCGACGACATCATCATGCCGGTGGTCGGCTGGATCTTCGGCGGGTTCGATTTTTCGAGCTATTTCATCCGCCTGGGCGCGATTCCCGAAGGCTATAGCGGTTCGGCGACCAATTATGCGGCGCTCAAGGCGGCGGGGGTGCCGCTGCTCGGCTATGGCGAGTTCATCACCGTGGTGATCAACTTCGTGATCCTGGCGTTCATCGTGTTCCTGCTGGTGCGCAGCGTGAACCGCCTGCTTGCCTCGGTGGAGCAGGAAAAGGTGAAGGGCGAGGCGCCGCCCGCCGCCGATCCGGCCGATGTGGTGCTGCTGCGCGAAATCCGCGACGAACTGAAGAAGCGGAACGGCGCAGCCTGAGCTCAGGCGGCGGCGAGATCCTCGGCGATGGCATCGGCCAGGCTGGTGCCATCGAGGATGCGGGCGGTCTCGTCGCGAACGCGGGCCATCGCCTGGCGGATTGCGCAGCTCGCCTCGTCCTTGCAGTCCTTGCACGGGCGGTAGGCGGTGCGGCTGACGCAGGGCACCAGCGCCAGCGGCCCTTCGATCACGCGGATGATCTCGCCCAGCGAGATCAGGTGCGACGCGCGCGACAGGCGATAACCGCCCATCTTGCCGCGCGTGGAAAACAGGAAGCCGGCTTCGCGCAGATCGGCGAGAATGAGTTCGAGAAACTTGCGCGGCACATTGGCCTCGGCGGCGATCCGGTTCATCGGCACCGGCGCGCCTGCCAGGGGCTGTTCGGCCAGGAAGAGCATCGCGCGGAGGGCGTAACGGGAACGCTGCGTCAACATGATGCATTCTCCATGCCAATCGAATGCGGCGGTGTGAAGGCCATTATCCGATTCAACCTGACCTTTTCATTAAGCGCAGATGCCCTATATGGAGTCCTGCCGGGTTCGCCCGGCTATGGCGATAAACAATGGCGTGCAATAGATGCAGCGGACCCGGGGGCAGTACCCGGCGGCTCCACCATAACCGGTGGTGTATCTGGACACCGTTTCTGACGGGGCCGAACCAGGATCGACGTGTATTGAAAAGCGCTGTCTTCGCTCGGAATGGGACCACCGCAACGGCCCATTACACAAGTGCCAACGATAACGAAGCACTCGCTATTGCGGCGTAACCTCACGGCTTAACGGCCCAAGGTTATTCTAAAATGCGCGGTTGGGCCACACCGGGCAACAGAAGTGGACTCCAGCGGCCGCCAGGGGGGCCGGGCAACAGAACCCCCTGGACCTTCCCATCTCCAGATCGATCAGAGCGTGGCCATCCAGGGTTCGACGCGGGCGAAATGATCGTCCCAGCTCGGCATGTGGAACGGCTGGGCGGCAGCCTCGGCCGCATCCGGTTCCGATAAAAACGTGCCGATCGCGTCGAGCCAGCCCGGTCCATCGAGCGGGTCGCAATAGTGGATCCGTTCGCCGGCGAGTTCGCGGAACACCGGCAGGTCGCTGGCAATGACGGGGGCGCCCAGGCCCAGCGCCTCGATCACCGGCAGGCCATAGCCTTCGGCGAACGACGGCATCAGCAAGGCGCGGCATCCGCGCAGATAGCCGGCGAGCGTACCATCGGTGCAGTCCTCGATCACCTGGACGTGGTTCGCGATCAGCGGCAGCCGATCGAGCATCGCCAGTGCCGCCTGGGCTTCCCAGCCGCGCTGGCCGATGATGACCAGATCGGGGCAGGTGCTCGCATCCCGTTCGATCATCCGCCGCCACAGCTGCAGCAGCAGGGCGTGGTTCTTGCGCCCCTCGATCGTGCCGAGGACGACGAAATAGGGTCGCTCGCGCCGGATCGGGGCGGCGCCGGCATGGAGCGGCGGCGCGCCCAGCCAGGCCGCCAGCGCCGGCGGCGACGGCAGGCCCATCGCGGCGCCGAATGCCGCCAGATCCGCTAGCGTCGCCTGCGAATTGCCGATGATGCCGCGCGCGCTGGCAAGGGCGTTTTCCATCCGCAGGCGATGGCGCGCCTCCTCGCCAGCCCGGCAGAATTCGGGATGGGTGATCGGGATGAGATCGTGGATCAGATAGACCGGCCGAACCTTGGCGCGCGAGGTCCAGTCGACGAGGCCCGGGGCGTTCAGCCCGGTATGGCCGACGTTGAGATACAGCCGATCTCCGCCCCCCTCGCCGGTGCGCGATTCGACGAGCGCGCGCATCGCCAGTCGCGTGACGCGTGAGCGAAACCGCGCGCCCCCTTCCAGCAACAGCCCGAACAACGCGTCGGAAAGCGCGGGGGTGGCGATCCGGCGAAGGTTGCCGCGCTGCACCACCGCCTGCGAGCGGCCGGCGAACCGTTCGAGATAGGCCAGGCAAACCCGGTCGATCCCGGTCGGCAGCCGGCCCGCCCAGGTGCGCCAGATCAGGCGGCTGACGTCCAGAAGCAGGTCGCGTTTCACGGCGATCAGCGCCGTCGCCAATGGCGGGGTCGTGCGACCCAGCACCGGCGGTTCAAGCGCGATATGGGCGCAAAGGATGAAGGTCTCTGATGTTTCACGACGTTTGCCGCGACTTGCGCGCCCACGGCTCGCAAATCAAGCCGTTGCGGCCCGCAGACATGGCGACTAGACGCGTTTCATACTCCAGGAATCTGCGAATGGATTGACGGAACGGCATGGCGCGTAACATCCTGATGCCGCTTTTTCTCCTGTCGCTGGCGGGAAATCTGGCGGCTGCCTTGCTGGATCCCAGCTGGCTGGTGCTGCCGGCACTTCTGGTCGGCTGGTACCTCGCCGATCTCGCCTCGGGCCTGGTCCATATGTACATGGATTATCGGCCCTGCCCGCCCGGCAAGGGTCTCGATCAGCTCTATTTCTATCCCGGATCGCGCGAATCGGATCATTACCGGGCCTTGTTTCGCGAACGCATGTCGGGGGTGAGCCCGCTCGATCGGCTCGTCTATGATTTCAAAAATCATCATCCGCGCCCCGATGCGCTCGGCCGTCGCGACCTCTGGCGCCTGATCGGCAGCACGGTGATCCTTGCGGCGTTGCCGTTCTCGCTTGTTCTAAACCTTGCGGTGCTGTGGCTTGGCTTTCCAGGCTGGATCGCGGCGGGCGGCGCGGCGCTGATCGTCGGCGGCGCGTTCGCGCAATATTTTCACGGGTCGCTTCACCGCGCGGACAATCCCTGGATCGTGCGCGTGATGCGGCGGGCGGGGCTGCTGATGCAACCGGCGGCCCACCAGATCCACCACGATACGCTCCGCCGCGACTTTGCGACGAATTGCGGCTGGTCCAACCCGCTGGTCAACCGGATCTTCGATGCCGCCCGTCGCCGCGGTTATTTCGACGATGCTGGGCTTGAGCCGACCGCCTGAGGCTCGGCGAAAATATCGACATCGACCATGCCCTGACCGATCAGCCGCGCCAGGCTGTTCTCGATCAGCGTTTCCGTCGCCGACTGGCTGGCCAGCCCGCCACGCACGAGGCAGTGGTCGTGCAGGACGCGGCGAAAGGCATCGTAGAGCGTCATGTCGGGGGCCATCGGAGCATCCCAGAAACGATCGAGATGGCCCTGATGGGTGATGCCGGGCACGTCGTAGATCGCATCGCCCAGCACGATCACCGGCTTGCCGGCAGCGAGCGCAAGCGTACCTGACGTGCTGTTGACGCAGACCATGCCTTGCGAGCGTTGGGCCAGCGTGGTGAGGTCGCCGCCATCGAGATGATGGACCCGGTCGGCGATGCCGAGCGCCGCGGCACGGCGCCGGATGAACGTCCGCCAGTTGTGGAAACCGCAGTAAAGCGGGTGTTCCTTGACGACGAGATGTGCATCGGCTGGCGCATTGTTTGCGAAGCTATCGAGTACATAGTCGGCGGCGGTCCGCATCGTGCCGAACGGCGAATGTTCGCGGATCTGATAATCGCCCGTCAGCTGCAGCGGGAACAGGAAGAAGCGCTTGTCCGCTATCGTAGCGAGTATTTCTACGGCGAGTTTGGCGCGATGCTTCGCCATGACGAACTTGCGTGCCCAGCCGAGCCCTTCGACGATGATCACACCCTTGCGATGGGAGCGGTAGAAGGGGAATCGGAAGCGGCCTGTGACGACGCGGTGATAGTACCAGTATGAGTCGCGCGCCCGGCGGCCGAAGCTCGCGGTGATCGGCGGCAATTCGGGTAGCGGCGGCAGCGACTTCGCGCGCGCGCGGATCGCTTCCGGGTCGCGGGTCAGCGTCGAATGGCCGTTCACCCCATCGGGTTCGAGGGTCATCCAGTCGGGACGGATATAGCCTTCCTCGAAGACGTGGATTGCCACCCCGCGAAGCTTGGCGAGCCGATGTGCGGCCAGGTGCATCGGCCGGCAATCGCCATAGAGGATCAGATCGGTGATCTGGTGTTCGCGAATGAAGCGATCGAAGAAGATCGGCCATTCGCTGGCACGGCCGCGATAGTCGACGCCCCCTTCGGGCCAGTCGCGACAATCGCCACCATTAAGATTGATACGATAAACGCCATAGCCGCGTTCGGCGATGCGCGCGCTTAACTCCCAGAAAAAGGGCCCCGGTGGCCCCTGGAGGAACAGGAACGACCGCTTGATTGGGCGAACATACTTCATAGCGCCGATCCAATACGCATAAACGCGCGTCTAACGCTGCCTTGCACTGTACGCAATCGCGCGAGTGGCGCAGGCGTCGCGGCGGTCCCCGCAATCATGCGATCGAGCAGGACTTCCACCGGGCAGGGCAGCCGCGTGACCGGATCCAGATAGCGAGGGTAGAGGATCAGCGTTGCGGCAACGAGTTCTTCGAGCGTCCGCCGCGCGGTTCGCCGGGTCGGTATCGCGCCCAGATCCGTGGTGAGGCCCCAGCCCGCATAGAAAGGGGTGCCGTGGGTGAACACTTGCTTCCCACGCAACAAAGCCTCGAAGCCGGCGAGCGACGTCAGCACGTGAACTGCATCGACCATGTCGAGCAATGCGGAGATGGTCGCTTCCCGCTCGATGGCGTCGGCAAGCCGCAGCGCCACGGTGTCATCGATTGCACCCTTGCGATGGCCGGCTTCCACGTCCGGATGGGGTTTGTAGATGAGATAGGCATCGGGTTCCGCGTCGCGCGCGGCCTGCAGCAGGTCGAGGTTGCGCTTGCCACCGCCGCCCAGCGTTACCGACCGGTCATCTTCCACCTGCCCGGCGACGAGGACGTGGCGACGCGCGCCCCCCGGTCGCGCGAGTTGCTCGTTTCCGCGGCCATATTTGCTCACGCCGGATTCGACGATGCGACACGCCAGCGCAGCGGCGCGATCGACCAGCGCAGCGTCGAAGCGATGGCCCTCCAGAAGCTGCTCGAGATCGCTGGGTCGCGAAGGGTCGAAATGGACGCCACGATGGTCGATGACGATCGATAGCGGCGGAACGCAGTTGGCGCCCAGCCCGACCGAACGGATGAACCCGTCCTCGATTTCGGCGATCGACGCAGCCGACGCCTCGACCTGCTGCTGAACGCGCGGGGGCACGTGCGACCGCCACAGCAGCGCGGTCCCATCGGCGGCTGGCCGCTTGTGCCGTCGCCCGCTCGCGCCGTCCCAGACCAGCGCCTCGACAGTGGCAAGTTTCCAGCCGGCCACGCCGAGCACCTGTGCGATGATCCGGTTCGAATCGATCATCGTGCGCCATTCGGTCAGCTGGACGATCGTCGCGATGGCGGTGGTTGCATCACCGGTGAAGGGATTGCGGTAGCTGACGCCCGAAAGAAGCTCGCGATCGATCGCGGCGGCAAGCGCCGAGCCGCCGTCGCCGACGTCCGCAAAGCGCCCGGTTCCGAACGTCCGCACCGAACAGCCGGCCAGCGCGGCAGCCAGCGCGATCTCTGCATCGGCATCGGCCAGCACCAGCCTTGCCTGCGCGACCAGCCACCAGGGATCGGCACCGTCGACGTTCGGCATCGGCGGCAAACCATGCTGCGCCCGTCCGGCCAGCACTGCCTGGCCGGCCGCCACCGCATCGTCACCGGTTTCGGTGAGAGCCGAAAGCATCGCCCGCGCCTGTGCGGCCGATCCGGGAGCCAGGACCACCAGGCCGCCACTGACCGACGGCAGCGCCGGCTGCGCACCCCAGAACTGGCCGCCCACCCGCGCAGCGCGCAATGCATCGGCCACCGCCGCCGCATCGTCCGTCGCCGCTGCTTCGCCCGGCCAGGCCAGCGCGACCGGATCGGCGCGCGGGAAGGGCGGTACGCGCAGGAACGGCAGCGGCGCAGCGATGGCTTGCACAGCCGCCGCGGCCGAACGCCTTCGACCATCGCCCCCAAGGTTCACGCGCGACATGACAGGCCCCTGACTTCGTTACTCGCCGACCAGCACCCCTTTGACCGGGCTGCGCCCAAGTCAAACCGCCGACATCATCTCATTCGTGTCGCATCGACATCGCGCAGGTGCAAGTCAATAGTCTCCACGTTAGTCGTCGAGTACATGCTTGATACCGGCGGGCTGCCAAGGCTGGCCTAGTTGTTTCTGAAATGTGTCGCGCAGTTTCCACATGGCATCGATCCGGCGCTCGGCAATACCTCGCACGCTGAGCGGATCGAGCCCCGACCAGGGCAGAAACGGATTGCGCCGCGAATAGGACCAGAATTCAAGCCGGCGGCTGGGTCGTGTCGCCGCCACGCGCGCGTGGAACCCGCAGGTATCGGCAATCACCAGCGTGTTGGCCGGCACCGGGAAGCGCTGTGCGGCCGGCAGCCCCATCGCCGCCAGCGCATCGTCCTCTACGCGGAACGAACCGCGCGCCGATAGGAAATCCGCGCCCGCTGCCACTTCCAGGCTGCGCTCGCGCTCCCAGGTAAGCCGCGTGGGCGTAAGTCGGTGCGAACCGGGAACATAGCAGAAGGGCCCGTCCTCCGGCTCGACGTCGTTCAGGAAGAACCATGCCTTCAACGTCGGGTGGAAAGTGTCGGCGTGCAGCCGCGTCTGCGGATCGGGGTCGCGCGGGTCGCAGTGGGTGAGGATCGTCTGGATGTAGTGGAGCGGCTCGCTGCGAAAGCTCGCGACATAGTGCGACAGCGCACGAAAGCGCGGCTCGCGCAGCAGCGCGGCCATTGCCGGCACGTCGCGCAGAAACGCCGGGCCGATCGCGACGCGCCGGGTGATCGTGTCGCCCTGGCGCATCTCGCGCGTGGGAAAGCGGCCGGCGAGCACGCCGTCGCGAAGCGCAGCGAAGGTCGACTGCGGCAGGAAGTCGGGAATGATGACGAAGCCGTCGGAATCGAATGCCGCACGATGCGCAGGATCGAGCGCGCCCGCCAGTCGCGCGCGCCGTCGCCAGGCGAGATCATGCGCGATCCGCGTGCGCGTGGTGTGCAGCCCCCATTCGTTGAGCCGTCGCGATCCGATCAGCGGATTGTCACGAAACGACTTCGCGCCGGTGGCGAGCTGCGCGATCCAGAGCGGGGACGCCAACAGTGAAGCCATTCAAAACTCTCACTCAAACTGAGAGGCCCAGTGCCGCCAACGCCGGCCGAGCGCAACAGTTCATTATATTGCGGGCGACACGACCTGCCGGAAACGCGACCGGATGCTTTCGGCGGCAGCTTCGCTTCTGCCCCCGGGCGTCCGACCAAGTTTTCAACTGGTGAATCAGGCGGCGAACTGTTCCGCGCGTTCGGTTTCGGCGATCCAGCCGCCGCCGAGCACCCGCTCGCCCGCATAGAGCACCGCCGCCTGGCCCGGGGCGACGCCATATTCAGGCGCGTCGAACACCACCCGGTCGCCGTCGAGCCGGGCCGGAACCGGCTTGGCGAGGCTGCGGACCTTCGCGGTGAGCGGACCGGCATGATCGCCGCCGATCCAGTTGGTGCGTTCGATCCGCGCGGCAGCGACGCCGAGTGCGCGGCGCGGACCGACCACCACCTGCTGCGTCGCCGCATTGAGCCGGAGGACATAATAGGGTTCGGGCGCCCCGCCGATCTCCAGCCCGCGCCGCTGGCCGACGGTGAAGTGGATCAGCCCGCGATGCTCGCCCAGCTTGCGGCCCGATTCATCGACGATGTCGCCCACCGCTTCGGCCTCGGGCCGCAGCTTGCGAACGAGCGAGGCATAGTCGCGATCGGGGACGAAGCAGATGTCCTGGCTGTCGGGCTTGGCGGCGACGCCGAGCCCGAGCTCGGCGGCGAGATCGCGCACGCGTGCCTTGGGCAGGCCGCCGAGCGGAAAGCGCAGATAGTCGAGCTGGGCCTGGGTGGTGGCGAACAGGAAGTAGCTCTGGTCACGCGCGGGATCGATCGCGCGGTGCAGCTCGGCGCCGCCCGCGCCGGGGACGCGGCGGACATAATGGCCGGTGGCGAGGCAATCGGCGCCGAGATCGCGGGCGAGCGCGAACAGATCGGTGAATTTCGGCCCCATGTTGCATTTCACGCACGGGATCGGCGTGCGGCCGGCGAGATATTCGTCGGCGAAATCATCGATCACCTGCTCGCGGAAGCTGCTCGCATGATCGAACACATAATGTGCGATGCCCAGCTTGTCGCACACCGCGCGGGCGTCGCGAATGTCGCGGCCGGCGCAGCAGCTGCCGGCTCGGCCCACCGCCTCGCCATGATCGTAGAGCTGGAGCGTGACGCCGATCGTCTCCGCGCCGGTGCGTGCGGCGAGCGCGGCCACCACCGACGAATCGACGCCGCCGGACATCGCCACGACGATTCGTCGTGCGGAAAGCGGCTCGGCCAGCTGGAAGTCACCTGTCGTCATCGTCGCGCAGATAGGGCGATCTGCCTCCGTGCGCCACCCGGGCGGCGGTGAAAGCAATCGGGAACCGAGGTTAAGCGAGGGTTTTCATCGCCTTTACGCGGCCTTCAGCACTCTTGGCGTAAACGGCATTATAGAGAGACGGAACAGGAATCGCGTTCGTGGACTTAAGTTTTGCCCGGCAGGATCGCAACGTCGCGGTGACCGCGATGCCGATCGGGCTGGCGATTTTGCTGGTCGGGATCGCCAGCCGGCAGGCGGCCAGCCCGACGGCGCGTGCCCAGACCCGTCTTTCGATGCCGGCCACTGCGGCCTCGCTGCTCGCTCCCGCCGATGGCGCGTTCCATCGGATGGCGGCGGCGGCGCTCAGCCGGTGGCAGCCAGTGTGAAGCGTGCGTTTACCTTGCCATTTTAATCGTTGTTCAAGGCGTTTGGGTATCGATCGCTTCAGCGTTGAGTAACAGGGGTTCGCCCCGATCGAGGTCGATAAATGATTGAGAATCAGAAGATCCGTCCCGCAAAGGTCATCGGCCCGCTTGGTGAACCGCTGACGCTCGAGACGCTGCCTCCGCCCGATACGACCCGCTGGGTCGTGCGCCGCAAGGCCGAGGTTGTCGCCGCCGTCAATGGCGGGCTTCTGACTGTGGACGAAGTCTGCGAACGCTATGGCCTCACCGTCGAGGAATTCGCCGGTTGGCAGCGGGCGATCGACCGGTCGGGCATGCCCGGGCTGCGCGTGACGCGGATCCAGCATTATCGATCGCTGTACGAGCGCCAGCAGAAATACTGAGCCTGAGGTTACCCATCCGGCCCGAACAACGGCCCGCGCGCCTTATCGGCACGCGGGCCGTGCCCGTTTCGGGGCATTGTTGCTACGGCGGGGCGCCGCTGCCGGAACAAAGCGAATGCTCGTGGATTTTTCCTTTCGTCGCCCGGCACGCTGGGCAAGTAAAGGAGGGACAGATGGTAGGTTTCATCATTTGGCTCGTCATCGGCGGCGTCGTCGGTTGGCTTGCGAGCATTATCATGCGGACCGATGCACAGCAGGGCATCTTCCTGAACATCATCGTCGGTATTGTCGGCGCCTTTATCGGCGGTCTGCTGTTCGGCGGCAACATCAACAGCGGCGTGATCACGCCGACCACGTTCCTGGTGTCGCTGCTCGGTGCGGTGATCCTGCTCGCGATCGTCAACCTCGTTCGTCGCGGTGCCGTTCGCTAACGCTGGCAGGTACAATGGAAAAAAGGGGCTGCCTCTCGCGAGGCGGCCCCTTTTTCAATGCCCGCTTACTTGAGCAGGAACCGTACCGACAGCGTCGCCGTGATACGCTGTTCGCCCGGCACCACCTCGGTCTGCGGGGCGACCGACCGGGTCATTTCCATCGCGATCGGCCCGGGGCGCGGCGCCGCCGGTGCATCGCCTTCCGAAATCATCAGGATGCGATCGACACGCATCCCCGCCGCGCTCGCATAGAGATCGGCCCGTGCACGCGCGCGGGCAATCGCGTCGCGGCGAGCCGCATCGAGCGCGGCATCGGACTTGTCGACCGAAAGGCTCGGCCCTGAAATGCTGTTCGCCCCCTGCGCCACCAGCGCATCGAGGATCGCCCCGCTTTTCGCGATATCGCGGAAACGCACCGTCACCTGGTTCGACGCCTGGTAGCCGGTCACCGCCGGCGGCTCGTTCTCCTTGTATCGATATTGCGGGTTGAGGTTGATCGAGGCGGTTTGCAGGTCGCGCTCGGCGACGCCGGCCTTGCGCAGCGCGGCCAGGATGTCGGCCATCTTCGCCGCGTTCTGGCGCATCGCATCGGCGGCGGTCGGCGCGTTGGTGACGACCCCCGCCTGGATCGTGGCGAGGTCGGGCGTCTGCACGCTCGCGCCCTCGGCCACGACGTCGAGGATCGTTCCTTCGGGCACCATCGCCGGTGGCGGCGCGACCTGCGCGACCGCGCCGGGAGCAGCGGCCAGCGACGCCAGCGCGGCGAGCGAGAGAATACGGATCATAGGTGGTTGCTCCCATTGTTATCGCATGCCGCCATCGCCGATCGCGGACGAACGCAGGCTGAACGGGCGGGGGATTCGCGGCAACGGCGTCTGCCACGGCCGTTCCGGCGACTTGATCGCCCGTGAACCATGATTTGCATGAACTTGCAATCGCCGCATTCCCGGCGCGTTTGACTTGCGTGGCAGGCGACGAACGGGCATTGACGCGCAGTCGCGAAACACGGCCCTTGCCGGCGGTGATATATTCATATAATACAGTGTGACCTATGGACGCCGGTGCGTCCGCGGCGGGGTGGGCACATGAATTACGAGGGACGGATGTTGGGACGGCAGGAGCGGCTCGGTTACGAGGGCGAGCCCGTGCGGCGCAAGCGGCGCGTGCTGTGGATCGCCGCGGCCGTACTGGTCCTGCTGCTGATCGCCGCTGCCGTGATGATGGGCTCGGGTGGCGAGAAGCAGGCGGCGGCCGCCAAGGGGGCGGGCGAACGCAACAGCCAGTTGCCGACGGTCACCTTCGACGTGCCTGGCAAGGTGAGCGCGGCGACGATCGTCACCGGCACCGGCAGCCTTGCCGCCCGGCGCGAGATGCCGGTTGGCGTCGTCGGCGAAGGCGGCGTGGTGACGCGCGTGCTCGTCGATGCGGGCAGCTGGGTGAAGAAGGGCGAAGTGCTCGCGACCGTCGACCGTTCGGTACAGGCGGAAACCGCCGAATCGCTGGCGGCCCAGATCCGCGTGGCAGAGGCCGATGCCAAGCTCGCCCAGGCCAATCTCGAACGCGCGCAGAAGTTGGTCTCGAACGGCTTCATCTCGCAGGCCGATATCGATCAGCGCACGGCGACCCGCGACCAGGCGCTCGCGCGCGTTCGCGTCGCCAAGGCGCAGCTGGCCGAGACGCAGGCGCGCAACCGCCGGCTCGACATCCGCGCGCCCGAGGCCGGGCTGGTGCTCGCGCGTCAGGTGGAACCGGGTCAGATCGTCAGCGGCGGATCGGGTGTGCTGTTCCGCATGGCGATGAACGGCCAGATGGAGCTGCGCACCCAGCTGGCCGAGGGCGACATCCAGAAGCTTCATGTCGGCGCGCCGGCCGAGGTGACGCCGGTGGGCACGCGCGATACGTTCAAGGGCGAGGTGTGGCAGATTTCCCCGGTGATCGATCCGACGACGCGCCAGGGCATCGCCCGCATCGCGCTGCCCTATGATCCTGCGCTCCGCCCGGGCGGTTTTGCTGCCGCGCGCATCGTCGCCGGCCAGGTGTCGGCGGTGACGCTGCCGCAATCGGCGGTGCAGAGTGACCCCGAGGGCAATTTCGTCTATATCCTCAACGACAAGAACGAAGCGGTGCGGCGCAACGTCACCACGGGCGAGGTCTCCGAGGACGGCATTGCGATCCGATCGGGGCTCACCGGGAACGAACGCGTGGTGATGACGGCGGGTGCGTTCCTGAACCCCGGCCAGAAGGTCATTCCGCAGCGGCTGAAGAAGTAAGGGGACCGGGCGATGGGCTTCCGCAACATTTCCGCCTGGGCGATCCGCAACCCGGTTCCGCCCATCGTCCTGTTCCTGTTCCTGACCGTGGCGGGGCTGGTCAGCTTCTCGCGCATGGACGTCAACAACGATCCGGATATCGACTTCCCGATCGTCTGGATCTCGATCAGCCAGCCCGGCGCCGCGCCGAGCGAGCTCGAAACGCAGGTGACGCAGCAGGTGGAGGCGGCCGTCCGCAGTCTCCAGGGGATCGACGAGATCAACTCGACGGTCTCCGAAGGCAACAGCCAGACCGTCGTGCAGTTGGACATCGGCACGCCGATCGACCGTGCGGTCGAAGATGTGCGCAGCGCGATCCAGCAGATCCGCGGCAACCTGCCCGACGGCATTCTCGAGCCACAGGTCGGCCGTGTCGACACCGCCAGCGGCAACGAGGTTGCCAGCTTCACCGCGGTCGCGACCGACATGACCGTCGAGGACCTGTCCTGGTATATCGACAATACCGTGTCGAAGGAGCTGCTGTCGGTTTCCGGCATGTCCGCGGTCAACCGCAACGGCGGCGTCAACCGCGAGATCAGCGTGGTGCTCGATCCCGCCAAGCTCGCCAGCTTCGGGCTGACCGCGAACGACGTCAACCAGCAGCTGCGGCTGGTCAATCTCAACGCGGCGGGCGGTCGCGCCGAAATCTCCGGCTTCGAACAGTCGGTGCGCGTGATCGGCAACGCCAAGGACGCCTATACGCTGGGCCAGACCCAGATCTCCACCGGTGGCGGCCGCACGGTGCGGCTGGCCGATATCGCCAACGTCAAGAACGGCTATGCCGAACAGCGCAGCCTAGCGCGCTATGACGGGCATCCGGTGATCTCGTTCGACATCCAGCGCGCCAAGGGCGCGTCGGACGTGACGATCTTCCACGACGCTGAGGCGAAGTTGCGCGAGCTGGAAAAGACCAATCCCAAGGTCAAGTTCGAGCTGCTCGACAATGCCAGCAAATATGCCGAGGAACAGTATAACACGGCGATGGAGGCGATGATCGAGGGGGCGGTGCTCGCCGTCATCGTCGTGTTCATCTTCCTGCGCGACTGGCGCGCGACGCTGATCTCGGCCCTCGCCATCCCGCTCTCGGCGATCCCCAGCTTCTGGTTCATGGACATGCTGGGCTTCACGCTCAACCAGATGACGCTGCTGGCGCTCAGCCTGGTAGCGGGCGTGCTCGTCGACGACGCGATCGTCGAGATCGAGAATATCGTGCGCCATATGCGGATGGGCAAATCCGCCTATCAGGCGGCGATCGACGCGGCGGACGAAATCGGCGTCGCGGTGCTCGCTACCACCATGTCGATCGTCGCGGTGTTCCTGCCGGTGGGCCTGATGCCCGGCATTTCGGGCCAGTTCTTCAAGAATTTCGGCCTCACCGTCGTTGCCGCGGTGCTGATGTCGCTGGCGGTCGCGCGTCTGCTGACGCCGATGATCGCGGCCTATTTCCTGAAGGCGCACGGCCATGCCGAACATGGCGGCGGCCGGGTTATGGACCTCTATGTCCGCTTGCTCCAGTGGACGCTGATGCACCGCTGGGCGGCGGTCGCCGGCTATGCGCTGTCGCTCGGCGCGACCGTCGCGCTGTTCGTCACGATGCCGCAGACCTTCCAGCCGGCAGAGGACCAGGAAAGCGTCACCGCGACGATCGAGATGGTGCCGGGCACCACGCTCGAGCAGACCGATCGCGTCGTGCAGCGCGTCGCCCAGATCCTGCGTGCCGAGCCGCTGGTGACGCACACCTATGCGCGCACCTTTGTCGGCAATGGCCGCGTGACCGCCCATCTGAAGGAAGATCGCCCCGAAACGAGCACCGAGTTCGAGAAGCGCGTCGCCCCGCAGCTGATGGCGATCCCCGATGCGCGGGTGAACTTCCGCTCGCAGTTCGGCTGGGGATCGTCGGGTCGCGACATCACGATCACGCTCGGCGGCGAGGATCCCGCGCTGCTCAACGAAACCGCGCTCAAGCTGGTCAAGCAGATGGAGGGGTTGAACAGCGTGGTCGCGCCGCGCATTTCGGGCGACCTGCAGCGGCCCGAGATCGTGATTACCCCGCGGCTCGACCTCGCGGCCGATCTGGGCGTGACCACCGCTGCGCTGTCGAACGCGATCCGCGTCGCGACGCTGGGCGATATCGAGCAGAACAGCGCCAAATTCTCGCTGTCCGATCGCCAGATTCCGATCCGCGTGGCGATCAACGAGGACGCGCGCGCCCGGTTGTCGACGCTGCGCGACATGCGCGTGCCGACCCAGAGCGGCCAATCGGTGCCGCTGTCGGTGGTGGCGGACATCCGTTTCGGTGCCGGCCCGACCAAGATCGAGCGGCTGAACCTGCAGCGCCGTCTGGTGGTGGGCGCGGACCTCGCGATCAATCCGGCGACCGGCAAGCCGTTCGTGTCGAGCGACGTGATGAAGCAGATCCACGAACTGCCGGTGATGAAGAAGCTGCCGCTGGGCGTGAACGAGATGACCGTCGGCCAGGCCAAGTGGCAGAGCGAGATGATCAGCAACTTCATGATCGCGCTGGCGGCGGGCGTGTTCCTCGTCTTCGCGGTGCTGGTGCTGCTCTATCGCCGCTTCATGTCGCCGCTGGTCAACATGGGCTCGCTGCTCAACGCCCCGCTGGGCGGGCTGATCATGCTGATGCTGCTCGACATGCCGCTGTCGCTGCCGGTGTTTATCGGCATCCTGATGCTGTTCGGCATCGTCGCCAAGAACTCGATCCTGCTGATCGATTTCGCGCTGGAGGAGATGTACAAGGGCGTGCCGAAAATGACCGCGATCGTCGATGCCGGGCACAAGCGCGCCCAGCCGATCGTCATGACGACGATCGCGATGGTGGCGGGCATGGTGCCGACCGCGCTGTCGCTCAACGGCGACTCCTCGTGGCGCGCGCCGATGGGTGTGGTGGTGATCGGCGGCCTGATCCTCTCGACGGTGCTGACGCTGGTGATCGTGCCCGCGCTGTTCAGCCTCGCGGTCGGGCTGGAACAGTGGCTCGGCCCGAAGCTGTCGCGCCGGCTGCTCACCTATCGCCCCGGCGACGATGGCAGCCGGGTAATCGGGCCGGTCGACGCTCCGGGCGCGATCGATCACAAGCCCGGCGACGATTCCAGCCAGCCGGCCGAATGAGCCGGGCCGGGGGGCGGCATTTCGCCTCCCGGTTCTTGCCGTGGGCAAGCACGCGGCGCATGATCGTGCGATGAGGCTCCCGAAACCGCCGTTCGTTTCGCAAATCGATCCCGCAACGGAGCGCACGGCACCATTGCGACGTTGAATGGCGATGATGCTTGTCCGTTCGTCGCTACGCGAGCCCGCACCGCGGGGGCTCCGGCGCATGCGCCTCGTCGCGACGGGGCTGCTGCTGTTCATGGCGGCGATCTTCCTCGCCGCGCGCCACTTCGACGGCGTGCATCCCGCGATCGGCTTCGTCCGCGCCTTTGCCGAAGCGGCGATGGTCGGCGGGCTCGCCGACTGGTTCGCGGTCACTGCGCTGTTCCGCCATCCGCTGCACCTGCCGATCCCGCACACTGCGATCGTGCCGCGCAACAAGGATCGGATCGCTGATACGCTGGGCCAGTTCCTGCGCGACAATTTCCTGATCCCGCGCGTGGTGGCGCGGCGGATGCAGCGGCTCGACATGGCGGGCGCCGCCGGGCGCTGGCTGGCGGCGCCGGCGCATGGCAACGGCCGGATCGGCGCGGGCGCCTCGCGGCTGGCGGCCTATCTGCTCGAATCGCTCGATCAGGAGCGGCTGGGCGGCATGGTGAAGACGGCGATCGCGACGCGGCTGCGTGGGATCGACGTGGCGCCGCTCGCCGGCCAGGCGCTGGCCGCGGCGATCGCGAACCAGCGCCATCTGCCGCTGCTCGATTCGATGGTCCGCTGGGCGGCGCGGATGCTCGAGGCGAACGACCATCTGATCCGCGAGATGGTGCATGCCCGCGCCGGTTCGGTGATGCGCTGGACCGGGCTCGACGAAACGCTGGCGACCAAGATCATCGAAGGATTGCAGAAGCTGCTCGACGAGATGGCCGAGGATCCCGCGCACCCGCTGCGGCTCAAGGCCGAGGAGGGGCTCGAGCGGCTCGCCGAGCGGCTTCAGGACGATCCCGAGCTGCGCGAACGCGTCGAGACGTTCAAGGCGGAGATGCTGGAGAACCAGGCGTTCCAGCGCTGGATCGACGGGCTGTGGGAGCAGAGCCGGGCGGCGATGCTGCGGCTCGCGCGCGATCCCGAACGGGCGCTGGGCGGCCGCATGGGCGAGGCGCTGCGCCAGCTGGGCGCCACGCTCCAGACCGACGCGAAGCTGGCGCGGACGATCAACCGCTTCGTCCGCCGAGCGGCGGTGGGCGCGGCATCGGACTATGGCGATGGCATCGTCCGGCTGGTGTCGGACACGATCCGCGGCTGGGACGCGGAGACGGTGACGGTGCGGCTCGAAAATGCGGTGGGGCGCGACCTGCAATATATCCGCATCAACGGCACGCTGGTCGGCGGCCTCGTCGGCGTGGCGATCCACGCGATCGATCTGGCGCTCTAGTGGCTCAGTGGCGCGACTGCCAGGCGGGCGTGTCGAGTGCCTCCTCCATCGCCTCGAGCGCGATGCCCTTCGTCTCCGGGAAAAAGCGCAGGACGACGACGAACTGGACGACCATTGCCGCGCCGAACAGCCAGAACGGCAGCGCGCGACTGAAAATCTCGGCGATGACCGGAAAGCCAAAGCTCAACACCGCCGCCCATATCCAATGCGTCGCGCTGCCCAGCGCCTGGCCGCGCGCCCGAACGGCGGTCGGGAAGATTTCGGACAGATAGACCCAGATCACCGCACCTTGCGAGACGGCGAAGAACACGATGAAGACAATCAACAGGGGCAGCAGAAGCGCCTCGTAGCCGCTGACCGAATAGACGCCGGCGACCCCGAACAGTGCGGCAGCGGTGCCGGCCGCGCCCACCAGCAGCAAGGTGCGGCGCCCAATGCGATCGATCACCGTCATCGCGAACAGCGTGGCGGCGAGGTTGGCGGCGCCGATCGTCACGGCCTGCACGTCGGCCGAGATCTGGCTGAAGCCTGCGGTCGCGAAGATGTCGTTGAGGTAATAGAGGATCGCGTTGATCCCGCTCAGCTGGTTGAAGCTGGCGACGGCGAGCGCCAGCAGGATCGGTTTCCGGTGCCGCGCCCAGGCCAGCCTGGCCTCGCCACCGCGCTCGGGCGGGGCGAGCGTCCAATCGCTCAGGCCGATCCGCGCCGCTACTTCGAGCGCCTCGCGCTCTCGTCCACGTGCGGCGAGCCAGCGCGGGCTCTGCGGAATCGTGAACATGGCGGCGAGAAAGACGATGCCGGGCACCACCATCGCCGCCAGCTTCCAACGCCACCCCTGGTCCTCGGCGATCAGCGCGGCAAGCACCGCGTTGCTGCAATAGGCCGCCAGAATGCCGGTCACGATCGAAACCTGGAACAGCCCGACAAGGGCACCACGGCGATGAGCGGGGCTGATTTCGGCGATGAAAACCGGCGCGAGGACTGACGAGCCGCCGATCGCGAGGCCGCCGATGAAGCGGAATGCGACGAAACTCGCCAGATCCCACGCAAGCGCGCAGCCAAGCGCGGACAGAATGAACCCCACACCCACCCAGCGTAGTACCGCACGCGCGCCGAACCGATCCCCGGGGATACCGGCGCCAAGCGCGGCAATCAGCGTGCCGATGAGCGCCGCCGAGACCGCAACGCCCGTGCCCGCAGGACTTAGGCCAAAGGCCGTGGTGATCGGCGCCGTGACCCCAGAGATGACGGCGGTGTCGAATCCGAACAGCAGACCGGCGAGCGCGGCGGCGATGGCGATGCGGCTCTTCGTGGTGGCACGGGTATCGTTCATGCGTTGTGCCTTACAGGCTTGGGTTCAGGCAGACAGACTATCGGCGGCACGCGGTTCGGCGGCTTTCCACAGCACGTTGCTCTTGGGCAGCAGGAAATAGCTGAACGGCAGGATCGCAGCGCCGACTGCCGGCGCATCCTCGGCGAGGCTCGCCCGCATGATCGGCGAAATGGCCGGCGCATTGCCGCCCTCGCGCGCGAGCCGGGCGGCGATCCGTTCGGCCAGCCGGTCGACATAGCGGCCGGGAAGCCGTCCGCCGATCAGCACCGCCTCCGGGTTGATCAGGCAGTTTACCGCGATCAGCGGGTCGGTGAGTAGTTCGGCGGCTTCCTCGATCCAGGCCTCGATGACGGCTTCCAGCGAAGGATCGTCGCCCGTGGCGGCGAGCAGGTCGCTCAACGAAAAGCCGGCGTCTTCGAGCGGTGCTGCCATACCCGAAAGTGAAACATGACTCTGGATCTGGCGGGTAACGCCATCCGGGTCCCGGTGGGTCAGAAAGCCGAGTTCGCCGCTGCGCCCGTTGGCACCGCGAAAATAGTTGCTGTCGATGACGAGGCCGCCGCCAAGCGCCGACGAGATCAGGATGTAGAAAAAGCTCGAATGGCGAAGTCCGAGGCCAAGCTGCAGTTCGCCCATCGCGGCAGCAGCGGCATCGTTCTCGACGAAGACCGGAATGTCGAGCGGCGTTGCCAGCAGATCGGCGAAATCGACTGCCTCCCAGCGGCGATAGGCATCGGGCTTGCCCGGCAGATCGATCAGCCCGAGATCGTCGGGGCTGGCAACGCCCAGGCCGACGATCCGGGCCGGATCAATGCCCGCATCGGCGATCATCGTCGGCGCCGCCTCGCGGTAAAAGTCGGCAACGGCCTCGGGCAGTGCGAACTCGACCTCGCGGCTGGCACGCGCGATCGTCTGTCCGAGGAAGTCGACCAGCACCAGCGTGACATGGTCGCGATCGACATTCAGCCCGAGCGAATGGCAGGCGGCCGGATTGATGACCAGGTTCGTCGGAGGCTGTCCGCGACTCCCGAACCGCCGCCCCGCCTCGAGAATGAGCCCATCGGCGAGCAACCGTTTGGTGATGTTGGCGATCGCCGCCGGGGTTAGCCCGGTGATGGCGGCGAGGTCTACGCGCGTAAGCGAACCGTTGACGCGGATCGCGTGGAGCGTCACGCGCTGATTGTGATCGGCCGCTCGCTCGAGATTGGTGCCGGACAGGCGGATCGGGGGACGGCTGCTCATGACTATTGCAATAACAGCGAATTCGGCGGTCAAGACAAGAGCGCGGCAACGCTGTCGGCGTTGAATTCGTAAATTTGATGAATAAAATCTGGACAGCGGTATCGCCGCTCGCCCAACAGGTTGACGACGATCGATAATCGCGGACCGGCAGCCGGACTTGCTTGCGCCGCCCGCACTTGGGGAGAGAAGCATGCGTCATGTTACCATGGCTCTGATGGCGGGGGCGGCGATGTTCACGGTGACCGCGCGGGCCGCAGCGCCGGACAATGCCGGGCCGTACAATGCATCGTTCCTCGCCGGTGGCGTCGGCATCGAGCGGCCACTCACCGGCGGCGAGGCGCTGGTCGCGGCGGATGCCCGTGCGACGATCTCTGCCTGGGTCAATCCCGATGCGACGCCGCGCGGGCGCGTGACGCTGATCGCGCTGGGCGATCCGGCGGGCGCCTGCCGGTGCCTGGTGATGCAGGATGGCGCGCTGGTCTATCGCGCGGGCGACACCCAGGTGCGATCGTCGGTGAAGATCGCCGCGGGGCGCTGGACCCATGTCGCGGTGGTGATCGACGATGGCCGCGTGCGCCTTTATGCCAATGGCCGGCAGGTGGCCGAGGGATCGGCCGGCAATGCATCGGTCGCGCCGAAAATCGCGATTGCACCGGCGGTTGCGGATCAGCCGCATTTCGGCGGGTCGCTGATCGAGGCGCAGGTTCGCGACTCCGCGCTGAGCGCCGATGCGCTTGCCGCCGAAGCGGCGCGGGCGCCCGATTTCGATCTGGTGCAGATGTGGAAGGTCGGTGTCGGCTGGGAGTTCCAGAAGAGCGCCAATATCGGCCTGACCCGTCAGCAGGACCCCTGGACGCTCCCGCACAGCGACGATGCCTATAGCAAGCCCGTCGCCAAGCCAGTGCCAGTGGTGCCCGCGCTCACCCCGGAGGCCGCCGGGCGCTGGCAGGTGCATGGCTGGCAGCTGGCCGCCGCGCCGGGCGTCGACGGCGATGGCGCGGCGCTGTCCCGCCCCGGCAACCCCAAGGGCGACTGGTATGCCGCCACGGTGCCGGGCACGGTGCTGACCACGCTGGTCGATCGCGGCGTCTATCCCGATCCCTATTACGGGCTCAACAACCTCAAGATTCCGGAGAGCCTGGCGCGGCAGGATTACTGGTATCGCACCAGCTTCACCCTGCCGCCCGAGGCGGCGGGCAAGCGGCTGACCCTGGTGTTCGGCGGCATCAACTATGCGTCCGAGGTGTGGGTGAACGGCGCGCGCGTGGGCGGCACGCGCGGTGCGTTCATCCGCGGCCAGTTTGCGATCACGCCGGTCGCCGGTGAGAATGTGATCGCGGTGCGGGTCTCGCCGCCGCCGCATCCGGGTATCCCGCATGAACAGTCGATCAAGGGCGGCGTCGGCGAAAATGGCGGGCAGCTGGCGATCGACGGCCCGACCTTCATCGCGACCGAGGGCTGGGACTGGATCCCCGGCATCCGCGATCGCAACACCGGCATCTGGCGCCCGGTGGAGCTGGTGGCGACCGGCCCGGTGACGATCGGCGATCCGCACGTCGTGACCGATCTGCCGCTGCCGCGCACCGACAGCGCCGATGTCTACATCACCGTGCCGATCGACAATCACGGCACCGCGGCGACGCCCGTCACGGTCAGCGCGGCGTTCGACGATGTCAGCGTGGTCAAGACGGTCAACGCCGCACCGGGCAAAAGCGAGGTGCGGCTTGCGCCGTCCGAATTCCGCCAGCTGACCGTGCGCGATCCCAAATTGTGGTGGCCCAACGGCTATGGCGACCCCGCGCTGCACGACCTGTCGATCGACCTTGCCGCTAATGGCCAGTCCAGCGACACGCGTCGGCTGCGCTTCGGCATCCGCGAGGTGAGCTACGATCTGTCGCTGTTCGATCATGCCGGGCAGCTGCGCCGCGTGAACGTTCAGATGACCGACGGCGCGCTCGCAGGGCAGCAATTGATCGACGTCCGCCATGAAGCGATCAAGCAGAGCCCGACCGGCTGGGCCGAATCGCTGACCCCCGCGGGCGAAACATCGAAGGCGGTGACGCCGATCCCCGACGAGACGTTGCCCGAGCCGCATCTAGCGATCCGCGTCAACGGTGTGAAGATCGCCGCGCGCGGCGGCAATTGGGGCATGGACGATGCGATGAAGCAGGTCAGCCGCGAACGGCTGGCGCCCTATTTCCGCCTCCAGCGCGAGGCGCACATGAACATCATCCGCAACTGGATGGGCAACAACGACGAAGAGGAATTCTTCGAGCTGGCCGACGAGAACGGCATGATGGTGCTCAACGATTTCTGGCAGTCGACGCAGAATTTCCAGGTGGAGCCCGACGACGCCGCCCTGTTCCTCGACAACGCCCGTGACACCGTGGCGCGATACCGCAACCATCCGTCGATCATCGTCTGGTTCGGCCGCAACGAAGGCGTGCCCTATCCGACGCTGAACGAAGGGCTGGAGCGTGTCGTCCGCGAACTCGATGGCACGCGCTGGTACACCGGCAGCTCGAACATGGTGAACCTGCAAGGTTCGGGGCCGTACAATTATCGCCCGCCGGTGGGCTATTTCACCGATCTCGCGACCGGCTTCTCGGTCGAAACGGGCACGGCGTCACTGTCGACGCTCGAATCGGTCGCGGCGGCGGTGCCGGCCAAGGATCGCTGGCCGCTGTCCGACACGATGGCCTATCACGACTGGCATTTCGGCGGGAACGGCGACACCAAGACGTTCATGGCCACGCTCGACACGATGTTCGGCGCCGCCACCAGCTTCGAGGATTTCGAGCGCAAGGCGCAGATGATGAACCTCGAGACGCACAAGGCGATGTTCGAGGGGTTCCTCGGCCATTTGTGGACCAAGAACAGCGGCCGCCTGCTGTGGATGACGCACCCGGCCTGGCCGTCGAACATGTGGCAGATCTACAGCTGGGATTACGACACCCAGGCCTCTTACTACGGCGCCAAGACCGCGGCCGAGCCGCTGCATGTCCAGCTCAACCTGCCCGACAACAGGCTCGTCGTGCTCAACACCACGCGCGACGATGCCAAGGGGCTGATCGCCAAGACGCGCGTCGTCAGCCTCGACAATCTCCAGCTGTTCGCACGGACCGACAAGGTCGATGCGCGGGCGAACCGGGTCACCGCGCTCGATCCGGTGCCGCTCGACAAGCTGTATATCGCCAGCCCGATGCTGCTGGTCGAACTGACGCTGAGCGACGCAAAGGGTGCGGTGATCTCGCGCAACTTCTATTGGCGCGGGCGCGACACCGCCGCCTATCGCGCGCTCGACGGGCTGGCGACGGTGCCGCTGGAGATGACGGCGAGCGCGCCGCGTCTCGACGGTGAGGATCGGGCGGTCGCGGTGACGCTGGTGAACCGCAGCACGGTACCCGCGCTCAACGCCAAACTCACGCTGGTTGACGGCGAGGGCAAGCGCATCCTTCCAGCCTATTATAGCGACAATTACGTCTCACTGCTGCCCGGCGAGCGACGGACGGTGACCGTGCGCTATCCCGCATCGGACGAAACCGCGCCGCCGCATCTCACGCTGCGGGGCTGGAACGTCGCGTCGGCCAAGGCCGTGGCGGGCGGCCGGTGAATCACGTCGCGCTTGTCGCGGTCGCGCTGGGCTGGGCATCGCTGCCAGTTCCTGCCACCCCGGCGACGGCGGCGCCGGTCACTGCGGCCGCGCAAAGAGCGTTTGTGACCGGAGGATGGGTCGAAGGCGTTCGGGCTGGGGACGCCTTGGTGTTTCGCGGCATCCCCTATGCCGCACCGCCGCTGGGGCGGTTGCGTTGGGCGCCACCGCAACCGGTGCGCCGCTGGTCGGGCACGCGCGACGCGCGTCATGCTGCCCCGGCCTGTCCGCAGAACGACTATGGCTGGAATGCGGGTGATGCCGCGCATGCCAGCGAGGATTGCCTGACGCTCGACGTCCGCACACCATCGATGACCGGCAAGCGGCCCGTGATGCTGTGGATCCACGGCGGTTCGAACCTTGCCGGGTCGGCACGCGGGACGGTCGAGTCCCGCATCACCGACGGTGGCGTGGTGCTGGTCGCAATCCAGTATCGGCTGGGGATTCTCGGCTTTCTGGCACATCGGGGCGCTGCCGATGCGAAGGGCCATGCGGGCAATTACGGCCTGATGGATCAGATCGCGGCGCTGCGGTGGGTGAAGCGCAACATTGCCCGCTTCGGCGGTGATCCGGCCAATGTGACGATCTTTGGCGAGAGCGCCGGCGCCGAGGATGTGTCGCTGCTGCTCGCGGCGCCCGCTGCCCGGGGCCTTTTCGCCCGTGCGGCGATGCAGAGCGGGACGCCCGGCTTCGGCATGCCGTTCCGGCCGCTGCGCGAGGCGCTGGCCCTCGGCGACCAGGCGGATCAGTTGCTCGGTGCCGGGGGATCGATCGCCCGCATGCGGCAGGCCCCGGTTGCCGCCCTGCTCGCCGCAGACCTCAAGTTGCGCGACCCGGTGATCACCGATCCTGCATCGGTGTGGAACACCATGACGTGGTTGCGCACCCAGATCGACGGCGCGGTGCTGCCCGAATCACCGCGCGCGCTGCTTGCCAAGGCGCCGCCACGGCCGGTCCTCATCGGCTCCAGCCGCGCCGAGTTCGGACCGGCCAAGGGCTCGATCGATCTCGCCGCTGCAATCGCGTTCGGCTTTGGCGACAAGGCAGGGACTGCCAGGTCGCTATACCGTTTCGACGAACCTGCGCGCGCCGCCGATCCCCGACTGGGTCACCCCGCGCTCGAACTTTCGACCGACCTCATCTTCCGGTGTCCCACCGGCACGCTGTCGACGTTGCTGGCGAAGCAGGGCTGGCCGGTATGGCGCTACGAGTTCGATCTGGCGAAGGATGGCGGGCTGAGCAGCCACGGGTCGGAACTGCCCTATCTGTTCGACGGGTTGTCGTTCGCGGGCGGCATTTCGCTTCAGCGCTACTGGCTCGACTTCGCTGCCACCGGCGATCCGAATGGCGCGCGCGGCCAGCCGGCCTGGCCGCATTTCGATGCGGCATCGGCGCGCTACGTCGCGATCAATGCGCGCGGCGTGCATGTCCGCTCTCATCTGCGCCAGCCGATCTGCTCGCTGCTGGAGACCCTGTGATGCCGTTTCCCCGCCGTTCGCTGCTCGCCGGTGCGCTTGCAACGCCGATTGCTACCCGCGCCGCGGCAGCTTGTGTTCCGGACGAAAGAACCCGCCAGCAGTTGTTCGACTGGCCCGATCTCGGCCGCTATGCGCGCGATAACGCGGCGTTGATCGCCTCGGGCGCGCCGGTCCGCGTCGTGTTCATGGGCGATTCGATCACCCAGGGTTGGCGCGACAAGCGGCCGGGCTTCTTCGTCGACGGCCGCTTCGGCAGGGGGATTGGAGGGCAGACGACGCCGCAGATGCTGGTTCGCATGATGGCCGATGTGATCGCGCTGCGCCCGCGCGCGGTGCATATCATGGGCGGCACCAACGATATCGCCGGCAACACGGGGCCGATGTCGCCACGCATGAGCCATGACATGATCGCGGCGATGCGCGAGCTGGCCGGCGCGCACGGGATTGAGGTGCTGCTGGCATCGGTGCCCCCCGCCGGCGCGTTCGGATGGCGGCCGGGGCTCGATACGGTCACGCCGATCCGCGCGCTCAACGACTGGATTCGCGACTATGCCGCGCAAACCGGCGCCCATTATGTCGACTATCATCCGGTGCTCGCTACGCCGCAGGGGGCGATGCAACCGGGCCTCGCGTCCGATGGCGTGCATCCCACCGAGCCAGGATATTTGAGGATGGAGAGCGTTTTGCTGCCCCTTCTTCGCAAACTGGACCTCGCCTGAACCCCGCCTGTTTTGCACGCATGCAACACCTCGATCAATAAATAGAAAATTTGAAATATTTAAGTTGACGGTTCCCTGGCTTTTGCCGTTAGAAGGCGAGGACAGACGGCGAAAAGCCGCAGTTCCTGATGGGAGAGGATAGGGGGGCGCCCGAATTCGCGTCCGCTGCTGCGCCTTTCCCATGTTGCTTGGGAGTATTCACATGGTGCAGCCTTTCCACCGCATTCGCGGCCGCCTGCTGTGCGCGGCCTCTGTTCTCTGCCTCGTCCAGGGCACTGCCGCCTGGGCGCAGGACGCCACCACCTCGGCTGATCCGCTTGCCGGCCAGGAGGCGCAGATGGGTGATGAGATCGTCGTCACCGGCATCCGGGCATCGCAGGCGCGCGCCATCGAGGTGAAGCGCGATGCCGCTTCGGTTGTCGATGCGATCTCCGCCGAGGATATCGGCAAGCTGCCCGACGTGACGATTTCGGACTCGCTTCAGCGCATCACCGGCGTGCAGATCCGCCGCGATGCAGGCGAAGGCGCCGCGATCAACATCCGCGGCCTGCCGCAGGTCACGACGCTGCTCAACGGCGAAGCGTATCTGGGCGCCAATTCGATCACCAGCGTCCAGCCGAACTTCAACGACATCCCTTCGCAGCTTTTCTCGGGCGCGGACGTCATCAAGTCGACCACGGCTGATCTGCTCAACGCCGGCATCACCGGCACGGTCAACCTGCGCACGCGCCGGCCGTTCGATCTGACGAACGGCCTCACGCTCGCCGGCACGGCGGAAGGTTCCTATGGTGACAAGACCAAGAGCTGGGATCCGAATGTCAACGGCCTGATCGGCTGGAAGAACGATCGCGTCGGCTTCCTCGTCTCGGCGGCCTATTCGGACCTCAACCTGTCGAACTCGCACAACGGCATTCAGGAAGGCTATGGCGCCACGCTCCATAACGAAAGCCTCGCCGATGCCACCAGCTGCGGCGGTTTCTCACCGCAGGCGCCGGGCTGCACCACCACCACGCGTCCGCGCGGTACTGCGGTAGACGGCGGCATCGATGTCAACGGTGACGGCGATGCCAATGATACGTTCATCGTGCCGCAGGGCTTCACCGCCTGGGAGCGGATCACCCAGCGCCAGCGGCTCGGCATCAACGGTTCGTTCCAAGCGAAGCTGGGCGAGGCGCTGACGCTGACCGCGGACGGCTTCTTCACGCATCAGACGCAGTATAACCGCACCGCCGGCATCCAGATGCAGGACGTCAACTGGCAGGCGGCGGAGTTCATCCCCACCCAGTCGCGCGACACTGGTGCGACCTCGGGCGGCTACAACGTCAACACGACGCAGGTCTATCAGTACGATCTCGGCAATTTCGATTCCTATTCGGAAACCTATCGCTGGAAGTCGCAGTCGCAGAACTACAATGTCGAGCTGCATTACGACAATGGCGGCCGCTTCCGCGCAACGCTGCGTGGCCTTTATGGCAAGGCCCACCAGTATCAGGACCAGAGCTACCTGCAGTTCAGCCTGACCGACGGCACCCAGTGGCAGCCGGGCGGCATCGGCCATTATCCGGATTCGCTCGGCGGCGATCGCGCGTTCAATCCGAACGGCTATCTGGTCAACACCCGCGCCGGCCTGAATTCGCTCCAGGCGACCGTCGACTATAGCGGCGACCAGCCGGTGTTCACGCTGCCGACGCAGCTCACCGCCCTGCTCGCCGATCCGAGCAACTACGCACTCAAGACGATGTCGTCGGAAGACAATTATCGTCGCCGTTCCGACCTGAAGGTCGGCCGCTTCGACGCCGAATATGATGCCAGCGATCTGTTCACGATTGCGGCAGGCGTACGCTACACCGAGCGTTCCGCCGACAATTACCAGTTCGAGCGCGTTGCGCCGGTCTATGCCGGCCAGGGCGCCAGCAACGCCGCGGGCTGCCTCGTCAAGTGGAAGGCGTTCGACGTCTCGGTCAACGACTCGACCTGTTCGGCGGGGGATGCAAATGGCTTCTACACCGCCGGCCTGACCCGCAAGGCGACCGACGCGGCCTTCAACGGCCAGGTCAAGCAATATAGCCTGCCGGGCGCCGGCCTGCCGGCGATCTATGTGCTCGATCCGCATGCGATGGACGATGCGCTGTCGTTCCAGAACAGCTTCTATCCGGGCGAGGTCGAGCATCTTAATCCGGGCGCGTCGTACAATGTCGGCATCAAGCAGTGGTCGGGCTATTTCCAGCTGAACTTCAAGGAGTTGCAGCTCGGCGGCATCACCGTTCGCGGCAATGGCGGCGCGCGGGTGATCAACACCAAGCTCGATATCCGCCAGAACATCGTCGGCGGTCCGCTGCCCTATGGCCTGTCGAATGAGGATGCGGGCGATCTGGTCACGCGCCGCGACTTCACGGACATCTTGCCGGCGTTCAACCTCGCATTCGATTTCAACCCGAAGCTGCGCCTGCGCCTCGCCTATTCGCGGACGATGACGCTGCTCAACCTCGATCAATGGGGTGGTGGTCTGACGCCGAACTACGCGATCGATACCTCCACCGGTCTGTTCCGCGTGACCGGCGGCAGCCAGGCCGGCAATCCCGATCTCGATCCGTGGCGTGCCGACAATCTCGATGCCTCGCTCGAATTCTATATCGGCCGCGCGTCGATGGTGAGCGTGGCCGCGTTCTATATCGACGTTCAGAGCTTCATCCAGAACGGCATCATCTACCGTTCCGATCTGCCCGACAATGACGGCGTGGTGCGCAACCGGACCGTGCCGATCAACACGCTCGTCCAGGGCGCGGGTGGCACGCTGAAGGGAATCGAGGCGTCGTGGAAGCAGTCGTTCGGCGATCTCGGCTTCATGCCGACGTTCCTCAGCGACTTCGGCATCGACACCAACTTCACCTATTCGCCGTCGACCACCGGCGACAAGGATCTGGCTGGCGAGGACATTCCGTTCCAGGACAACTCGAAGTATCAGGCGAATGCCGCGCTCTATTATCAGGGTCATGGCCTCCAGGCGCGCGTCGCGTGGAACTATCGCTCGAAGCGCGCGGTGCAGTCGAACTTCGTCGGCGGGCTCGAAGGTTCGGAACTCTATCAGGCGCCGACCAACTATGTCGATGCATCGATCAGCTATGACCTGACCCGCAACTTCACCATCTATGGCCAGGCCTCCAACCTGACCGGTGAGTATGAGCGTTACTACATCGTCTATCCGGACCAGCGCGCGTACAACAATATCTACGAACGCCGGTTCATGGCGGGCGTCCGCGCCAAGTTCTGATCCCTGTCCCCTTACGCGCCCCGGCCTTCCCGGCTGGGGCGCGTCTCTTTGTCCGGCACGCCAGCGCATAGTGCGCTATCGCGGCGCGGCGCTTCGTTTTAGGAGGGTGCCATGCGCGATACCCAGGGAGCGATCCGTTCGATCCTGATCGTCGGCGGCGGCACCGCCGGCTGGATGGCGGCGGCGTTGCTCGAGCGGCTGCTCGAACGCCAGCCGGTCACGATCACCCTTCTCGAAAGTCCGGAGATCGGCACGGTTGGCGTCGGCGAAGCCACGGTGCCGGCGATCCGTGACTATTTCCGCGCGATCGGCGTCGACGAGGCGACGGTGCTGCGCGAGGCGATGGGCACCGCCAAGCTGGGCATCCAGTTTCGCGACTGGGCGCGGCCCGGTCATGATTTCTTCCACCCTTTCGGCCTGTACGGCATCGCATCGCGCGGGGTCGGGTTCCACCACTACTGGCTCAAGCGGCGCCGTGCCGGCGATCCCACCCCGATCGACGCCTTTTGCCTGGCGACCGAAATGGCGATGCGCGGGCTGATGATGCCGCCTGCGGAGACGCCGCTCAACGATCTAGGCGTGTTCGACTGGGCGGTCCATTTCGATGCCGGCCTGTTTGCCGGCCTGCTGTCCCGCATCGCCCGTCAGCGCGGCGTCGGCCATGTCGAGGGCACGGTGGCGCGTGTTTCGCGCGACGGCGACAGCGGGCTTCTGACCGGAGTGACGCTGGCCGACGGCCGCACGATCGAGGCCGATCTGTTCATCGACTGCACCGGATTTCGCAGCCTGCTGCTCGGCGACGCGCTCGGCGTGCCTTATGTCGACTGGCGCGATCAGCTGCCGTGCGACCGCGCGGTGGCAATGCCGTGCGCGATCGGCGGGGAGGGGCTGACGCCTTATACCCGCAGCACCGCGCTTGCCGCCGGCTGGCAGTGGCGCATTCCGCTCCAGCACCGCGTCGGCAACGGCTATGTCTATGCGAGCGCACACCTTTCCGACGATGAGGCGCAGGCGGTCCTGCGCGCGCGGCTGGAGGGACAAGCGCTGGGCGAGCCGAGATTCATCCGCTTCGTCACCGGACACCGCGAACGCTTCTGGGAAAAAAACTGCGTCGCACTCGGCCTCGCCGCGGGATTCCTCGAACCGCTCGAATCGACCAGCCTCACGCTCGTCCAGTCGGGCATAGAACGGCTGGGCAATCTGTTGCCCGATCGCGGCTTCGCGCCCGAACTTGCCGGCGAATTCAATCGCATCACCACGCTCGAATATGCGCGAATCCGCGATTTCCTGCTGCTGCATTATTGGGCGAACGGCCGGGTGGGGGAGCCGATGTGGGATGCGTGTCGTGCAGCGAGTCTGCCCGAGGTGCTCGATCACAAGCTGCGGCTGTTCCGCAGCCGTGGTGTCTTTGCCCGCTATGAGTGGGAATCGTTCCGCGATCCCAGCTGGCTTTCAATGTATGCCGGGTTCGATCTGATGCCCGATCGCTACGATCCGCTCGCCGATCATTTCACCGATGACGAACTGGCGGGTGCGTTCGGCCGGATGCGCGAGGCGATTGCGCGGGCGAGCGCACTCGCGGTGCCGCACCATCAGTTCCTGCAATCGATCGGTGCCCTGGCCGGCCGCTGACACGCAAGCATTTGCGGGTACCGCCCGGCTGGGCTAGGGGCCGCGCAAACGCAATCCGAAAGGCGATCCCCATGAAGTTCTTTGCCGATACCGCGATCATCGACGACATTCGCGAACTGGCCGATGCCGGCCTGCTCGACGGCGTCACCACCAATCCGTCGCTGATCCACAAGTCGGGCCGCAACTTCCTCGAAGTCGTCGCCGAGATCTGCGGCATCGTCGACGGCCCGGTGTCGGCCGAGGTCGTCGCGCTCGATTATGACGGCATGATGCGCGAGGCCGAGATCGTTCGGAAGATCGCCGACAATGTCGCGGTGAAGCTGCCGCTGACGCTCGAGGGGCTGAAGGCGTGCAAGGCGCTGTCGAGCGACGGCACGATGGTCAACGTCACGCTGTGCTTCTCGGCCAACCAGGCGCTGCTCGCGGCCAAGGCGGGCGCGACCTTCATCTCGCCGTTCGTCGGCCGGCATGACGATATCGGCTTCGACGGGATGGACCTGATCGAGGACATCCGCACCATCTATGACAATTATGATTTCGGCACCGAGATCCTGGTCGCCAGCGTCCGTCACCCGGTGCACGTGCTCCAGGCCGCAAAGATCGGCGCCGATGTGATGACCGCCCCGCCCGCCGTCATCAAGCAGCTGGTCAAGCACCCGCTGACCGACAAGGGGATCGAGGCGTTCATGGCCGACTGGGCCAAGACCGGCCAGACGATCGCCTGATCGCGCACGCCGCGCGCCATTGCCGATCGGCGATGGCGCGCAGAGCGTGTCGGGTATAGGGCTGGGGTGTGATGATCGATCGTCCGCTCCCCCGTCTGTTCGCCGAGCATCTGGCGCGCGACCGGCGGCGCTCGGCGCACACCGTGCGCGCCTATGAGGCGACGGCGGTGCGGCTGATTTCGTTTCTTCAGGGTCATTGGGGCGGGGCGGTCGACCGGGCGGCGCTGGCGCACACCACCAATGCCGATCTGCGCGCCTTTCTTGCATATCGTCGGAATGACGGGCTTTCCAACGCCTCGGCCGCGCGCGAGCTTTCGGCGATCCGCGCCTTTCTGAAATTCGCCGGCGGCGAGAAGGCGGCGCTGCCGCGCTTGAGCGGGCCGAAGGTGAAGAAGGGGCTGCCGCGCCCGATCGCCCCGGCCGAGGCGGTCGCGCTCGCCGACTGGGCATCGGATCAGGCGCGCGAACCGTGGATCGCCGCGCGCGACTGGGCGGTGCTGCTGCTGCTTTACGGCGCCGGCCTCCGCATCGGCGAGGCGGTGGCGCTCACCGGCGCGGTGCTGCCGCTCGGCGATACGCTGCGCGTTGTTGGCAAGCGCGCCAAGACGCGGATCGTGCCGCTGCTGCCGCAGGTTCGTCAGGCGATCGAGGCTTATGTTGTCGCCTGTCCTTGGGGAATCGCTCGCGACGGGCCGCTGTTTCGCGGTGCCAAGGGCGGGCCGCTGCCGCCCGGCGCGATCCGTCACGCGGTTCGTACGGCGCGCGCACAGCTTGGCATGTCCGATCGCGTGACGCCGCATGCGCTGCGCCACAGCTTCGCCACGCATCTGCTCGGGCGCGGCGCCGATCTGCGCGCGCTCCAGGAACTGCTCGGCCATGCCAGCCTCAGCTCGACGCAGGTCTATACCGGGGTGGATGCCGCGCACCTGCTCGACGTCTATCGCGCGGCGCATCCGCGCGCCTGATCCGGTTCAGGCCTGTTCGCGCGGCTTCCAGGTGAAGACGCGCCAGACATAGCCGATCAGCATCAGCACCAGCACGCCGATTATTGCCGGCGTCGCCCATCGTTCGATCTCGTCGAAGGTGGTGCCGAGCGCATAACCGACCCCGATCAGGATCGCGTTCCAGATCGCGCTGCCGGCGGCGGTATAGGCGACGAAGCGCCAGAACGGCATGTGCATCAGCCCGGCCGGCAGCGAGATGATCGTGCGGCCGAACGGCATGAAGCGAAAGAGGAACACGGTCGGCCCGCCCCAGCGATCGAAATAGGCCTTGAGCCGCTCGACATCGGCCCATTCGACTGTCAGCCAGCGGCCCCAGCGCGCGATGAACGGCTTGAGCCGCTCATAGCCCATCCGGCGGCCGATCTCCCACCAGAAGAGGTTGCCGACGATGCAGCCGGCGGTGCCGACCAGCACCAGTGCGACGAGGTTGAACTGCCCGCGCGCCGCGCCGATGCCCGCCACGCCCATCACCGCCTCCGACGGCACGGGGGGGATGACGTTTTCCAGCACCATCAGCAGGAAAATGCCCCAATAGCCCCAGGCGAGCATCCACATCGCGCGTCAGCTCAGCCGGGCATCGCGGCGACGCGCCGTTCGATCGCATCCCAGATCAGCGCCGCCGTGTCGGTGCCGTTGAACCGGTCGATCGCGACGATGCCCGTCGGCGAGGTGACGTTGATTTCGGTGAGCCATTGCCCTCCGATAACGTCGATACCGACGAAAAGGAGCCCGCGCTTCTTGAGTTCCGGCCCCAGCACGGCGCAGATTTCGCGCTCCTTGTCGGTCAGCTCGGTCTTCGCCGCCGATCCGCCCACCGCAAGGTTTGAACGGATCTCGCCTTCGCCGGGCAGCCGGTTGATCGCGCCCGCCACCTCGCCATCGACCAGCACGATGCGCTTGTCGCCCTGCGCGATCGAGGGGAGGAACGCCTGCACCATGTGCGGCTCGCGATAGGCGGTGTTGAACACCTCGATCAGCGAGGACAGGTTGGCGCCGTCCTGGCCGATCTTGAAGATCGCCTTGCCGCCATTGCCGTGCAGCGGCTTGACGACGATCTCGCCATGCTCGGCCAGGAAGGCGCGCGCCTCGTCGAGCGATCGGGTCACCAGCGTCGGCGGCATGAACTGCGGATAATCGAGCACGAAGATCTTTTCGGGCGCGTTGCGGACATTGGCGGGGTCGTTGACCACCAGCGTGCGGTGCGCGATCCGCTCGAGCAGGTGCGTCGCGGTGATATAGCCCAGGTCGAACGGCGGATCCTGCCGCATCAGCACGACATCGGCCTCCTCGCCGAGATCGAGGTTCACCGGATCGCCGAAGCTGAAATGATTGCCCTCGACGCGCTGCACCGTCACCGGGTGCGCCCGCGTCCACACCCGCCCCTCGCGATAGCTGAGGTCTTCGGGCGCATAGTGGAACAGCCGATGGCCGCGCGCCTGCGCCGAGAGCATCAGCGCGAAACTCGAATCCCCGGCGATGTTGATCGAATCGAGCGGGTCCATCTGCACGGCGACAGTGAGCGACATTCGGCCTCCTATTGGGGTCTGCTATAGGTGACTTATTCGAGTAAGTCACCCCATCCAGGCATTCTCGATATGGCGAGGCAGGGTGCGTGGGGCAATGAGGATCACGTCGACGCGGATATCGTCGCCCGGCCCGGCATAGACCGGCATCAGCAGCTCGGCCGCGGCGGCGACGCGGGCGAGGCGGCGCTCGTCGATCGCGAAGTCCAGTTCGGCGGGGGACTTGCGCGTCTTCACCTCGACAAAGGCGACCAGATTGCCGCGCCTGGCCACGATGTCGACTTCGCCGGCCGGGGTGCGCACCCGCTGGTCAAGAATGCGCCACCCGCGCAGCCACAGCCACCAGGCGGCGCGGCGCTCACCGTCGCGCCCGCGTGCCTCGGCGGCCTGGCGCTTCGGGCTTTTCACCTGGTCTCGTCCATCGCCGCACAACCAGTCGTCATTCCCGCGGAGGCGGGAATCCATTCGCCGTGACGCTGGGGGAAGGAACCGAGCCGGCGCCCCCAATGGATCCCCGCCTGCGCGGGGATGACGACCGAGTGGGCGTGACGTGGCGTCACCCCTTCATCTCCATCGCCCGGGCGTAGAGCGCCTTGCGGTCGAGCCCCAGTCGCTTCGCCACCTCCCCCGCCGCCTTGGAGGCGGGCAGGCGGGTCAGCGCTTCGGCGAGCGCGGCGTCGGCATCCTCGGCCGTGGCCGGCGGCGCCTCGCCGGGCGGGCCGACGATGATGACGATCTCGCCCTTGGGCGGTGCCTCGGCATAGCGCGCGGCGAGGGTGGAGAGCGTGCCGGTCACGCATTCCTCGAACTTCTTGGTGATCTCGCGCGCGACGCCCGCTTCGCGATCGCCCAGCCCCTCGGCCAGCGCGGTGAGGCACGCGGCAAGGCGCGGCCCCGATTCGTAGAGGATCAGTGTCGCCTTGATCCCCGCCACCTCGGCGATCGCCTCCGACCGCGCATGCGCCTTGGCCGGCAGGAAGCCGAGAAAGAAGAAGCGGTCGGTCGGCAGCCCCGCCAGCGTCAGCGCGGCGATCGCGGCGCAGGGGCCGGGGATCGTCACCACCGCATGGCCGGCGGCGCGCGCGTCGCGCACCAGCTTGTAGCCGGGATCGGAGATCAGCGGCGTGCCCGCATCGGAGACGAGCGCCACTGCCTCGCTGGCCATCCGCGCGATCAGCCCCGGGCGCACCGCATCGGCATTGTGATCGTGATAGGGCAGCATCGGTCGCTTCACGCCGATATGGCGGAGCAGCCCCGCTGTCACACGGCTGTCTTCCACTGCAACCACATCGGCTTGCGTGAGTATCATACTGGCGCGCGGCGACAGGTCACCGAGATTGCCGATCGGGGTGGCGACGATATAGAGGCCGGGCGCGAGTACAGGTTCCATCGGGGAGAGTCATGGCAGAGGGCAACAGCAGATCGCAACCGGGGCTTTTCGCCCGGTTCCGCTGGGCGGTGATGGGGGTGGCGCTCTTTGCCGCGGGTTGCGCGGGCGGACCGCGCGTGATTCCGGCGCCGGAAAAGCCCGCGCCGGTGGAAAAGCCGGTCGAGCGTCCCGCGCCGATCCAGCCCGGCCTGCCGCAGGACGAGGCACGGCACCGCGTCGCGCTGCTCGTGCCGCTGACCGGCAGCAATTCGGGCCTCGGCCGCTCGCTCCAGAACGCGACGCAGCTGGCGATCCTCGACACCGGCACCGATGCGATCCGCATCACCAGCTATGACACGACGATGCCGGGCGGCGCCGCCGCCGCCGCCGAGCGGGCCATCGCCGATGGCAACAAGCTGATCCTGGGCCCGCTGCTGGGCGAGGATGCACGCGCGGTCGCCCCGGCCGCGCGCAAGGCGCATGTGCCCGTGCTCAGCTTCTCGAACGATGTCAGCGCGGCGGGGGGCGGCGTGTTCCTGCTCGGCTATTCGCCGGTCCAGTCGATCGAGCGCGTCGTCGGCTATGCCAAGTCGAACGGCATCACCGATTTCGCCGGGCTGATCCCCGCCGGCCTTTATGGCCAGCGTGCGTCGACCGCGTTCCTGCGCGCGGTGGAGGATGCCGGGGGCAAGGTGCTGGCGATGGAAACCTATGACGGCCGGCCCGGCTCGATGAACGCGGCGATCGCGAAGCTCGGCGGCACACCCTATCAGGCGGTGCTGATCGCGGGCAGCGCCGGCACGGCGGTGACGGCGGTGCCGGTGATCCGCCGGGCGCCCAATGGCCGCGCCGCGCGCGTGCTCGGCACCGAATTGTGGAACGCCGAAACCGCGGTCGCCAGCCGTCCGGCGCTCAACGGCGCCTGGTTCGCCAGCGTGCCCGACGGCGTCTATCGCCAATATGCGACGAAATACCGCGCCCGCTTCGGCGCCGCGCCCTATCGCCTGTCCGCGCTCGGCTATGATGCGGTGCTGCTCACCGTGCGGATCGCGCGCGACTGGCGCCAGGGGCTCGATTTCCCGGCCGCGCTGCTCGTCAATCGCGATTTTGGCGGCGTCGACGGCGCGTTCCGCTTCGGCCGCGACGGCATCGCCCAGCGCGCGCTGGAGGTGCAGGAGGTGCGCGACGGCGCGATCGTCACCGTGTCCGAGGCACCGGCCTCGGTCAACTGAGCGGGCGTTCAGCGCACGATCGTGCGCAGGATCGCCTCAAGCACGGGCATGCCGGCTTCGCTGACACGGAGCCGGCGCCCCTCGCGCACCGCCAGCCCCTGCGCGACGATCCGGTCGAGCGCCTGGCCATCGAGCGGCGGCTCGCCGCCCGCCAGCGTGGCGATGCGGGCGAGATCGATGCCCTCGCCCAGCCTCAGGCCCATCAGCAGCGCCTCGACCGCGCGGTCGTGCGGCATGAGCGCGTCCTCGCTCGCCATGCCGTGGCCGTTGCGGGCGACCGCGCTCATGAAATTCTCGGGCTTCTTGTGGCGCACCGTCGCCAGCCCGCCACGCCGGCCATGCGCCCCGGGCCCAACCCCGGCATAGTCCCCATAGCGCCAGTACGTCAGATTGTGGCGGCTCTCGGCGCCGGGCCGCGCATGGTTCGACACTTCATAGGCGGGCAGCCCGGCGGCGGCGGTGATCGCGCGCGTCGCCTCGAACAGGTCGGCGGCGCTGTCGCCATCGGGGATCGTCAGCTCGCCGCGCGCCGCCAGCGTCGCAAAGCGCGTGCCGGCCTCGATCGTCAGTTGATAGAGCGACAGATGCTCGGTGCCGAAGCCGATCGCGCGCGCCAGTTCGGCCTCCCACTCGCCGAGCGACTGGCCGGGCCGGGCATAGATCAGGTCGAAGCTCACCCGGCTGAACGCGCGCTGTGCGGTCTCGAGCGCCGCCAGCCCCTCGTCAACGCCGTGCGCGCGGCCCAGAAAGCGCAGCGCATCGTCGTCGAGCGCCTGTAGCCCCAGCGACGCACGGTTGACCCCGGCGCGGGCGAGGTCGGCAAAGCGCGCCGCCTCGACCGAGGAGGGATTGGCCTCGAGCGTGATTTCGATATCGTCGGCGAACGGCCAGTGCCGCGCCGCCGCCGCGATCACCGCCGCCACCGTTTCGGGCGGCATCAGCGAAGGCGTGCCGCCGCCGAAGAAGATCGAACCCAGCCGCCGCCCCGGCAATTGCGTCGCCTCATGCGCGAGATCGGCGAGCAGCGCATTGCGCCAGGCGGCCTGGTCGACGCGCTCGCGGACATGGCTGTTGAAATCGCAATAAGGGCATTTGGACACGCAGAACGGCCAATGCACATACAGTGCGAGCGGGGTGGAATCGGCGGTCATGGGCGGTGCCGCAGCCGGTAGACGAGCCGGTACGCGCATTCAAGCCGGCGGGCGCGCCGCCCACCCGTCAACGACGGTGGGTCAGGCCTGCGCCTCGCCGGCCGGCGCTCCCGATTGCCACTCGCCCTTGAGCTTCGCTTCGAGCCGGCGGAGCTCGCCGTCGAGCAGCGCGACCTTGGCATCGTCCTTGTCGGCGATCGCGAAGCTGATCCGGCTGCAAAGCTCGGCGATCGCGAGTTGCGCATAGGCGACGGCATTGGGTTCGCGGTCGATCACCGCAGTGGCGTTGCTGGCGAGCGCTACCAGCCGCCGTAGCCCCGCCGCATCCATCGTTCGCGGCGTCTGGTCGAGCAGGCACAAGGTGCCGAGCGCAAAGCCGTCACTGGTCACCAGCGGGGCGGCATAATAGGCGCGGACGTTCATCTCCACCACGGCGGGCGCGAATTTGAAGCGCGGCTCACCCCATGCATCGGCGACACAGAGCGGCTTGAAGCCCGGAACCTGGATGGCGGCATCGCAGAAGCTGTCCGGCCGGGCGAATTCGCGCGGGTCAAAGCCATAGGTGGCGGCCAGCCACAGCTGCGAATGATCGACGATCGAGACGGCAGCGAACGGAAAACGCATCGCCGTCGCGGCCTCGGTCACGATTTCGGACAGCTCGGCATCGCCGCGCATGCCGAGCACGCCGCTGGTCAGCACCCGGGTCTGCCGCCGCACCTCCGCCAGTCGTTCGTCGCTGTTGTTGAACGTTTCTCGAATCATTCCGCCACGCCTCGGCCTGTCCAGAAAGATTGGCCCAAGACATCATGATCTGCAACGATCTTGTCATGTCGATGATGTTAGGTAACCGTCAAAATAGGTGAAGCTATAAGGTTTCGTTACGCGAACAGAACGTGTTGTGAAAAGATGCTATATTGTGAAGGTATATGGTCTATTCGGGTCGATGCTGCGTAACGAATCCGCACCGGAGCAGATTGATTGGCGACCGCGATACGATGAACTGACGGACACCATGCGGGCGCGCTTCCGCGCCGCCATGTCGGGATCAGTCGGGAAGGAATGGAGCGGGTAACGGGAATCGAACCCGTGTATTCAGCTTGGAAGGCTGCTGCACTACCATTGTGCTATACCCGCCCGCAGCGAAGTCCGCCTGCCACAATCGGGGGCGTGCGGTCAACTGCCTGTGCCGTCGTCGCTTGCCGACGCGCCATTTGCGGGGCGTGGGCCTTGCGGGGTGGCGTCGAGCTGTGAATCGCCGCCGAGCGCGCGATAGAGGTCGACCAGGTTGGTCGCGGCGGTCAGTTGGATCGCGACGAACTGGCGCTGCGCGGTGTAAAGCGAGCGTTGCGCGTCGAGGCTGGTGAGGAACGTGTCGATGCCGCCGCGATAGCGCGCCTGGGCGAGCCGGTAATTGTCGGCGGTCGCGTCCAGCTGCGCCCTGGTCGCGCGCGTTTCCTCGGCGATCGTGCCGCGTCGGGCGAGCGCGTCGGCGACGTCGCGAAACGCGGTCTGGATCGCCTGCTCATAGCTGGCGAGCGCCGCCTGCTGTTGCGCCTCGCTCAGCGCGACATTGGCGCGGCCGGCGCCGGCGCGGAAGATCGGATAGCTTGCCGTGCTGCCCGCCTGCCAGTTGAACGCGCCGCCGGCGAACAGGCTGGACAGCGCATCGCTGGCGAAGCCGAGCAGGCCGGTCAGCGAAATCTGCGGGAACAGCGCGGCGCGGGCGGCGCCGATCTGGGCATTGGCCGCACGCAGCGTATATTCCGCCTGCACCACGTCCGGCCGGCGCAGCAGGATCGACGAATCGAGCCCGGCGGGCACTTCGGCGATCGTCGGCGCGGCCTGGTCGATCGAGGCGGGCAGCATTGCGGGATCGATCTCGGCGCCGACCAGCAGGCGCAGTGCGTTGACGTCCTGCGCGAGCGCGGTGGTCTGGCTGGCGACATCGGCCTGCGCGCTGGCAAGGATCTGTTGCGCCTGGCGCAGGTCGCTGCGCGGCGCGACCCCGCCTTGCAGCCGGGCCCGGGTCAGCCGCACGCTCTGCTCAGCGCTGGCCACCGTCTCCTCGGCGATGCGCAGCAGGCTGGCATCGGCGGCATAGGCGAGCCAGGCATTGGCGATGTCGCCGATCAGCGTCAGCCGCGTCGCGCGCGCCCCGGCCTCACTCGCGAAATAGCGATTCTGCTCGGCGCGGGTGAGCGAGGCGACCCGGCCGAACAGGTCGAGCTCGAACCCGGTGACGCCGGCCTGGGCCGAAAAAGACGATCGCAGGCCGTTGCCGGCCGTGCCGGTCCGCTGGCCCTGAAGCTCGGTTGCGCCCAGCGTGGCGTCGAGTTGCGGAAAGCGCGCGGCACGCTGGACGCGATACTGCGCGCGCGCCGCCGCGATATTGGCGGCGGCGATGCGCAGGTCGCGATTGTTCGCGAGCGCCAACTCGATCAGTTTCTGGAGGCGCGCATCACGGAACTGGGTGCGCCAGTCGACCGAGGGCAGCGCCGCCTCGCTCTGGCGGAGATAGGCGTCGCCCGCCGGCCAGGTGACGGGCACCGGCGCCTCAGGGCGAACGTCGCGCGGCGCCATCGAGCAGCCGGCGAGCGCGGCGGTGGCGAGGATCGGAACCAGCAGCTTCATGCCTCGGCCTCCCGGTTGCGGCCAAGCCGTTCGCGTACCGCCTTCAGCCCGTCGCGCACGCCGCGGCGCACGAGCACGAAGAACAGCGGGATGTAGAAGATTGCCAGGATCGTCGCGGTGAGCATGCCGCCGATCACCGACGTGCCGATCGCGACGCGGCTGTTGGCGCCGGCGCCGGTCGAAAGCGCCAGCGGCAGAACGCCGAAGATGAAGGCCAGGCTGGTCATCAGGATCGGGCGCAGGCGGATGCGTGCCGCCTCGATCGCAGCGTCGATCACGCGCTTGCCCTGCTTTTCCGCCTGCTCGGCGAATTCGATCATCAGGATCGCGTTCTTCGCGGCAAGGCCCATCGTGGTGAGGAGGCCGATCTGGAGATAGACGTCGTTCTGGAGCCCGCGCAGCGTCACCGCGAACACCGCGCCGACCAGCCCGAGCGGGATCACCAGCAACACCGCCACCGGGATCGACCAGCTTTCATAGAGCGCGGCGAGGCACAGGAACACGACGAGCAGCGACACCGCATAGAGGAACGGCGCCTGGCCCGAGGACAGCCGTTCCTGATAGGAAAGGCCCGCCCAGGCGACGCTGGTGCCAGGGATCTGCGCGGCGAGCGCCTCCATCCGGTCCATCGCCTCGCCGGTGCTATGGCCCGGCGCCGGCTGGCCCTGGAACTCAAACGCGGGAATGCCCTGGAAGCGCGAGACCGAGGTGGGCGCGGTCGCCCAGTCGATCGATGCGAAGGACGAGAAGGGCGCCATCTGGCCGCTGTCGCTGCGCACGAACCAATCGTACAGGTCGCCGGGCGCGGCGCGATAGGGCGCATCACCCTGCACATAGACGCGCTTGACGCGGCCGCGATCGATGAAGTCGTTGACATAGCGGCCGCCCCAGGCGGTCGACAGCGTGCTGTTGACGTCGGACTGGCTGATGCCGAGCGCGGCCACCTTGCGCTGGTCGATGTCGATCTTGAGCTGCGCGACTTCGGGCAGGTCGCTCAGGCGCACCTGCGCGAGCACCGGATCGGCATTGGCCGCGGCGAGCAGCTTGTCGCGCGCCGCGACGAAGTCCTCGCGCGACATGCCGCTCGAATTCTGCAGCTCCATCGTGAAGCCGTTCGACTGGCCGAGCCCGCGGATCGCCGGCGGCACCAGCGCGAACACCTGCGCATCGCGGAAATTCCGGAACGCGGCCGATGCGCGTTCGATGATCGCATCGGCATTGTTTTCCTGGCCCGTTCGCTTCGACCAGTCGGCCAGGCTGATATAGGCTTGGCCGGTGTTCTGGCCGCTCGCGCCGCGGCCGCCGCCGGCGACCGAGAACATCGTCGAGACGTTCTTGCCTTCCTGATTGAGGAAATAATCTTCGACCGCGAACTGCACGGCCTGGGTGCGCGACTGGGTGGCGCCGGCGGGCAGGCGGAACTGGACCAGCGCCGATCCCTGGTCCTCGGTCGGCAGGAAGCCGGTCGGCAGGCGGGTGAACAGCACGATCAGCAGCGCGACGGTGCCCGCATAGATCAGCAGGAACAGCCATTTGCGATCGACGACGAAGGAGACCGAGCGCGAATAGGACTCGATCATGCGATCGAACCGATTGTTGAAGCCGTCGCGCGCGCGCGCCACGGCATCGGCGGCGCGCGGCGCGCGGCGGGCCAGCCAGCTGCGGCGGACATCGCCCGCCTCGCGCCGCGGCTTGAGCAGCGCGGCGGTGAGCGCCGGGCTGAGGATTAGCGCGACGAGCACGGACAGCACCATCGCGGACACGATCGTCACCGAGAACTGGCGATAGATCACGCCGGTCGATCCGCCGAAGAACGCCATTGGCAGGAACACCGCCGATAGCACCAGCGCGATCGCGACGAGCGCAACCTGGATCTGTTGCATCGATTCGATCGTCGCGTCGCGCGCGCTCATGCCCGGATTTTCGTCGAGCAGCCGCTCGACATTCTCGACCACGACGATCGCATCGTCGACGAGCAGGCCGATCGCGAGCACCAGCCCGAACAGCGTGAGCGTGTTGATCGAGAAGCCGAGCAGATAGAAGACGCCGAAGGTGCCCAGCAGCACCACCGGCACCGCGATCGCCGGGATCAGCGTCGCGCGCCAGCTCTGGAGGAACACGAACATCACGATCACGACGAGGATGATCGCCTCGAACAGCGTCTTGACGACCTCCTCGATCGACAGGCTGATGAACGCCGTCGTGTCGAACGCATAGGCGTATTTGTAGCCGGGCGGGAAGTTGCGGGCGAACTCGGCGACCTTGGCCTTCACCAGCTCGGCGGTCTTGAGCGCGTCGGCGCCCGGCGCGAGCGAGATCGCGATGCCGGCGCCGGGATGGCCGTTGACGCGGCTCACCGAATTATAGTTCTCGGCGCCCAGCTCCACCCGCGCGACATCTTTCAGCAGCACGGTGGCACCGTTGGTCTGCGTCTTGAGGATGATCTGCGCGAATTCGGCCGGCGTCTGCAGCCGCGACTGGGCGGTGACGGTCGCGTTCAGCATCTGCTTGTCGGGCTGGGGCTGGCCGCCGATCTCGCCAGCGGCGACTTCGGTATTCTGGTTCTGGATCGCGGTGATGACGTCGCTCGGCATCAGCCCGAAGCTGGCGAGCTTGGCCGGATTGAGCCAGATCCGCATCGCATAGGGCGCGCCGAACACATTGGTGTCGCCCACCCCCTCGACGCGGCCTAGCGGGTCCTGGATGTTCGACGACAGCCAGTCCGAAACGTCGCGATTGTCGTCCTTGTCGGTCGAATCATAGACGCCGACGATCAGCAGGAAATCGGGGTTCGACTTGGTGACGCGCAGCCCCTGTTGCTGCACCTGCTGGGGCAGGCGGGACAGCGCCTGCTGCACCTGGTTCTGCACCTGCACCTGCGCGATATCGGGATCGGTGCCCTTTTCGAAGGTCGCGCTGATCGTCACCTGCCCGCGCGAGCTGGAGGTCGAGCTGAAATAGAGCAGCCCGTCGATGCCGGTCAGCTGCTGCTCGATCACCTGGGTGACGTTGTTCTGCACCGTCTCGGCCGACGCGCCGGGATAGCTGGCGCTGATGTTCACCTGGGGCGGGGCGATGTCGGGATATTGCGCGATCGGCAGCGAGTAGATCGCGCCTGCGCCCATCAGCATCACGATGATCGCGATGACCCAGGCAAAGATCGGGCGGTCGATAAAAATCCGGGACATGGGCGATCAGCCGCCCTTGGCCTCGGCGCCGCCCTTGGCGCCCGGCGATGGCGGCGCGATCTTCTGCGGCGTCGTCGCCGGCACTGGGCGGATGTCCATGTCCGGGCGCAGATTGGCGGTGCCCTCGACGATCACCTTGTCGCCCGCGGCCAGCCCCTGCGTCACCACCCAATATGCCCCCTGCGTGCGATCGGTGACAACCGTGCGCGCCACCGCCTTGTTGCCGGCACCGACGACATAGACGGTCGCATTGCCCTTCGGGTCGCGCGAAACCGCCGCCTGGGGCACGAGGAAGGCGCGCGTATCGATCGCCTGTGCGAACACCGCGCGGACGAACATGCCGGGCAGCAGCACGCCGTCCGGATTGGGGAAGCGCGCGCGCAGCGTGACGGTGCCGGTGCTCTGGTCGACCATCACCTCGGAAAATTCGACCACGCCGGTGCGGCCATAACCGACGCCGTCCTCCAGCTTCAGCCGCACCGTGGCGCTGGCCGGCTGCACGCCGTTGGTGGCCAGCGCGCGGCGCAGCGCGAGCAGGTCGCTGCTCGATTCCTGGATGTCGACGAAGATCGGGTCGAGCCGCTGGATCACCGCCATCGGATCGGCCTGGTTGGCGGTGACGAGCGCGCCTTCGGTGACGAGGCTGCGGCCGATCCGTCCGGTGATCGGGGCGGGGACGCGCGTGAAACGCAGGTTGATCCGCGCGGTTTCCAGCGCGGCGCGGGTCTGGGCGACGCTGGCTGCCGCCTGTCGCGCGGTTGCCGCCGCATCGGTATAGTCCTGGCGGCTCACCGCCTCCATGTCCGCCAGCGGCTTGTAGCGTTCGGCACGGATCTTCGCGGCCTCCGCCGTCGCCTGCGCATTGGCAAGGTTCGCCTCGGCCTGCGACACGGCCGCGCGGTACAGGCTGGGGTCGATCTGGTACAGCGTCTCGCCCTGACGGACGACGGTGCCTTCCTTGAACAGCCGCTTCTGGACGATCCCGGCCACCTGCGGGCGCACTTCGGATGTCTGGTACGCGGTGACGCGGCCGTTGAGTTCGGCGGTCACCGGCACGTTGGTCGGTTGCACCACCACGAAGCCGACCTGGGGCGGGCCCGCCTGGCCGCGCCGCTTGTCGCCGGCGCTATCGCCGCTGCTGCAGGCGGCGAGTGCGAGCGCAGACGCAAAGAGCATCGCGCCCGATCGGCAAAGGCTGGTCGGTACGTTCAAAATACGAAACCCGCTGGCTGGGGCACCGCCGCCGGGGCGACGATGCGGTGCTTGCGAAAATGTCACCTAAAGGCCGTTGTTCCGCACTGCCACAAAAGAACTGTCGCAAAATGTGTCCATTGGGGCAGGGCGGCGCCGCGCGTCAGAAGGCGAATGGCGCGCCCACCGTCCGGTCGCCGACCAGAAAGGCGTCGGCGACGAGCTGGAGCGGGCGCACGTCGACATCGCTTTCGCCGGCCTCCAGCAGCTCGGCGAACCGCGCATAGAGCCGCGGATATTCGCGGTCCGGCGCCTTCTGCTCGGCCTCGCCCGGCAGTTGCAGGATGCTGCCGCCCATGCCGAGCCGCATCGTCCCGGCATCGGTGTCGATCTCGATGTCCCAGGTCTGCGGCCCGGTCTGCAGGAAATCGAATTCGGCCGTCACGCTCGCGCCGCCGCTGCGCATGTGCATCGTCGCGCGCAGCGGCGAGGCGCGGCCCTCGGGCACTTCCATCGCGGCACGATCGAGCAGCAGCCCGTCGGGCAGGATCGCCGTGACGATCGACAGCGCGTTGATGCCGGGATCGAACACGCCGAACCCGCCGGCCGCCAGGATCCATTCCTGCCCCGGATGCCAGCGGCGAATATCCTCGCGCCAGGCAATGCGCACCGCGCGGATCGTCTTGCCCGCCAGCCACGCCCGCGTCGGCGCGACGCCCGCTGCCTCGCGCGAATGCCAGGTGGTGAACAGCGTCACGCCCTTCGCCCGCGCTCGCTCGGCCAGGTCGAAGATTTCGGTCAGCGTCGCCGCCGGCGGCTTTTCGAGCATGACGTTCAGCCCGGCCTCGATCGCGATCCGCGCCTGATCATAGCGGCCATCGGGCGGGGTGCAGAGCGAGATGGCGGTCAGCCCATGGCCGCCCGCGATCATCGATTCGACGTCCTTGTGCGCGGGAACGCCGTCCACCGTCGCATGCCGGCTGGCCGTCGCCACCAACTCGAAGCGATCGTCGCCCGCCAGCGCCGGCAGATGCTGGTCGCGCGCGATCTTGCCGATCCCGACCAGGCCCAGACGAATTCGCTCCGACATTTGCACCCTCCATTTATCCGATCTTCGCTGCCTGCTATTGAGCCGGACGACCCGGATCAAGGCATGTTCTTCAGCTCGTTAATGATGCCTCGCGGCGGAAATCTGTCCCGACAGGCGGGGCATCGCAAACCGGCAAGTGCCGCCGGGTGAGGCAAATTACGCCGACATGAAGGACCGGCGGCGCTCGCGGTGCGGATGCCCGCTTACGCGGCGGCAGCGCCCTCCACTGTCTCGATCAGGTCCACCACATCGCCGATCAGCCTGCGCATCGCGTCGCGCGCCGCGCCCGGATCGCGGGCGGCGATCGCGTCGCGCACCGCGGCATGATCGCTCACGCTGGCGGTGCGGCCCTTGATCCGGTTGGTGAAGCGGATCGAGGTGCGCAGCGCGGTGGCCACCATGTCGCGGAACTGGGCGTAAAAGGGGTTGTTCGCGGCGCGCAGCACGGCGACGTGAAAGGCGATATCGGCGTCCAGCGTATCGTCGAGCCCGCGCTCGGCGGCCTCCATCCGGGCGAGGCCGGCGGAAATCTCGTGCAGGTCGGCGGGGCTTGCGAACTGCGCCGCCAGCGCCGCTGCCTCGGGCTCGATCGCGATACGCAACTGGCTGAACTGGCGCAGCAGATCGACCGAGAATTGCCGTTCGAGCAGCCAGCGTAGCACATCGGTGTCGAACAGGTTCCACGACGATGCCGGCTGGATCACCGTGCCCTGGCGCGGGCGGGCGCTCAGCAGACCCTTGGCGGTGAGCATCTTCACCGCTTCGCGCGTCACCGAACGGCTGACGCCATGCTGTTTCGCCAGCTCGGCCTCCGTGGGGAAGGGTTCGGTTTCATATCGCCCGGTGACGATCGCCCGGCCGAGCGCGTCGAGCATCCCATAGGTCAGGTTGCGCCCCAATCCGGATCGGACCGTCTCGATATGCTCAGCGGAGAGGGTGGACATTCTTGCGATGACTTTCCTGATATTGCCCGCGGCGTACAGCCGATATGTTTGCCGCATCGTACTCCAGCCGCGTCGCTGGACAACCCCGATATATAATATAAATGAACGGCGGGCCGCAGCGTTGCGGCCTTGGCCAAGACGCGACGGGCAGGTGCCGACGCCGGGCAACAGGAGTGGGCATGAGTCTCTCGACAATCGATCTGGTCGTGGTGATCGTCTATGCGATCGGCATTTTCGGCCTTGCGCAATGGGTTAGCCGCGACAAGGCGGGTCAGTCGAAGGATTCGAGCGACTATTTCCTTGCGTCCAAGAATCTGCCCTGGTGGGCGATCGGCGCGTCGCTGATCGCGGCGAACATCTCGGCCGAACAGATCGTCGGCATGTCGGGTTCGGGCTATGCCATCGGCCTGGCGATCGCCTCCTATGAGTGGATGGCGGCGCTGACGCTGCTGATCGTCGGCAAGTTCTTCCTGCCGATCTTCCTGCGCAACGAAATCTACACGATGCCGCAGTTCCTCGAGCAGCGCTTCGGGCCGACCATCCGCACCGTGATGGCGGTATTCTGGCTGATCCTCTACATCTTCGTGAACCTCACCTCGATCATCTGGCTGGGCTCGATCGCGGTCACCCAGGTGGCGGGCGTCAACCAGGACGTGGCGCTGATCGGGCTCGGCGCCTTCGCGTTGCTCTACCAGCTGCGCGGCGGCCTGAAGGCAGTGGCGCTGACCGACATCGTCCAGGTGACGCTGCTGGTGCTGGGCGGTCTCGTCGTTGCGTACCTGACGCTCAGCAAGATCGGCGGCGACGGCGGCGTGCTCGCCGGCTTCCACGAGTTGACCCGCCGCGCGCCCGATCATTTCGACATGATCCTCTCGCCCGACAATCCGCACTACAAGGATCTGCCCGGCATTGCCGTGCTGGTCGGCGGCATGTGGATCGCCAATCTCAGCTATTGGGGCTTCAACCAGTATATCATCCAGCGCGCGCTTGCGGCGAAGAGCCTGGCCGAGGCGCAGCGCGGCGTGGTGTTCGCAGGTTTCCTCAAGCTGCTGATGCCCGTCGTCATCGTGCTGCCCGGCATCGCCGCGGTGGTGCTGGCGCCCAACCTCGCCAAGCCGGACCAGGCGTACCCCACGATGATGGCGCTGCTGCCGACCGGGCTGCTCGGCCTCGTCTTCGCGGCACTGATCGCGGCGATCATCGCGTCGACCGCGTCCAAGATCAATTCGATCGCGACGATCTTCACGCTCGACATCTATGCCAAGTTCAAGGGCGTGCAGAGTCGCGCAGAAGAGGGCGCCGACAAGGCGGGGCATGAGCGCCAGCTGGTGCTGGTCGGCCGGATCGCCGCCGCCGTTTCGATCGTGCTCGCGATGTTCACCGCGCGACCGCTGCTCGGCAGCCTCGACCAGGCGTTCCAGTATATCCAGGAATTCTCGGGCTTCGTGACGCCGGGCATCACCGTCATCTTCCTGCTCGGCCTGTTCTGGCCGCGCGCGACCGAGGCGGGGGCGCTGGTCGGCGCGATCGCATCGGTGGTGCTGTCCTGCCTGATGTGGTGGCTGCTGCCCGCCTTCCCGTTCATGAACCGGATGGGCGTGGTGTTCCTTGCCTCGCTGGCGCTGGCGGTGATCGTGTCGCTGGCGGGCACGCCGACGCGCAGCAGCCTGATCACGATGCAGGGCGTTTCCTTCCGCACCACCACCGGCTTCAATGTCGCGGCTGCGGTGATCATCGTCATCCTGGTCGGGCTGTACGCGACATGGTGGTAAGCTTTTCCGGCGCCTTCCTGGCGGTCGACTGGGGCACGACCAACCGCCGCGTCTTCCTGATCGAGGACGGCCGCGTCACGCATACCGAGCGCGACGACAAGGGCGTGACCTCGGTCACCGACTTTGCCGCCGAAGCCGCCGGCATCCGCGCGCGACACGGCGACCTGCCGCTGCTGATGGCGGGCATGGTCGGCGCCAATATCGGCTGGGCGCCGGCGCCCTATGTCGCCGCGCCCGCCGGCGTCGCCGAACTGGCCGCCGGGCTGCTCTGGGTCGAGGCGCGCAGCGCGATCGTGCCGGGCGTCTCGACCATGGTCACCGGCCGGCCGGACGTGATGCGCGGCGAGGAAGTGCAGCTGCTGGGCGCCGTCCGCGCCGGGCTGGCCCCGGCCGACGCGCTGCTCGTCCAGCCGGGCACGCATTGCAAATGGGTCGAGATGGCGGACGGCCGCGTCGCCGATTTCACCACCGCGATGACCGGCGAGCTGTTCGCGCTGCTCCGCAAGCACGGCCTGCTCGCGGCGCAGCTCGGCGGTGACGTGACGGTCGGCCCGGCCTTTCTCGACGGCGTGGAGGAGGGGCGCACGCGCGACCTCGCCGCCTCGCTGTTCGGCATCCGCGCCGCCAAGATGCTCGGCCTGCGCGACGATGCCGACGCCGCCGCCTATGCCAGCGGGCTGCTGATCGGCAGCGACGTCGCCGCGCGGCTGGCGACGAGCGGCCACGACACCGTTCACATCCTGGCCGACCCGATGCTGGGCGGCCTCTATGCGGCGGCGATCGGCGCGCATGGGCGGCAGGCGGTGATCGCCAGCAGCCATGACGCCTTCGTCGCCGGAATCCTCGCCCTTGCGGAGCAGATTGCATGAGCCACATCGCCGAATTCGACGCCGCCTTCGCCAAATGCCCGCTGATCGCGATCCTGCGCGGGGTGACGCCCGACGAGGTCGAGGCGATCGGCGACGAACTGGTCGCCGCCGGCTTCACCCTGATCGAAGTGCCGATGAACTCGCCCGATCCGCTCGACAGCATTGCCCGCCTCGCCAAGCGCTTTGCCGGCCGCGCGGTGATCGGCGCGGGCACCGTGCTGCAGGTGGCGCAGGTGCAGCAGGTGGCCGATGCCGGCGGCACGATGATCATCTCGCCCAACGCCAATCTCGACGTGATCCGCGCGAGCGCGGCGGCGGGCCTTGTCTCGCTCCCGGGCATCATGACGCCAAGCGAAGCCTTCGCCGCGCTCGAGGCCGGTGCCACCGCGCTCAAGCTGTTTCCCGCCGAGGCGGCGAGCCCCACGGTACTCAAGGCAATGCGTGCGGTGCTGCCCAAAGAAACGCGCGTCCTGCCGGTCGGCGGCATCGCGTCCGACAACATGGCCCCGTGGCAGGCGGCCGGCGCTCCGGGCTTCGGCCTCGGCTCGGCGCTGTACAAGGCGGGGCTGAGCGCGGCGCAAGTCGGCGCCAACGCCCGCGCCTTCATCGCGGCGCTGTAACCCCAAATTCCTCCCCGGCACGGGGAGGAATTGGCGCACATTGCTCCCCGCCTCAAACCGGCCTAATAGCCGCGCCCAAATGGCACGTATCCAGACCCCCCAGCGCATCCGGGGCACCCAGGACATTTTCGGCGAAGACCAGCGGCGGTTCGCTGCGGTGCTCGAAACGTTCGATCGGGTGCGCAAGCTCTATTGCTTCCAGCGGCTCGAGATCCCGATCTTCGAGGCGACCGGCGTGTTCGCCCGCTCGATGGGCGAGACCTCGGACGTCGTCTCCAAAGAGATGTACACCTTCGAGGATCGCGGCGGCGATTCGATCACGCTGCGCCCCGAATTCACCGCCGGCATCGCCCGCGCGTACATCACCGAGGGCTGGCAGCAGTTCGCTCCGCTCAAGGTCGCGACCTCCGGCCCGGTGTTTCGCTACGAGCGCCCGCAAAAGGGCCGCTATCGCCAGTTCCACCAGATCGACGCCGAGATCATCGGCGCGCCCGAGCCCGCCGCCGATGTCGAGCTGCTGGTGCTGGCCGACCAACTGCTCAAGGAGCTGGACATCGCCGAGGGCGTGACGCTGCAGCTCAACACGCTGGGCGATGCGGCGACGCGCGACGCCTGGCGCACCGCGCTGGTCGCGCATTTCGAGGCGCACAAGGCCGAGCTTTCCGAGGACAGCCTGGCGCGCCTGGAAAAGAACCCGCTGCGCATCCTCGACTCGAAGGACCCGCGCGATCGCCCGATCGCCGACAGCGCGCCGGACATCGACGCCTATCTGACCGACGAGGCCGCCGCCTTCTTCAAGGCGGTGACCGACGGGCTTGACGCGGCCGGTGTCGCGTGGACGCGCAATGCGCGGCTGGTGCGTGGTCTCGATTACTACCGCCACACCGCGTTCGAGTTCGTCACCGACCGGCTCGGCGCGCAGGGCACGGTGCTGGCCGGCGGCCGCTATGACGGGCTGATCGGCTCACTCGGCGGCCCGGAGACGGCGGGCGTGGGCTGGGCGGCGGGCGTCGAGCGGCTGGCGATGCTGATCGAGGAGCCGAAGGTCGCTGACGACTTGGTGGCTATAGTTTCGGAAAATCGTGCGCTTGATAACTCGGCGGCATCATTTGGAGCAGTTCTGCGACGCGCCGGTTTCCGGACTGAGCTGTTCGTCACCGGCAATCCAAAAAAGCGATTCGATAAAATGCGTCGCTTGGATCCGGCGTACATAATCACAATGGACAAACGAGGTGGCACGAATGGCGTTGGCCACCAGATTGTTCGGGGCGATAATCTCGATGTTCAACGAATCCGGGATTTGATTGATCCGTTGGTGTGGGACTTGCCTGAAGCATGACCCGCATCCCGCCGGACCGCATCGCGGCGATCGAGGCGCGGCGCGACGAGTTGCAGGCGCTGATGGCGTCGGGCGAACTCGCCGGCGATCGCTTCGTCCAGGTCTCGAAGGAATATGCCGAGATCGAGCCGGTCGCGGTCGCGGCGGGCGACGTGCGGCGGCTGCGTGCCGAGGGCGAATCGCTCCAGCAGATGACGCAGGAGGCCGATGACGAGCTGCGCGCCATGGCCGTGGAGGAACTCCGCGCCAATGAAGGCACGCTCGCCGAGGCCGAACGCAAGCTGGCGCTGGCGCTGCTCCCCAGGGACTCGGCCGACGAGCGCCCGGCGCTGCTCGAAATCCGCGCCGGCGTGGGCGGCGACGAGGCCGCGCTGTTCGCGGGCGACCTGCTGCGCATGTACCAGCGCTATGCCGATCGGCTCGGCTGGCGGACCGAGCTGATCTCGGCCAGCAGCTCGGAAGCGGGCGGCTACAAGGAAGTCGTGGTCGGCATCACCGGCACCGGCGTGTTCGCCAAGCTCAAGTTCGAGAGCGGCGTCCACCGCGTCCAGCGCGTCCCCGCCACCGAGGCGGGCGGCCGCATCCACACCTCCGCCGCCACCGTCGCCGTGCTGCCCGAGGCCGAAGAGGCCGACGTGCAGATCGACGACAAGGATCTGCGCATCGACATCTACCGCGCCTCCGGCCCCGGCGGCCAGGGCGTCAACACCACCGACAGCGCGGTGCGGATCACGCACTTGCCCACCGGCATCGTCGTCATCCAACAGGACGAGCGCTCGCAGCACAAGAACAAGGCCAAGGCGATGAAGGTGCTCCGCACCCGCCTGTACGAGGCCGAGCGTGAACGGCTGGCGGCCGAGCGCGTCGGCGCGCGCCGTTCGATGGTGGGTTCGGGCGACCGTTCGGAGCGGATCCGCACGTACAACTTCCCGCAGGGCCGCGTGACCGATCACCGCATCAATCTGACGCTGCACCGCCTGCCCGAGATCCTGGAGGGCGAGATGGACGAGCTGATCGGCGCGCTCGTCTCGCAGGACGAGGCCGACCGGCTTGCCCAGCTCGACACCTAAGATCCTCCCCGGAATGGGGAGGGGGACCATGTGCGCCAGCACATGGTGGAGGGGGATCGCAGCGAGGGATGCCCTTGTGGAAGCCCCCCTCCACCAAGCCGCTGCGCGCCTTGGTCCCCCTCTCCGCGCCGGGGAGGAATGGCGATGACCATCCGCATCGCGCTCGCCGACGCCACCCGCCGGCTCGAAGCCGTATCGGACACCCCCCGGCTCGATGCCGAGCTGCTGATGGCGCACGCGCTGGGCATCAACCGTGATGCACTGCTGCTCGCCCGCCTGAACGATCCCGCGCCCGAAGCCTTCGCCGCGCTCGTCGCCCGCCGCCTCACCCATGAGCCGGTCGCCTATATCACCGGCACCCGCGCCTTCTGGACGATCGACCTCGCGGTCGGCCCCGGCGTGCTGATCCCCCGGCCCGACAGCGAAACGCTGATCGAGGCGGCGGTCCAATGGTTCGCCGGCCGTGCGCCGGCGCGCATCCTCGATCTCGGCACCGGCCCGGGCACGCTGCTGCTCGCCGCGCTCGCCGAATGGCCGACGGCGCAGGGGCTGGGCGTCGATGCGTCGGAGGCCGCGCTCGGCTATGCCCGCCGCAACGCCGAAGCGCTCGGCATGGCCGCGCGCGCCGACTTCCGCCTCGGCGACTGGGCGATGGGCATCGATGCCCAATTCGATCTCATCCTCGCCAATCCGCCCTATATCGGGACAGGGGAGCCGCTGCCGCGCCAGGTGCGCGACCATGAGCCGGCGGCGGCGCTGTTCGCCGGTGCCGACGGGCTCGACGATTATCGACGGATCCTTCCCGAACTCCCGCGCCTGCTCGCGCCCGGCGGCGCCGCGCTGGTCGAGATCGGCTGGACGCAGGCCGATCCCGTCTCCGCAATCGCACGGGAACACGGATTGGCGCCGCGCGTCTATAATGATCTGGGTGGGCGTCCACGAGCGGTTCGGCTGACTTGAATTCGCAAGAAAACGTCACATATTTGTGCTTGGAGATTGGTGTGCCAGCGGCTAGAAGGACGTCGGGGCGAGGCACCTTCAACCAAGTTGTTGAATATAAGGGCTGAGGCCCGACTCCACGGTCATGTGCGCCGCCGCAGCCCGGCGGCCGTGGCAGGCGGGAGGCACCGGCGATCCGGCGCTCCCTGCGAAGGTAACCCTGCATCCGGAACCTCGATGGATCGACGGACGGCTTTGTAAAGACAGGATACACAGACCTTGATGAACAATCGTCAGGCCGGCCGCCGTCGCGGTCGGGGCGGGCAGCAACAACGCCAGGGCGGAGGCCCCGGCAATCAGGGCAACGGCAATCGTATTGACAACCGTGCCCGCGGTAATGCCGCCCAGCTGCTCGAAAAATACAAGAATCTGGCGCGTGACGCGCAGATGCAGGGCGATCGCGTCAACGCGGAATATTATCTGCAGTTCGCGGATCATTACTTCCGCGTTCTGAACGAGAGCCGTTCGCGCTTCGAGGAGCAGAACCAGCAGCGCCGCCAGCGCGACGAGAGCGACGAGGACGAGTTCGAGCTCGAGGGCGAGCCCGGTCGCGAGGACGAGCAGGAAGCGCCGCGCCAGCAGCGTCGCGAGCGCGAGCCCCGCTTCGAGCGCGAGGGCCGTGAGCCGCGTGACGGTCGCGAAGGCCGCGAGGCTCGTGAGGATCGCCGCAACGGCCGTAGCAATGGTGCCGCCGCGCCGGTGACCGAGGATCATGGTCGTGAGCCGGCGCGCGAGGCGGTTGCCTCGTCCGCGCCTCCGGCTGCCGAGCCGGCCGCCGACGCGGCCGAAGCCGCGCCCCGCCGTCGCGGCCGTCCGCGCCGCGAACCGGCTGCGGAGGCGGATACCGCGCAGGGCATCGACGCCGCGATCCTTCCCCCGGCGATCGGCGCAGAGTCGGGTGCCGAGGAAGAGGCACCGAAAAAGCCGCGCCGCCGTCGCACCACGAAGAGCGACGAGGCCGAGGTTTCCGCCGCCTGAGGCAGACGCCATCGTCTGAAAAGGGGCTCGCTTCCATCGGGAGGCGGGCCCTTTTTTCGTTGCATGCGCCGCTTCGCCATCGCCGGCAGGGATTTCGCGCTGGCGTTCGCACGCCCGGCTGCTAGCATCGCCGCAACAAGCGGGGGGGAGATCGGGATGCGTCGGATGATCGGCTTGCTGGCGGCATGGCCGCTGGCTGCGCAGGCACAGCAGATTCCCGCCCCGGACCAGACCGCGCAGGGCGATCTTTCGATCACCATCTATCAGAACGGCCAGTCGCTGGTGCAGGATGTGCGGACGCTCGATCTGGCGGCCGGCCGCACGCGACAGGAATTTCCCGATGTCTCGGCCCAGATCCGGCCGGAAACGGTCACGCTCGCCGGCCCTGGCATCGGCATCGTCGAACAGAATTTCGACTATGATCTTCTCACGCCCTCCAAGCTGATGGAAAAGGCGGTCGGCTCGGTCGTCACCATCATCCGGGTCAATCCGGCGACCGGCGCCGAAACGCGCGAACAGGCACGGGTGCTCGCGGCCAATGGCGGCGTGGTGCTCCAGATCGGCAACCGGATCGAGGTGCTGCGTGACGATGGCCTGCCGGTGCGCGTGATCTTCGACAAGGTGCCCGAAAATCTCCGCGCCCGCCCGACGCTGTCGGTGACGCTCCAAGTGGCGAAGGGCGGCCGCGTGCCGACATCCCTCAGCTATCTCACGCCCGGCCTCGGCTGGACCAGCGACTATGTGATGCTGTTCGACGAGGGGCGCGGCGCGATCGACATGCAGGGCTGGATCACGCTCACCAACGAAACCGGGACCAGCTATCGTAACGCCGATGTGCTGCTGGTGGCGGGCAAGCCCAACAATGGCGGCCGGCGCGAGGTGGTGCAATTCGGCCAGCGCGGCGATTCGACGATCGACGAGGCCGGCACGGAAAGTGGCGACCGCGAACGGCTGGGCGACTATTATCTCTATCCGCTCGGGCATCGCACCACGATCGCCAACGCCCAGCAGAAGCAGGTCAGTTTCCTCGACGTGAAGGGCGCGCCGGCGCGCAAGGCCTATGAATGGGTCAATGGCTGGCTGATGACCAATGGCGATCCGCGCAGCGCATCGAGCGTGCTCAAATTCTCCACCTCGCGGCAGGGCGGGCTCGGCGATCAGCTGCCCTCGGGCACGATCCGCGTCTATATGCGCGACAAGCGCGGTGATCCGCAGTTCATCGGCGAAAGCCGCGTCGATGCCGCGCCGATGGGGTCGGCGATGTCGATCCGCACCGGCGATGCCTTCGACGTGAAGGGCAGCGCGACGGTGGTCGAGCGCAAGCGCGAATCGAGCCGGCGCTGGCGCACGACGATGCGCTATGATTTCACCAATGCCAGGCCCGAAGCGGTGACGGTCGATCTGGCGCAGGACGGGCTGTGGGGCGATGTCCGCCTCGTCGAACAGAGCCTGACGGGCGAGCGCGTCTCCGCCGATCGCATGGAGTGGAAGGTGCCGGTGCCCGCCAATGGCAAGGCGTCGGTCACCGTGGTGTTCGATACGCGCTACTGATCCGATGCTCGCGCGCATCGCTCTTGCCCTTATCGCGCTGCTCGCCGCTGCGCCGGCGGTCGCGCAGGCGCTGGTCGTCTCGGAAACGCCCGACAGCGTGGCGGTGACGCTCTATCGCGATCCGAATCGCGGCGACGGGCCGATGTCGCGCTACTGGCCCGGCGGCTATGCGCTGGTTACCGAGACGCGGACGATCACGCTCCCCGCCGGTTCGTCGGTGATCCGCTTCGTCGGCGTGTCCGAAGGGATGATGCCCGAAACCGCGATCGTCTCCGGCCTGCCGCAGGGGGCGGGCGAGAAGAATCGCGATGCGCGGCTGCTGTCGCCGGCTTCGCTGGTCGATGCCTATCTCAAGCGCCGCGTGACGGTGCGCCGCACCGACCCCGCCACCGGCCGGGTGACCGAGGGCGAGGGCGTGATCCAGTCCGGCCCGGCGAACGGCGTGGTGCTGACGACAGCGGCCGGGGTGGAGGCGCTCGGCTGTTCGGGCCTGCCCGAGGCGATCCGCTATTCCGGCGTCCCCGCCGACCTCGCCGCCAAGCCCACCTTGTCGGTGACGACTGTCAGCGCCGTCGCGCAGACGGTGACGGTGCAGCTTTCCTATCTGGCGCAGGGCTTCGACTGGCAGGCCAGCTATGTCGCCGAACTCGCGCCCGACGGCGCGACGCTCGATCTGTTCGCCTGGCTCACGGTGCGCAATGCCGGGTCGCAGGGCTTTGCCGATGCCCGCACCGCCGCGGTCGCCGGTGCGCCGAACAAGGAACGCGCGGCGCGCCTGCCGCAGGGCGTGGTGCCTGATCTGTCGCTGCAATGCTGGCCGATGGGCACGACGAGCGACATGCCCCAATATGTCGTCGACGCGCTCCCCGCGATGTCGATGCCCGCCCCGCCGCCCGCGCCCGCGATGGAGATCGTCGTCACCGGCGCACGGGCTCGAAAGGCGGAACCGGTGATGATGGCCGAGCAGGAGGATCTGGGCGACCTCAAGCTCTATCGCGTCCCCGAACCGGTGACGGTCGCCGCGCTTTCCACCAAGCAGGTGGCGATGCTCCATCGCGAGCGGGTGAAGGTCGCGCATCTCTATCGCGGCGATTTCACCCCCTTCGCGAACGATATGCCGCGCGCCGCCGCGATCGTGCTGCGCGCCGAGAACAAGGCGGCGCAGGGCCTCGGCCTGCCGCTTCCGGCCGGCAAGGTCGCGCTGTTCGCGCCGCGGGGCGGCCAGTCGCTGCTGCTCGGCGAGAGCAACCTGGCCGATCGCGCGATCGGCGAGGAGGTCGAGTTCTTCCCCAGCACCGCCAGCGACGTCCACTACACCGTCACCGCGCTGCCGGGATCGCGCCGCCGCACGGCGTTCCGGATCGAGGTCCGCAACGCCCATGACCGCCCGGTTCGATTCGAACTGCCGATCCGCTATCGCGTCGCCAAGGCCAGCGCGAAACTGCCCGAGCGCAAGGGCCTGCCGACCTGGACCGTCACCGTCCCCGCCAACGGCACGGCGACGCTCGACCTGACGCTCTCGACCGATCGCTGAGCCTCAGTCGATCTCGACCTCGCCCTTCAGCGGGTCTTCCACCTCGTCGTCATGGCCGCTCCCCGAGCTGAGGAACATCAGCCCCATCAGCGCCGCGGCCATCATGATCGTCAGGAACACGCCCAGAAACGTGGCGATCGCGGTGACGATGTGGAGTTCGCCCATCGTCGCATAGAGCCAATACTCAGCGGCAAGCGCGGCAAGCACCGCCACCACTGCCATCCAGGCTAGCACCCGCCGAAAGCGCCGCCAGGCAAAGGCGGCATAAGCGGGATCGTCGAGGCCGGGTCGTTGCGCCATGCTTTGCAATTGGGGGCGAATCATGGGACAAACAACGTCTAAAAGCACAATAGCCAAGGAGAGGACGCGATGACCATCGCCGCAATCCTGCAGGGCAAGGGGCACGACGTCGTGTCGATCGCCGCCGACAAGAGCGTCGCGCAAGCGATCGCATTGCTTGCCGAACGGCGCATCGGCGCCGCCCCGGTGCTCGATCGAGGCCAGGTCGCGGGCATTTTTTCGGAACGCGACGTCATCTATTGCGCCGCCCGCGAAGGTGCCGCCGCGCTCGACAAGCCGGTTTCTGCGGTGATGACGGCGCCGGCGATCACCGTCACCCCAGAAGAGACCGTGCTCGGCGCGCTCGCGCTGATGACGCGGCGGCGCATCCGCCACTTGCCGGTGATCGATGGCGAGGCCTGTATCGGCTTCGTCTCGATCGGCGATCTCGTCAAATACCGGATCGACCGGATCGAGTCCGAGGCCGAGGCGATGCGCGCTTATATACAGGCGGTGTGACGCATCCCGAGCGGCAGGCACCGGCGCTGCGCTGACTCGGAGGCGCCGCCAGTGCACGATTATCGGCCAGCGGCGGATCGATCGTGCTGAATTCGCCCCTCGAATCCCTATTCAGTGACGATTCGACCCATGATTCGCCGGTGATTCGGGCTGCAGGGTCATCAATCGGTCATCATTGTCGGGATTTTGCACGCTAGAAAATGGCGGATTTCTGCGGCTTTGCGGGGTCGGTTGGAGAAAAACGACATAAAATTGCAAAACGGTGTTGACGGTCCGGGA